>NZ_JBQFRW010000004.1:0-337997 GCF_056537625.1 Ruegeria sp. C6 | reverse complement strand
GACGACGAAGAGCTGCTGGAACTGGTTGAGATGGAAGTTCGCGAACTGCTGTCCAGCTATGAATACCCCGGCGACGATATTCCGATCATCGCAGGTTCGGCTCTGGCCGCAATGGAAGGCAACAACCCGGAAATCGGCGAAGAGAAGATCAAGGAACTGATGGCGGCGGTTGATGACTACATCGACACCCCTGAGCGTGAAGTCGACAAGCCGTTCCTGATGCCGGTTGAAGACGTGTTCTCGATTTCGGGCCGTGGTACCGTTGTGACCGGCCGTGTCGAGCGTGGCGTGATCAATGTTGGCGACGAGATCGAAATCGTCGGCATCCGTGACACTCAGAAAACCACCTGTACTGGTGTTGAAATGTTCCGCAAGCTGCTGGATCGCGGTGAAGCGGGCGACAACATCGGCGCCCTGCTGCGCGGTATCGACCGTGACGGCGTTGAGCGTGGCCAGGTTCTGTGTAAGCCGGGTTCGGTTACACCGCACACCAAGTTCGAAGCCGAAGCCTACATCCTGACCAAGGAAGAAGGCGGTCGTCATACTCCGTTCTTCGCGAACTACCGTCCGCAGTTCTACTTCCGTACAACTGACGTGACCGGCACCGTGACCCTGGCGGCTGGCACCGAGATGGTTATGCCCGGCGACAACGTCGGCTTCACCGTCGAGCTGATCGCCCCGATCGCGATGGAAGACGGCCTGCGCTTTGCGATCCGCGAAGGCGGCCGCACCGTCGGCGCCGGCGTCGTCTCGAAAATCATCGAGTAATCCGCGTAAGCGAATATACAAAGAAAGGGCGTCCCTCGGGGCGCCCTTTTTCGTTTTTGCCTAAGCCAACAGTAATGCTAACTTCTTTCGTATTGAGACATTGCAATTAGAAAGAGGTCATAAGATGCACTTTTGGGCGCGTTCAGTTTGTCTTGTCGCAGCGGTTGCTTTCTCATCTACCTCTGCGTCCTCACAACAGATTGCGGATCGGATCTATTTGGGCGGGCCAATTGTAACGATGAACGATACGGCTCCGTCCGCCGAAGCTGTCGCAGTCAAAGACGGGCGCATTCTTGCGGTTGGGTCGCTATCTGACTTGTCGGCGCATCAGGGTGAGGAAACCGAAACTTATGATCTGGAAGGGCGCGCGATGCTTCCGGGTTTCGTTGATAGCCACGGACACGTCTTCATGGGCGGCTTGCAGGCACTGTCCGCTAACCTTCTTGCGCCACCGGACGGGGATGTCATTGATATCGCCAGTCTGCAATCCACGCTGACTGACTGGGCCGAGGAGAATGCGCAAGCCGTTGAGCAGGTCAAAATGATCATCGGCTTTGGTTACGACAATGCTCAATTAAAGGAACTCCGTCACCCAACACGACAAGAGCTGGACATTGTGTCTGAGGACTTGCCTGTCGTCATTATTCATCAGTCTGGGCATATAGGTGTCGCAAACTCGAAAGCTTTGGAATTGGCTGGTATAACGGCGGCTTCCGAAGCACCTCCGGGCGGGGTGATCCAACGCGATGAGGCCGGAGAGCCAAACGGTGTTCTGGAGGAGTACGCGTTCTTTTCTGTTCTCGTTCCCTTGCTGGGAAATCTGGGTGAAGGGGGTCTGGCAGCATTTGCCCGAGCTGGAACCGACCTTTGGGCAAAGTTTGGATATACGACCGGGCAGGAAGGCCGATCATCAGGTCAGATTGTCGAGGTTCTCAGGAAAGTTGCTGCGGAAGAAGCTCTTCCAATCGATGTAGTAGCCTTCCCGGATGTTCTTGAGTCGAAAGAGTTTATTGGTGCGAACACTTCGAAAAGCTACGAAAACAGGGTTCGGGTCGGGGGCTGTAAACTTACAATTGATGGCTCGCCGCAAGGTTTTACCGCTTTAAGGGATCGACCCTATTATGATCCGGTTGGGAACTATGCCGCCGGCTACGCAGGATACGCAGCCATCACGATGGAGCAACTCCAGGACGCGGTGAATTGGTGTTACGACAACGATTTCCAAATCCTCGTGCATTCCAACGGTGAAGGGGCATCTGACATGCTGATTGCTGCACTCGAAGAGGCACAGATCAAGTATGGCGATCCCGGCAACCGCCCAGTTCTGATTCACGGTCAGTTTCTTCGCGAGGATCAAGTCGCAAGCCTTAAGCGCCTTGGTGTGTTTCCGTCGCTCTTTCCGATGCATACGTTCTATTGGGGCGATTGGCACCGGGATCATACGGTCGGGCCGATAAACGCAGAAAATATTTCGCCTACAGGATGGCTGCACGAGCGTGGCATGAAGTTCGGCACGCATCACGATGCGCCGGTGGCCTTTCCAGATAGCATGCGTGTACTTGCGGCTACGGTCACGCGTCGCACGCGGTCAGGTGACATTCTGGGGCCGCATCAGAGGGTCGATGTCATGACGGCATTGAAGGCAATGACGATCTGGCCTGCATGGCAGCATTTTGAGGAAGATGAGAAGGGCTCGATTGAGGTCGGAAAAGTGGCGGATTTTGTGATCCTGTCGGATGATCCCACGGCAGTCGATCCGGAGACTCTGGCTGAACTTGAGGTGCTGGTGACTGTCAAAGGGGATGAGGTTGTCTATGAAGCTGAGGAGGGCGTCAGAGAGGGCAATTTGCAATTCTCGCCATTTTCAAATGACCCTGTGATTGCTCATCTTTTCCTGCACGCGGTTTATCAAGGCATGAAGGTAGAAGATCCTTGGTTAGCGAGGAATTAGGTTAAGTTTTGATTGAAACAGACCGAAAATGGAGCCGAGGTGGACATGCGTATGGTTCGGCGTTGAGCTAATGGCACCGATCGCGATGGAAAACGGTCTGCGCTTCGCGATCCGCGAAGGCGGCGGCACCGTCGGCGCCGGTGTGGTATCGAAAATCATCGAGAAAGGCGCGCTTGTCGCACCTGGTTGCGGCAGGCGATTTTCCATGGAAAAATCTGCCGAGAGCAACTCAGTGAGGAAATCAAGAAGGCCGTCCCTCGGGGCGGCCTTTTTCTTGTAATCAGCTTCTGAAGTTGAAATAGACTTTTGTATGGCGAGTAGAGATCAGCTTTATGCAAAGTTCGGAATTACTGCGGAAACGGCACAGCTATTCGAGACTGCGCTCGGAACTGTTGTGTTGGCGAGCAAGGGACATAACAACAATTGGTACAGCGAACAGGACCCAAATGCGGCCGCAAGGGCTCTAGAAGTTATTGAATGCAGCACGTTGGGCAGAGTCCTGGAAATGCTAAAACAAGAATTGCGGTTTGAAGACGATCTAATCATCAAACAGTTCAAATGAGGCTTGGTCGCAAGAAACAAACTTTTTCACGGGTTTTTTGAGCGTCATAACTATAAGATTCAGTCCGAAGTGGGGCGGGATGATATGGTCGCTGACTTAGAAGAGTTGCATGAAGAGCTTTTTCAGTGCTGGAGGGTGGCTGATAGTCTCGCGAGTGCGCTTGCGGAAGAACTCATCACTGAAGAGCAGATTAAGAAGCACACTTCAGGTGAAAGTCCAATCAAATAGGCCTTGCCAAATCCCACCAACCCCACTAATACGCGCGAGTTCTCATCAAGAACATCAAGGCGGGATGATTCCCGCCTTTTGGGTTCGAAGAGGGTTGGCGATGCGCGTCTGTCCTCCTCTCAACCTCAACGCCTAAAAAAGGCTGTTAATATGCAAAGCCAAAACATCCGTATTCGGCTGAAGGCATTTGACTATCGCGTTTTGGATGCCAGCACGCAAGAGATCGTCAACACTGCCAAGCGGACCGGCGCGAACGTGCGCGGCCCGATCCCGCTGCCGAACAAGATTGAGAAGTTCACGGTTCTCCGTGGCCCTCACGTTGACAAGAAATCCCGCGACCAGTTCGAGATCCGTACGCACAAGCGTCTCTTGGACATCGTTGATCCGACCCCCCAGACCGTTGACGCGCTGATGAAGCTCGACCTCGCTGCTGGTGTGGACGTCGAGATCAAGCTGCAGTCGTAAGATCGGAGGGTATAGATTATGCGCTCTGGTATTATCGCAAAAAAAGTTGGCATGACCCGCCTGTTCATGGAAGACGGCAAGCAGATCCCTGTGACCGTTCTTCACCTGGACAACCTGCAGGTCGTTGCACAGCGCACCGCTGACAAAGACGGCTACACCGCCGTTCAGCTGGGTGCCGGTGCCGCCAAGGCAAAACGCACCTCGAAGGCCATGCGCGGTCACTACGCCGCTGCAAAGGTCGAGCCCAAGCGTAAGCTGGCCGAGTTCCGCGTCTCCGAAGATGGCCTGATCGATGTGGGCGCCGAGATTTCGGCAGAACACTTCCTGGAAGGTCAGAAAGTTGACGTTTCGGGCACTTCGATCGGTAAAGGCTTTGCCGGTGCGATGAAGCGTTGGAACTTTGGTGGTCTGCGCGCCTCGCACGGTGTTTCGATCAGCCACCGTTCGCACGGTTCGACCGGTCAGTGTCAGGATCCGGGCAAGGTGTTCAAAGGCAAGAAGATGGCCGGTCACATGGGCGCTGCCCGTGTAACCACCCAGAACCTGGAAGTCGTCAAAACCGACGCCGACCGTGGTCTGGTCTTCATCAAAGGCGCCGTTCCCGGACCGAAATCGGGCTGGGTCACCGTCAAGGACGCCGTCAAGAAGAAAGCACCGGAAGGCCTGCCTTTCCCGGCTGCTGTGAAATCGGCTGCAACCGAAGCGCCTGCGGAAGAAGCTCCCGCGGAAGGTGGTGAAGCATGAAACTTGATGTAATCAAACTGGACGGCGGCAAGGCCGGCAACATCGAGCTGGATGCTGACCTGTTCGGCCTCGAGCCGCGCGCGGACATCCTGCACCGTGTGGTCCGTTGGCAGCGCAACAACGCGCAAGCTGGCACCCACAAGGTCAAGACCCGCTCGGAAACCAGCTACTCGACCAAGAAGATCTATCGCCAGAAAGGCACCGGTGGCGCTCGCCATGGTGACCGTAACGCGCCGATCTTCCGTGGTGGTGGTATCTACAAAGGCCCCGTGGTTCGTTCGCATGGTCACGACCTGCCCAAGAAGTTCCGCAAGCTTGGCCTGCGCCACGCTCTGTCGGCAAAAGCCAAGGCAGGTGAACTGGTCGTAATCGAGAACGCCGAAGCCGAAGGCAAGACCGCCGCTCTGGCCAAACAGGTTGCAAACCTGGGCTGGAAACGTGCTCTGGTCATCGACGGCGCGACCGTGAACGAAGGGTTCCTGAAAGCGTCCAAGAACATCGAAGGTCTGGATATCCTGCCGTCGATGGGCGCAAACGTCTATGACATCCTCAAGCGTGACACTCTGGTGCTCACCAAAGCGGCTGTCGAAGCACTGGAGGCTCGTCTGAAATGAGCGCGAAGGCAGAACACTACGACGTGATCCGCAAGCCGATCATCACCGAAAAGTCGACCATGGCCTCTGAGAACGGCGCGGTTGTCTTTGAAGTGGCGATCGACAGCAACAAGCCGCAGATCAAAGAGGCCGTTGAGGCGCTGTTTGGTGTGAAGGTCAAAGCGGTGAACACCACCGTGACCAAAGGCAAGGTCAAGCGGTTCCGCGGCCAGTTGGGCAAGCGGAAAGACGTCAAAAAAGCATATGTGACCCTGGAAGAGGGTAACACCATCGACGTGAGCACCGGTCTCTGATCGAACCCGTCTTTGGAGAGAGATAAAGGCCCCCGCGCAAGCGGGGGTTTTTTTGTTGGTACCTAACTCAAGAGGATAGCAAGTTTGATTGTATTGGCTTGTTTGGCCACCCGTTGCACGATAGTCGTCTAGCAAATTTAACTTGTAGAAACCACTTGTTGATATATATGGCAACACTGTTAGAGTTATGTGAGTCGGGTCTACTGATAAAAATTGATCCGCTAGAAGATGATGAGCAACCTTGGAGAACGCTATATGCAACGCCTGAATTTGTTGAATGGCTTGACGCTGTCCTTCCGGTCATGGACCACAATGAACTTTATTCAAGTTTGTTGCCAATCGAACAGGTGTTCGCAGTTTTCCACGAATTTGTTTCCGGCGACGAGTTCTCTACGGATCGCCGCTTCAAAAAACTAAACTTCAATCCTGAACAGTATGTTTGGGAGATAAAAACGGATGACGTACGAATCTTTGGTTGGGTGCCGCAAAAAGACGCCTTTGTCTGTTGTTACGGTGACAGCGCGGATCAAATCAAATTGCTTGATCTTTACAGTAGGTACGTAGCTCAAACATCTCACGTTCGACATGAAATCGATTTGGACGAGCCGAAGTGCTGCCAGAGCAAGGAGTATGGTGATGTCATATCAACTAAAGATTGACCCTAAATCACGCAAAGCAGCCAAATTTATTTCTCAGCTCCAGAAGAAATTGCAAGCTGAGTTAGTTGCATCAGGAATGACACAGCAAGAAGTCGCTGAAGTGTTGGGAGTCGATCGGTCGGTGGTAAATCGACGCTTAAAAGGTAGTGCGAACTTGACTGCTAGATCGATTGCAGAGTTTGCTTACGCGTTTGACAAAGAAATCGACCTTGAGTTCGTCGAGAAAGATCGTCGGGAAAAGACAAACTCTACTGAGGCGACTTCAAATGTGATCGATTTGCGGCAAGAAGCACAAAACTCACCAACTGGAAACCTCGTCTCCGGATTGACGTTTAGAATTGAAAGTGCGGCGTCGTGAATTCAGAAGCATATGGCACGACAGTCTTCTGCGATGACATTAGGTACGAAACTAATGGCAAGCTGACATTGATCGGGTGCTACACCGGCGAGATGAACTTCTCTGGACCGGCTCCAGGTTTGCTGCCCAACTTTGGTGCGCTTGTTAATTTGAGGGTACCGATAAATGTCGAGATCAATACTATTAAACTCTGTGTCTACCTTGAACTTGCGAGTTCTCGGGATGAGATTTTTAGTACTGAAATTGAGATTACGGACGAACAGCGAAAGAGTGCATTTGCTGGGACTGAAAATGAACGCCCAGAGGACAAAGTCCTCTCTATGACGTTTCCTCTCCACTGGTCACCACTTCCGGTGAATGAAAAGGGGAGGATTAAGGTGAGAGCGTACTTGGACAATGATATAGAGGTGCGACTTGGCACCCTAAAAATGAACTTTGTCGAAGGTGATGGCAAAGGCGAAGAAGCCTAAAGGTTCTTGAGGGCTTGAGGGGCAAAAGGGAACAACGAAGTTTCTGCTTCAATCCCCTATAGACACCCACCCCCAACCCTGTTACACGCTCCCAATCTTGCGGCCTCGGATTCGTTCCGGGGCCTCTGATATTTGTAACCGGGGACCTTCGGGGCCCTATGCCCTTGGCACCTACGGGGGCCTATCACATAGTGGGGAAACTCCCTGCACTTGCTAAACGGAAGACAGAAAGCATGGCACTCAAGTCGTACAAGCCGACGACGCCGGGCCAGCGCGGGCTGGTGCTGATCGACCGTTCGGAGCTTTGGAAAGGACGTCCGGTCAAGTCTCTCACTGAGGGTTTGACCAAATCGGGCGGCCGGAACAACACCGGACGGATCACTTCACGCCGCCGCGGCGGTGGCGCAAAGCGTCTCTACCGGATCGTTGACTTCAAACGGAACAAATTTGATGTCGCGGCAACCGTCGAGCGGATCGAATATGACCCGAACCGGACCGCATTCATCGCACTGGTAAAATACGAAGACGGCGAGCAGGCATATATCCTGGCTCCGCAGCGTCTGGCTGTTGGTGACAAAGTCGTGGCATCCGCCAAGGCCGACATCAAGCCGGGCAACGCAATGCCGTTCTCGGGCATGCCCATCGGTACCATCGTCCACAACATCGAGATGAAGCCTGGTAAAGGCGGTCAGATCGCACGTGCGGCCGGTACATACGCTCAGTTCGTTGGTCGCGATGGCGGCTACGCTCAGATCCGTCTGAGCTCGGGCGAGCTGCGCATGGTCCGTCAGGAATGCATGGCCACCGTTGGTGCCGTGTCCAACCCCGACAACAGCAACCAAAACCTCGGTAAAGCCGGTCGTATGCGCCACAAGGGCGTTCGCCCGTCGGTTCGTGGTGTTGCAATGAACCCGATCGACCACCCGCACGGTGGTGGTGAAGGTCGTACCTCGGGTGGCCGTACGCCGGTTACTCCGTGGGGTAAGGACACCAAGGGTAAGCGTACCCGCAACAAGAACAAAGCGTCCCAGAAGCTGATCATCCGCTCGCGGCACGCCAAGAAGAAGGGACGTTAATCTATGTCTCGCTCTGTTTGGAAGGGTCCTTTCGTCGATGCTTACGTGCTGAAAAAAGCCGAAGCAGCGCGCGAGTCGGGCCGCAACGAAGTCATCAAGATTTGGTCGCGTCGTTCCACCATTCTGCCCCAGTTCGTGGGTCTGACCTTTGGTGTGTACAACGGCCATAAGCATATCCCCGTCAACGTCTCGGAAGACATGATCGGTCAGAAGTTCGGTGAATACTCGCCGACTCGTACCTATTACGGTCACGCCGCTGACAAAAAAGCGAAGCGGAAGTAAGTCATGGGCAAGGAAAAGAACCCCCGCCGCGTGGCTGAAAACGAAGCAATGGCGAAAACGCGCATGCTCCGTACTAGCCCGCAGAAACTGAACCTGGTTGCGCAGATGATCCGCGGCAAGAAAGTTGAGAAGGCTCTGACCGACCTGACTTTCTCGAACAAGCGTGTCGCGCAGGACGTCAAGAAGTGCCTGCAGTCTGCAATCGCCAACGCCGAGAACAACCACAACCTGGATGTCGACGAACTGATCGTCGCCGAAGCCTGGGTTGGCAAGAACCTGGTCATGAAGCGCGGTCGTCCGCGTGCCCGTGGCCGTTTCGGCAAGATCATGAAGCCGTTCTCGGAGATCACCATCAAGGTGCGTCAAGTTGAGGAGCAAGCCTAATGGGACATAAAGTCAATCCGATCGGCATGCGCCTTCAGGTCAACCGCACCTGGGACAGCCGCTGGTACGCCGACACCAAGGACTACGGTGATCTTCTGCTGGAAGACCTCAAAATCCGTGAGTTCATCAACAAAGAGTGCAAGCAGGCCGGTGTTGCCCGTGTGATCATCGAACGTCCGCACAAGAAGTGCCGCGTTACGATCCACACTGCACGTCCCGGTGTCATTATCGGCAAGAAAGGTGCAGACATTGAAGTTCTGCGCAAAAAGCTTGCTCGCATGACCGACAGCGAATTGCACCTGAACATCGTCGAAGTGCGCAAGCCCGAGCTTGACGCGCAGCTGGTTGCCGAGTCCATCGCTCAGCAGCTGGAGCGCCGCGTCTCGTTCCGCCGCGCGATGAAGCGGTCGGTTCAAAACGCCATGCGCATGGGCGCCCTGGGTATCCGGGTGAACGTCGCTGGTCGTCTGGGCGGCGCCGAAATCGCTCGGACCGAGTGGTACCGCGAAGGCCGCGTGCCTTTGCACACCCTGCGTGCCGACATCGATTACGCACATGCCGAAGCGATGACTCCCTACGGGATCATCGGGATCAAGGTCTGGATCTTCAAAGGTGAGATCATGGAGCACGATCCGCAGGCACGTGACCGTAAAGCACAGGAACTCCAGGACGGCCCTGCACCTCGTGGTGCTGGTGGCGGTCGTCGCTAAGGAGGGAAAGATATGCTTCAACCAAAGCGTACTAAATTCCGCAAGATGCACAAAGGCCGGATCAAGGGGCTCGCCAAAGGCGGTTCCGATCTGAACTTTGGCACCTACGGTCTGAAAGCACTGCAGCCCGAGCGCGTCACCGCGCGTCAGATCGAAGCTGCACGTCGTGCCATGACCCGTCACATGAAACGTCAAGGCCGCGTCTGGATCCGGATCTTCCCGGATACTCCCGTGACCTCGAAGCCGACCGAAGTCCGTATGGGTAAAGGTAAGGGCTCCGTTGACTTCTGGGCAGCGAAAGTAAAGCCCGGTCGTGTGATGTTCGAAATTGACGGCGTCAATGACGACATCGCCCGCGAGGCCCTGCGCCTGGCCGCGATGAAGCTGCCGATCAAGACGCGCGTTGTGGTCCGCGAAGACTGGTAAGCGATTGGGGCTTTGACCCCACTCGTTACAAGAATGACCCTCGTCGGGAAACCGGCGGGGGTTTTCTTTTGGCTCGGCAGCCCGTGATTTCGTGGGTCCTGAAAAACGTCGACCTCCAGCCACCCCGCCTCTAGGCTAACTTGCAGGAATGGGAGGGCCCTATGGTTCAGCTACGCAAAAAGATGCTCATTAAGGAAGTCATAACCACCGACCAGTTGGGCCAACCTTGTGATCCGATAAGTCGGGTTGCAGCGATGGCGGTGATGCAGAACCCTTTGGCCGGGCACTTCTCGGACGATCTTTCAGAGTTGTTCGAGATCGGCGCCATTCTGGGTTCGGAACTCGCCGCAGAGGCAGTTTCTCAGCTTGATGGGCCGCCGGTTTCGTACGGCAAAGCCGCGCTTGTCGGCATGAACGGCGATCTTGAGCAGGGCGGCGCGGTGATCCACCCCAAACTCGGTGCGCCCATGCGCGCTGCGGTGGGCGGAGGTGAGGCGGTGATACCGTCCAACGCCAAGCTGGGCGCGCCAGGTTGCGCGATTGATCTTCCGCTGGGGCACAAGGACAATCCGTGGTCGTTCGATCATTTCGACACGATGACGCTGAACATCCCAGATGCGCCGAAACCGGATGAGATCGTGCTGTGCCTCGCCTATGCCGACGGAGGTCGCCCGATACCGCGCTGTGGCAAAGGGCCCATCAAGACCTAAGCGGCTGGTCTTGCTGAGAGGGCTGGGGTATGCCCGGCCCATGGCACAAATTGAATCACTCTTCGTCACACGACTCTATCGCGCAGCCTTGTCCGAGTTCGATCCCAGGATCGACGCGGAGGAATTGGAAAGTTCATGCTTCGTCATTGCTGAAGATGATGAGGCCGGGCAGGACTGGTGTGAAGCGAACGCATACCCCGGCTACACCAGTTATGCTTCGCTGACCGATTTGCCTTGGCGATTTCCGATATTTGCCGATCTTGTCAAAGTGCTGGATCAGCACGTCGCTGCTTTTGCCAGGGATTTGGAGTTTGATCTGGACGACCGCGCGTTGAAGCTTGAGGATCTGTGGATCAATATCCTGCCCGAGGGCGGAATGCATGCCAGTCACCTGCACCCTCACAGTGTCATTTCGGGCACGACCTATGTGTCCATGCCGGAAGGGGCCAGTGCACTGAAACTGGAAGACCCACGTTCGGGCCGTATGATGGCCGCCCCGACGAGGCTGAAAGGCGGGCGTCGGGAATTGCAGCCTTTCATCTATATGAAGCCGCAGGTGGGCGACGTCCTGCTGTGGGAAAGCTGGCTGCGCCACGAGGTGCCGATGAATATGGCCGAGGACGAGCGGATCTCTGTAAGCTTCAACTATAAATGGGAGTGAAGCGTCTTAAAGCGACAAGGTGAAAGCGCTCCAGTTACTTCGTCGGAGGATACTATGACCAAAACAGCTCTCGTCACAGGCGCATCATCCGGAATTGGCCGGGAATTGGCACGTTATCATGCGTCGCGAGGCGGTAATCTGATCATCAGTGCGCGACGCGGAGATGCGTTAGATGCCCTCAGATCAGAGCTTGAGGCCGCCCACGATGTTACTGTCACTGCGATTCCGCTTGATCTGGGTGCTGTTGGAGGCGCGGAAAAACTTTATGAGGCCGTCAAGTGCAAAAACCTGACGGTCGACTACCTGATCAACAATGCTGGATTCGGAGGGCATGGGGCTTTTTTGGATCGCCGCCTTTCGGACGATCTGGATATGATCCGGCTGAACGTCGAAGCCCTTGTCTCTCTGTGTCATCTGTTCGGCACGGATATGATCAGTGGCGGTGGCGGAAAGATACTGAATGTCAGTTCGACTGCGGCGCATATGCCGGGTCCATTGCAGGCGACCTATTTTGCCACCAAGGCCTATGTTTCGAGTTTCAGTCAGGCGCTCGCGGAGGAGCTGAAAGGTAAGGGCGTCACTGTGACGGCGCTGGAGCCGGGCTATGTCGTGACCGAATTTGCTGCTGCGGCAAATCTTGAGGGCACGAAGCTTGTTGCCCAAAAAGGGGCGACCGCTGAGGCCGTGGCCAAAGTCGGCTATGACGCCATGATCGATGGGAAGCTCACGGTGATCAACGATAAGTCGCTCGCGTTTGTGCTGGGTTGGGTCATGCCGTTGCTGCCGCGACGCGCGCGCCTGAAAATGGTTCGGAAAATGCAGGAGAAAGGTGCCTGAGCACTTGGCCGCGTTTGTCGGGATCCAGAAAGGTCGCGGTAGTGATCTGCTGCCCGGTTTCAGAGGGCGGCGGTAATTTGGAAACAGGTAGTTTCATCTGCTCGAAAACGGTTTGAAACTTTCCCTTGCCACCCACCCTCTAAACCCTTATACGGCGGCATCCTGCGATCTCCCGGCGTTGCCGGGCGATTCGTATGTCTATCATTCATCCACCAGGTCAAAGGTGACCCTGTAAGGGGGCCTTCTGGTGTTTTGAGCAAAGGAAAAAGGCGATGAACGCCCAAGAACTGCGTGACAAGACCCCGGACCAGCTCCGCGAGGAACTGGCCAACCTGAAGAAAGAAAGCTTTAACCTGCGCTTTCAACAGGCAACCGGTCAGCTGGAAAACACAGCCGGCATCAAAGCGGCCCGCCGCAACGCTGCCCGTGTCAAAACCATTCTGAACGAAAAGGCCGCTGCTGCGGCATCCGAGGAGTAATCAGATGCCCAAGCGTATCCTACAAGGCACCGTGACCAGCGACGCCAACGAACAGACCGTAACCGTATCCGTCGAGCGCCGCTTTACGCATCCGGTTCTGAAGAAAACCATCCGTAAGTCCAAGAAATACCGGGCTCACGATGAAAAGAACGCCTTCAAGGTCGGTGACACCGTACGCATCATCGAATGCGCGCCGAAATCGAAGACGAAACGTTGGGAGGTTCTGGAGGCGTAAGCCCCCAGGACTTTTCATTTGTCGAAACCCTGGGGGATTTAACGAGACCAGCCCCCACAGGTCGGGAGAAACCACATGATCCAGATGCAGACCAATCTGGATGTCGCTGACAACTCCGGCGCACGCCGAGTTCAGTGCATCAAGGTCCTGGGTGGTTCCAAGCGTAAATACGCCTCCGTAGGCGACATCATTGTCGTCTCGGTGAAGGAAGCCATCCCGCGCGGCCGCGTGAAGAAAGGGGACGTCCGCAAGGCCGTCGTCGTACGCACCGCCAAGGAAGTCCGTCGTGAAGACGGCACCGCGATCCGTTTCGATCGCAACGCCGCCGTCATCCTGAACAACAACAACGAGCCCGTAGGTACCCGTATCTTTGGCCCCGTTGTTCGTGAACTGCGCGGCAAGAACTTCATGAAAATCATCTCGCTGGCTCCGGAGGTGCTGTAATCATGGCTGCTAAACTCCGCAAAGGCGACAAGGTCGTCGTGCTGGCCGGCAAGGACAAGGGCAAAGAGGGAACTATCACCTCGGTTGACCCGAAAGCCGGTAAAGCTGTTGTCGATGGCATCAACATCGCCATCCGCCACACCCGTCAGTCGCAAACCTCGCAAGGTGGTCGCCTGCCTCAGGCAAACCCGATCGAGCTGTCGAACCTGGCACTGCTGGACAAAAACGGCAAAGCAACCCGCGTTGGCTTCCGCATGGAAGGCGACAAGAAGGTGCGCTTCGCCAAGACCACGGGGGACGTGATCGATGCTTGATAACGCAACCTACACCCCGCGTCTGAAAGCTCAGTACGCTGAAACCATCCGTGCCGCTCTGAAAGAAGAGTTCGGCTACAAGAACGACATGCAGCTGCCCAAGCTGGAAAAAATCGTTCTGAACATCGGCTGTGGTGCAGAAGCTGTCAAAGACTCGAAGAAAGCCAAGGCGGCTGTCGAGGATCTGACCGCGATTGCTGGCCAGAAGGCCGTTGCAACCAAGGCGAAGAAGTCGATCGCGGGTTTCCGCGTCCGTGAAGACATGCCGCTGGGTGCGAAAGTGACCCTGCGCGGTGACCGGATGTACGAATTCCTGGATCGTCTGATCACTATCGCGATGCCTCGCGTTCGTGACTTCCGCGGTGTAAAGCCGTCTTTCGATGGTCGTGGCAACTTCGCCATGGGCATGAAAGAGCACATCGTGTTCCCGGAAATCGACTTCGACAAGGTCGACGAGGTCTGGGGCCTGGATATCGTAATTGCCACCACAGCGAAAACCGACGCTGAAGCAAAGGCATTGTTGAAAGCATTCAACATGCCGTTCAACGCGTAAGCGACGGGAGGATTGAGACATGGCTAAAAAAGCAATGATCGAACGCGAGAAGAAGCGCGAACGCCTGGTGGCCAAATATGCCGCAAAGCGTGCCGAGCTGAAAGAAATCGCGAATGACGAGAGCAAGCCGATGGAAGAGCGTTTCAAAGCGCGTCTGAAACTGGCGAAACTGCCGCGCAACAGCTCGGCTACCCGTCTGCACAACCGTTGTCAGCTGACCGGTCGTCCCCACGCTTACTACCGTAAGCTGAAGGTCAGCCGTATCGCGCTGCGCGAGCTGGGTTCTGCTGGTCAGATCCCCGGCATGGTGAAATCGAGCTGGTAAGGGAGACATAGATATGAATGATCCTATCGGCGATATGCTCACCCGTATCCGCAACGCGCAAATGCGCGGCAAGTCCACTGTTTCCACCCCGGCTTCCAAGCTGCGCGGTTGGGTTCTGGACGTGCTGGCGGACGAAGGTTACATCCGTGGCTACGAAGCGACGACCGGTGAAAACGGTCATCCGGCCATCGAAATCAGCCTGAAGTACTACGAAGGCACCCCTGTTATTCGCGAACTGAAGCGGGTCTCGAAACCCGGTCGTCGCGTGTACATGGGCGTCAATGACATCCCGCAGGTCCGTCAGGGTCTGGGCGTGTCGATTGTCAGCACTCCGAAAGGTGTGATGTCGGACGCAAACGCTCGCTCCAACAATGTTGGCGGCGAAGTGCTCTGCACCGTCTTCTAAGGAGGTCTGTCAATGTCTCGTATTGGTAAAAAACCGGTCGAGCTGCCCAGCGGCGTTTCCGCCTCTGTGTCCGGCCAGACCATCGAAGTCAAAGGTCCGAAAGGCACCCGTAGCTTCACCGCAACCGATGACGTAACGCTGTCGGTTGAAGACAACGTGGTCAAGATCGACCCCCGTGGTATGTCCAAGCGTGCCCGCCAGCAGTGGGGCATGAGCCGCACCATGGTCGCCAATCTGGTTGAAGGCGTAACAAACGGCTTCAAAAAAGAGCTGGAGATCCAGGGTGTTGGCTACCGGGCTCAGATGCAGGGCAACACCCTGAAGCTGAACCTGGGTTACAGCCACGATGTTGATTTCACTGCTCCGGAAGGTGTCACCATCACCGCACCGAAGCAGACCGAGATCGTTGTGGAAGGTATCGACCAGCAGCAGGTGGGCGAAGTCGCGGCCAAAATCCGCGAATGGCGCCGTCCCGAGCCGTACAAAGGCAAGGGCATCCGCTATAAGGGCGAGTTCATCTTCCGCAAGGAAGGCAAGAAGAAGTAAGGACGCAGACAATGGCAAACAGCAAAAGAACCCTGTTTCTGAAGCGCCGCCTGCGCGTTCGGAACAAACTTCGCAAGGTCAACGCGGGTCGTCCGCGTCTGTCCGTACACCGTTCGAACAAGAACATCTCTGTTCAGCTGATCGACGACGTACGTGGCGTGACCCTGGCCGCAGCCTCGACCCTGGAAAAGGATCTGGGCGTTGTGGGCAAGAACAACGTCGAAGCGGCCACCAAAGTGGGCGCGGCCATCGCCGAGCGTGCCAAGAAGGCAGGCGTCGAAGAGGCCTATTTCGATCGTGGCGGCTTCCTGTTCCACGGCAAAGTGAAGGCTCTGGCCGACGCTGCGCGTGAAGGTGGTCTGAAGATCTAAGACTTGCGGGCGGGTTTCGTTCCGCCCCGATGATCCGGGGGCCTCGGCACTAGTCGGGGCTCACTTGGATTGAAGAAAACGGCGCCGTATGCGCCACATGAGAAAAGGGATGCCAAATGGCAGAACGTGAAAACCGTCGGGGCCGTGGCCGCGACCGTGAAGAAGCACCGGAATTCGCAGATCGTCTGGTTGCGATCAACCGTGTGTCGAAAACCGTAAAAGGTGGTAAGCGCTTTGGCTTCGCCGCTCTGGTGGTTGTCGGCGATCAGAAAGGCCGCGTCGGCTTTGGCAAAGGTAAAGCAAAAGAAGTACCTGAGGCTATCCGTAAGGCGACTGAACAAGCCAAGCGTCAGATGATCCGCGTGCAACTGCGCGAAGGTCGGACCCTGCACCACGACATCGAAGGCCGTCACGGCGCTGGTAAAGTGGTTATGCGCACCGCACCTGAAGGTACCGGTATCATCGCCGGTGGTCCGATGCGTGCTGTGTTCGAAATGCTGGGCGTTAAGGACGTTGTGTCCAAGTCGCTGGGCTCGCAGAACCCGTACAACATGATCCGTGCCACCATCAACGGCCTGCAAAAAGAGCAGAGCCCGCGTTCGGTTGCCGCACGTCGCGGTAAAAAGGTCGCCGACATCCTGCCCAAGCGGGACGAAGCACCCGCTGCTGCTGAAGCAGAAGCATAAGGAGAGCGACCCATGGCAAAAACCATCGTCGTCAAGCAGATCGGCTCCCCGATCCGCCGCCCCGCCGAACAGCGCGCAACCCTGATCGGCCTGGGCCTGAACAAGATGAACAAAACCCGTGAACTGGAAGACACACCTTCGGTCCGCGGTATGGTCAACAAGATCCCGCATCTGGTTGAGATCATCGAAGAGCGCGGCTAAGCGCAGTCTCTTTCGCGAATTGAAAGGCCCCCGAAGTTTCGGGGGCTTTTTTCGTGTTTGCGATTGTGTTTGTCCGCTTTGAGCCCATAGCGTACCAACCTCCGCATTGGTAATAGGGGTAAACTTATTCGGGATGATATCGCTATGAATTTTCGAACCCTATTGGTGGCTCTAGGAACAACGTGCTCCACCATGCCCGCGTTTGCGGAATGCTTTGATACGCCAACATGGCATGACGAACCTCTTACACAGTCATTTTTGGACGGTTTGGGCGATGGCACGGAGCAAGACGTTAGGCGGGCCAGCTTGAATATGTTGCTTATGTCTAAAGAACCCGCCCACGAACAGCGGGATGGGTTACAGCGTCTTTTGATGCGTACGGCTTTGTTGCAGTTCGATGGCGATAAAGGGGCACTAAGAAAGAAACTACAAGACGGGTCGCTTTACGATGTCATTCAACTCATTGATTTTTCCCGCTCAAACCCCAGAGACCAAAGCAGGATCATCGCAGCTTACTGGCTGAACGGGTGCGTCGAGAAAGCGCTGGAATTACTTGCCGCAACACCTAACTCACTAATAAGCCAATACTATATGCCGATTGCAGTCGGAGATTCCGAACTACTTCGCACCTTCGCACAACGTCTTGAGCCGGACGGATACCAACAAAGAAGACTGATTACTTTTACAAAGCTGCTTGAGAGCCCAGAATCCAAAGAGGAAACACTTCAAGAGTTTTTGGAATATCTGATTTCGGAAACGAAAGATGGTGATATCAACGATACGATTGATGGCGTTGGGCTACAGCTTGCTCTGGACGTCGCCCAAGGCCAACCGCCGAACTTGGAATTGTTTCCGATTGAAACGAGCTATGAACCTGACGAGATACAACTCAATGGAATGCGGTTCGCTGCCTTTGTTGCATGGATGAATGCATCCGGGTTTTGCGATGCGACTTGGAAGACGGCTTTTGTCCTCTTAGGCACATCTGCCGAAAGTATGCCGTTGAATCGCGAACTACTTGAAGCCTCAGTGATTAGGTGCCTAAAAAATCAAGACGTGTGAAATCCGACGGAGTCAAGGTCGGTTTTGTCCGCAAAGTGGACATACGTTGCATTCAGAGTAGCCTGCGTACTCCCGCTTGCCATTCCCCCACCGCATATCGGCTAGACCAAAACGCGCGTTGTTAGCGATATCGAACACTCCTATCTGAGCCTTGTCCACAAAGGAACAAATGGAAACGCCCGGGGAATACGCCTCGGAACAGAAAGGAAATTAGATATGGCACATACAGCAACACTGACACATGGCGGTTTCAACCTGAGTGCTCGTATTGCGAGCTTTGTTGAGCGCGTAAAAGAAAACCGCGCTCGGGCTGCAGAATACAGCCGCACCTATCGCGAACTGCAAAGCCTGAGCAATCGCGAGCTGGACGATATCGGCGTTCGCCGTTGTGATATCGCAGATATTGCACGCGACCACGCATATTGCGCGTAACACCTGAACCACTCACCGTTGAAGAGGCGCCAATCTGGCGCCTCTTTTGGTTTTGGCAATTGTGATGGATCAAACCTTGCAACGCAGGGCACAACGCTGTAGAGCGCTCCGGTGGATTTCCATCCACGAGAATCAAAATCAAGAAATGCCGTGTTTGGCCCATCACGCTTCGGGGGTCACATCCGGCTTAGGAGAAGCGAAATGAAACTGAACGAATTGCGCGACAATCCTGGCGCCGCACCTAAACGCACCCGCGTTGGCCGTGGTCCCGGTTCTGGCAAAGGTAAAATGGGTGGCCGTGGTATCAAAGGCCAGAAATCCCGTTCGGGTGTGGCCATCAATGGCTACGAAGGCGGCCAGATGCCGCTGTACCAGCGCCTGCCCAAGCGTGGCTTCAATAAGCCGAACCGCAAGGCATTCGCCGTTATCAATCTGGGCCTGATCCAGAAATTCGTCGACGCCGGCAAGCTGGACGCCAAAGCTGCGATCACCGAGGACGCGCTGGTTGCGTCCGGTCTGGTCCGCCGCAAGCTGGACGGTGTCCGCGTTCTGGCCAAAGGTGAAATCACGGCCAAAGTGAACCTGGAAGTCACCGGTGCTTCGAAATCTGCTGTTGAAGCGGTTGAGAAAGCGGGCGGCTCACTGACGGTCACAAAAGCTGCTGCGGCAGAGTAAGCGCTTGTGAGCGGGCGCAGACCCGCTTACATAGACCTCAGAGTTTTCCAAGACGCCGCCCGAGCCGGAAAACGGTTCCGGGCGGTGTTTTCATAAGAGAGACCGATTTATGGTATCAGCAGCAGAACAAATGGCAGCCAACACAAGCTGGGCTGCTTTGGGCAAAGCCACCGATCTGCGCAACCGCATCCTGTTCACGCTGGGTTTGTTGATCGTCTATCGTCTGGGCACCTTCATTCCGGTTCCAGGTATCGACGGGCAAGCCCTGCGTGAGTTCATGGAGCAAGCGGGGCAGGGCATCGGCGGCATGGTTTCGATGTTCACCGGCGGGGCGCTGGGGCGGATGGGTATCTTTGCCCTCGGCATCATGCCCTATATCTCGGCCTCGATCATCGTGCAGCTGCTGACATCGATGGTTCCCGCGCTCGAACAGCTCAAGAAAGAGGGCGAGCAAGGGCGCAAGAAGATCAACCAATACACCCGTTTCGGTACCGTGGCTCTGGCCACCGTTCAGGCTTATGGTCTGGCGGTTTCGTTGGAATCGGGCGATCTTGCGACCGATCCGGGCATGTTCTTCCGTATGTCGACCATGATCACTTTGGTCGGCGGCACCATGTTCCTGATGTGGCTGGGCGAGCAGATCACCGCACGCGGCATCGGTAACGGTATCTCTCTAATCATCTTCGTTGGCATTATTGCCGAGGTTCCCGCCGCTCTGGCGCAGTTCTTCGCTTCGGGCCGCAGCGGTGCAATCAGCCCCGCCGTGATCGTGGGTGTGATCATCATGGTCATCGCCGTGATCACCTTTGTGGTGTTCATGGAGCGGGCCCTGCGCAAGATCCATATCCAATACCCGCGCCGTCAGGCTGGTATGAAAGTCTACGAAGGCGGCTCCAGCCACCTGCCGGTCAAAGTGAACCCGGCGGGTGTGATCCCTGCGATCTTTGCAAGCTCGCTGCTGTTGCTGCCGGTAACGATCTCGACCTTCTCGTCGGGCGCCACAAATGGCCCGGTGATGTCGTGGCTGCTGGCCAACTTCGGCCCCGGACAGCCGCTTTATCTGCTGTTCTTCGCTTCGATGATCGTGTTCTTCGCCTATTTCTACACGTTCAACGTGTCGTTCAAGCCGGACGATGTGGCGGACAACCTGAAAAAGCAGAACGGTTTTGTACCGGGTATCCGTCCGGGCAAGAAAACCGCCGAGTATCTGGAATACGTCGTCAACCGCGTGCTGGTTCTGGGTTCGGCCTATCTGGCGGCCGTTTGTCTGCTGCCTGAAATCCTGCGGGGCCAGTTTGCTATCCCGTTCTATTTCGGTGGTACCTCGGTTCTGATTATCGTCTCTGTGACCATGGACACGATCCAACAAGTCCAGAGCCACCTGCTGGCGCATCAATACGAAGGGCTGATTGAAAAGTCCCAGCTGCGCGGCAAAGGCAAGAAACGCGGCAGAAAGGGAGCTGCTCGTCGATGAACATCATTCTTCTCGGCCCCCCGGGGGCAGGCAAAGGAACGCAGGCGCGTCACCTGGTTGAAACCCGCGGTATGGTGCAACTCAGCACCGGAGACATGCTGCGCGAGGCGAAAACCTCGGGCACGGAAATGGGCCAGAAGGTTGCTGCGATCATGGACGCGGGCAAGCTGGTCACCGATGAGATCGTGATCGGCCTGATTGAAGAGAAACTGACCACCGAAAAAGGTGCCGGTTTCATCTTTGACGGCTTCCCCCGGACGCTGGCACAGGCAGACGCGCTGTCGGCTCTGCTGACCAAGCTGGGCCAGTCGCTGCATACGGTGATCGAGATGCGTGTGGATGACGACGCGCTGGTGGACCGGATTACGGCGCGGTCAACCTGCGGCGGATGTGGGGAGGTCTATAACGACAACACCAAACCGATTCCTGCGGATGGCAAATGCACCAATTGCGGTAAGGAAAATGACTTCGTCCGTCGTGCCGACGACAACGAAGACAGCCTGCGTACGCGCTTGATGGAATACTACAAGAAGACCTCGCCGCTGATTGGTTACTACTACGCCAAAGGCGATCTGCGTCCGGTGAACGGGCTGGCGGATATCAAGGAAGTCACCGCGTCGATTGAGGCGGTTCTTGGCTGATATCAATATGGGCTTGACGGCACCGCCAAAAGCCCATATCGACCCCCATCCCTAAAGGGAATCAAAACCGCATGCGGGATTCGTCCCAATTGCCCCGACCACCTCGAATAATACTGGACCCTCTGGCGTCACTGCCACGGTCAAGTGTTGTGAAAAAAGGTTCCGGAGTTACGGAACCGCAACAAAAAGGAAAGTGACACGTGGCACGTATTGCCGGCGTAAACATCCCGACTGCAAAGCGGGTACCAATCGCCCTCACATATATCACCGGTATCGGAAACACTTCGGCCAAAGCGATCTGCGAAGCCGTAGGCATTGAAGCGCACCGTCGCGTCAACGAACTGTCCGACGCCGAAGTTCTGGCCATCCGCGAGCACATCGATGCAAACTTCACCGTTGAAGGTGACCTGCGTCGTGAAGTTCAGATGAACGTCAAGCGCCTGATGGACCTGGGCTGCTATCGCGGACTGCGTCACCGCCGCAACCTGCCGGTTCGCGGTCAGCGTACCCACACCAATGCTCGTACCCGCAAAGGCCCCGCAAAGGCCATTGCCGGTAAGAAGAAATAAGGGAGGGTCTGACCGATGGCACGTGACAAGACTCGCGTTAAGCGCAAAGAGCGTAAGAACATCGCATCGGGCGTTGCCCATGTGAACTCGACCTTCAACAACACCAAGATCCTGATCTCGGACGTACAGGGCAACGCCATCTCGTGGTCGTCTGCCGGTACCATGGGCTTCAAGGGATCGCGGAAATCGACCCCCTACGCCGCTCAGATGGCTGCAGAAGATGCAGGCAAAAAGGCGCAGGAACATGGCGTCAAGACGCTGGAAGTCGAAGTTCAGGGCCCCGGTTCGGGTCGTGAATCGGCTCTGCGTGCGCTGGCTGCAGTGGGCTTCAACATCACGTCGATCCGCGACGTGACCCCGATCGCTCATAACGGCTGCCGTCCGCCGAAGCGTCGTCGCGTCTAAGCGATTTTGAATTAAGCTGGGGCTGTGTTTTTGCACGGCCCCAGCACGTCATTTTGAACCTCGGGCGTCTGCACCTTGTTGGTCATGGGGCGCGGACAGGAATGGAGGGATTACATGATCCATAAGAATTGGGCAGAATTGATCAAGCCGACCCAGCTTGACGGCAAGCCGGGCAACGACCCTGCACGTCAGGCAACCCTGGTTGCCGAGCCGCTGGAGCGTGGCTTTGGTCTGACCCTGGGTAACGCGCTGCGCCGCGTTCTGATGAGCTCGCTGCAAGGCGCGGCCATCACCAGCGTTCAGATCGATAACGTACTGCACGAGTTCTCCTCGGTCGCGGGCGTACGTGAAGACGTCACCGACATCATCCTGAACCTCAAAGGCGTTTCGCTGCGCATGGAAGTCGAAGGCCCCAAGCGCCTGTCGATCAATGCCAAAGGCCCCACAGTTGTCACCGCTGGCGACATCAGCGAAAGCGCTGGCATCGAGGTTCTGAACCGCGATCACGTCATCTGCCACCTGGACGATGGCGCGGACCTGTTCATGGAACTGACCGTCAACACCGGCAAAGGTTACGTCTCGGCTGAGAAGAACAAGCCCGAAGACGCACCCATTGGCCTGATCCCGATCGACGCGATCTATTCGCCGGTCAAAAAGGTTGCCTATGACGTTCAGCCGACCCGTGAAGGTCAGGTTCTGGACTATGACAAGCTGACCCTGAAAATCGACACCGACGGTTCGATCACGCCCGAGGATGCGCTGGCCTTTGCTGCTCGCATCTTGCAGGATCAGCTGTCGATCTTCGTCAACTTCGATGAGCCGGAATCGGCTGGCCGCCAGGACGAAGACGATGGTCTGGAGTTCAACCCGCTGCTGCTGAAGAAAGTGGACGAGCTGGAACTGTCGGTCCGTTCGGCAAACTGCCTGAAGAACGACAACATCGTTTACATCGGCGATCTGATTCAGAAGACCGAAGCCGAGATGCTGCGCACTCCGAACTTCGGCCGCAAGTCGCTGAACGAGATCAAGGAAGTGCTGTCCGGTATGGGTCTGCACCTCGGCATGGATGTCGAGGACTGGCCGCCCGACAACATCGAAGATCTGGCCAAGAAATTCGAAGACGCGTTCTAAGCGCGTCTTCACAAATGCCCGGGCTGCCGGGGACCATATGGGCACTTCCGCCCCAAGGAGAGCCGGTGACACGCATCGCCGGCCAGACAAAGCAAAACGCGAAAGAAGGAACTAGAAAATGCGTCACGCACGTGGTTATCGCCGCCTGAACCGTACTCATGAGCACCGCAAAGCTCTGTTTGCAAACATGGCTGGTTCGCTCATCGAGCATGAGCAAATCAAAACAACTCTGCCCAAGGCAAAAGAACTGCGCCCGATCGTTGAAAAACTGATCACTCTGGGTAAGCGCGGCGACCTGCACGCCCGCCGTCAGGCCGCAGCACAGCTGAAAGAAGACAAAGACGTCGCCAAGCTGTTCGAAGTTCTAGGCCCTCGTTACGCCGAGCGTCAGGGCGGTTATGTCCGTATCCTAAAAGCAGGCTTCCGCTATGGCGACATGGCACCGATGGCGATCATCGAATTCGTTGACCGCGACATCGACGCCAAAGGCGCAGCTGACAAAGCTCGTGTTGCCGCCGAAGAGGCCGCAGACGAAGAATAAGCCTTGGCTATATCTGAGTTTCAGCCCCCGCGTCGCAGACGCGGGGGTTTTCTTTTGCTCCGTGTGAAAATCCAAGGCGATCTAGATTTAATTGCTTTCGGCTTTCAGAATACCATCCGCTGACGCTCCCGCGGACAAATTGGCGTCAGAGAAATCCTCTGTCTCTGGCAGTTCCAGATGAAGAGACGAGGTGTGATCGATTTCGATCTCTCCCCGGGTCAATGTATAATCAAGTACGTGCCCACCGGTGGTCCGGTCGTCAGAGATGAAATGCAAGTGGTAACCCGGTACGCCGATCCCGACTGCGTAGTCAGGGCAGCGGAACCCGAGAATAGTTCCCTCCACGTTTTCCAATTCAAACTCGGCCTGCGTTTTGACCACTTCCAGCAAAGGTTTGTATGGCCGTTCCTGTTTCAACACGTTTCGATACCTAATGTGTTTGATCAATCCGGTGAAACGAACCGCATAAAACAGGTTCTTTGCATCGGCCATGTCATCCAAACCCTCCTCGAAACCGGATTTGTTAATCGGAGAATCCAACGCGAGCGAAATCGTTGGTTCAAAGTCAATGACGGCTGCGTATGGTGTCAGCGCGCCGTTATCCGCAATTGTCGCTTTGCCTTCCCCATCCAGGCGATAAGCGACACCATCCAGCACCACCATTTCTCCGTCCAGGGCGTTGAAGGTACCGAGACCGAAATCTCCGTGTTCCAGCAGCTGACCGATGGAAACAGTCCCGTCATAGACTCCCTGCATGACGGCACTCAGTAGTGAGGCCTGGTAATACTCGTGGGCGTGCTCTTCCCGCACAAAGCTCTTATTTTGATGATGAGAGGCAAGGGCCGTTGCAAAGGTCAATTCCCGGTCTTTGTGCATGGTCGTTCCCTCTGATTGGATTCAGCGCCAAGTCCAACACATAGCACAATTCCCTGTGAAACTTTTGCAACGCTTTGCGAAGCCATAATGCTCAAGCAGGATATTTGTGCGAATAGCTCAAAAGAAAGCGGTAGGTCCTCAGCATTGTCGAAGGCAGCGGGTTATGTCGCTTGCAATCTTTGCATCGGCCCCGCATATCCGGTTGGCGATATTGCCGGAGGGCCGATGATGCTAAGACTATTGTGTTCCCTAGTATTGCTGATGGGCGCAATACCGGCAGCCGCGGAGACGCAGGTACCAAAAAGCCAGACCGAAATCAGCCTCGGGTTCGCCCCTGTCGTAAAGCAGGCTGCCCCGGCGGTTGTGAACATCTACGCCAAGATTGTGCGCGAAGGGCGGGCAAATCCACTGTTTTCTGACCCGTTCTTTCAGGACTTCTTTGGTCGTGGATTTGGGACGCCACGCCCCCGTGTGCAGAATTCGCTCGGCTCTGGCGTGATCCTCACTGGTGATGGGTATGTGGTGTCAAACTACCACGTTGTGGGGATGGCATCGGAAATTCAGGTCGTGACTACCGACCGTCGTGAATTCACTGCCGAAGTCGTTCTGGGTGACAAAGAAAGCGACATTGCAATCTTGCGGTTGGAAGAGGCAAACGATCTGCCGTTCCTGCAGATGCGCGATTCCGATCAGGTTGAAGTAGGAGAGCTGACGCTGGCGATTGG
Organism: Ruegeria sp. C6; assembly: GCF_056537625.1. Lineage (NCBI taxonomy): Bacteria > Pseudomonadati > Pseudomonadota > Alphaproteobacteria > Rhodobacterales > Roseobacteraceae > Ruegeria > Ruegeria sp. C6. The sequence continues at coordinate 312,708 of NZ_JBQFRW010000004.1, read as the reverse complement.
CAACCCCTTCGGCGTTGGCCAAACTGTTTCGTCAGGTATTATTTCAGGGCTGGCGCGCACAGGAACCGCAACCGGAAACGCGCGAGGGTATTTCATTCAAACCGATGCGGCGATTAACCCGGGCAATTCCGGTGGCGCACTGATCGACGTGAATGGTGATCTGATTGGTATCAATACTTCAATCCTTACCCGCTCAGGTGGGTCGAACGGTATCGGCTTTGCCATTCCGGCCAATTTGGTGGCCGAATTCCTGCGGCAGGCGCAGTCTGGCAACGAAAGCTTCGTAAGTCCTTGGGCAGGAATGGCCGGTCAACACATGAGCGCGGATATAGCCGAGTCTCTGGGTATGGCCATCCCTCTCGGTGTGGTGATTTCTGACTTACATGAACTGAGTCCGCTGGCAGAAGCGGGTCTGCGGGTCGGGGACGTTGTCACTCATGTCGACGGAGACGAGGTGAATTCTCCGGCCGAGATGAAATTTCGCATGGCTGTTGCCGGGGTAGGTGGAAAGTCGGTCCTGACACGGCTGCGGGGCGGAGACCGCTCGGATATTGAAGTGGCGCTGATCAAACCGCCTGAAACGCCTGCGGCGGATGAGACTACGCTGGACGAGGATACGGTCATGCCAGGTCTAATCGTTTCGGGCGTAAATCCGGCGGTGATCGTAAAGCTTGGCTTGTCGCTGTCTCAGACCGGCGTCGTGGTGGTTGATCCGAGCCGCTATGGCGGCCGCGCAGGATTGCGTATGGGCGATGTCGTAAAAGGTATCAACGGAACCAGAACAGAGACACCGGAGGATATCGTTCAGGCCCTGACCGATCCAGGTCGCCGGGTACAGATGGAGATTGAGCGGGGAAGCCGGTTAATCTCATTGCGGTTTCGGTTGTGATCCGTGAGTGACTTGTTCGATACCGGTTCTGCGGAACCAACCGCTTCGCCGCACAGGCCGCTTGCGGATCGCTTGCGCCCACAATCCCTGTCTGAGGTGATCGGGCAAGAGCAGGTTTTGGGACTAGATGCGCCATTGGGGGTGATGCTCGCGTCAGGTAGCCTGTCCAGCCTGATCTTCTGGGGCCCGCCGGGTGTGGGAAAGACAACCATTGCCCGGTTGCTGGCGCAGGAAACCGATCTGAATTTCGTGCAGATCAGCGCGATTTTTACCGGTGTGCCGGATCTGAAGAAGGTATTTGAGGCTGCTAAAATCCGTCGTCAGAACGGGCAGGGCACCTTGTTATTTGTTGACGAAATCCATCGTTTTAACAAAGCGCAACAGGACGGGTTTCTGCCGCATATGGAGGACGGCACGATCCTCCTGGTTGGCGCGACGACCGAAAACCCTTCCTTCGAGTTGAACGCGGCGGTACTCAGCCGGTCTCAGGTGCTGGTTCTGGAACGCCTTAGCCTTGCTGATCTTGAGCGTTTGACACAACGCGCCGAGAAAGAGCTTGACCGCGCCTTGCCACTAACGTCTGCCGCCCGCGAGGCGCTGCAGGAGATGGCGGATGGCGACGGTCGCGCACTACTGAACCTGATTGAACAGGTAGCTGCTTGGAAAGTGGACGCCGATCTGGACCCGGATGCATTGTCGACGCGCCTGATGCGGCGGGCCGCAAAATACGACAAATCGGGGGATGAGCATTATAATCTGATCTCAGCCCTGCACAAATCGGTGCGTGGATCGGACCCTGACGCGGCGCTGTATTGGTTTGCGCGGATGCTGACCGGCGGCGAAGACCCGCGCTATCTGGCGCGGAGGATCACGCGGATGGCGGTTGAAGATATCGGTTTGGCCGATCCTCAGGCGCAATCGATTTGCCTGCACAGTTGGGAAACCTATGAACGGCTGGGCTCGCCCGAGGGCGAGTTGGCACTGGCGCAGGCGTTGGTGTATCTGGCGCTCGCTCCGAAATCGAACGGGGCCTATGTGGGGTATAAGGCGGCGATGCGGCTGGCCAAGCAATCGGGCAGTGAACCGCCACCCAAACATATCCTGAACGCTCCGACATCGCTGATGAAGGATCAGGGATATGGTGCAGGGTATGCCTATGACCACGATGCCGAAGATGGGTTCTCGGGTCAGAACTATTTCCCGGATGATATGAAGCGCCCGGTTCTCTATCAGCCGGTAGAGCGTGGTTTTGAGCGCGAGCTGAAAAAACGGCTGGAATACTTCGCCAAGCTGAGAACGCAACGCAATCAGGGCTAGACTTGACTCTGCACGCGATGCGCGCGACAGACGCGCATGATTTCTAAGGCACTGAAACAAGCACAATCCGGGCGGATCAGCCGTGCGGAACAAGGGGCAATGGCATGAGCGGCGTACAGGTGATCACCGTAGCAGAGGGGGATGGCGACCAGCGGCTGGATCGTTGGCTGCGCCGCCTGTTTCCTCATGTCAGCCAGGGCAGGATCGAGAAGATGTGCCGCAAGGGTGAACTGCGTATCGACGGCGGTCGGGTCAAGGCCTCGACCCGGTTAGAGGTGGGGCAGTCCGTGCGTGTGCCTCCGCTGCCGCACGCGGATCACAAGCCCGCAGTCGTGAAGCATCGTGTCTCAGACGCTGACGCAAAGATGATCCAGTCTTGCGTGATTTATAAAGACGATCACGTGCTGGCGCTGAACAAGCCGCATGGCTTGCCAGTTCAGGGTGGCAGCGGTCAAACCCGCCATGTGGACAGCCTGTCCGAAGCGTTGCGCTTTGGGTATGACGAGAACCCGCGCCTTGTGCATCGTTTGGATAAGGACACATCTGGCGTTCTGCTGATGGCCCGTACGCGCGAGGCCGCCAAAGGGCTGACAGCAGCCTTCCGGCACCGAAACACCCAAAAGATCTATTGGGCGCTGGTAGCTGGTGTTCCAACTCCGTACCTGGGCGAAATCAAGACCGGGCTGGTCAAGGCACCGGGGCATGGTAAGCATGGCGAAGGCGAGAAGATGATCGCTGTTCATCCGAGCGAGGTGAACGATACGCCCGGCGCGAAACGCGCGCATACGCTCTATGCAACGCTGTATCGCGTTGCAGGGCGGGCAGCCTGGGTCGCGATGGAGCCGGTGACGGGGCGGACCCATCAGCTGCGCGCACATATGGCGGCGATCGGTCACCCGATCATTGGCGATGGGAAATATGGCGGCTCGGGGCAGGAAAACCTCGGCGATGGCTGGGGCGCGCAGTTGGGAGGTATCATCAGCAAAAAGCTGCACCTCCACGCCCGCAGCCTGTCCTTTGAACACCCGATGACCCGCAAACCCATCTCGCTTACGGCGCCTTTACCGGATCATATGAAACACAGCTGGGATACGCTGGGCTGGACCGAAGACCTCGCTGCAGATGATCCGTTTGAGGAGTTGCGATGAACGCCCCATTGCGGCTAGTCCTGTTCGATGTGGATGGCACTCTGGTCGATAGTCAGGGTGCCATTGTTTCGGCAATGACCGCCTGTTTTCAGGCGCAGTCACTGCCGGTCCCGGACCGTGACGCCATCCTGTCCATCGTCGGTTTATCTCTGCCCCATGCAATGGCGCGTCTGGCAGCAGATCAGTCCGAGCGGATACAAAGCGCATTGGTTGACGGATATAAGCAGGCCTATCACGCGCAAAGGTTGGAGCAGGGCGCCGCAAGCTCGCCGCTTTATCCCGGTGCGCGCCAAGTGATTGAGGCTCTTCACGCTCAGCCCGAGGTTCTTTTGGGAGTGGCCACAGGCAAATCTCAGCGCGGGCTTGATGCGCTGCTTGAAGGGCATGGGTTGCAGCAGCATTTCATTACTCGTCAGGTTGCAGATCACCACCCGTCCAAGCCGCACCCGTCGATGATAGAAACAGCTTTGGCTGAAACGGGCGTGCCGGCTGCGCAAGCCGTCATGGTGGGCGACACCAGCTTTGACATGGATATGGCCGCAGCCGCGCAGGTTGCCGGGATCGGTGTCAGCTGGGGTTATCACGATCGTCGGGTACTGACGGCTGCGACACATGTGATCGAAACATTCGAAGAATTGCCAGGCGCACTGGCCAAGATCTGGGGCTAAAGAGATGAGCGACTGGAAACCCAAACGCTTCTGGACGACAAGCACGGTCGTTGAGACCGACGTGGGCTATACGGTTGAACTGGATGGTCGACGGGTCAAAACGCCCGCCAAGGCTGCGCTGGACCTGCCCACGCGTGCCATGGCCGAGGCCGTTGCACGGGAATGGGATGCACAGGAAAAGGAAATCGATCCGACCACGATGCCATTCACCCGTTCGGCCAATGCGGCGATCGACAAGGTGCGGCACCAGCATGGTGAGGTTGCCGATATGCTGGCCGATTACGGCGACTCGGATCTGCTGTGTTATCGGGCGACCCATCCCGAAACGTTGCAGCAGCGGCAGTCCGAGGCCTGGGATCCTGCATTGGATTGGGCTGCGGACGCGCTGGGCGCGCGGTTGATCCCGCGTGCAGGGGTGGTGCATCAACCGCAAGCTGCCGAGGTGCTGCAAGGCCTGCGTGACCGGGTGCATGGACTGAATGCGTTCCAGCTGGCGGCGTTTCATGACCTCGTCAGCCTGTCGGGGTCATTGATTCTTGGTTTTGCCGCTGCGCAGAATTGGCGCAAACCGGACGAGATATGGCGCATTTCTCGGCTGGACGAGCTTTGGCAGATCGAACAATGGGGCCACGACGATGAGGCACATGCTGCCGCCGAAGTGAAACGGGCCGCCTTTCTGCACGCAAAGCAGTTCTTTGACCTCTCGTTCTGAGACGGATTCTCGTCAAATCGTGAATTTGTGTCCGATTCTGGCAGAAAAGACCTATCGTTTTCCCTGATCCAGCCCTTGACGTTTGTTGATGAATACGCCCAAACTCGGGCCACTAAAGGGGAGACACCTTTTGGGTAACCTTTCTGGCGCCTATGCGCCGGATCGAACCGTTCCATTCAGGGATGGAAAATCAGGAAGAGGTAAAAATGAAAAAATCCGTAATTTTGGGCGTGGCAACCATTGCCGGCCTGGCTGCTGGCGCAGCTGCAGCGGGTACCGTTGACGACGTGAAAGCCCGCGGCAAGCTGAACTGCGGCGTCGCAACCGGCGTACCCGGCTTTGCCAGCCCCGATGCCAATGGTGAGTGGCAGGGTTTTGACGTGGCCGTATGCCGCGCGGTAGCCGCTGCCGTTCTGGACGACCCAAGCGCCGTTGAGTTCATCCCGACCACCGGTAAAACACGTTTCACCGCGCTGGCTTCGGGCGAGATTGACATGCTGGCCCGTAACACCACGTGGACCTTCAGCCGCGACGTCGACCTGAAGTTCGAATTCGTCGGCATCAACTACTACGATGGTCAGGGCTTCATGGTTCCCAAGGCACTGGGCGTCAGCTCGGCCAAGGAACTGGACGGTGCAACCGTTTGCATCCAGACCGGCACCACAACTGAGCTTAACCTGGCGGATTTCTTCCGTATCAACAACATGAGCTACGAGCCGGTTCCGATCGAAACCAACGCCGAAGCGCAGCAGCAGTATCTGGCTGGTGCCTGTGACGTTTACACCACCGACGCATCGGGTCTGGCTGCTACGCGCGCCACCTTTGAAAACGCAGGCGACCACGTGATCCTGCCCGAAATCATCTCGAAAGAGCCGCTGGGCCCGCTGGTCCGTCATGGCGATCACGAGTGGGGCGATGTGGTCCGCTGGACCCTGAACGCACTGATCGCAGCGGAAGAGCTGGGTGTAACCTCGGCGAACATCGACGAGATGTCCAGCGGTGCCACCGACAACCCAGAGGTAAACCGCCTGTTGGGTACCGAAGGTACGCTGGGTGAGATGCTGGGTCTGGACGCGAACTGGGCACAGCGCGCGATCAAAGTCGGCGGTAACTACGGCGAAGTGTTTGCCAAGAACATCGGTGAGGAAACCCCGATCGGTCTGGCACGCGGCCTGAACGCACAGTGGACCGATGGTGGCCTGCTGTACGCACCGCCTTTCCGCTAAGATCCACGGAAAAGGGCGCGGGGGAACCCGCGCCCTTTTTCCTTCCATAAGAAACACGCCCGGAACGATCTGAGCAGAGGCAAACTCTGCCAACATCCGGGATGCACGGGGATATACATAGGTCATGACGACACTCACTGACCCGCCGAAGGAGCACTTCCGGCTGTCCATGCTCCTTTATGATACGCGGTACCGATCTGCGACCATTCAGGTCATAGCGATGATCGGTTTCATGCTTCTGGCAGCCTGGATTATCAACAACACCATTCAGAACCTTGAAACGCTGGGCAGAACAGTCGGGTTCGACTTTTTTGCCGAACCGGCCAGCTATGACATCAACCAACGCCTGCTGGAATACGACTCGCGCGATACACATCTGCGCGCGGCGTTTATAGGCCTGCTAAACACTCTGGTTGTTGCAGTTCTGGGCTGTATCACAGCAACGATCATCGGTGTCATGGTCGGTGTTTTGCGCCTGTCGAATAACTGGCTGATCGCGCGGATCATGACGGTCTATGTCGAGATGTTCCGTAACGTTCCAGTGCTGCTTTGGATCGTGTTCGCCATGGCGATCCTGATTGAAAGCCTGCCAGCACCGCGCGCCTTCCGAGGTGAAAACCCAGAAGCCACGATGGATCTTTTTGGCACGGTCGCGGTCACAAATCGCGGGGTCTATATCCCCGAGTTTCTGTTCTCGCGCGGATTGGGCGATATCCACCTTTTCGGTACATCAAGCCTGCGCTTTGATGTTTCGCTTGACCTGATTGCCTTCCTGATCGTGTTTGGCGGCAGCATCTTTGCGATGCGCAAGGTTTCGGCCTGGGCCAATTCAAAGCAAGAAAAGACTGGCGATCGCCCGACCATCTGGCACATCCAACTGGGCCTATTGTTCGTGCCGTCAGCCATCCTGCTTGGCGTTCTGGGTTTTCACCTGGGCTACCCTGAGCTGAAAGGCTTCAACTTCAGCGGCGGCACCCACCTTCGTAACTCGCTGATTGCCTTGTGGCTGGCCCTGTCGCTGTACACTGCGGCATTCATCGCCGAGATCGTGCGCGCCGGTATTCTGGCCATTTCCAAGGGTCAGACCGAGGCCGCATCCGCACTGGGCCTGCGCCCAGGCCGGACCATGCGTCTGGTGATCTTGCCGCAGGCGTTGCGGGTGATCATCCCGCCAATGATCTCGAACTATCTGAACCTGACCAAGAACTCGTCGCTGGCGATCGCGGTCGGATATATGGACATCACGGGTACGCTGGGTGGCATCACCATGAACCAAACCGGTCGCGAGCTGGAATGCGTTCTGCTGCTGATGCTGGTCTACCTGTCCATCTCGCTGAGCATTTCGGCGGTGATGAACTGGTACAACAACCGTGTCAAACTGGTGGAGCGGTAATATGAGTGATGTTTCATTTGTCCGCACGGAAATGTTGCCGGAACAGGCACCACCCGCCTCCGAGGTCGGTGTACTGGGCTGGATCAAGCATAACCTGTTTTCAAGCTGGCTGAACGCCATCCTGACGATCGTATCGCTGATCTTCATCTACTATGTGCTCTCCAACATCCTGTCCTGGACGTTCGAATCCGTTTGGAACGCCAATTCCCTGTCGGAATGTCGTGAGATCATGATGGCCACCTGGGGCGATACGCATGGTCATGCCTGCTGGGGTGTGATCAAGGATCGTTGGCTACAGCTGCTATATGGGTTCTATCCGCCGTATCCGGCGCATCCGGATGCCACATGGTCGAACCCGCCTGAAACAGGGGCATGGCCGGCCTATTTCCGTCCGAACCTAACCTTCATCCTGTTGTTGGTTGCTATTGCGCCAGTGTTGTTCACTAAGGTGCCGCGTAAGCTGTTGATTGTAACGGCGGCTTATCCGTTCCTGCTGCCTTGGCTGATGTGGGGTGGCTCGATCTGGGGGCCGCTCATGGTCGCCGCCGGATTTGCCATCGGGTATTTCGCGTACAAGTTTGCGCTTCCGGTTGCCGGGTCTCTTGCCGCGATTATCCTTGCGATTGCGCTGCCCATACTATGGTGGCTGTTTGCTGCGGGTTCCGTGGCTGACGCAATCAATGCAATCATTCCGATCGGTATCGCGCCGGTGGAAAGCCGCGACTTTGGTGGCTTTATGCTAGCGATCCTGTTGGGTGTCGTGGCCATTGGTGTTTCGCTGCCTATCGGTATCGTGCTGGCGCTGGGTCGTCAGTCCGATCTGATGATCGTCAAATACCTGTGCGTGGGCTTTATCGAGTTCATTCGGGGCGTGCCGCTGATTACCCTGCTGTTTGTGGCATCGCTGTTGCTGAACCTGTTCCTGCCGCCGGGCACTAATTTTGACATCATCCTGCGGGTGATGATCATGATGACCCTGTTCTCGGCCGCCTATATGGCCGAGGTGATCCGGGGTGGTCTGGCCGCCCTGCCGCGTGGTCAGTACGAAGGCGCAGACAGTCTGGGCCTGAACTACTGGCAGGCGCAGCGGCTGATCATCATGCCACAGGCGCTGAAAATCTCGATCCCGGGCATCGTGAGCACGTTCATCGGTATCTTCAAGGATACGACTTTGGTCTCGATCATCGGTCTGTTCGACGTGATTGGCCTGACCAACGGCATCCGCGCCGATACCGCCTGGAACGGCGTCTACTGGGAACTGTTTGCCTTTATCGGCGTTCTGTTCTTCGTGGTTTGCTTCTCCATGTCCCGTTATTCCATGTACCTGGAGCGCAAGCTTCAGACTGGCCACCGTTAAGGAGTTCAACACATGTCTGAACTTGCAATTGAACGCGAAATCGACCGCTCCAAAATGCAGGTGAGCGACGAAATCGCCATCGAAATCACCAACATGAACAAGTGGTACGGGGCCTTCCACGTGCTGCGCGATATCAATCTGACCGTCAATCAAGGCGAGCGGATCGTGATCGCGGGGCCGTCGGGGTCGGGTAAGTCCACCCTGATCCGCTGCCTGAACGCACTGGAAGAGCACCAGCAAGGCACGATTGTTGTGGATGGGACGGAATTGTCGAATGACCTCAAGAACATTGACAAGATCCGGTCCGAAGTTGGCATGGTGTTCCAGCACTTCAACCTGTTCCCGCATCTGACCATTCTGGAAAACTGCACGCTGGCCCCGATCTGGGTACGTAAAACGCCCAAGAAAGAGGCCGAAGAGCGCGCGATGCACTTCCTGGAAAAGGTGAAAATCCCGGATCAGGCGCTGAAATATCCCGGCCAGCTTTCGGGTGGTCAGCAGCAGCGTGTGGCGATTGCCCGCTCGCTCTGCATGATGCCGCGGATCATGTTGTTTGATGAACCGACATCGGCGTTGGACCCCGAGATGATCAAAGAAGTGCTCGACACCATGATCGAACTGGCCGAGGAAGGCATGACGATGCTGTGTGTGACCCACGAGATGGGTTTTGCGCGTCAGGTCGCCAACCGCGTGATCTTTATGGATGCCGGTCAGATTGTGGAGCAGAACGAACCGGAAGAGTTCTTCAACAACCCGCAGAGCGAACGGACCAAGTTGTTCCTCAGCCAGATTCTGGGACACTAAATTCGGATCAGAAAACCAAGAAGGCGGGGTGTCGACCTCGCCTTTTTCTATTCCAGCAGCTCGCGTGGGATCGTGAAGCCCAGAACCTCACCCTGATGCCATTCGAGCGCATTCCAGTCGGGGATATCGAACCGGACTACAGTCGTTGCACAAGTCGGATAGTCGTAGAATCTCGAATGATCGGGCTGGTTGCGTACCAGCCGATTTGCAAAAGCAGCGATGCCGGGATTATGCCCCAGCATGAGTACGGTATTGCCGGTGGCTGTGGCCAATTCGGCGAACATCTCATCGGGGCCTGTCAGATACAAGGCGGGGGTAAAGCGGAATTCCGGGGTGCTCAGCCCCAATCTGTCCCACGTTTCCCGGGTGCGCTTGGCGCTTGAGCAGATAACGTCATCCGGCAGCCAGCCATTACTTTGCAGCCACGCCCCAATCGCGGGGGCCGATTTGCGTCCTCGATTGTTCAACGGGCGGTCGTAATCTTCGGCAAAGGGATCGCCCCAACTGGACTTGGCATGGCGCATTAGGATCAGTGTGCGGGTCATGATCGGTGAAATGCTTTCATGTGATGCGCAGATTGCTCTGGCTGGCGCTCTGCGCCGGCGCTGAGAGGGCAGGCGAGCCGGGCAAGGCAGCCTTTATTCATGCAGCTGTGTCCCGCTTTGGTATCGAGATGATCATGACAGGCTGCCACGTCATAGAAGCTGTGGGTGTTCAATGCCCCAACCGGACAGGTTGTTGCACAAGGCGCGGGGCATTCTGTGCAGGGTGACGATTGAGAAACGGATGGAATTGAGAACTCATCCGCAAAATGCAACGCACCACGGAATGACATCATCATCCCTACCGTATCGTGCACCAGGGCCCCGACCGGACTGCTGAAGGTGCGACCGGACTTAAGTGCCCAGTCAATGAAGGGTGCGTATGGTGGGTCGCCGAACGGATAGTAGGCGGTGCCCCTCATGTCCCGCGCAAGCTGGCCGATCACCCGTCTGGACCAGCGATCAACCGGGTCGGGTTGGCCATCCTGCCACTCAGCCGAGGCCTTCAGAGCGGGCCAGAATGCCCCCGCAGCCCCCAGAAGGATTAGGGTTCCGTCATCAAGTTGCTTTGCTTCACTGGGCCTTGGATGAAGTGCACCCATGACCATAAGACCCACATCCTGAGCAGCTTGTTCAACAATTCGATAGGGTTCGGTGATTGGCATCATTGTTACCGCATTATGCCCGCTCTGCCGCGCCATACCACCTCCGACGTCTCAGTCAGGTCGGATCAGAGAACCGGCACCGTGTTCGGTGAACAGCTCTAGCAGCACCGCATTAGGCGCGCGCCCGTCCAGAATAACGACCGCCCGAACGCCATTATGCAGCGCGTCCAGCGCAGTTTCGGTTTTTGGAATCATCCCACCCGCAATAGTGCCTTCACGCGTCATCTCACGAATTTGGCCAGCCTTGAGCTCGGTCACGACATCGCCCGCTGCGTTCTTGACGCCCGCTACATCGGTCAGCAGCAGCAGGCGGTCTGCCTTAAGAGCTGAGGCGATCGCCCCGGCTGCAGTGTCGCCATTCACATTGAAGGTTTCGCCATTCCGACCTGCGCCCAGCGGCGCGATCACAGGGATAACATCATGCGCAAACAGGTCATGCAGGACTTTGGGGTTCATCTCGGACGGTGTGCCGACAAACCCGAGCGAGGCGTCGGTCTGTTCGCACATCATCAAATGGGCATCCTTGCCCGACAGACCCACAGCCATGCCACCCTGCGCATTGATCGCCTGCACGATCCGCTTGTTCACAAGGCCCGACAGTACCATTTCGACCACTTCGACAGTGGCTTTGTCCGTTACGCGTTTACCGCCCACAAACTCGGACTGGATATCCAGTTTGTCGAGCATCGCATTGATCATTGGGCCACCGCCGTGCACGACGACCGGGTTTACGCCAACCTGACGCATAAGCACCACATCGCGCGCAAAGCTTTCCATGGCTTCGTCGCTGCCCATGGCGTGGCCACCTAGCTTGATGACGACAATCGCACCGTCGTATCGCTGCAGATAGGGCAGGGCGCTGTTCAATGTGGCGGCGGTGGCGATCCAATCCCGGTTCATATCTCGTGTCTTCATGGCTGATTGTCCCTCTGGGACCCTGTGTTAGGGCGTTTGGAGGATGGTGCCAAGACCGGATCGCGGAAACAGCCAATCTGAACGGGCCGTACCCGATGGGCGCGACCCGGCTTCCTTAGCTCATGACTTGTATATTGCTGAACAGCGTCACTCCAGATGCGCAATGATCGAACGCAGGGTCGGAATGCCGTCGCCCTTCTCGGATGAGGTCAACACGATCTCGGGGAAGGCCGCAGGATGTTTCGAAAGCGCGGCGCGTACCTGGTCCAGCACTTTTTCCCGGTCTTTTGCTTTGACCTTGTCGGCCTTTGTCAGAACGCACTGAAAGGTCACTGCGCTGGTATCCAGCAGCTTCATGATCTCGGCGTCCACAGGTTTCACCCCGTGGCGCGAGTCGATCAGGACGAAGGCACGGCGCAGGGTCTGACGTCCACTCAGATACTGTTTCAGCAGACGTTGCCATTTTTCCACGACCTTCACCGGCGCGTTCGCATACCCGTACCCAGGCAGGTCGACCAAATAGAGTTCAGGCCCTTGCGTGAAAAAGTTGATTTCTTGAGTGCGCCCCGGCGTGTTCGAGGCACGTGCTAACCCCTTGGTGCCCGTTAGCGCGTTGATCAAGCTGGATTTACCGACATTCGAACGCCCGGCGAAACATACCTCCAACCGATCGGGGGCAGGCAGGCCATCCATCGCAACGACGCCTTTGACGAATTCGGATGGCCCGGCAAACAGCTTTCGACCGGTTTCCGTTGCGAATTCATCTGGAGTTTCAGCTAGTGGAAAGGGAAGTGTGGTCATAGAACCTGAACCTCGTCACCGGTGTGAATGGTGCCGCCTTCCAGAACTTCGGCATAAACGCCAAAATCCTGATGATCCCAGCTGCTCAGCGCACCCAGTGTGTCGGCATCCCGCTCACCCGTTTCAGGGTTGGCGGTTGTCGCCAAACACCGCGTGATGCGTTCGCGCACATGAAAAACGGCCTTGCCGATCCGGATGTCGCGGCCAATCCAGTCGAACTCATTCCACAGCGGCAGGCCATCGAACCAGATATTTCCACGCCAGCGAGCGATAGAAAGATCCCTGCCTAGCTTCTGCTCGACCGCCCGATGCGACGACATGTTGCACAAACTGATCGAAGGAAAATCGCTGTCCGTCATGCCGCGATTAGCGGCGCGGACAATGCGGGCAGACGCAGCGCGATCTGCAGGCATCAGTGGTTTGACCCAGTCCAGAAAGGTGTCCTGATGCGCGTCGGGCTCAAAGCTTAGATCGGGGCGATTGGGATGGCTCAGCGTGACCGAGTCGCCTTGCAGCTGCGCCGAGATTGCCATCAACTGAGGGGCCTTCGCGCCTCGGCTGAAATTGGCGCAGGGTGCCCATTCCGATCCATCCGCTTTCGACGCCTCATGTGCAACCGCCCAAACACGATCCCCGGGCATGGTATGCCCGGGGATCATGGTAATGCGATCAAGGCGTTCACGCCCGTGACTTTTGATCGGGTGCCGCCAAATGCTGGTGACCGAACCGCTCATTTGTCGTCCGTCTTTGGCGTGCGTTTGAAGCCTGATTTGATGTTGCCGAATACATCGGGCGTATAGCCCTGGCTCCGCATGATCAGGTATTGCTGGGTAAATGTGATCGTGTTGTTCGCGATCCAGTAGACCACCAAACCGCTGGCAAATCCGCCCAGCATGAACATGAACACCCATGGCATCCAGGCAAAGATCATCGCCTGTGTTGCATCGGTCGGTGCCGGGTTCAGCTTCTGCTGCAGCCACATCGAGATACCCAGCAGCAGTGGCAGGATACCGATAAAGATCAGCGCCATGAAGCTTTCAGGCTGCGGTGCCGCCCAAGGCAGCCAACCAAAGAAGTTGAAGATTGAGGTAGGATCCGGAGCGCTGAGGTCCTGGAACGGGCCAAACCATGGGGCTTGACGCAGTTCGATGGTGACAAAAATCACCTTGTACAGCGAGAAGAAGATGGGGATCTGCATCAGGATCGGCAAACAGCCTGCGGCCGGGTTAACCTTTTCCTTCTTGTACAGCTCCATCATGCCTTGCTGCATCTTCTGGCGGTCATCCCCTGCGGCCTCTTTCAAGGCTTCCATCTGGGGCTGCAGTTCCTTCATCTTGGCCATCGAGACGTAGGATTTGAAAGCCAGCGGGAACAGGATCGCCTTGATGATCAGGGTCAGGCCGATGATCGACCAGCCCATATTGCCGATCAGCAGATTGATGTTGTGCAGCAGCCAGAAGATCGGCTTGGTCAGGAAGAAGAACCAGCCCCAGTCGATGCTGTCGATGAATTTCTGGACGCCTTCCGCCTGGTATTCCCGAATGGCCTCCCATTCCTTGGCACCAGCGAACAGGCGTGTGGTCACTTCGGCAGTCTCACCCGGCGCTACGGTCAGCGTCGGCAGTACCGTTTCGGTTTGATAGATTTTGCGGCGCGAGTCATATTTTGCGGCTGCTTTGAAGGTCGAGCCCGGCTCTGGGATCAGCGTGGTCATCCAGTAGTGATCCGTGAAGCCGATCCAGCCATCTTCCTTGACCTGATAGACCTCGGCCTGCGCCCGTTCGTTCGGGTCGATGTCAAAATCGCGGACATCACCATAGTCAACTTCGGACAGCGTGCCGTCCGCCATGCCGATCACACCCTCATGCAGGATGAAGAAGTTTTTCAGGCCCGGAAGGTCGCCATCTTCACCAATACCGTGGCGCGCAAGAATGCCATAGGGGGCCATGCCCACCTCGGTTTGGGTTGCGTTTTCAACCGATTGGGTAACTGTGAACATGTAGTCCTGATCGACCGCGATGGTGCGGCGGAAAGTCAGGCCATTGCCATTGTCCCAGGCCAGCGTGATGGGGCTGTCTACGCCAAGCGTCTCACCCTCTTCCAATGTCCAGAGCGTGTTGGGGCCCGGGACATCCGCACCTGCAACTCCTGTACCTGGTGCCCAGCCGTAAAGGGCATAATAAGCCGATTCCGAACCAACCGGAGACAGCAGCTCAACAATAGGCGCGCCTTCTTCGATCGAGACTTTATAATCTTTCAGAAACAGCTCATCGATCCGCCCGCCGGACAGGGACAGGCTGCCTTTCAGACGGGGGGTGTCGATGTTGACGCGCGGGGCCTGTTCCTCTGGCAGTGTTCCCTCGGCGGTCGCTGTGGCTTCACCCACGGTGCTGGTCGCGCTGGGTGTTTGCACCTCGTCGCCTTCCAGAGCTGCAATTTCTGCAGCGTCCTGCGTCGTGGTTGATTCCGGCGGTGGGAACAGCACGAACCAGACAAGGATCACCAGAAAGCTGAGCGCGGTTGCAAGGATGAGATTTTTGTTCTGATCGTCCATCGGGGACAGCCACCTTGAGCAGTGAAACACACCCGGTGGGTTCAACAGAGTGCAGCCCCAAAGGTCAAGCGGAATCGCCCATCAAATCGCTCCGGCGCTGGATTTGGCGCACCGTAATTGCAGATTTCATCCCATTTTGCGACCGATCTTGGATGCACCCCTGATCTTGGCACGATGCGCCGCGAACCAATCCAGGGTCTGCTCAAATGGCATTGGCTCTCCAATTCCGAACCCCTGAACGTGGTTACTGCCCAATTGCGCCATCAGCGCGTGCTCGCCGGGCGTTTCCACGCCTTCGGCGAGCGTCTCGAGGTTCAGACGTTCAGCCATGGTCAGAATGGCGCTGACCAGTTGCTGCTGGCTGGGATCTTGATCCGATTTGGTGACAAATGTCCGATCAATCTTGATCCTCGAGACGTCAAACCGCTTGATCGAGGCGATCGAGGCATGGCCGGTTCCAAAGTCATCCAGGTCGATACAGCATCCAAGCGCAGCCATGCCGGTTACATTCCGCGTGATCACGTCATCCGGCCTGCGCGAGAACACGGTTTCCAGAATCTCAACCGCCAGCCGATCCGGTGTCAAATCAAACTGATCCAACTCCCATTTCAGGCGGTCGATCAAGCCGGGATTGCGCAACTCATCGGATGAGAAATTGATACCGATCCGGGGCACAACGCATGCTGCACGATCCCAAGCTTGCATCGCTTTAAAAGCATGGTGACGCATGATTTGGCCTAGCCGCTCCATCAGTTCGGCTTGCTTGGCGAAGGGCAGGAATACCTGCGGGCTGAGAACACCTTTTATTGGATGCTCCCACCTTGCCAAAGCCTCGAACCCTGTGATGTTCCCATTATCCGTTGAAACCTGAGGCTGAAACCAGGGCCGAATCTCTCCATTGTCCAATGCCGCCTCGAACTCTTTTCTCAAATTGGCTCGGACCAGGGATCGCCGACGGGTCCCGGTTGAATAAGCGCGTATGGTCGAGGGACCGCTTCTTTGCGCTTCGGACAGTGCAGCGGTGGCGGCGCCAATCCACTCATCAGCCTCGACCTGTCGCAGGTCTGAATGCAGGCAGAACCCGATTGAGCAGGATTGGTAAACTCCTGTGCCATTCAACAAAAGCGGCTCTTCGACTGCGCTTTGGATGCGGCCAGACATTTGAATGCAGGCTTCCAGATCAAGATGTGGGGAGGGATGCAGGCCAATGAGAAACCGGTTCTGATCGATCTGCGAAAAGATGTCCTGATTTCGGATGATCGACAGGATACGATCACTGAATTGCTGCTTTACATGAGTGGCGGCAGCCTGACCGTGCAGATCCTGAAGCTCGGCATAGCCGTCCAAAGCAATTGCGATACAGGCGGCATTCTCACCTGATTTGCTGACCGATTCACTCAACGCCTCCAACTCTGATTGGAATACGTCATATGGAACCAGGCCGCTGGGGCGCATACCTGAACTGTGGGCTGTATAAGAACGGCTTCCCCAATTTCCGATGACGGCAAAAGCAAGGGGCAAACCCAAAGCCGTGGTAACAAGTGCACGTTCACCGCCCAACCAGAAGGCGGCTAAACACGCCGCGGGAATAAATCCCAGAACCTGCGGTCCGGTGAGAAATATCCGCAGCGTTTCGGAACAACGGTCGACAAACAGGAATTTCCGCATAGGTTTTACGGCCTTCAGCTTGGGCTAGGATCGCGCAAGCCAACCGTAGGAAATCAATCTGAGTCAGGCGTTAACGTAACTGGGGAATATCGTCTGAATTTTCGTCTTTTTGAATCGGATCGATCGAAAGATTTGCGAAATCAAACAGTTTTGGGTCCAGAAGATGCGAAGGCCGCGCATTGGTCAATGCCCGAAACATCACTTGTCGCCGGCCGGGGCTGTTCTTTTCCCACTGATCGAGGATCTGCTTGACCTGTTGGCGCTGCAGCCCGTCCTGACTGCCGCACAGATCGCAGGGTATGATGGGATAGTTCATCGCCTTGGCGAATTTCTCGCAATCCGCCTCGGCCACATGGGCCAGCGGGCGATAGACGAACAGATCACCTTCTTCATTCACCAGTTTTGGTGGCATGGTTGCAAGACGACCGCCATGGAACAGGTTCATGAAAAAGGTTTCAAGGATGTCATCGCGGTGATGGCCAAGCACAACTGCGGAACAACCTTCCTCGCGCGCGATACGATAGAGGTTGCCCCGACGCAGGCGTGAACACAGCGCACAATAGGTGCGGCCCTGCGGAACTTTGTCCATCACAACGGAATAGGTGTCCTGATACTCAATCCGATGTGGCACCCCCATACGGTCTAGGAATTCTGGCAGGACTGTTGCCGGGAACCCCGGTTGCCCCTGATCCAGATTGCAGGCCAGAAGATCCACGGGCAGCAGACCGCGCCATTTCAGTTCGTAGAGCACCGCCAGAAGGGTATAGCTGTCCTTGCCGCCCGACAGGCAGACCAACCAGCGGGGTGTTTTACCTTCGGCGGTGCGGTCCACCATGCCGTACTGCTCAATGGCCTCGCGCGTCTGGCGCACGATGCGCTTGCGCAGCTTCTTGAACTCGGTGGTTGAAGGCGCACCGGCAAAAAGCGGATGGATATCGTCGGCTTCATCAAACATGGGCTGGGCCTATCGCAGTTGGGTGAACCGGGCAAGGGTCAGGGTCGTTCGTCGTCGGGCACAGGGTCATAGCCATCGCCACCCCACGGATGGCAGCGCCCGATCCGGCGCGCCGCCAGCCATGCGCCCTTGATGGCGCCGTGTTTATCAAGCGCTTCCAGTGCATAGGCGGAACAAGTCGGCTGATAGCGGCAGTTAAATCCAACCCAGGGGCTGAAGATCAACCGGTAGGCCCGGACGGGCAGGGCGAGGAGATGGGCAAAGAGGGTCATTTGCCACCCCCGTGTATTTTGCGCAGCGCATAGCGCAAATCGTCTTTAAGCGCATCAAAGGGCCGTGCAGCGGTAACCTCGGCGCGGCCGATCAACACGTAGTCCCAGCCCGCATGCCCATGAATAGGTAATACGGCTCGCGCGGCTTCACGCAGGCGGCGTTTGGCGCGGTTGCGGGCGACGGCATTGCCGACCTTCTTTGAGCAGGTGAACCCGATGCGAATGCCCGCAGCCTCATCAGCGCCACGTTTACGCGCCTGCACCATCATCGATGCAGTGCCTTGCCGTTTGGCCCGCGCGGCTTTCAGAAAGTCCGAGCGATTCTGCAGTACGGTCAATGATTCAGATGCGCAAACGGACGCCGCCGGGGGCATCACCCTCGGCTGGTTGTTACCATCCTCAGGGGCCTCCGGCGGCGTCATGTTCATAACCTGAAAGGTCGAGCGGCTTATGCGCTCAGCGACTTGCGGCCGCGTGCGCGACGTGCGTTCAGGATTTTGCGGCCGGCTTTGGTAGCCATGCGCGCGCGGAAACCGTGGCGGCGTTTGCGAACCAGGTTCGAAGGCTGATAGGTGCGTTTCATCGCTCCGTCTCCAATCTATAGCGGTGGGTGCGGCGCGGATTCGCCTAGCCCTAGTGTTCGAAGCCCGTCCTCTACTGGGTAGCGGGGGGTAAGTCAAACCCCTAGGTGGGGGTTTTGGTGCGTTTTGCAACAAATCTGTAATCTGCCCGGGCAAAAGATTTCAAAAACCGGGTTCAGAGCGCGTATCCCTCACATTAAGTGCCATAAACATCAAGGCCCCGTGAGGCCTCTGTTGCAGCGCGCGCGGGCGGCGCATGTTGTGGGCAAGATGAATGAACAAGAACCTGCTACCCAGATGAACGAAACCACCAAGATCCCGCGCAACGGGCTGGCACGTCATATCCCTTTGGCGGTGATTCTCGCCGTTGCCGCCGTGGGGTTCTTTGCGCTGGGCGACTATCTGACCTTTGAAACCCTGCGCGACAATCGCGAGGCTTTGCTGGCCTGGCGCGATTCAAACTACTGGGCGATGGCTGCGGCTTTCGTAGGGATTTACATCATTATTGTTGCCTTCTCGCTGCCTGGTGCTGCGGTCGCTTCGATGACCGGTGGGTTCCTGTTCGGGTTGCTTGCAGGAACGGCTTTTAATGTTTTTGCCGCAACCATAGGCGCTTCGACGATCTTTCTGGCCGCACGCTGGGGTTTGGGTGAATCTCTGACCGCCAAGCTTGAAGCCTCGGAAGGGACGGTCAAGAAACTGAAGGACGGGCTGCGTGAGAATGAAATCTCGGTTTTGTTCCTGCTGCGTCTTGTACCTGTGGTGCCCTTCTTCGTTGCCAATCTGGTGCCCGCATTGGTTGGGGTAAAGTTCCGAAACTTCCTGATTACGACGGCGCTGGGCATCATCCCTGGTGGGATTGTCTATACCTGGATCGGTGTTGGGCTGGGTGGTGTCTTTGATCGCGGCGAAACCCCGGATGTCTCGCTGTTATGGGAACCCTTCGTGATCGGGCCAATTATTGGCTTGTGCGCGCTGGCAGCGCTGCCGATTGTCATCAAATCCCTCCGTGGTCGAAAGGGTTCCTGATCCATGCAAGAGTTGAAAACCGATATCCTGGTGATCGGGGCCGGGTCAGGCGGGTTGTCTGTAGCCGCCGGGGCCAGCCAGATGGGTGCGGATGTCATCCTGCTGGAAGGCCACAAGATGGGTGGGGATTGCCTGAATTTCGGCTGTGTCCCATCCAAAGCTCTGATCGCCAGCGGCAAGGCTGCATATGCTCAGGCCCACGCGTCGGCTTTTGGTGTCGCGGATGTGACGCCACGGGTGGATTATGCAGCCGCCAAAGAACACGTGCAAAACGTCATCGCTCAAATCGAACCCATGGACAGTCAGGAGCGTTTTGAGGGCTTTGGCGTCAAGGTAATCCGGGAGTACGGTCGTTTCATCTCACCCACGCAGGTACAGGCCGGAGATCATCTGATCACCGCCCGACGCGTCGTGGTGGCCACCGGTTCATCGCCCTTGGTACCGCCACTGCCCGGGTTGGATCAGGTGCCCTATTACACCAACGAGACAATATTCGACCTGCGCGACAAGCCCGAACACCTTTTGATCATCGGCGGAGGTCCTATCGGCATGGAAATGGCGCAGGCGCATATCCGGCTGGGCTGCAAAGTGACCGTGATCGAGGGCCTTAGTGCGCTGGGCAAAGACGACCCTGAAGCTGCAGCCGTCGTGCTGGACAGCCTTCGGACTGAAGGTGTCGAAATCCATGAAAACGCCATGGTGTCCCAGATCCGAGAAAATGCAGGCACCATTGAGGTGGTCACTGAGAATGATGAGGTCTACGCGGGCTCTCATCTGTTGCTGGCCGTCGGACGCAAGGCCAATATCGACCGTCTGAACCTCGACACTGCCGGGATCGACAGCACGCGGGCAGGCATTAAGGTGGACGACTCTTTACGCACGAGCAATCGCAAGGTCTATGCCATTGGTGATGTTGCAGGTGGGCTGCAATTCACCCATGTCGCCGGATATCATGCGGGGATCATCATCCGCTCTGCCTTATTTGGGCTTCCGTCGAAAGCGAAGACCGCTCATATCCCATGGGCCACCTATACAGATCCCGAACTGGCACAGGTCGGCCTGACCGAGGCGCAAGCCCGTGAACAGCATGGCGACGCGGTGGAGGTTGCCCGGTTCGACTATCACCACAATGACCGCGCAGTTTCCGAGCGCAAGACCAAGGGGTTCATCAAGGTGATGGTTGTAAAGGGCCGACCAGTGGGCGCGACGATCGTCGGATATCAGGCCGGAGAATTGATCAACTTGTGGTCGCTGGCGCTGGCCAATAATCTCAAGATGGGTCAGATCGCAGCGATGGTTTCGCCTTACCCAACGGTCGGAGAGCTTAACAAACGTGTGGCAGGGGCCTATTTCTCTCCAAGGCTGTTTGAGAATCAAATGGTTAAAAGAGTGGTCAGGTTCGTCCAGCGCTGGATTCCCTGACCCAAGGAGGTGCGCAAAGTGAACTCGCTGTCGGGCCGATTTCTGATCCTGACGACGGTCTTCGTCATGTTGGCCGAAGTACTGATCTTTGTGCCCTCGATCGCGCGCTTCCGTGAAGATTTTCTGCTGAACCGGCTGGAACGCGCCCAGATCGCCTCGCTTGCTTTGTTGGCCGACGATATGCTGGCTGATGAGCTTGAAGCGGAATTGCTGTCAAATGCGGGGGTCTATAACGTCGTATTGCGCCGCGACGAGGTGCGTCAGCTCATGCTGTCTTCACCGATCCCGACCCAGATCACCAAGACCTTTGATTTGCGTAATGCCAGCGCTTGGGTGCTGATCCGTGATGCGGTATCGCGGCTGTTCATCCCCGAAAACGAAGTTATCCGTGTGATCGGCGCACCGGTCAAAGACGCAGGACTGTTGATCGAAGTGACAATGGACAGTGAGCCCTTGCGCATGGCCATGACGGATTATGGGCTCCGCATCCTTGGGCTGTCCTTTGTGATCTCAATCATAACGGCCTCGTTCCTGTTTCTGGCTGTGCGCGTGGTACTGGTGCGTCCGATCAAAAGCGTTGTTGGCTACATGCAGCGCTATGCCAGCGCACCTGAGGATGCGCGCGGCATCATCTCCCCCAATTCCAAGGTGACCGAACTGCGCGAGGCCGAAGAGGCCCTGCAGATGCTTCAAACCGATCTGACCCAGGCCCTGAAACAACGTGAACGTCTGGCCCAGTTGGGCGGGGCGGTGGCTAAGGTCAGCCACGATCTGCGCAACATTCTGACCTCTGCTCAGCTGTTTACCGATCGAATTGAAGCAAGCAATGACCCCCTGGTGGCGCGAATGGCACCCAAACTTGTCAATTCGATCACGCGGGCGGTTTCTTTGTGCGAAAGCACCTTGGCGTTCGGACGCGCCGAAGAACCAGCCCCAACCCTGACCATGGTTCGCTTGCGGGACGTTACCGCAGATGTTGTCGCCAGCGAGCAACTCGCCATTGCCGATGCCTGCGTTGAGATTGTGAACGACGTACCCGAAGATCTTGTTATCCGTGCCGACCCGGAACAGATTTTCAGGGTTGTCATGAATCTTGTGCGCAATGCCCGGCAAGCACTTCTGGTCTCGGGTAAGGCGGGGCGCGTAACGGTGTCTGCATCTGAGCTTGAAGCCGACTGGTGCATCGAAATCAGCGACACAGGTCCAGGCCTGCCCCCAAAGGCACGAGAGAATCTGTTTACACCATTTCAGGGTGGTGTTCGCAAAGGGGGCTCGGGACTTGGGTTGGCGATTTCGCAAGAACTGGTGCGGGGCCACGGCGGAGATCTGTTTCTGAAAGACACAGGGCCAGATGGAACCACCTTTGAAATAAGGCTTCCACGCGGTGATATGACTTTTTGAAGTTTTTTTGAAGAATCGACTTGCGCGCCCTCGGCCTCAGGTCTAAATACCGCCTCACCAACGCGGACCGATAGCTCAGCTGGATAGAGTACTTGACTACGAATCAAGGGGTCGGGGGTTCGAATCCTCCTCGGTCCGCCACTTTCCTTTTGTTGAACGTCACACGAACCTGACCCAACCGTCACAGTTGGACCAGAAACGGGGTGAACGTTCGACATCGGAAGGCGCCCCCAACGTTGGACATCAGTTGAATTTGACCTTTGGGTCATCAACTAACACACCGCCCCCATTTCATGTTCCCGCAGGCAGTTTGATTTGTTCTGACTTCCTCTTTGGAAAATCAGGGCTGATTTGCAGATCAGACAGCGAAGCTGCCTGTTCCTGCTGATCTGCCACGTGGCGAACGCGGGAGGGGGCGAGGCAACGCTATTCGACAGGGGTGGTGCGGCCCGCAGGCACAGCCGAGGACACGGTCCTGTCTAATGGGGTTGCCCGAGGGGGAGGGCCGCGCCCTCACCCTGACGGCCAGAGGCGTTTGGCTTGTCCAAATCCCGCTGGCCTACGAGGGGAAAGTAAGAAGAAAGAGGGCCCGCCGCCATTTGCGATTGTACCATTCTGTCAAACTACAAAAAGCAAAAGGAGGTCACAGAGAAGACCTTCGCCACGTTTGCAACATTGGGCCTGACCAAGGGCAGCTTCGTGCAGAACTGACTAAGCAAAGTGTTACCGGCGGCAATTTGCCGTTGCTGGTCGATGTGCCCGACGCCGCGGAACACCTTTCGCCATTTCCGGCCCACACCGGACCTTCAACAATGTGGCAATTTGCTGCGCTCCTGCATCCCATCGCGGTCACTCGCGACGACCGCAGAGAACTAATTCTTTCAAGCCATCGCGATTCCTCAACAGCTTGAACAATTGTGTTCTCGTTTATTTATGCAAATACCGACACATTTCTGAAGACCGCACGCGCAGGAAGAGATTTCTCATTGATCCGCCCCGCAAAGTCTTCGGAGCGTGGAGCCCAGAGATTACCATGGAGAAACATTGGAAGATGTGGGATTGGAGTAGGATCCCAGCCAACTCGCTCATGAACAGTCCTGCCATCCACCGACCAACTTATTAATCCCGGTCGCCAATCGATGGCATAGTGGTGGAAGTCCTCGGTGGCGTCGAAACCAAGATCGATCTGGGAAGGGGCACCGCGGTAGCCATACGCCATCGCCGCCCCTTCGTCGCCGGGGTTGAAATACACATTGACCAACATGGTTCGAGGATCGGTTCCCGCCAATTCGACGTCGATCTCTTGCCGAGGTGTACTTCGATGCAAGAAGAACCCGGTCACAACACCGGGTCCTGTAGCGGCTTTGATCTCGGCTTCAAAACGCCCGTACCCGAATGAATGTGCGGAGGCAAAGGCTCCAGAGCGATATGGCCGCTCAACTGATGGAGCCTTCTCCATTATCAGGTTTGTTCCTTCCTCGTCCCATGTCAGCCCCTCTTTCGCGAACGAGGCAAGATTGCCAGGGAAGGTTTCGACCAAGCTGGGAAACAAAGGCGTGGCAACCCTCATAGTCTCGCAAGCGAGAAGTTCTCCTGCGAAGGCCGAAGAATTTTGTATGGGAAGCCTTGGCCTCCAGCCGCTCGTTGGTGGAAGCACCCACGGAGAATCATCAAGATGAGTTTTCTTCACCGAGCCAGGCTCACTATGTGCGCAGTCGATGAGTTTTCGATCGTCGCGAAAGATTCTTTCGCTACGCAGGGTGCCGGCAGGAAAGGCCTCTGGAGGAGGCGGGAGGTCGAGCAGCGCACAGATCGGTTCCCATGTCCGATCGTCCGAACCTTCTAGAGCAAGAATTGTTGTTCTCGATGGGGGTAGACTGGCAGAATCCAATCCAAATTGGTTTGCAACACCCGCTTCTAGAACGAATTTTACGCTGGGCGTGCCTATAGCCGTCGTTAGTGCGGTCGACATAAGTGGAGCGTCTACGAGAGCATCAAATTGCAACGTAAGATCGGCAAATTCCTCCTTCGAAAGGCTTTTTTCGTCACCGTCAAAGACGCGAACGCGAAGGCCGAGCATCGAGAGTGCCATTGCTAGACCCTCCCGATCGCCGCGGGCAGTCCATGCCAGCACAGGACCAGCACTGGTCCGCTCGGGCGGTAACGGACCTGAGTTGATATCGACGATCCCAGCGCGAGCAAGGTAAGGTAAGACGGAATAGGAGTTGTCAGAGGCACAGTCTTTTCTCTGGAGAATGGCCGGCGACGAAAGTGCTAGTGCACCGAGTTCTTGGAGCCGATAGTTCATCCACATGTCGACTGGGCCTGTTACCGGCATCGCGCGAAGCAGCGCCGCGGCACCTTCGCGCGAAAGTACATATCCTGAAAGAAACCAGAGCCCGCGCTTTGGCCGGAATAGATCGTCGCAGGGCTCTGCTCGCTCGGCCGTCTCTCCGGCATCCTCGTAAGACAAGTAGAGCAGATGCGGTCCACCTTCTGCGTGGCACCGTTCGAGGGCCGCCAGCCAGCCACGGTCGATGGCCAACGCCGCACGTGGTGTGAACCAGACATCGTCCTCGAGAACTAAGACGTGCTTGTGTTCCCCTTTCGCGATAACCTTCCAAGCTTCTATGTGCGACCTCGCGACCGCGACTTCCTGGCGTGTCATGCGGACGGGTTCATCGGCGCTGAAACACGCCTCCAGCTGCGAATCCGGCTGAACGTGGAGCTGATCACCTAGACGATAGTTCGGTTCTACGTCGGCCGTGGCCGCCACTGCGCGGCCATCGCGCGCATCCACTGATGCGAGTCGAGTCGCGATCGACGTGAGCGGATCACCATCGAGTGTTCGAAAGCGATCGAGTTCACGAAACACCCTGCGCCACCTTGCCGGTTGTCGATCAAGATTCAGGATCAGAATCGACCCAATTCTTTTAGATCCCACGCCGAAAGCAGAGATCCGGCTGCCGGGCAGTATTGTGGCTACAGCGCGAAAGGCTCGAAATGTAAGGGAACGAAATAGCCCCGAGACTCTTTGTAGGTTCATACGCGGATCTTAGACCTCAGCCTGTGCCCATATTGCGCCAGTTGCGCGCATCATCGCGATAGGAAAGGTGCCAGCGCGTCTCCGCTATACCTTCCCAGCCACGAAGGATCTCGAAATCGAGAGGTGCTCCAGTAACCATCAGGTCGCGCGCGTGTGCTGCGAGGGCCGCCGTTAGATTCCCGGGGCCCGTTGTCGACTGGATAGCGGGGTATAACTCATCGCCGAGTAGCCGATCAGTAGCGCGGGATAACGCACACCGGATTACCGGGTGATCAGCGGGTGCCGCAATTGGATTGTTGTTCACGTAGAAAATGCGATCTTTGGTGCTTGTATCCGCGCGCCATATCTCGGTGGTCGGCACCATCCCAGCTTTCTTGATGTCGTAACACAACGGCTGGAGTTTCAAACGGCCATCGCCGAACAAGTCCTTCCAGCTGTCGCTGATCAGCACGTCATCCGTATCCACATAAAAGCCTCCTTCAGCAAGCACCACGCACATGCGCAGATAATCACTGCGCATCGCGGGATGTCGACAGCGCTCAAACGCAAGCAACTCACGATCGCTGAACCGTTCGGCGAGGTATGCTGCGGCGCTCTCATCACAGAACATCCGGATCTCGAATCCTTCATCAATGAGGCGATCCCAGCTCGAGATGCAGGCGCTGACATCGTTCGGTAAGTCGCTTGGATCGTGCCAATATCGGATCAGCGTCCGGGGCACTGCTTTAGTCATCTGCGAGTTTCCCATATCCATAGAATCCGGGTGTTCGATTAGATGCAGCGTCAGGTCCCGGATAAATGCAGATCGGAGCGTGTCGTTTTCTTCAAATCCGGGAGGATATGCGCTCGCACTTGTTGCTTCGCTGTGCGACTTCTTTCGAAAAAAGTCAGTGCCAAGGGCGGATTCCGGCAGATTGAACTGGCTTGTCACTGCAATTCGCTCGCTTGGTTAGCCCGTTCAGCGGAATCAGAGAGATAGGCCTGATAGCGCTCGGAGTTCTTTAATAGATGTACCCGGCCATTGACGACAAAGCCATCGAGACCATGCTGGACTGTGTAAGTATCGAGGTCGCGGATGTTATTGATGAAGCCTTTCCCATTGAAGTTAAGCGAGGTGTTGCACAACACCCCGTAGCCGGTGCGGGCTTTGAAAGCGGTGAGCAAGCCATGAAGGTTATCATTAGATGCTGCAGTGACCGTTTGAAGACGAGCAGTTCCGTTCACGTGGGTGACGGCAGCCAATGCGTCGGTAGTTGCCTTGTACGTATAGAGCATGTACGGGCTATCACTCTCGCACCCAAACCACTTATTGGCATCCTCGCGAAGGCATACAGGCGCAATTGGGCGAAATTGCTCCCGTTGCTTAATTTCGTTCAATCTCTCTCTTGTGCGGGTATGAAACGGCGCGGCAATGATCGATCTGTTGCCAAGCGCTCGTGGTCCAATTTCGTAACGACCGCTTACCCACCCGAGTACAAGGTCGTTGGCCAACAATTTCGCCACCTCGTCGTGATCCATTTCTCGAATGTCATACCTGCCGTTCTCGAAGCTTTCTTCGGATCGGAACGAAAGTCCGGAATAAACACCCCACTCGATTTTTGGGTTTCCAGTAAAGAAAAACTGAGCATCAATTGCGGTGCCAATTGCGGAACCAGAGTCGTTGGCAACGGGAGGTACGAATATACTAGAGAAGAATCCCGTTTCCTTCCATTTAGTGTTCCAGTCGCAGTTCAAGCCACAGCCGCCGGCGATCAAGAGCGGTAGGTTTGGTTTCAAGTGTTGTCTCGCAAAACGATGGAAGCTGTCGAAAATCGCGTCGCTGTAAATGCCTGCAAAGTTGCGGAATTCCGGATCATCGAGGCCCACGTTGTAGTGCGGCGCATTCGTAAAAGCTTTGTTTGCGCTCAACTCCTGAAATGGACCCTCGAGAAGACTATCAAGTAGCTTGCGTTCCCCAGACGACGGGGCACTACGAGTAGAGAAGGAGGCGAGAGCCATAAGCTTCCCCGCATCTGAAAAGCCGGGAAGACGACCGTCTTTAGGAGTATTTGGATCAGCGAAGGCATAAAGCTGTGCGTAACGGTTGCCTGGGTGAGTCATAACATCCGCTATGAGTTTGATGTTTAGGTCAGCGTCAATTTCATAGAAGGTGCCGATTGCGCCTTCCCAAACCAAGGCGTAGCAAGGCGTGCCTACTGGCAGGGGTGACATCCCAAATGCGCAAAGAATATGGGATCGTTCGTGGGACGAAGAAAAGTAGCGGACTTCTTTGTTTAGAAACCGCGTCTGGCCAAAGATAATTCCATCTTTTGCGGTGCCCCTATAGCCAGCATTGCTTGACGATCCATGGAGGAATTCGTGGTGGTCACGCGGCCACCATCCCCCCATGCAAATTGCATCCGGGGCGTTTTCAATTTCGCCTATCGCTTTGAGCATGTCAGGACCGGAAATCGGTGAATATCGATAGTTTGAGTCTTTCTCCGCTTCAATTGAAAACTCTAATTGGCCATCGGAGACATCAACGATCGCACCGTCATGGCCGGGATTGAAGGAAAGGAATTTCAACTTATAGGAACCTTTTTGGTGAAGCTGTATACAAGGATAGGTAAACAAATAGAGCAAATGGGCTCCAGCGAAAAAACCAACCCCGGGCCGTTATCACGAGAAATCAAACTGGAGCAGGCAGGTCAATGTCCGCTATCGAATTCTGCTCCAAATACAACGCCTTCACAGCGAAGGCCATGTGCGGATGGCTCCTCTCATAAGAAAACTTCGACGCCTGCACTGTGGCGCAGCGCGACTCCGGTTGGAGCAGGAGCCATCCACCCCATCGGCTTCCCGCTCGACGTACAGGACAGTCGTGTCTGCTTCTCTAATTGGGCGTTTAGGCCAAGCTCGTTTTCCTTCATTGTACGGGATCATTGTCGCTTCCAAAAAGCCGTCATTCATAATTCGTTTGCTCGCCTAGAATCAGCGACACTCGAGCTAAGAAGGATGGTTCTACAACGAACAACGCAGTGGAAAGTCCGCACATACCTTCCTAAGTCGTCGTCACCACGATAGTGACAAACTCAACATGGGTGGGTACGAAAGCGCGCCAACACCACAGAGGATAGTTTTATGAAGTCAAAGGAAATGTACGGAACAAAATTGCAAACTACGATTGAAGACTTGAATGACGAACCTGAACTTCGACGGATCGGGCTTAGCTTCTCCTATAGAAATGGCTCTATCTGGATCAAAGAGGGGCCGCGTCCGGATGCCAATCTCGCCAACCGATTGGGAGTAGGAGAGGCTATCTCTAAGCACCTATCGGCAGGGGGCATCAGCCTAGCATGGCCTATTGCGAGCGACGATGTCCAATGGATCAGGATCACGCAGGAAGGGGTTGAGGAGATCTCTGATCCGTAGCCCGCTAGAACACGCAAATTATTCGCTTCAAACAGGATTCTGCTATCAATTTAGTAGGTTTCAGCAGTCTCGTCAGGTTTGAAGATCGACTGTTTTCTTCTGCCGCCCCAAACTTTGGACAGACCGCTAAACCCTTAAAGCGGACATTGGCCACTACGGAGGCGAATGGCAGGAAGTTCGCTCATATGCCATTCGCTATCTAGTCCTGAGTGTCCGGAATGTGCGGTTCGCGACGCGACGCTCATACAGGGTACAAATGCTTGGTTGGCGGCAGCTTAGGGCTCAAACGACTGATGTTGCAGAAGTTCACCAAGTACGGATATCGACTAAGCACCGCTTGAAACAATTTTCGATAGGCGGCTATTAGTACGATGATCTGTTACCAGAGCCATTCGCTTCAGTCTTATCTCAATGGCCAGTTTTGATGCACCGAAGTAATCGGATAAAGCCGATAGCATCATATTGTACGGTGCGTAGTTGCAAGGCTGGTCATCGACAAAAATATAGCCGTGCCCCCTGTCTTCTATTCCTAGTTGGCATCTTAGCTCGTCAACCTTTTGCCTGAACTGTGCTTCGGGTAGGAGTAACAGTGAAGCAAATAGGTTGGCTTGATACTCCAGCCGGTCGTAGTTGAAGCCGTCCTCGCATTCATTGTTGGCAATGAGATCACTTTCGACAACGGCTTCTGAACGCAAGTACCGGTCGTGTTTCAGGCAAAAGTGCCCGATTTCATGCGCGATGGTAAAGCGTTCCCGGTTGGGATCGTCATTTCTATAGACTTCGATGGAGCGAGTGCTGAAATTTGCGGATCCTAGAATTCTGCTTCCATCTGAGTCTAAGAGTTCCTGCGTAGAATATGACAACGCAATGCTCAGATCAGAACAGATCTTTTCAACGTTAACGGCGCCATGGAAACAATCGGCGTGCGATAGAATACCTTGAGCAATCGATTGAATTTCTTTTGAAGGTACAAAAGCAACAAACTCGGGGTGGCGATCAATTACTTGATCTAGCCCATCTAGTTTTCTTGACTGAAAGCTGTTCAATAATTGAGTCAGCGATGCAAAATAACTGCCATCGCTATAGGCGGAGAACTTCAGCGACTTTAACCGCCTAGGCGTCTCAAGGATTTGATCTCTTACAAAGTGATTTTCCGCCCAGACACCGACCGTGCGGTCAGCAACGATGTCGACACCGTTGATGTCATATTTAATTATGCCAAGTCGTCTGCTTCGGGCCACGTTTTCTGCACCTGACTGCAAGCGAGACGCAGAGACGATCACACCTTTCGCCGAGTGACCGAAGATACGTCCGATTTTGTCTGAGAAGTCGGTGATGTCTCTCTCTTGAACACGCTCGCGATGATTCTTGCATTCAAACAGAACAAAAAGATGTGGTTCTTCGCGACCTGGTCGGCGCACCTCTATTACGACATCAAACTCGACATCGCCCTGACGTTCGCGGCAGTAATATTTCTTCTTCTTGTGCACTTCGCAGAGCGCGGCAGGATAGGCATCGAAAACAAGATCACCTTGTTCTTGTTGATCTATAAGGAAGCTGTGCCATTGATCCTCTAGACTATCGCCCTTCTCAACAGTATTCATGCTTCCCTTCCAAACTGCCCGGAGAAATCAATATAGTCTTCATCTGCGCGAAATTGAATGACGGCTAAGCATGGGTATGTCCGCTTCGGACCGCGACCTGCCGAATGCACACGCAGCGCCTTGATTGGTCGGCAAAGAGGGTAATGGGTTCTCATCGCAGGTCCACAATCGTTTTGTGAGCATAAAGATCTAGCGATCAGTCTTGTCGTACATCGTAAATCTCGCGAAACAGGCATCAAACGGATGCCTATCCTTCACAAGATTTCGTCTGTTTTTTCGCTTTGTCCCAAGGAACCCCTAACCTTCTGCTCAATTCGTTGACTGAAGGACAGTCTTTAAGCGCTTTTTGAACTTCGCTGCTATCGAGTTGAATAGGAGGCCTTCCAACGCGAATTGGAACTTCGCGATGCTTCAGGCCGTCTGAAAGTGTGGTTTGCTTCAAACCATGGCGCTTTGCTACCTGCGCCAAGGACATGCGCGATTTATAATCTTTGATGGCACGTTCCCATGGATCCAAACCCAGCTGATCCAGTAGCCTCCAAAGAGACTTGCGAGAACAGTAGTACCGTGCACGTAAATCTTTGAGCATTTCTATGGCATGAAAGTCTGCAACGAGATGCTTCGACGAGAATTGAAAACGCAGCCCTGGTTTGGCTTTCAACCAGACCGTCGCGCAGAGATCACCATTTTTTTGCAAACGAATATGACAGCGTGTAACTGCCGCCGGGTCTATCTTTCGGAAAGTATCGTAGTCGTTCTTAACCATCCACACATCGCGGGCAATCTACATACGGCTTTGTCTTCAATTCGCCATTTCTATGCTTTTGCTTTCAAGAAGGTGCTTTTGCAATTTAGGGCATCGTTTAAAAGATTTGACTGCCGTGCGCACGATCAAATCTATTTGGGATAGTTGAAAAATCGACTCCATTCGCGAGGTCAAGTCATGAGACACAACGATATCCCTATCGACCGAGCAAGGCACGCGCGGATCAAGTGTGAACTGGAAATCAGAGGGTTGAAGCTCACGGACCTAGCGCAACGGATCGGTGTCGGAGCCAGCGCCGTCAGCTCTGTGTCGCTTGGGAAAAGCCGTTCAGAGAAAATCGAAAAGTACCTGGCTTCTGTGTTAAATCAGCCGGTTGAGGAGCTGTTTCCTGAGCGCTACGCCCAATCAGAGGTGGCTGAGGGGCAAAGCCCGGGAAGGCCGTAAATCCGAGGTTCTGGAAAGGTTGTGGCGTAGCGATGGGCCCCATTTGTGAGCCAGAAAGGACCGAGATCCTGTGTTTCAGGCAGAGGCCAGACAACGGTCTTGGATGTGGGCTCGCCAGTCTACCCAAACTACTGAATTCGCGCATCGAGCAAGCCTTAG
Organism: Ruegeria sp. C6; assembly: GCF_056537625.1. NCBI lineage: Bacteria > Pseudomonadati > Pseudomonadota > Alphaproteobacteria > Rhodobacterales > Roseobacteraceae > Ruegeria > Ruegeria sp. C6. The sequence continues at coordinate 280,959 of NZ_JBQFRW010000004.1, read as the reverse complement.
TTGATGTCATCGATGCACCTGTCTCCGTGCTGATCTAGCCACTTCAAAGAAAGGAAAACGACAAATGAGCCACTAGAAAAAGCAAAGCCCCCGAGAGCTGGCACTCTCAAAGGGCTTGGTGCAAATGAATAGAACCCGTTTGCACTTCATTCATGACCCAAAATTGGTGACCCGTCAACCACGCTGATCGTTTCAGCGGGCGGATCGCCTTTTGTCTCCACAAATGAAGAGGAGCCGAATGGTGCGGGCATAGCTCGCAACCACGGCAAGAGATATGTCTAAAGATGACGACGACGATTTCTATCGTCCCCCCGAGCCAACCACGGCCGGGCTGATGTTTCCTGCACGTTCAAAATTCACCGTGCGTGGTTTTACCTTGGCCATGACGCCTGCCGAAATGTACTGGCGGCAGATTATCTCTGCCAGCCAACATGAGCGGGCAACCTGCCTTCTTGCGCTGGCAGATCCCAATCTTTGGAACCTGCATGATCAGCCTCGTCCCGTCAGCTACATTGATGCTGCCGGCCGGCAGCGTACGCACCGCTTTGACTACCTGGCTGAGTACCGGGACGGATCCAAAGTCGCGATGGCCGTCAAACCTGCAGATCGGGTTGAAAAGCTAAACTTCCGAAGCACGCTAACAGCCATCCGTCGCGATCTGCCTATGGGATTTGCTGACAAAGTTTGCCTTATCACTGAACACAGTCGCCACCCGAAAGAAGTCCAAAACGCTGAGCTTCTGAATTTCTTTCGGCGTTGCTCGGATCCGGAAGCAGACGAGTTGGTTGCCGAATACACGATTGGGCTCAAGGACGAGCTGTCCATTGGTGAACTCCTTAAGCCCTTAGACCTTGGTGCGCGCGGGTTCCGCGCGGCTTTCCGAGCCATCTACGCGGGGCTTCTTAAGGCCAACACGCGTGAATTCATCTCCACCAACACAATCGTTGCCCCCGGAAAGGATAGGCCATGAAAGATATCCAGTTTCAGCTCAACATCAGCCATGAAGATGCTGTGCTCGGAAAGGGTGAGCTTCACTTTGTTCAAAAGGTCTCGGATTACACGGTGACCCTGCTGGCAAAGCAAGCGGGTGCTGTACTTCTGACGTTTACTCATGCGGAGCTCGCGAGTTTGCTCGAAGATGGGCATTTCTCAATCGAATATGGCTATTTCTCCGATCGACAGGCTGCACGCCGGGCGCGGGCTGGGCGTGCGTTGCTCTCGCGTTTGTCTCTGAAGACCCAGTTCAGGGCGTTTATTGGCGAGGCCTGGTGTGAATCGATGAGTGAGGGTGAAGACGAAGAGTGGTTCAACCGCTCATCAAAGCGGTGGCCTGAGTTTCTGCCGAAGCTGCAGGAACGCGTACAGCAGAAGCTCCGCGATGGGCTGCTCAAAGGCATGAATGGCGAGGGGGTTGATCCCGCATTGCTCTCCTATGTGCCGGGTCGCAGTAGCATTATGAAAAAATACCGTGAGTGGGAAAAGACCAGAGATCCGATGATCTTCGTCAAAAAATCGATCTTTAACGGTCAAAATGGAAAGCGCGTCCAGCCCCAGGTTGAAGCGATCATTCAGCTTGAGCTCTCAAACTACCTTCAGCCCAGCGAGATCTACCCTTCTCAAGTGTTGGAAGCCGTAAATGCTGAAGTGCGGCGAAAGAACACTGCCCTTGGCTTTGCTGGCGAAGACCTTCTTTTGGAAGCCTCCCAGAGCACGATTGAACGGCGCATCAACGAGTTGGATCGGTTTGAAGTCGAGGCCGCGCGCAACGGCGTCGCGCATGCCAAGAACAAGCTGGGCGCCCATACTGTCGGCATCAAGCTTCACGCACCACTGCTGCGCGTCGAAATGGATGAATGGGAAATTGATCTCATGTCGATCTTGCAAGGCGCAAGGGCCGATATCACCCATCCGAGCCTGCGTGATCTTGAGCTTGGTCGCTATTGGGTTTGCGTTGCCATTGATGTCGCCAGCCGCTCGATACTCGGTCTCAAACTTTCGACCAAGCCAAGTGCCGAAGATGCGAAAGCAGTTGTCTGGATGGCCATGCGAGACAAGACCATGCTCGCGTCCCAGTTGGGGTGTGAAACATCCTGGTCACAGCATGGGCATGTCTATCACGTTGTTGTCGACAACGGACCGGCCTTTGTAAACGCAGACTTCAAGGCAGCGCTCTCCGATTTGGCGATCGACTACTCTGTTCTACCTGCTGGGGTTCCCAAGTTGAGAGGGGTTATTGAGCGCTTGTTCCGCTCGATGGCGACTTTGTTAATGCCTTATTTGACGGGGCGCACATTTTCAAATCCGCAGCAAAGAGGCGATTACCCGTCAGAAAAATACGCGGTGCATACCGCCGAGAGTATCTTAGAGTTGCTGGTACGCTTCACCGTCGATGTCTATCACAATCGCAATCACCGGGGTTTGGAGTACGCTACGCCCAACAACATGTGGGGTAAGCTGATTACCGAGTTCGGCTGGTCTCCCCCGATGAGCAAGCACAAGCTCCGTCATATCCTGGGGCTTAAATTCAATCGTGAGACTGGCCCACATGGCGTTCTGATGAACGGCGTCAACTATCATTCCAAACGACTGTCAGAACACTTCCAAAAATATGGCCAGCAGAGTGTCGAAGTCAGTATCGATCCCGAAGATATGGGGAACATTTCTGTCTGGTTAGAACGCGGCAAAGACAGTGGGTGGTCCACGCTGGGTGCAAGGATTGAGGGGCTCGAAGGGGTATCATTCGCCTCCTGGGAGCGGTCAGTCTTTGAATTGCGTCAGAACAATCGCGCGGCGGCAAGCTTGACGCAGGGTGTGGTGGACCGCGCTATTCGGCGGATCAAGGAGATCGACGCTGAGCAATGCGCAGCGCGGCAGCTTGGCCCGATCAAGCTCACCAGCGATCAGATCAGACGTGCGCAGAAAGAGACGTTCTGGGGTCTGTCCTTAGGCTCTGATCCGGACATTGCCCCTGACAAAACGGCGGCAATCCCTGATCCGGACGTTGGTTTTCTGTCAGATGAAATTCCCTACCTTCCCGGCCCGCTGCCCGAGGAGGAGCCAATACTGACAGAGGAGAACGAGAGGGAATGGCTCTTCAGTGATGAACTCGAGGACGACGATGGTGATCGGAGCGGATCAGACGATTCCCAGGAAACCGAGGAGAAGGGCGATGAATAAGCACAGCAAAAAGTTTCAGTTTGACAAGATCATTCGCAAAACCGTGCAAAGCTTGAGGCAGCTCTACATCCCGCTATCAGAATACGACAAGCTAGATGCGCGTTTTGGCAGCATTCTTGAACAGCGACGCGCCGATGAGGCCGATGGTGTCGCATTCCAAGCTCGAAGCATCATGCTGGTGGGGCCATCCGGGAGCGGAAAAACTACTGCCGTGCGGTATCTCAAGCATAAATACAGGCATGTCCTGGCGACGGACCCGGAGAAGGAATTCTGCGAGTTTGTTGACCTTCAGGTGCCAAGCCCGGCAACTATGAAGTTCGTTGGTGCAGCTACGCTTCGGGCGCTTGGGTACCCGTATTCTGGCAATAAGCAGGGGCCGGCGATCTGGGATCAGGTCAAAGTGCAACTCAAATTGCGGCGGACGCTCTTTCTTGGTTTCGACGAGGCACAAGATTTGGCTCGTTACCAAACCGAAAAAGAGCGCCAGTCAGTGGTCAACACCCTGAAATCCCTGATGGAAAACTCCGTCTGGCCGGTAGGGCTGCTGCTGTCCGGGATGCCGGATCTCAAGAAAATCGTAAATCAGGATGCACAGCTCGCTCGGCGGGTTGATCCAATCGAATTCAAACGATTGCACGCGGTGCGCGATGTCGAGCATGTCATCAAGATCGTTCAAAGATACGCTGATCGGGCGCAGATCGATGTAGATGCTTCGGTTAGGAACGAAGCATTTGCCATGCGGTTGATTCATGCGGCGGACTATCAGTTTGGACTCTTGGCCGAGATTGTTGTCCTCGCGGTTTCACATGCGCTGTTTGCAGAAGGGTTCGAAGCAAAACTGAGCATTCGGCACTTTGCTGAGGTCTACAGCGAAAGGAATGGAGCAGAGGCCTGGATGAACGTCTTCATCGCCGAGGACTACGGGCGCATCAATCCAAGAAAGCTTCTGGACGACGGAGACAGGCCTGAAGATGGAGAAGATGCATGAGGCCCCTGCTGAACCCAATTCTCCCCTTCATAGAAGGGGAGACCCCGTCAAGTTACGTTGCTCGGTTGGCCCGACTGTTCACGAGCACGCCACGTGATTTCTGCTCGGATCTTGGAATGCGATGGCCCCATATCTGCTCGGCGCATTTAGGCCAGTTGGAGACGTTGTCACTGCTAACCAGTGTGCCGCTTAACACACTGGATCAAGGAGCGGCCAGGTTGATTGGTCCCTGCCGGTATCTCGTCGGGCTGTCATCAGCCACCAATGGTACGCTACGGCGTGCAACCATCCGCATTTGTCCGAGATGTATTGTGGAGGCGATGGAGGCTTCTGGTCCCGGGAGCGCGTTTCAACTTCTCGAGTGGTTGGTGCTGCCGATCGGGACCTGTGCCAAACACGGCGTACCGTTACTCCAGCTTCCCAATGCACCACATGCACACCTCACCTATGACGTGATTGAACAAGTGGCGCGTCATAGGGATCTGATCTTGGAGACCGCTCAGGTCGCGAAAACGCATCGGCGATCCTCGTTTGAAACTTACCTGAGCCGCCGTATCAAGAATGGAGTTCGTGGTGACTGGTTAGACTCTTTGGACCTGACACATCTTCATCAAGCCGCTCTTACATTAGGCATGACACTTGCCATGGATCGAGGCGATAGTCGTTCGGATTTGAACTTCGACCAGGAGCGTACCGCCATGTCGGCTGGTTTCGAGGTTTTGAAGAATGGACCGGATACCCTGAAAGCCGAGCTGGAACGTGCAAGGCGTCGGTCTTCCTCCAAGCGGTCTTATTTCACAACAGATATGGGCGAATTCTATACCTGGCTGAAAGACACTGAAGAGGACCCGGCAACAGCGGAGCTCAGGGCTTGCGTGCAGGATTTTGTTCGGGAGAACTATCCGCTGCAGACCGGCGCGAAAGTTCTGGGTACGGAAATCTCAGCACCCAAACTCATCACGCTTGAACGCGTGCGGGAGCTACATGGGGTTGGAGAGGTTCGGGTGCGAGGCATTCTTGCCCATCTTCGCGGTAAAAACGCGAGCGACCTGTCAGATATGAAGGATGTCAGCCATGAGGATCTGGCTGCCGTGCTCGACTTCTGGTCTGGGTTGCAGAATATCAAGTCCACCGCGAAGCAGCTCAATATCCATCCGGTCCAGGTGAAGTCGCTGATCCGGCAGAATGTTCTGGAAGCCCATCGTTTTGAAACGTCTCTGCGCTATGTGACATCCTCCTCTGTGCAGATCTTGCTGACTCAGCTTGAAGGCCTGCGCGTTGCATCACCGGCGCGTCATAGGCTGCCCCTCGCAGAATACTGCCAACAGAGCTGGTTGCCTCTGGCTCGCGTTGTTAGCGATTGGGCGGCAGGCCGACTGACCGGTGTATCGCGAGACCCGGATGTTGACGGATTGGCGGGAATTCTGATCGACTAAACTGAGACCTTGGAAAAATCGGAGCGTGTGTTTTCCGGCGATCTGTCGCTTAAGGATGCGGCGGCGCGCCTGAGAATTAGCGTCGGTTCTATCCGGCGGTTAAGGGATGGTGGATATCTGAAGCAGATAAAAGCGCGAAACCCAGACACGCAGCACTACCGGTGTTACATCACTGAAGAGAGCATTCAGGCGTTTGTAGAGGTGTATGTGACGCTTGGCCAAATGGCAGAGCACATAGAGCTCGCAGCGATCCATTTGGCTCGGGCGTTGGACCGACGAGAAATCGAGACGATCCCCTGTGACGCCGGGTTTGTTCGCGCTTACCCGAGAGAGACACAGGGAGTAGTTCGTGAACTGGCGAACAGAGTAACGAGTTAAACTGATCCAACTGTCTCAGTAGCCACAGCGCCGCGGTTGCTCCCTCAGGTCTTGTTAAAAAAACCATGATGTACCTTTCCAGATGGCCGTCTTGATACTGCGAGAAACCCAATGAACCGTCTAACTTTCGCGTCCAGCGTTTCGCCTGAGATCGAGCAGGTCATCCAATCTAAGCTTACCGCTTTAGAAGCGGATCATGATGTCCGAGTGCTGTTCGCCATTGAAAGCGGTAGCCGTGCATGGGGTTTCCCGTCTCCCGACAGTGATTATGATGTACGCTTCATCTACGTACATCGGCCAGACTGGTATCTGAGCATTGAGCCCGGTCGTGATGTTATCGAACTGCCGATCGAGGGCGATTGGGACATTAACGGGTGGGATATTCGTAAAGCACTTGGTTTGTTGATCAAACCTAACCCCGTGATGTTGGAATGGTTATCCAGTCCTATCAGGTACAGATGGAATGATGCGATATGTGAACGGCTGATTGCCTTCGCAGCCAAGACGACCTTCGGCGAATCCTGTCTGCACCACTATCGCAACCTGGCACAGAAACAGTGGGACAAGCATGTTGGTGAGAGCCAGGATGTGAGCTTCAAAACGTATTTCTACATCCTGAGACCCGCTTTGGCGATCTCGTGGATCCGGCAGATACCCGACACGCCGCCGCCCATGAACCTGCATGATCTCATGAAAGATCAGGACCTGTCTCCCAACCTAGTAGGGCACATTGACAGGCTTTTGACTTTAAAAAGCAAAACCAAGGAAATGGGCCGCGGACAGCGCATAGCGGTCATTGATGAATTCATACAAGATCAAATGGCGTGGGCATCCGTAGTAAAAAAGAACGAATATCGCCACGACCTCATGACCGAGGGCAATAACTTGCTGCGGAACATAGTGAGAAAAGACGCGGGACTCGGTTCGTGATCTAACGATGGCCGCAACGGGCCAAACTGCTTCGGTCGTCTCAACCGCCACCTGAGCCAAAGTGCGCGGCGGAGTTATGGAATGCTTCCGCCGCACATACTCACCAATAATAGTGGTGGGGCTTGCGCCCATCGGGCCAGACTAGATCGTCAGGATCAGCGCCTTTCAGGATGCCGAATGCAAGAGCCTTGGATTTGCGTCTCGTTGGACGCGTGTGACAGGTGATGTCGTGATAGCGTGGCCAATTGCCAAGCCACCGGACATCATCCGGGTCTTTTCCGAGACGACGGCTCAGACCTAGGCGTGAGTACCCGTTCCCAAGCACGGTACGGGGACGTTTGCGTTTGTAATGGGCCATGTCATTGGCCTTTCATGCAGTTTCTGAACTACATGGCACCCTCCATCGGTTGGCTCGTTGGTTTTGGGCTGGGCTCGGATAGACGGCCGAAAACGCAGCCGGTCTGAATATCGGACTGGGCGAACAAGATCAATGGGGCGGGAAAAAGCCGCTTAATATGGTGTTAGGTGATCGGGCCGGTAGGCTGTGGACGGACGGACCACTCAACCTGAGATCGCTTCACATAACACCCGTTCAGCGATGTTCGCAGTTTGTTACGACGCGATCAAACATCCACTGGTTGCGGTAGCGTGCCATTCGAGACTCTGCCCGGTAATGACCGCAGTGCGGACGAAGCACAATTTCGCTGCGGTTGCGCCAATGTCCGCTGTCGTGATCAAGCCGAAGCCGTGGAATGTCGGCCCGGCAAACTAGACGGTCCCACGCTGCGTGGCTACAGTCAAATGCACTGACTAGGCTCCTTGACTACTAGAATGCATGCATGATCGAAGCTAGCGAAGTAACTTACGACGACATATCCGAATACCGTGCGCCTTCTGAAACGCTAGTCGGCAAAGACATCCTATTAGAAGAAGTTTATGAACGCATTGAGCGAGCGGAGACTGCAGAACTGAAGTCGGAAATTTTGGGCGCTTTAGACTTGAGGAATTGTCTAATTTTGGGTTTGAACCTTGATGGAGTTGTGTTTTCCCATGGAACCCTTGATCAACCAACCGACCTGAGCGGAGCGTTTTTTGCAGATTGCTCCCTTGTGGATTCGAACTTTTGTGGATGTCGGTTATCGTCCGCTCGCTTTGCAAAGTGCGACCTTTCGAATTCGTGGTTCATTCTGGCAGAGCTAAACGGGGCAACAATAGACGAAAGCGAGTTAGACAACGCAAACTTTAGCGAGGCGAATTTCGCGGGTATCAGGCTCCATAGGAATAGATATCAAGCAGGAGTTCACAAACAGCTTAACGACGGTACAGACACAGTTCGTAAGAGCACAGTAGATCGATTCTTCGATTGGTCACTGATCCGCTTTATTAGCGCTATTCCACTGTTTGGAGTGTCGTGGATTGGATTTTTGAGTTCGTTGTCGCTCATAAATGCCATTGGTTTCGCAAACATATACTATAACGAGTTGAGCTTTTTGGTCGAGCCGATAGAAGTGCCGTACGGTCTGGTTAATGTGTTGATCACGACAGTGTTTTTGACCATCGCATCTTCCCTTTATCGATTGACTTGTCCAGGCAGAGTTCAAGAATTCTCTGAGACACAATGGGTAGAGCAGAACAATTTTCCGAGGCTCCAGTATTTCGAAAAGAGTTTGGAGACTCGCATCCGCTTTAGAGCATTTCAGATGCTCATCTATCTCACCTTGGTTATAGGGCTTGTCCTGACGCTCTTGCTTGTTTTTGAGCGCACCCAATTGGCATTCTGCTACTGGAAACAACCGGACAATGCAGTCGCGTGCCACTAAGTGATGGACTGACCATACGCACCGACCAAATCTATTGATGGGAAGATACAATTCCGATCCACCAGCTGACGAGTTGAAGAGCGTCTCGTTCGGGCATTCATCACGCAGCTTGCCGTTTAAGCTTTCGATCAACGCATTCTGTTGGGGCTTGCTTCCGCGAAGCCCTTATTGATTAGGGAAAATGTTTTATGTCCCCGGCTGAAAATCACGTGACAATCCTGTACGGTGACTTCAAATTAACACCAACACTAGGGCTGCGGACTATGAATCTGTAGGGTATCAATCGATGCCGGAAAGGGCTGCATCCCAAGGGAAGTTTTCGCCCGGATCCATTTTTACTTTGTACGTATTGCCACCGCAGTCGAAGGTTCGATCATCTACGGCGCTGTGTGCCATAAACTGATTTCGCTTCAGATCATGGCGCACTGCAAGCTCGGTCAACAGACTGTTCAACGCGCTCATCATCGCATCCGGAAATTCGTCTTTCCCATTACCGCGGTGCACCAACTCGATTCCGATCGAGGATTGATTGTGCCCGATCGCATGGTTAGCAACCTCATCAGTCGATATCGATTCTACCTGAGTTCCGCTCTGGTCGATTATGAAATGGATGCCGACTACAGGCTGTTTTTCAAACCATTCCTTCCAGAACGCAGCATCGTTTCCGGCTCCAGAGAATTCTAATACTCCATTGGGGCAATCGGCTATTGGTCCACCGATTGTATGAATGATCACCTTGTCTATGACATCACGTTTATCCCCGGAATCCTTTGCCGCAACTTGAACACCGAACAAGGAAATCACGAAGGTTGTCAAAAGTGCTTTAGCAATCGGCATAATATTCTCCATGGTTACTGTATCGTGGGATGGCGTCGGTTGTCTTCAAGCATTGGGACTGGCAATTTGGCCATATACCTACGGCTGTTAGCCGAGGCGATCCTTGGTTCGGGATTCTCGGTGTCATAGGTCGTCGGCGGACGATATGCGCGTTCTTCGATCAAAATGCTAAAATCCAGACCGGCATCATCAACCACACTTTTTCGCAACCGAAACTCAGTCGACCACTTTGCCAGCCCGTTATGCGATTGTTTGGGCAAGGCAGATGTTTCCGCCGAGATCTTTGTTATTCCCGATTCTCGATCTCGCCCAATGAGTTGGAAGTGCATTTGTGTAAACACCTTTTCATCCAGGCGTTCGCCGGCCTCAAATGACAGGTCGAAAGTTGCCGGACCAGTGACTTTGACTGGGATCGGTACCCATTCGGTAGTGCCCGTCTGGTCTGGCATCGGAGGAAGACGCTCAGCACGCGCTTCGCGGTTGGTAAGAAGTTGGAAATGATAGGGTTCAGCGGGTTCCGAAACTTGCAGATCGCGCGGCGCGTGTTCCTGGTAGCGGACAACGCCCAGACGAATGAAGGGGGCAATCATCGGCCCGGGATCAAGGGTCACATCGACATACCACTGCTCTCGGTCTATATCAAAGCGCGGTTCGTAGGTAAGCAAATCTACATTGAGATAGCGCTGACGACGTGGTTCTGGCGCGTCGTATTTGCCTTGCTCTTCTTTCTCGTCGTCAGTTTCCTTCTGCGCTTCGTCATCAGCTTCTTTCGTTTCAGGAATTGGCATTGCGACGTTGGGAACAAAAGTAGCATCCGGTCGACGCGCGACAGTATCTTCTATTGTACTGGGAAACAGAAAATCCGCGAAGACCGATTTTGGAATGATCCAATTCCGCCAACCTCGGCTCGGGAACTCTTCCGCCGGGTCAGAGCCCCAGCGGGAAACAAATTGACCGGCGCCGGTCATATGCCGCTCTTCGAATGCGTCAAGGGCCATCCAGTCGATTTCCCGACGTGGCTCCGGACTATCAGCGACCGAGGGTCGCACGAATAATTCCCGCCCGGTTTTTTTCAACCCCAAGGCCACGGTTTCGGCTTTTCTATCCATCGGTGGCCAAATGACGATTCCAAGTTTTTCGCCTTCACCGGAGCTAAACCATGGTCTCTTGAGCCACAAGCGGACACGCGAGACCCGCTTGCTGGTCATATGCGGAAACGGTTTGGCCTCTTTAGAAAGAACTTCGGCGATTTTTGGATGCGCTTCTGCCGCCGGAACAGGTTTGGCCGGTCTCTCAGATGCAGGAAGCCAAACCGAAACGGTCTTAATTCCATCTAGGGGAAGGACATCTTCCAGCGGTTCACCGGGCACAAACGTACTGCCGGCAATCGTTGGGCGCGACGTAAAATCTGCCTCAAACCGACTGATCGCGCGGAATTGCAGCTTGACGTGACGCGCGCGTGTATCTGCAAACAGAGGAGTTATTCGCGCATCGATATCGCCGGGTGCGTTGCCCTCAACCTCACGACCAAAAAGCGAATGCAGGGAAACCAACTCACGTCCCCCAACCTTGTCATCTGGCATGGGAACTGATTTGGGCAGGTTGGTGAATTGCGCCCAGGATGCGACATCAGACCGGAAACTGGGCCGGCCTTTCCGGTCTATCTTAAAGCCATAAATTTCGCCAGTTTTCTGGAACTGCGTAGACTCTGCCTTTTCGGACTTAGGATACTCACCGCGCTGGATGCTGGCAATACCACGAGTTCGGCCAGTATCATCGAAAGCACCACCTTTGATGGCTATCGCCTCTGCCAAAATCTCGAACGCGCTAGTTGAACTTAAATCTAGCTCGAGATAGCCGCCCAGATCGACCTCGGTTCCGCCTGTTATTACATTGGCGTCTTGGTGGTCAGACGAAGCAAACCAACCCGAGGGTAGCCGTTCGATAGTATCGGTTACGGCGGGTCCCAATGCTCGCATCATATCCGGAAGGTCCTCAGTCACTCGCCGGAGGTTCAGCGAAGTCTGCTCTAAAGCCGGAACGTCGATCGGCACACGCGCGGGTCGCGTTATTGCGTGGCGGACATCAATTGAACGCACACGGGAGAGTTCGGGAATGGGTCGCGTCGCAAGCGCTGAATAAAGTTGTTTCGCCAGTTCTGTTAAGGCTGCATGACTCGGAGCTCGCTGACCAAGCAGGCCGCAATTCTGTTCGCCTTGCTCGTTGTTTTCACACGAGCCGAACAGCTCCCCAATATCCCCCAACGTCTCACAAAAGGCACCCGTTTCTCGAAGAGTTGCAGCTGTATCAACCAGCTCAGACCATCCGGTCAGGGCATCAACGGAAGGTCGGCACCAAAGATCGAGCATGTAAGTACTCCCGGCCGGAATCTTCAATATCACCTCGCAGCAAGTGACGCCTTCCACCAAAGCAAGTGTTTTTGATTTTTCTATTTCAGGAGCCTTGAGTTTTGTCTCCCGCTTCAAACGCAGGGCGATGGGTTGGACCTCCGGGTATCTGGCAACTTCTACGAAAGCTACACAAAGCGCGACGTCGCCGTCTTCACCGACAGCGGTCTCAGGCTTGCGCAGGCGGATCACCAGTTCGGAGGCCATCGGATCCGGGTAACAAGGAACCGTCCGACCAAGGCGCAGTGTTTTCGTCCTTCTGGAAGCAAAAACAGTATCGCCTGTTGGTGTTTCTGGTAGCGGCGGCTGTTTCCCAGCCGGCGCGCCAGCTTTCTGCCAGCGTTCTAGATCGCGCGACCATTCGCGCATCGCTTTCAGCCAATCTGCCCCGTCATCAAAAGCAGCGCTGACAATCGCGTTTCGGTCCGCCGCCGCGCCCAGATCATGGCGCAAGATCGGGGCACCGCCCCAGCCTGCGTCCATATGAATATCACGAAGACCATCGCGCGGGCGATCTACTGTGACACGCCGATGATAGGCCGTACGCCAGGGGGGCAGGTCTGATACAGATTCGATACGAGGGTTCACAACGTTGAACCAATAGGGGCCGACCTCATCAAACAATCCGTGTTGTTCTGCAGCTTCCAAATTCAAGAACGACGGCAAGACGATCCTGGTTATTGTGTCGGATCCAATAAGATCAAAGGTGGCGTCGTCGTTTACGCGCGATCGCAGGATCACGGTACCAGATGTTTGGGGCAGGTAGTCCGAAGGATTATCAACCCGGTAACGCCGAATTTCTTCATCAGCTTCGGATTTGGGTATCGCCACACTAACCGGTGCGATTGCTTCACTGCGAAGGAAGCGGCGCCCTTCCACCGGCACATTCGGATCATCCTGGGGCGGAAGCGCGGCATTGGGAGTATCGAGAAACGCTTGGCGCGCACTTTCAGCGTCTAATGTGCCGCCTCCAAGATATACTGCGCGAAAACCAAGACGCCCGGGTTGGCCGAAACGCAAAGGCGCGACCAAATCGGATTCCGAGACATCTTCATCCGCAGCGCTGAGCAGGTCTATTTCACGATTCATCGAGATGTCTTGCTCGGGGTCAATTGGACAATCGCGTTCCGACAACCCCGTCTCAATTCCCATCGGATCACCGAGGTAGGACAGCTCCGCCTCACTAACTTTTGCGATTAAACTGCGTTGGGCTCCTTCGCCCAAAAGCTTCGCCTGCGGCACTGATCGATCAACCGCGGCTTGTGCAAATTTGCGTTCACCCGGTCGATAAAAAGGGGCAATCAAAGCGTCAACATCGTCAATCCCAGCAAGCTTGGTTTGGCCGTAGTGAATTCGCCGAGCGGTTAGAAGGTGCCAAGTTGTGATGTCATTGTCGTTCTCGTCGCGATGCAACAAGCCATAGGTCGGCAATCGACCTACCGTCAAATCGGTCGCATCGACATATCGTGCTTCGGAGTTCTGCGTGCATGCCGCACGAGATGCGCCAACCTGGCGGGACAACTCCGAAGAGCAAGCGAAGTTCAGAACTGATAGTCCGCCGGAGCGTAAACAAGAAGGTTCGATGTATTCAGTGTCAACGGCTTCGTTCCACTCTTCGGTTGGGTCTGCTTCACTACGTCTCATCGTATCGCCCACGAGTCCCATCAACCGATCGGCCCGGCTGCCTGCATCCTGAGCAGCCGACTGTACATCTATGGAAACGGTCTCAAACCTCGGGCGCCCCTTTTTTGTTCGGGCTCCTAACAAAAACACCCCATTACTTTGGGTGAGGGCGCGAGAAATCTCATCTGAATCAACACCTGCAATGCGCAGGATGACTTCTTCGCGAGTTGTTGGCAGAAACTGCACGACCTTACCCCCATTGATCCGCGCTTTCGCCAAGGTCCAAATGCAGCGGTTTTGCTGGCTGACCGCTAACTCATTAGATGCGAAACGTATGAAGCAAAAAACCTCACCATCCTGACCTCCCAATTCCAACGCGAGTTCAGTGGCATCAATCTTGAGATCTACAAAGGTTCGAAACAAGCGACCGAGGTCTGGCGTTTCGTCAAGATTGAACAACCGCTTGGCTGCCAAGTTAGGTTTTTTGAGCTTTCCTTCAGTCGCTAAATCTTCGTCAGGTTTTTTGTATTGCTTTGATTCTTCGTCGCTGCTGTCGCGCGCTTTTACCGAGCGCTGCAGCTCTGCGAATTCGATCTCACCAATCGCGTTCGCCAGCAGAAATTGCTTCCGCAATGAAAGTAGTTCTTTGTAAATCGAAGCAATATTTCCGTTCAGATGCGAGCAGGCGCAGCTTTCAGTATCAAGCTGTTCGGTGATTTTCTTCGCAATTTCCGCGATCACCTCGGAGCCGCAGGTACCAGCCCCTTCGCCTTGCGTCACCGCACATGCGGCACGCGCCTCATCAAGTGCGGCCACCGCCATCTTGCGTTTCTTAGCAAGGGTGTCAATTTGGGTTACGTCGCTGCCCTTGACCTGGATATCTGTGCCAATCGCCTGTTCGTCGCTTTCTTTTGCGTCAAGTTCGGCAAGTAGTTCTTTGTATTCTGTCCAGCTGCTGAGGGCGGTTTCTGCACTTGACCGGGCGATTTCGGATAAAGTCGCGCGTGCTGCAACAGGATCATTCGAGAGCGCAAGATAAAGTGCTTCTATCGCGCGTGCCATCTTGGTCAGCAATGCGATGTCGCCTTCTTTACCCGACATGCAAACCATCGAAACAGGAGGGCCCTTTTTCATCGCCTCGTCGAAAGTGTTCAATCCCTTGATCAAGGAAGCCCAATTGCCTTTGCCGTCATTCGTTTCAGGGATCAGTTTATCCCACAGCAAACACGCATCCGATGCGTCGGAGCGTCTGTTCCAGAGCGCGGCACCAATCCTGCGATCCGACTGTTTTGGAGGAGGCAGGAGTTTTGCATTCGCGTCAGAGGGGATCACAGCTATTTCGAAGGCTGTTCCAAGCGCGCGATCCACAATTTGGTCAATTTTCTGTGGCCAGATTGAGACGGGCAGCACACCGTCCCCGCTGTCTTTGAGAGGACGCAATGCCAAGGTGATTTTGACGTCGTCGCCGAATACTCCACTTGGCACCGTTCGGGCTAGTACGTCGACCTTTGCGTCTGGTTCGGTGATATTACCGTTTGCTGGGATCAATTGCGTAGCTCCTTGCACGATGGCTGGCGAAATAGCTTTTCCAGACCTGGTAGTCTTGGTCTTGTCTGCGCGTATTAACGCGTATGGCAGCGGTGGAAGACGGTTTGTCGGGCCCATTCAGACTGGCGTAACGCACTGGGTTTGGCCCCCATAGACTCGCCGATTGTTCGGCACCGGCAGAGGAGAAACCCTTGCCCTCTTTTTTGAAGAGCGTGATCGAGAATTCGACTTTAGCGATTCCGACAGAGAACGAGAATGTGAAGACGGCTGATCCTGTCATTGAGCCTGAACCATCCATCCCCATCGTAACGAGCAGGCTAGCTGAAATTCCGAATATCGCGACCCGACCGGACCCACCCGCAAAAAAATCACCCGACATTTCGGTGAAGCTGCCCATCTTGCGAATGAAGACGCCAACGGTCACGCGCCCTTCCAGCGTTAGCGGGCCATAGGCTATGGCCCCGCCGCCACCAAAAACAAAGCTCGCATCGAAGCCCGTGATGCGCCGCCCGTCAGAAGTAAGCTGAAAGTGCCCACCTCCACCCCAAATTCCTGCAATGATAACAAAAGGATCATGCCTTGATGACAAAGCGGCACCAAACAGCGCCTTTCGGTTTTCGAAGGGTAAAATGGCCAGTGCCGATAGGCCAATATTCATGAATGTCACACCGCCCAAATTGATGGCAGCAATGTTGAGCCTATAACCCGCCTCGATCCCCAAAACACTGGTTGCAGGTTTCACATAGGCACCGCCGGAGCTTGCCGAGAGTGATTTTGCCAACTCTTGGACAAACTCCAGCTCCTTACCGATTTCGTAGCGAACAAAATCGATGGAAAAAGTCGGATCGCGCCCAAGTTGCCATCCCATACGCGCTTCGGAGAAATAGAGTGTGATGGCATCGAACCCGCCAAGTAGCTTAATTTTGAATGGCGAGAGGATGGCTTCGGCGTTTGCCTCAACTGGGAGGTTCGACGAGCCGTCACCAAAGATCGCGTCACCGACATCAATTGTGGTCTTTGAAACAACCCCGAATGAACCAGGCTCACCCGGAGTTGGTTCAAAAATGCCACCGAAACCACGGATTGGCGCGTTGAAGCGCATGGTAGTGGTCAGCCTAGTCGGAACGATTTTGCGTATCTGGGTCTCGATGAGTTGACGCACATTGCCCAAGTCGATCAGGGTAGAAATATCCGAGCGAATTATCTGATTGAGAGTCGTGTCAATGCTTTCCACGATCTGAAACAAGGAAATTGTGCTGGCGTCGGCGGACCAGCGCGCGACTATGGTGCGAAGCGCACGTGTCTTCTCTGAACCAGGATCATCGGAATTTAGCGTGGAAATCCAGCTCTGCTCTTCCGCCAACAAATCTGCTGGCTGTGTTTGGGACACTTTCAGAAACCCGACCTTCTGACTGTAGACATTTTCCAGAGGCAGATCGGGATCGCTAACAGCGACGAACAGATGACGTGCATCGATCGGCTGTGATCCGGGAGCAAGCGGGATGCCTAGGAACTCTAGCGCCTGATTCAAAAAGCTTTCTGTTTCACTCGTCATAGTGGAAAGGATCGTAAACCGTGTCTTAGCAAGAGCATCAAAAAACGCCTCTCCCGCATCCAATCTACCTGCCTGGAAAACCGTTCCTACTACAAAGTCGATGGCTTGGCCGACCTGCGAATCAAGACTGGTCTGTAGTGACGCGAGAGTGTGAGCGGCATCTGCAATGACGACATCGCGCACATTCTCTGCGGCAGAACCAGCGGTGTCCTTGATTTCATCTAGAAGACTTTTGACGGCATTTTTGGCATCGAATCTGAGCGCCTTTTTGATTGCGTCTACCGCTTCAAAGCGGTCCTCAAGGCTACCACCACGTGCAGTTTCGAACGCTTTTAAGGCCGAGGAGATCTCACCCAGTCTCGTCCTAATCGTTTCAGGCTGCTTGATCTCCGAAAGTTCAACCCGCAGTGCTGAAAACTCTTCTGCTATGGGGTGAAGAATGGAGTAGTTGGCTGCCAAACTATTGAGTTCGGCTGCGGCTGCAGTGACAAGCTCAAGGACTTCGATCCTCGCTTTGGTGATTTCATCGTCCGCTTGAGCGGCAATATTCGGAAGGCGGTCAATCTCGATCAACACCATTTCGATCAAACTCTGCGCCAGCCCAGCCAAATTGGCCTCAACTTCGCCAGCCAAATCAATCAGCGCTCGCCTCAGATTGACCAGCGATTGGACCTTCGCTGGGGCGGCGTCATTCAGCAGTTCGTTGATCTTGGCTTGCGCGTTCTGGAAATCATCCAAGCTCAGTTGATCAAAAGTCACTTTGTAGGCATTCGCAGCCCTTTCCAAGGCCGCGAACATACCTTCGATCAATTCGGGCCAGGCGCGCAGCATGGCCAGAAGCTCCGTTTTAGGGAATGTAACGACCAGAGCTTCGTAGGTCTCGATACTTGGGTTGGCCTCTGCAGTATCGATAGCATTTTGCGCGGTTTGCTTGGCATCAAGGAACGATTGGTAAGCCCGGTTTGCGCGGGCTTGTTGCCGTGCAAAGTCGGCGCACAGTGTTCCTGCAATGATCCGCATGTTTTCGGCGGCATCGCGAATCTGTGCTAGTTCGTCTTCCGTCTCAAGCCCGAGGGCCAAAAACTCACCAACAAACCTGCGCTCAGCTGCAAGAAACCCACCAATCACCGAGCCATCGCCCAGCAAAAACCTTCTTAGTGGACTAAAACCGATCTCGCGTCGCAGATCGGATTGGCCTTGAGCCAGTGCGGCATCGACTAATTGAAGAGCTTCGTTGATATCTTCAACGGTGCTTTCCGTTTCTTTCAACAAAGATTCGAACTCGGCAATCGGTTCTGCGGTGGTTTTGAGATAAGCAGGGTCAGTAATCGGGACGACAGGTTGTGTAACGCCGGCCATGCTACTAGCCGTCGCAAGGACACAGCTATAAGCATTTAGTATCGGACGGGTTACGCTCAGAACCCCGTCCTCATCGACAAGATTGCCAAGAGTGTTGGTGATTTCGGTCGAAAAACTGCCCGCCACAAACAGAGCATCAATTTCGGCAAATGTGTCGACAATGGCGACGATCTTTCCCTCGATGCTCGTTTCAGTTTGGATCTTATTAAAGTTGATCTTGGTGTTGGTTATTCGCGCACTAAAAGCCTCAGGTGTAATGCCAAAGACTGTTTTAATCGCTTCGTTTTGTAGTCTGGCAAGCTCGATGGCAACTTGGGCAGCAAGCACGGTCGACGCACCTTGCTTTAGCTCGGCCAGACGTATGGCGGCAATCTGAAGCTCGACCAACGCTTCCCAATACTGTAAGGCTTCTCCTTCCAGATTAGCAGCTTCATCCTCAAAATCAGCTGCGATTTGTGCAAGTGCTGATGATTGTTCGATGGAGTTCAAAAGTAGTATGCGTAGATCAAGTTCCTGTATCGCCTCAAAAACCTCATCGAAACTAACTTTGGTTTCAAATGCCTCGTCGATTACTTGCTCGAGGAGGATGGTAATTATTTCTTCGGTAATGCGATCGAATTTCTCATCTATTGCGTCCGCACCACTGCGGCTTGAGAATGGAAGAAGCTTTTGAATTTCAAAAACTATAATCTCACGATTTTGGACAATCGCTGAGCTTATCTCATCTAATACTACTTTCTCGATATTCTGCTCTGTGAGAAATTCATCAAAATTTATGGTAAGTTCAGAGAGTCGCTCGACCATTGAGCGTAGGTCCTCAATTTGCCGAAGTTCATCAAGGAAGAGATTTCGTAACTCCAACTTGAGAGGGGAAATAGGATCGTGCGCGACCTGATCTATTGCCACAAGAAGTGCCTTACCAGCAGTCGGAATTGCCATGCTAAGGCTCGCAGCCTTGGCATCGTTATCTTCCTTTGCAACGTTTTCGACAGCCACTCGAAGCCGTGTTAAACCGCTTGCTACACCTGGATAAACACGCCTGATCTCAAGTCGTTCTATCCCTAGATCAAGCGCAGCGCTCAAGAAGGTCTCTTCTACGGTCTCGATACCCTCCAGCAACTCTGGCAACACAGTGCCCCTGAGGAATTGAACGAGCTCAGTAAGGTTCTGTCCAGCTTGATCAAGGCTTTCGCTGATTTGCGGAACGTTGTCGGCAAGTGTGGCCAGAAGAACATCCAGAAGCTCCGTAATTTTGAAAACGCCTAGAATCTTGGCGTTATTGTCGCCTAGGATCTGCTCAAGCACTGTCGATACAGAGGTCGGGGCCTGCACGAAACGAATGTTGTTTATGCGCCCGACACCAGGCACCAAAAGGCTAGCCTCATCACCGGTAGAATTTGCTGGAGACAGTACCTGGCCAAACGCTGGCACACCATAAACTTCGCCAGAGTTAACAGTCAGGCGTGAACGCGACGTGACCGGACCCTCTTTGCGGGCCAAAACGGCAAGGAATCCGGAAGGACGGCCAATCGCACCAATGCGGTCGCCCTTCCGGCCGACATCCAACGATATTACGCTTAGAATATCTAGTATGGCCTCGATTTCGGGCCTGTTCCCCTGGGCGCCCGACAATTTTTCAGGGTTTGGGTCAGGCAAACCTCTAAGAAGAAACGCCTTGTCGAAGGCTGCGATACAAATCTGTCCTCGTCGACCGCCGGTTAGGCGCGCGATTCTGTCGAGACGAAGTAGGGTAAATTGGATGAATGGGTAGAAGGGCGGCTGATCGCCGGCTGTCAAGAGTGGTCCAAAATCGTAATTTTGACGCGGACTACCCAGAGATTTCAACCGCTCTTCACGGACACGCTTACCCTGTTTGAAAGCATCATTTTCACCTGCGAAATCCCCAGGTGGTACCACAAAGCGACCAGGTCGTCCTTGCGCGCCTATGATCCAGCCCAGAGTTTCGTATCGGCTGTCTCCATCTTCGATTTCCGGGCCATAGCGGCGTGCAGTCCCACCCTGTCGAATGGTTCGCCGGCTGGTCGACGACAGCTTCGCAACCCAGTCCGAATCGTCTTCGTTACGGGGCTGATCGTCAAGGCCATTATAATATTCGACAAGGTTGGCAATGGTTTCCGGGTCGCGAGCAGCCTCGGCGTCAACGAAGATCAGTGGCATCTCCATGCGATCGGGCACATCATCGATCTGTAGTTCAAAGCGCACGTTAGCTGTCTGGATAGGGGCAGTGCGTGGCCAGAAGACTCGCCCTTTTCGTTTCGGTCCAAACAGAATGCGACCATTTGCAGTTTCTTTGATCTCGCCGTCGCTGGGTAGCGGCACAGGCTCGTCAGGATCAACAATATCCGGCGTCTCACGGGTCAGCAGCGTAAGCTTCTCGACCGGCCAGCCGCGCCCACCATCCGGTTGGTCGTACCAGACCGTTTTGTCAGGCTGCGCAACTCGAATAAAAAAACGTTGAACCAGATAGGCGGTCGGTCCCCTTTTACTGCTCGCCGGTGGTTGAATGTATTTGCGTTCGGTTACTTTGACCAAAACCGCGTGGTTTCCGAGCGGGAACAGATAGCCTTTGTAAACAACCTCAACCTTGATATCACGTCCAAGAACCGCGCGATGGCGCCAACGCTTAATGGTTGGGGCTGGAAACAAAGGTCGCCGGTCGCGGGTTTGCGCAGGAGCAGCTGGTTCAAAACTCGTGTCTAAATCTAGTGTGCCGCCCAAAGCAGACAGTCTTAGCTCACTAAACCTCAGTGCCTTCGGGCGATAAATCGCATGGCTATCAAGCGCTTCCAACTCCTTGCCTTCTGCATTGGTTACTGTGTCGACACGCAAGTCAATCAGTTCATAACCATCTGGCGGCACCACCGCATCAGCATCGTTTCGAATTTCCAGCGTTGTAGGGTCGATCTTGCCCATAACAGGTTGACCCGGAACGGAAGTAATTTTGACCAGTTCGTCGCGATCACGGGCGTCCAGACTTGCACGAAAGAGATCAGGACCATTACTTTCAGGTCCTGTTTCCTCAACAATGACGGCCTCTTCGATTTCACCATTCCTTCGCCTAACCCGAGGCAGCGACCACGGCGCCAGCGGCCCTCGCGGTGGTGGTTCATACAATCTAGCCAAGGGGTCGTTGTCGCCGCTAATGCCATCTACGGCCGCGCGGGCTAGATAGGTTTCGGGGCGAAAGTCGTCAGACCAAACCGCACGCAGAAGCGGATTTGGTTGGACTGATGACAAAGAAGCAGTCCAAAGCGGTGCCTCTTCCAGCTCATTAAAATCTTCAGTTTCCGGGGCATCTTCATAAATCTCGGGTTCAACTGGACGGGGCAAAACCCAGATTGCATCTTGCGCTGGCGATAGATTTAGTCGGAACGGCAACTCGATGGAGGTTTCAAAGTCGTGTGGCGGTGTTGAACTGGCGCTCCATATTTCTGCCATCCGTGTGGCCGATGTACTCTGACCGTGCTCGTCTCGCCCGATACCTTGGTGGTGCAGAATCTCAGCAATATTCGTTTCCCGAACTAAGGTGCCATCGGGCTCGCGTTTGTGCTTGACTTCGGCGCGGCGGGGTACCGCCGCAGTTCGATCTGTCCAATCGAGCAATGTGTCCAATTTGAATACCTTTGGACCTTGCACGCCGGGTTGGCCAGGAGGGTCCCATTCGAAAGCCAAACGCGACGGACCTGAGCAGCGTGCGCGTGTTCGCTCCTTGAAGGGCTCAAGTGCACCACCGGCTGGATCTGAATAAAGGAAAACAGCATCCACGAAGAGTTGCCTTGCGCGAGGATGATTAATTGTCTCACGCACCGCGTGAAATTCGGAAAAATTATCAAGAGTATCTTTCGGCAATCCCTCCTGTCGAAAGATGTGGCTTCGCCAGAACTCGCGGAACGCAGCATAATCTGACGCAACTTCATCTTTGAGCTCTGCATATTTTTGCTGAAGCGCAAAACTCTGTACAGCGGGGTTGGCGAAGCCGTTTGGCAATTCGTCCAGATCATTGCTGATCGCAGCTCCGACCTTCGTTTCGGGGTCGACCGTGAATTTCTCTATTTCAATACTCAGTTTGTCGATGCCATTGACGTTGCTGATCGAAATAGGCGGGAGGTTGTCGATAGCAGCTTTCAGGCTTTCGAACTCTACGTCCGCCTCTACATTTAGAAGTCGATTGATCAACCGGTTTGCAGTTTCAGTTAGCAATTCCGGGATGACGATGTCCCACGCGGTTTTAGCAACATCAGGATCAAGGTCTTCGGGCCCCACATAGATGAGTTGATCATCGGGCAAACGTCCGGTTGGGGCATAGTTTTCCTTCGCCGCCTGGTTCACAAGCTTCGAATTAAATTCCAGTAAAGCGCGTATACTCTTTTCGTCACTCAGATGTTTGGTGCTCTTCTCCGGAAGATCAGCAATGATCAGCAAGATCGCCTCGGCATGTTTTCTTAGCGCCTTCCTGGCCTCTATCTTACTCTGTCGATCGCCCTTGCGAAGGGTATTGAAATGACCATGAAGACTGGCGATCTCTGCTGCGCGTTCTTCGATAGGAAGATATTCGACGAGGTCGAAAAAATTGACTCTGGGTAATCCTTTGGCGAAGTTCTCCTGCCTGAAATAGGCTTCTTCCGCCATGTGTTGAGCCGCGAATTCGGCCCTGATGACCGGCCGCATCGAAGAATCTATAGAAGTGGCTGAGCGATTTTCACGGAAGATATCTGAGCTTAGCTCTAGTTCGGCGTTCTCTCCAGTTGCCGAGAGGCGCATATTGCTGAAGCGAAAGTTCAGTGAAAGAAAATCACGCGGTCGGCTGACCCTCAGGTTCACATTGCCGAGAGGCACATCAAGGCCCGGCCGAGCTGCTGCCACGGTAGCAAGCCGATCTCGGGGAATATCTGCAATGATATGGCCGGCACTACGCAGCGACAAACGATTTGGGTCGGTTGGATTTTTATCTGCGTCCCCTCTCGGGTCGTAAATGCCGGATAAGACGTCTTGAAGAAGAAGATAGGGTCGGGGTCCTTCCCCGTGAGCTTCAGCTTTACTGAAAACCTCGGCGTCCCGCAGTTGAACAGGCAACCCGGTCGTCGTTCCCTGCAAACGAAACATCCGAACCTGACCGTTCGTCAGTTGGGTTCGAACGGAAACACCGGCTTGAAAGTGGATAGGGCCGAAGCTGACAGTTGAGAGCTGTGGCACACGGTTGGCTGAGGTGGGCGGTAATACTTTAAGGCTTGTCTTCGGAAGCTGTTCTGGCCCATCCACTTCGACCCCATATTCCTCGTATAGTGGAAGAGGTCGGGCTTCATCATTATCCGCGTGGAACTCAAGTACCCATTCCCGGTTTGGGGGAAGCCTCAGAAGTTTGAGGGATGGTGTGGTTGCCGGGGCCTCATCATCTAATGCCTGTGCGGGACCAGGGTTCTTCTGAAGCAGGGTGGTGTTCAAATTCAGATCCGCCAAAAGCTGTTCCCTGCTTTGAACAGACAATCGCCACTCACTTTCCAGATCAATAGTGACGCTCCTACGTTCCGGTTGATCTAATTCAGAGGTCTTGCGAACGGTGTTGAACCGCAGCCTGACCGTCGGACGAGGTGGGTTTTCGTTTTGGCCTCTCAAAGCAGAGACAGTTAGAGTAGTTTCCAGATCCGACGGTGTTTCAAACCTCTGCGCGGAAAAGTCAGCCTCTCCATCCCATCGCTTTCGCGGCTCAAGCCCGACTAGTGCGCGCGGCCCTCGCACGGCACCACCTCGGTCAGACAGGATTTCGAAATAGGAATCTGCGGCCTTCTGCTGATCCTCAATAATCTTTCCACGCTTCCAGCCAAATTGAAGCGATTGAAATCTGATTGCCTGGTCGGCCAATGTCATCTGGCCAAGCCCTTCATTTAAAGGCCGTACTTGCCAGAACCATTCTGTTTGCTTGTCAATCTGTCTTTGAAGAGAGAGCGCTGTACTGAAGCCTTCGGCATACAACGAGGCGACAAACCGCTTTGATGTGCCCAATGGTCCGCCGCTGATCCGGCTGAAAGTTTCACTTACCCAGCCAGGACCGATAATCAGAGAAAACCCCTTCTCACCTTTCATAACATCGTAAAGCGGAGAGACGCGTTCTCCATCAAATGGTGATGCCGGGAATTCTAAGGCGGTTCGTCGAGACCGATGAACCCAGGTGTTGGTCAGTAGCCGAATTCGCCACAGATTCTTCGAAGTCCCGTCTGCGGATCTGATCGGATCATTAAATACAATGAACTGATGGAAAAGTCTGCGACCATCGCCGCCAAGATCACGATGCAGAAAATGATCTGCTCCTAGGACTGTGATTGTTAGTTCGGTATCTGCGGCAACTGCTTCTCCCTGGTTTCGATCAACTACTGATAGACCGTCTAGCCGAAGTTCGAGCCGATCATCACCAGGCAAACCCAATGGCGCGAACGTCTCGGGACGAAAGGTGAGCGTTGGGTTAGCAGATGAGTTTTGCTTTTCCTCCTGGCTAAGGCGCAATTGGACTAATACTAGTTTGTTTTTTTCATACTTTGTTTCGACGTGAAGGTCTGTAAACGCTTCTGCTGCACGCGCCCCGCCCGGCAAAGTCGCCGCACTTGTAGCGGCACCGACTAGAAATGTCCGTCGGGTAATCGGAAGCTTTGGAAAGCCTTCAGACAAACCTTATTAGTGGCACTTCAATAAGCACCAAAACCAATCTAATTAATCTCAATTTACTTCTCCTCATCGAGGGAGACAAAAGAAACGATTCTGTCTGAAGATGCTCCAACTGATTCGTGATTTTGGCAAGAAAAATTTTCAATCTAAAACTCGGAAGCCAATTAAGTTATTGATTATATTAAGTAAATTTGCACTCTAGCACCTTTTTTTGCTGTTTTTCGATCCGCGGAATCGAACTTCGGTTCCTCCAAGACGAACTCGAATTCGCGGCGGATACGTGCGTGACACTCAACATTCTGAAATGTTTCGTGTTCAATTTAGATCACCAAGTAAGTCAATTGATTCACGAACACCTGTAGGAAATTGATTTCACTAGTCTGAAGTTGATGAGGACAGTTTGGTTAAGTTGCATTTAAAGATGTTCAAGGCGTTAATCACTACTTTCAATAACCAATCATCAGTTTTTACTTGTCTTCCCATATCCCGCCCAATTAAGTTTTGATGTCCAATTCAAGCCTGACCCCTGCTCATGGAAAGTCGTGCTGATGACCGGGAGCCTCCAGATATCAAGCGCCCATCTTTGCGATCTCACCGAGCTTTTCCACTCCGCCACTGGATTTGTTGGGCGACGTCAGGCTCAGCTACACTTCGAAAAAGCAACCTGTCTGAAGTTGCTTTTCACAGCCGATGGTCGCCACGGTAGCGGATGCGGTAACACCACTTTGAGCATTTGATTTCGGCATGATCACGCTCAAGGTTTAACCTGTTTGGCATTTCAAACTTTTATAAGCGCCTAACGTGATTGCTCTGCCGCAAGGTCACTGTCGACTCGTGCAGCTGTCATCTCCTCGATCAAGAAGCAACCGGAATTTGTGCCTCAAATTGATATTTTTTGCACAACTTAATGCTCTCGCGATTCATGCGGTGCCGAAAGTTGATCTTTCGGTTCAAGTACGACCGCTATTGAGTGAAGAACGGACCAGCGATCTGACGCGCCTCTTCAAAATTAGCAGGAGGGGTGTCAACTATCACCGCCGAAAGGCGGATTACTGCCGCGAGATCAGGACCGACAACGTTTTTTGTTCCAATCGCACCGGTGCTGCCTTGCTTCCCTGTTGCACCCGGCCTTCCGTCACTCTCATTCTCTTGCGATCCACCTAGACCGGTGCAACCGGTGCCACCTCGACCTTGCCTGCCGCCTGCGCCCCCCCCCCCAGGGCTTCCGGCCGCAACGATCAGTTGATCGCCGCTGACTAGTCCTTCGCCAAACAGGAGGTCTATCGTGCCGCCGTCGCCTGCGTTGCCGCCGGAACCGCCGTTTCCGCCATCACCTCCCGCATGCGCTCCTCGATAGGCCCCGAAACCGCCACAGTTGCCGTCACGACCATCCGTGCCCGCAGGGCCTTGGCTTCCAGATGCACCGTCACCTCCGCCAAGTTCAAATCGCAGTGTTGAGGCGAAGGTCCCGAAGGCCGCCAGAACAACACCACCATTTGCTCCGTCTCCGCCATCGATCGGCCCTATGGGACGTGTCGAAGGTGACATCGACACGCGGATCCGTCCATTTCGGATTTCGCGAGCAAAGAGGGCCAAATGACTGTCGGCGTTTAAGACTCGACCTCCAAGCTCAATCTCGTTTGCGATGATGACGGTCCCGGCTGGCAACCTGATGTCGTCACCTAGGGTGAGCCGGTTTGCGGTAAGAACAGTCGTTTTTGGCACGTCATCTAAAAGGACATCACCACAGCGCTCCTGATCTCCGACATTACAGTAGACGACATCTTCGAGTTTTGGTTTCAGGAACTCTGATACTGCGGGGATGACACCCGGGATACCGAAAAATGCCATCAAGCCCGAAAGAAATACCAGTCCGCCTAAGACCGTGCCAACACGCTGTTTCGTCATCATTCCTTCTTTCGACACAATAAAAACGTTCATTGCAAAGTCCAAAGAGATGGTAATTTTGCGGCATACAGAGATCAAGCGCACTGCGCTGGATCAGGATGAATCTAACGTATGATCTTGCTTCACCACCATTGGTAAATTCCGCTACAGCCGCGAACCTAACAAAGCAGACCTTGATGCCAGTTCATTTAACGGAAGGTTTTGTCCGGAAGTTAGGGTTTTCCTGCCGCCAATCTTCGCAGTCGCAGTAAATGTCGACTACCGTTATTGGGTCAGAAATGCTTGACGTTTGGGTCAGAATTGACTGACGCGATTTACCCATTTGTTGAGGTTTTCTAAGTCGATTGAGTCAGGAATCAGTGACGTTCCACACTTTTTGTAAGGCGACACATAGTTCTGCCACCAGCGAGAGAACCTTGCCATTTTCGCCTCACTTCCTTCATCCAGCACTTAGACAGATTTCATTGATCCTGACTTCCTTTTGGGAAAATTGGGGTTGATTTGCAGATCAGACGCCGAAGGCGCCTGTTCCTGCTGATCTGCCACGTGGCGAACGCGGATGGGGGCGAGGCAATGCTATTCGACAATAGTGGTGCGGCCCGCAGGCGTAGCCGGGGACGCGGTGTTGTCTAATAGGGTTGCCCGATGGGGAAGGCAGCGTCTTTGCGCCCATCGGGCCAGACTAGGTCGTCAGGATCAGCGCCTTTCAGGATGCCGAACGCAAGAGCCTTGGATTTGTGTCTCGTCGGACGCGTTTGACAGGTGATGTCGTGAAAGCGTGGCCAATTGCCAAGCCATCGGACATCATCCGGGTCTTTTCCGAGACGATGGCTCAGACCTAGGCGTGAGTCCCCGTTCCCAAGTACGGTACGGGGACGTTTGCGTTTGTAATGGGCCATGTCATTGGCCTTTCATGCAGTTTCTGAACTACATGGCACCCTCCATCGGTTGGCTCGTTGGTTTTGGGCTGGGCTCGGATAGACGGCCGAAAACGCAGCCGATCTGAATATCGGACTGAGCGAACAAGATCAATGGGGCGGGAAAAAGCCGCTTAATATGGTGTTAGGTGATTGGGCCGGTAGGCTGTGGACGGACCACTCAACCAGAGATCGCTTCACATAACACCCGCTCTGCTATGTTCATGGTTAGTTATGGTGGCACAAAATATCCAATGGTTGCAATACTTGCGATTCAAGACGAATTTCAACCTACGCGACCATGCGGAACTAGCCGCAATCCGTTGGTTGCAACGTATGAACTTTTTCCGTTGGAAGCGCGGGCTGCCAGACAAGATCGGTCGTGAGACCCAACCTGCCTCAAGTCAGCTTCACAAGCTTATTGGAAGGTTTGATGAATGTTTGTGGACGTCTCAATTAGCGCTTGTTCGATGGTTGCTCTTTGCCGTGCAAATCGCGTCGTTGGTACTGGAATTGAGATCGCGTGCGGGTCTCCCACCCAGTCGACAAAAGAAAACCCGATAGCCGATACACCAGCAGAATGCTCGTCCAAATCATAAGCTAGGCCCCGTTCGCGGACCATGTCCAGTTCGGAAAGGAACTCATCCAAGTTTCTTTGGATACCATTCCGTTCCCATTCGTTTTGAATAAGCTTTGTTGCATCTCCTTCATCGAGTTGAGCGAGACAAGCTTTCCCATTTGCAGTGGTGGTCAGTGGAAAAACCTCACCCACTTGCGAAACGGTCGTCAATCGATAGACGCCTGGGACCTGATCTAAGAAAACCATGCCGATACCGCGCATGACGGCTAGGTCTGTGGTTTCCCCGGTCTTTTGGGTCAGTTCCGTCAAAAGCAGACGGCAGTGTTCGACGATGCTGTACTGCGCCGCGCCCGCGAGAGCGCTTAGTTCGGGACCGAGCCTCAAACCACCCCCATTTGCATCCGCTATGACAAGGTTTTCCTCGGCAAGAGCGCTTGTGATTCTCTGTACCGTAGAGCGGGGCAGGTCAACACGCTCGGCGATTTTTCCCAAGCTCATTCCGGATTGGTTTTCTTTCAGAACACGCAAAATCGAGGCCGCTCTGGAAATAACCTGAATGCCACCTTTATCCGCTTTTTCAGACATTTAACCTACCTCATCCTGCCTTGGTATCGTAGCTCTGGATACCTAGCGATTTTTTAGTGTTGTATCACAATGCGGTGCAAGTCAACCGTATAGTGAGTTTTTATGTTGACCATAATGCGGTGCGTATGCATCATCATACGGGACAGGTGGGGAGGCCACCCAGACAATTGAAAAGCGAACACCGCCGCGTTGTCGGCGAACAAAGGAGATGTGCCCAATGGTCGAAATCCGTGGCATTGAGTTTCAGGCAAACACCGACAACGACATGGGGCTTGAGTTTTATAACCTGAGCCACAGATACGGGTTTCAGTGCCCCAACTGGCCGTATTTCAAGGACGTCCAGATCGACCGAAAGCACTACATGGCCAAGTCAGGCGTGTTGTCTCAGACGATTACGACGACGATGCACGTTACCACTCATATTGATGCACCGGCCCATGTTGTTCAGGGAACGCCGTTCATCGACGAGGTGCCGCTGCCGCATTTCTTCGGTTCGGGATTGGTAGTCTCGGTTCCCAAGAAGAAGTGGGAGCAAATCACGGGAGATGATCTGGAGAAGGCTTGCGGGCACTCAATCCGCAAGGGCGACGTTCTGATCATCAACACCGGTTGGCATAAGCAGTACGAAGACGGTGACTATTTTGCTTATTGCCCGGGTCTCGTTCCTTCTGCTGCCGAGTGGATGATCGAGAAAGGTGTGAAAGTCGTTGGCCACGATACCCAGGCGAACGATCACCCGCTGGCAACTGCCATCGGTCCGCAGCGAAACGGTCCGATCATGCCACACCTCGAAAAAGAGTATCTTGAGTGGTCAGGCGGCACGCCATGGGAGGTTGATTTCCCTGAGTGGGAACCGGTTCACAATATGCTGTTTTCCAAAGGCATTCTCGGCATCGAAAATGTTGGTGGGGATCTGGATGCGGTGACCGGCAAGCGGTGTACCTTCGCGTTCTTTCCGTGGAATTGGGACCGCGGCGATGGCTGCATTATCCGACTGGTGGCGATGATCGATAAGAACCAATCCTACCGCATCGAGGCTGGCGAAGATTTCTGAACACTCACGGACCGGTCGCCGGTTCGCCGGCGGCCGCCATTGCAACTGAGCGGAGACGGACATGCATCTGAAGCGGTTTCAGGACGCCCAACCTTACGAAGCACCGAGCCACTTCGGATGTCACGGGCTTCGCTTGCAGGGGTTTGAAGAAGGCGGGCCGACAAATCAGTGGGTCGGCTTCAGTCAGTTCCTTCCGGGCGGTGGCGCAGGGCCGGACTCTACGCCTTTTGAGAAAGTCTACATCGTTCTGGAGGGTGAAATGACCGTTATCGTTGACGGCACAGAAACCAG
The DNA here is from genome assembly GCF_056537625.1 of Ruegeria sp. C6. Classification (NCBI taxonomy): domain Bacteria; kingdom Pseudomonadati; phylum Pseudomonadota; class Alphaproteobacteria; order Rhodobacterales; family Roseobacteraceae; genus Ruegeria; species Ruegeria sp. C6. The sequence continues at coordinate 250,887 of NZ_JBQFRW010000004.1, read as the reverse complement.
TCTTGGACCCATGGACAGCTGCACGATCGCACCGGGTGAAGTGCGCAAAATTGAAAACCGCGCCAACCACACCTGCAAAATGCTGGTGGTCATTCCGTATCCGCCAGAAAGCTAAGGACGAAAAGAATGTCTGATCCACTCAAGATGTTTGACGTCAGAGACAACGTCGCATTGATCACCGGAGCTTCGGGCGCATTTGGAATGGTTGCGGCACGCGTCTTGGCCGGGGCTGGTTGCAACCTTCTTTTGGCGGCGGGAAACCAAGAGGCGCTCGATAGCATTGCCAAAGAGTGCGAGGCACTTGGTGCAACGGTCGTGACCATCAATACCCGACCGACCGATGAAGCATCGTGTGACGCATTGGTTGATGAGGCCGTCAACACCTTTGGCAAGCTCGACATTCTCGTTGTCGCGTCCGGTATGAACAAAGTTGCTCTGATCAACGACATGGCGCCGGAAACCTTTGGTGCAGTGATGGACGCCAACGTGAACCAAAGCTGGCTGTTGGCGCGCGCAGCGGCAGCGCACATGAAGCAAAGCGAATATGGCAAGATCATATTCGTCAGTTCCGCGCGCAGCATCCTTGGGCACCCTGCCGGATACACGGCGTATTGCGCGTCAAAGGCCGCCGTGAACGGGATAACCAAAGCCTTGGGATGTGAGCTGGGTCCGACAGGGATCACCGTCAACGCGATCGCACCGACAGTGTTCCGTTCGCCTTTGACGGCTTGGATGTTTGAAGACACCGACGAAGCGAAGGCAGTGCGCGATGGTTTCCTGACCCGTGTTCCTAAGGGGCGGCTGGGTGAGCCAGAAGATCTTGCGGGTCCGCTCCTGTTTCTCGCGTCGCGCGCATCTGATTTTTACACCGGGCATATCCTGCATGCCGATGGCGGATATACGGCGGGCTAAGGGATGGTGCGTAAGAAACAGCAATTGGCAGTGATTGGTGCTGGCCTGATGGGTCACGGCATTGCCCTTACCTTGGCGAAGGCGGGCCAATATGTCGCCATTACCGATCCCGTGGAAGAAGCGCGCGTCACCGTGCCCAACCGCATTCGCGCCAGTATGGCCGCAATGGGGGATGATGAGGTTACAATCACGAAAACCCTCAAGATGATTGAGATTTTTGCGACGACGGAAGGTACTGTGCGAAACGCTGATGCTGTGTTCGAAGCCGCACCCGAAAAGCTCGAGCTCAAGCAAGCGATCTTTGCAGAGATCGAGGCGCATGCACCAGAAACTTGCATACTCGCGTCGAATACCTCGGTCATGCCAATCACCCAGATCATGTCCGGTTTGCGGCTGAAAAACCGAGCATTGGGAACCCATTGGTGGAACCCGCCGCACCTGATCCCTTTGGTCGAGGTCATCAAGACCCAGTGGACAGACCCTGAGATCGCACAGACGATGTTCGATCTGCTGAAAGATGCCGGGAAAACGCCGGTTATGGTCGAAAAAGATGTGCCCGGCTTTATCGGCAATCGCCTTCAACATGCGTTGTGGCGCGAAGCGGTCAGTCTGGTGGAAAACGGTATTTGTGACGCCGAAGCCGTCGATACCGTGATCAAGTCCAGCTTCGGGCGCAGGCTTGCTGTTCTTGGTCCGCTGGAGAACGCGGATCTGGTCGGCACTGACCTGACGCTCGATATCCACGAAAACGTGCTGCACGATCTTGAGGCACAAAGGGGCCCTTCATCCTATCTTAAGTCGCTTGTCGAAGCGGGCAAGCTGGGCATGAAATCCGGCGAAGGGTTCAGGACATGGGCCGAGGGCGAGGCAGATCAGGTTCGCCAACGTGTCGCGAAACATCTGAAAAATCTCGAAAAGACTTTGTTAGATCAATCAAACACTGGCGGGAGGCCGGTGAAGGGAGGACGCAATGACAAGGACATTCAAAACGGCCACCAGGCGTAGTTTCATCGCCGGGGCAACGGCAGCAATTGCGGCACCGGCAATCCTGAGGGCGACGCGTGCTTATGCTGCGAACCCGACCTTGCGTGTCGGCAATGTCAGCCCGCGCACCGGACCGCTGGCTGGTTTTGCCGAGGCTGATGAATACGTGCTTCAGGCCATCCAACAAGTGTTCTCAGCCGGGTTGGACAACAACGGAAAAACTTGGAATATCGAGATCATCTCGAAAGACAGCCAGTCCAACCCGAACCGAGCAGCAGAAGTCGCCGCAGACCTGATCCTAGGTGATGAAGTTGATATCATCGTGGCGGCGTCAACTCCGGACACAGTGAACCCTGTCGCCGACCAGGCAGAGATCAACGAAGTTCCCTGCATCACTACCGACTGTCCGTGGCAGCCGTATTTCTTTGGTCGCAACGGCGTTCCCGGTGAGGGTTTTGAAACCACCTATCACTTCTTCTGGGGCCTTGAGGATGTGATCGCCGCATTCCTTGATATGTGGGACAAAACTGGCGTGAACAAGACAGTTGGTGGTCTTTTCCCCAACGATGCCGACGGTAATGCTTGGGGCGATGCGGAACTGGGCCTGCCTAAACCGCTCGCCGCCGCCGGATACTCGCTCACCGATCCCGGTCGCTATCAGCCTCTGTCCGATGACTTCTCAAACCAGATCGCAGCGTTCAAGGCTGCTGGCTGCGAAATCGTCACTGGCAACATGATCCCCCCCGATTTCGCAACGTTCTGGAGCCAGGCCGCCCAGCAAGGCTTCAACCCCAAGGTCGTGACCATTGGCAAGGCACTTCTGTTCCCATCCGTCATTGAGTCGCTGGGTGACCGTGGTGACGGGCTATCGACCGAGGTCTGGTGGTCACCGCATCATCCGTTCTCGTCCTCACTCACAGGTATTTCTGCGAAGGACCTTGCCGAAGGTTATACGGCAAAGTCGGGCCGTCCTTGGACTCAACCCCTTGGCTTTAAACACGCTCTGTTCGAGGTCGTCGCGGACGTCATCAAACGGGCTGATGATCTGGAAGACCCGTCTTCGATCATTTCGGCAATCACATCCACCAACCTGAACACAATTGTGGGGCCGGTGAACTGGGGTGATGGGCCGATGAACAACGTCACCAAAACTCCGTTGGTCGGTGGCCAGTGGCAGAAGTCCGGAGACGCCTATGAGCTGCAAATCGTAGCAAACAGCACCGCGCCCGAAGTGCCGGTGACAGCAGACATGAAACTGCTGGGTTGACCAGGAATTCGGCACCAAACTTGATGCCGAACCCTCTATCCGAGAGACGCATGACGACGATCTTGAAACTCCAGGACCTGAGCAAGGCATTTGGCGCAGTCACTGTCGCCGATGCTATGAGCTATGAAGTCCAACAAGGCGAAGCGCTTGGGGTAATCGGCCCCAATGGTGCCGGCAAAACCTCGATGTTCAATCTGATCACTGGGACGCTCAAATCAAATTCCGGGGTGATAGAATTCAGTGGGCAGAACGTTACGAAATGGAGCGCGGCAAAGCGCAGCCATGCTGGTATTGCACGTTCTTTTCAGGTCCCGCAGCCATTTTCGGGAATGACCGTTTTTGAGAACGCGATGATCGCCGCCACGCAATCAGCTGGCATGCGTGGGCATCAGGCAGAACGGTTTTGTCTGGAAGTTCTGGACCAGACAGAGCTGCTGCCCAAGGCAAACGTTCTTGCCGGAAGCTTGACATTGCTGGAACGGAAACGCCTGGAACTGACACGTGCTTTGTGTGCCAAGCCCAAACTGCTGTTGCTCGATGAGATTGCAGGTGGTTTGACCGAAGCCGAGTGCAAGTCACTGGTTCAGACCATCAAAGATATCCATGCCTCTGGCGTTACCATCATTTGGATCGAACATGTCGTTCATGCGCTGCTGGCCGTTGTTGACCGCCTGATCGTTATCGACTTTGGCAAGAAGATCGCCGAGGGAGAGCCGCAGGCAATCATGGAAAGCGCCGAAGTCAAAGAAATCTATCTGGGGATCGAAGCTGATGCCTGATCCGATCCTCCAGACACGCGGTTTGAATTCTTACTATGGTGATTTCCAAGCGCTTTATGAGGTCGATCTGGACGTCGGCGAGGGCGAGGTTCTGGCCATCATCGGTGCGAACGGTGCAGGCAAGACAACCCTGATGCGTTCCATCACCGGGTTGCTTGCGAACCAACCGGAGCAGATCCAATACAGGGGCAGGGACATCAGCTGCCTTCGCGCAGATGAAGTCGCCGAATTAGGTCTGGCGATGGTGCCCGAAGGTCGTCAGCTGTTTCCGTCTTTATCGGTCAAAGAAAACCTAATGATCGGTGCTCAGGTTGGGCGCAAAGGTCCCTGGGATCTGCAAGCTGTCTACGACCTGTTTCCAATCCTGGATGAGCGCAAAGATCAGGCCTCAACATCGCTTTCCGGAGGTCAGCAGCAGATGGTCGCCATCGGGCGCGCGTTGATGGCCAATCCCGATCTGCTCCTCTTCGACGAAATCAGCCTCGGGCTGGCCCCGATCATCATCAAAGACATCTACGAAGCGCTGCCCGGCATCATCGGCGAGGGCATGAGCGCAATCATCGTCGAACAGGACATAACCAAGGCACTGTCGGTTTCAAGCCGGGTCTACTGTCTGCAAGAGGGGCGCGTTTCGCTAGAAAGTGCGTCCGACACCGTTTCGCGCGAAGACATTTCGCGCGCGTATTTCGGGATCGAATAATATGGAATGGCTGAACGCTATCGTGCAGGGAACTTTGCTGGGTGGGCTATACGCGCTGTTTGCCGCAGGTCTGTCGTTGATTTTTGGAGTCATGCGGCTCGTCAATATTGCTCATGGCGATTTGATTGTGCTGGCCGCGTACCTAGGGCTGACCGTGACGACCGCGACGGGGATGCATCCGATGGCCGCATTGGTGATCGTTGTTCCCGCTATGGCGGCAATCGGTTATGCCCTTCAACGCGGCCTGCTGAACCAAACTCTGGGCGACGATATTCTTCCACCGCTGCTTGTGACCTTTGGGCTTAGTGTAATTATCCAGAACGGGTTGCTGGAGGTCTACACCGCTGATCCGCAAGACCTTGATGCTGGTGCACTCGAAACTGCCAGCGTCGCAGTTGGAGGGTTGACGCTTGGCATCCTGCCGCTCTTGACCTTCGGGATCGCTGTTGCGGTGATCTGGGGGCTGCAATGGACTTTCTATCACACCGCACTTGGTCGTGCATTTCGGGCTGTTTCCGACAATCAAGACATCGCCCAGCTCATGGGCCTCAATCGCCGGCATATCTTTGGACTGGCTATGGCGCTGGCTCTCGGCGTGACAGCAATCGCCGGTATCCTGCTCGGCATTCGGACAAGCTTTGATCCTTCGATTGGCGGTGGTCGCCTGATCTTTGGTTTTGAGGCCGTCATCATCGGTGGGCTCGGAAACCTTTGGGGCACATTAGCCGGTGGCGTCATCCTAGGCGTCGCGCAAACCATCGGAGCCAAGATTGATCCGGGCTGGCAAGTGCTAGCCGGCCATATCGCTTTCCTTGTCATTCTTGCCGTTCGTCCGAACGGCCTCTTCCCGAGGATTTCCGGATGAACCTGCAGGACTACTCTGTATCTCGATCATCAAAAGCAGCACGTGTTGCGGCGATCCTAGCCGCAATCGGTTTGCTTGTTCTGATTGCAGCACCCTGGTGGGCAGGCCGCGCCGACATGCGCCTGATGGGCGAGCTATTTCTTTACCTGTCCCTGGCCACTCTCTGGAACCTCATGGCGGGTTATGCCGGTCTCGTCTCGGTTGGCCAACAGGCTTATGTGGGCTTCGGCGGCTATATGCTGTTTGCACTGACGATGCTGGGCGGGTTGCATCCATTGGTTGCTATCGCAGCCGCAGGGGTCCTGGGAGCGTTGATCTCGATCCCGGTCGCCGTCCTGATCTTCAGGCTTCGGGGGGCATATTTTGCAATAGGCACCTGGGTCATCGCTGAAGTCTTCCGGCTGAGCTTCGCGCAAATCTCAACGCTTGGCGGAGGGTCAGGATCTTCGCTGCCCGTTGCCATCGTGAAATCACTGGCGTCCGGGCGCGCGATGCGTGAGGCGCTGAGCTATTGGCTGGCACTCGGGGCCGCCGTGCTGGTGGTAACCGCCGTGTATCTCTTCCTGCGCTCGCGCCAAGGTTTGGCGTTGACAGCAATTCGCGACAACGAACTGGCTGCCGGTAGCCTCGGCATCGATATCTGGCGAACGAAGTTCATAGTGTACGTCGTCACGTCGGCATTCACGACAATGATCGGCGCGCTGATCTTCTTGCAAAAGCTGCGCATATCACCGGATGCCGCGTTCAGCGTCAATGACTGGACCGCCTTCGTCATCTTCATCGTAGTGATCGGCGGCATCGGTACCATCGAAGGACCAATCATCGGCACACTCGTTTTCTTTGCGCTGCGCGAAACGCTGGCCGACCTCGGAACAACCTACCTGATCGTTCTCGGAGTGGTCGCAATTGTCGTCATGCTCAAGGCACCGAAAGGTATCTGGGGCGTGATCCGCAGCCGTTATGACCTGCAACTATTTCCGCTGGGCTATCGCGTAAAGCACATCGGACAATCCAAGGAAAACTGAACCTATGGCCCTTCAGAAAAAGACCATCATTACATGTGCTGTAACAGGAGCGATCCACACACCAACCATGTCGGATGCGCTTCCGTACACCTATGATGACATCGCGCGGCAGGCGATCGAGGCCGCCGAGGCTGGAGCGTCGATCCTGCATCTTCATGCCCGCAATCCCGAGAACGGTTCTCCATCGGTTGACCCGAACGACTTCGCACCTTTCCTGCCGCGCATCAAACAGGCCACCGACGCGGTTGTGAACCTATCGACCGGTGGATCGCTGACATTATCCATTCAAGACAGGATCAACCCGGCTAAGACTTTCAGCCCAGAAATGTGCTCGATGAATATGGGTTCGATGAACTTCTCGTTTCACCCATTGGCCAACCGGTATGGCGACGACGACTGGAAATTTGATTGGGAGAAGGACTATGTCGCGAATTCCGATCAGAACATCTTTCGCAATACGTTCCGGGACATTCGCGAGGCGGCGGATACGCTTGCGCAGCATGACATAAAATTCGAACACGAATGCTATGATGTCGGCCACTTGTACAATCTGAAATTCTGCATGGACATTGGGCTGTTCAAAGCGCCGATCTTCATTCAGTTCATCTTTGGCATCCTCGGCGGCATTGGACCCGAAGTCGACAATCTGATCTTCATGAAACGTACTGCTGACCGGTTGTTCGGTGACGACTATCGGTGGTCGGTCTTGGGAGCAGGTGGAGCACAGATGTCCCTTGCTACGACGGCAAGCCAGATGGGTGGTAACCTTCGGGTCGGTCTTGAAGACAGCCTATTTATCTCTCGTGGAAAACTGGCCGAATGCAACGCTCAGCAAGTCGTTAAAATCCGACGTATTGTAGAAGATCTGGGCAGTCAGGTCGCGACCCCTGATGAAGCAAGGGAAATTCTGGACTTGAAAGGCGGAGACCGCGTCGCTTTCTGAAGGTAGGATGACCAATGACTACTTTCTTCGACCAACATTTTTTTGGAGTTTACGAAAGCCCAAGGAGATTGAGCCATGCGATTGAAAGTTCTGACATTCAGTGCGCTTCTGACAGGATTTACGGCGGTTCAGGCTCATGCGCAAAACGCAGCTCGGGACATTACCAATCTCTTGCTCAGTAACCGATCAGCAGATTGCGCGGACTATGCTGGCGTGTATTCCGCTTCAGTGGAAGACGTCACCCGCCAGCAACATTTTAACTCCGAACTCGAAATCTCGGCAGATAGTCAGCAGTGTACTCTTAAGACCAATGGCATTCCTAACCATGATTTCAACGGGCCTACAGCCAACTTCGCCAACGATGTAAGGGAATTGTCAGGCACCTTTCGGGTTCCCAGAAATCCAGAAAAAGCCCCCAAACAAACTGCACTGTCGCAACGGAGTTATGATGCCATTTTGTTGAATGGCGTGCCGGTCGATTTGCTCTCGGCCGGGTGTTATCGCCCAAGCGGGCCGCGAGCAGACAAGAATGGCAACGTTTTGGCGGGGTGTCGAGACACGGATCCTTGGCTGCTCGATCCCCCGTCCTACGATCAGTATTTTGGTGTGGATCTTCACAATGCCCACGCCCAGCCCGACGGAAGGTATCATTACCATTCCAATCCAAATGCTCTGTTTTTGGATCACGACCTTGATAAGCCGTCACCAGTTATTGGCTTCGCAGCTGACGGCTTTCCGATCTACGGGACGATATTCAAAGACAGCGATGGCAAAATTAGACCGGCGATCTCTGGCTATGAACTTAAAACCACGCCGAGACCTGCTCCGCCTAAAGGGCCGGGTGGCACTCCGGACGGGACATACATCGACGACTACGAGTTCACCGGGGCTGGCGATCTGGATGAGTGCAATGGCATGACTGTGGATGGTGAGTATGGTTACTATGTCACTACAAGCTATCCATGGGTGCTGAACTGTTTGGTCGGACAACCTGACCAGTCATTTGACAAAAGACGGTGAGTTGTCTTGGCTCTTCCAATCACCGAAAGTCTATTAGAGTCAAGTTTACAAGCTCTCAAAAACTTTGATGGCGCCATCTGATTTGTCTGTGTGGTGATGGGCAATCGTCCAACTGCCCCCAATACGGCGAAATACGTTTGTGGCTCTGGGTGCGACTTCGACCCGTTTGCTTCAAGGGAGGAAAGTCCCTTTTTCTAACCCAACTTCGTAAACAAAGTCACCAAATGTGAAGATGATGCGTTCCTTCATTTCAACCATCCCACATTCAAAAAATTCTGCGGCATTCTTCTATGCAATCCAAATAGCATCCAAGCCCACTTCGCTCCCACCATTGGGGCGCATCGCTGTAACGCCATGGCTAAGTAACCATACGCTGCTCATTGGTCTCGGATTCTTGTTGAACACGCTATTCTGCGCCGAACAAATTTCTTCAGACGCAGCAAGAATTTCGTCGTTTTGTGCCATGAACCTTCTCAGAAACTCAATTTGGCTAACCGCCACGTTAGTTGGTTCGAGACGACCGTGTTCCTGAGACCGCTGTTGGTGATGGCAGTTAGGTCAACGTCAAGGCCATGGCCGGAAGATCGTACGCGGCTTTTTTGCTGAATGTTGCAGCCTGTTCGAATGAACATTATGTGCCACTTCCATGTATCCATCTCGCTGGTTGAAAGACTGATACTATCCACTTCTAAAGTGGCCAGAAAGAAAGCTTGTCGCAAGTTTTACTCAAACAAAAGGGCCCCTTGTAGGTCAAAGTGTTTCGGGAACATTGCGTGCAGAAATCTAAAAACAATTCTCATTGCTTCGTCGCGATCGAATGAATCCGGGTGGAGTAGGTAATCTGTCCACATGCCTTCCAGCATTGCGAGTGTGCCGTGCGTAGCATCCCTAGCAACTTGATTAGGGTGTTCGGTTCCAGCTTCTTTCGCAATTCGAGCGAAAGCGTTGAAAACCAGATTACGAAGCTTAGCATCGCGGGTATCTGAAAACGCAGCGATTGCCGCTCTGTTTCGGGCCTCGCCTCGAAACGCGTACCAAATGGAAACATTTTTCTTATTGAGAATGGCTTCACTCAAGTCGCCCCGAACAATCATCTCAATATGTTCTTGTCCGGTTTGCCCAGTCGTTTCCAACAGGTCATAAATTCCATTGTAGTATTGTTCGGATGAATAGCGGGCCGCTTCGTCAACCAAATTGTCTTTACCGCCAAAATGAAGGTGAATCATGCCGCGGGACAGTTCGGCGCGTTGAATGATTTCGCTGACGGAAGTCTCGGAAATCCCTTTTTCTGCAACCGAGTCGAGTACTGCCTCGATCAGGGAAAGGCGGTTTCGCTCGCGTATTTCTTGTCGTCTTCCAGTCATTGGATCAGGCGGCTCTGTTTGTTTTCAGTCTCTTGCGGTGTCTTCTAATGGCCAGTGTGAAATTGGCCATCCCCAGTTGCGAAATTATCAGTTGACACAGCTAGTCCAAAAATTCCAGATTTAAATGGACAATTGTCCATTTTGTGATCGACATTGTCGTGCCACCGAAAACGAAGCTCAGCAGGGAAGCATGGCCGGAGTACTACGAAGTGAAACGGGCAAGGGCCTGGCACTGAGCGCGCCTGCGACGCTCTATGTCGGCCTGCTCGTGGCTGTTCCGCTTTGCATTCTTGTCGCATACAGCTTTTGGACCCAGACCTATGTCGAGATTGACCGCACACTGACCTTGGCGAATTACCAAGAGGCGTTTACCGACCCGCTGGTTCGACATCTGATGATCCGGTCGGTTGCGATTGCGGGGGCAGTGACATTGGCGACGGTCGGTCTGGCCTATCCGATTGCCTACTTCATCGCGTTTCGGACGCAGAAAAAAACCCTCTGGCTATTGCTGATTACCATCCCGTTTTGGAGCAGCTACCTGCTGCGGGTGTTCAGTTGGAAATTGATCCTTGGCTTCAATGGGGTGATGAACTCAGCATTGATTTCGCTGGGGCTGATACAGGAGCCGCTGACATTCCTGCTCTACAATGAATTCGCCGTTGTCCTTACACTTGCACATGCCTGGGCGCCGTTTGCGATCCTGCCGATTTATGTGTCGCTGCAAAAGATCGACCGCAGCCTCTTGGAGGCCGCAACCGATTTAGGGTGCAGCAAGTTAGAACGGTTTGTGCGCGTAACTTTGCCCCTGACGGTGCCAGGGATCATCGCCGCTTGCTTGATCATATTCATCCCCACGGTTGGCGACTATGTCACGCCAGCCCTGGTCGGCGGTTCGCAGGGAAAAATGGTGGCCAATTTGATCCAGGTTCAGTTTGGCGCGGCCAATAATTGGCCATTGGGTGCAACCCTGTCCCTGCTTGCCATGCTTTCGGTCGGTTGCGTCGCAATCCTGTTTGTGGTGGTCGTCACCGCACTGGGGCGGAGGATCAGATGACCAAGGCTATTCGTATCCCATGGTTGCTTGTTTATGCGATCGCCTATCTGGTGTTTCTGTACCTGCCAGTTCTGCTCTTGCCGCTGTTTTCATTTAATGACGGAACCATCGTGGCTTTCCCGCTAAAGGGGTTCACGTTGAAGTGGTACGCGCAGTTGGGTCAGCAAGACACGTTGCTGCAGGCGATGGTCAATTCGCTGATCGTCGGCAGTGTGACTGCCTTGATGGCGACGTCTCTGGGCCTGTTCGCCGCGCGCGCCTATGTCCGGTACCGTTTCAAAGGACGGGAGTTCTCCGAAGGTCTGGTCATGCTCCCGCTGGTCGTGCCCGGTATCATTGTCGCCAGCTCGATGCTGGTTCTGTTCATCAGTATCGGTTTGAAGCCATCGCTGACAACGGTGATCCTTGGGCATGTGTTCGTGGCACTGCCCTTCTCCGTGTCGATCATGAAATCTGCATTTGACGATTTCGACCAGTCTTTGGAGGAGGCCGCGTTCGACCTTGGTGAAAGCGTCGTGGGTACGTTTCGGCGTGTTACCTTGCCAATCGTCGCGCCCGGCATCATCGCCAGCCTGCTGGTGACGTTCACCGTGTCGTTTGATGAATTTGTCCTGGCCTTTTTCCTATCCGGGAACAGCCCGACATTGCCGGTCTATATCTGGAGCCAGATCCGCTTTCCGGCAAAATTGCCCAACACGTTGGCGCTGGGGTCGCTGCTTTTACTGTCTTCAGTCCTGCTGCTGTTGATTGCCGAATACTTCCGCCGCCGTTCCATCCAATCCTCTGATTGAAGCCAAAGGAAACGAGTAAGATGAGCGAACAGAACATCATCGAGATTCAGGGCGTCGAAAAACGCTTTGGTTCCTTTGTGGCTGTGTCTGATCTGAACCTGACCTTGAAAGAGGGTGAGTTCTTTTCGCTGCTTGGGCCTTCGGGCTGCGGTAAGACAACAGCGTTGCGCATTATTGCAGGTTTTCAAGATCACGAAGAAGGAGAGATCCGGATCGATGGTCGAACGATGGGAGAGGTGCCTGCCAACAAGCGACCCACTAATATGGTGTTCCAAAGCTATGCGATCTTCCCGCACCTGAATGTCGGTGACAATGTTGGCTTCGGATTGCGCAAGACAAAGCTCTCGCGGAGGGAAATCAAAGAACGCGTAGCCGAGGCGCTTGAGATGGTGGAACTTGGCGGTTTGCAGGACCGCAAGGCCAATGAATTGTCGGGCGGTCAGCGGCAGCGCGTGGCACTTGCTCGAGCGCTAGTGATGCGGCCCAAGGTGTTATTGCTGGATGAGCCTTTATCCGCGCTGGATAAGAACCTGCGGGAAGCGATGCAATTGGAGATGCGTCGCCTTCAGCAGAAGCTTGGAATTACTTTCGTCATGGTCACGCACGACCAGTACGAGGCAATGACCATGTCCGACCGCATCGGCGTCATGTTCGCTGGACAACTCAAACAAGTGGATAAGCCAGAGGTCCTGTATTCCCAACCCTGTAACCGGGAAGTGGCTTCTTTCATCGGCGGAATGAACTTTCTGGATGCCGAAGTGACTGCAGAGAATTCTGAAACGCTTGATGTCAACGTTAAGGGCTTTGGGAAGATGACGATTGGAGTGAACCCAAACGTTCAGGTGCATGACAAGGAGCTTCTGGTCGGCGTACGGCCCGAGCAATTGGAGATCAGCGCCGAAAAACCGGATGGGTACGACGCTCTTGTTCAGGGCGAGGTGTCGGACGTCGCCTTCTATGGTGAAAGCGTCCACTATTACGTGCGCGTCGACGGTTTGAAGGACAGCATAGCCGTCGCCGTACCAAACTACTTTCACACAGTCGATCACAGCCGGGGCGATACCGTCTGGCTGGGCGTTCAAAGCGCCTCGGTGATCGATTTAGGAAAACATGAATCTTTGGGAGGAGATAAATGAGTAAAACAGCATCACTTGCGGCAGCAGTTGTTGCCACCTTTACGGCCAGCCAAGCTCTGGCGAACGCCGCCGATCTGACCGTTTTCGACTGGTCCGGATATGAGGATCAGGGTTTCTATGGCGATTATGTCGAAAAGTACGGCGGCGCGCCCAGCTACACCTATTTTGGCAGCGTGGAAGAAGCGTTCACCAAGCTTCAGTCTGGGTTTGAAGCCGATTTGGCACACCCCTGCACAGACGCCCTGAGAAAATGGGTGGCGGCAGACATGATCAAGCCGATCGACACCAGTAAGCTGGAGAACTGGGACAAACTGATGCCCAAGATCAAAGAGGTCGATGGCATCACCATCGATGGGCAGACCTACATGGTTCCGTTCGAATGGGGCAATACTGGTCTTATCTATCGAACCGATATGATTTCGGCTGACGATGTTTCGCTGCAATTGCTTGCCGATCCCGCCTATCAGGGCAAAGTCGCCATTCCGGACGCCGCTTCCAGTGCCTTTGCAATGGCGGCATTGGCAACTGGCGCTTCCAGCTATACAGATATGAGTGACGAGGAGTTTCAAAAAGCAGCGGACTATCTGCGGGCGATTCATCCGAATGTGCGCTTTTATTGGTCTGACGCCGGCCAACTGGATCAGGCAATTGCCAGCGGTGAGGTCACGCTGGGTTGGGGATGGAACCAATCGGAACTGAACCTGATCTGGAACGAAACCCCAGCTGTCATGATGCGTGATGTGGACAAAGGCATCGCAACTTGGGTCTGCGGTTATGTGCATCTGAAATCTGCCAAGCAGTCGGATGAGCAAGTCTATGACATGCTGAACGCGCTTAGCTCTGCCGCAAGCGGTAAATACATCATCGAAAGCTGGGGATACGCCCACGCCAACGAGGACGCGTTTGCCCAAGCTGACCCGGAACTGATCGAAACCTACGGGTTCTCGGATGTGGACAGCTTCTTTGAAGGCAGCCTGTTCTTTGACGCGGTTAACCCCGAGCTGGAGGCCAAGATGTTGAAGGAATTCGAGCGCATCAAAGCTGGCTTCTAAGGACACCTTTACAACACAGCCGGGAATGGTGGGGACGTAGGAAACCTTCCATTCCCACGAAACTATTTCCGATTTTCTTGGAGGAAGCGCGGTAATGTCAGGCGCTGACGGATATTCTGTTCTCTTCGAACCGGTTCAGATCGGGCCAGTAACGGCTCGAAACCGGTTCTACCAGGTGCCCCACTGCAATGGTTTGGGTCATTTGCGACCTCAGGCCGAAGCTGCCATGCGGGCGATGAAAGCCGAGGGCGGTTGGGCGGTTGTATCCACTCAGGAGGCCGAGATTCATCCGACTTCGGATTTGTCTCCTTATTCTGAAAACCGAATTTGGGACGATCAGGATATTCCCGCACTGCGTCTAATAACCAACTCAATTCATGAGAAGGGATCGCTTGCGGCCATCCAATTGGCGCATAACGGGCACCATGCCCAAAACCACCTGACCCGTGCGCCCCTGCTGGCCCCGTCAGAACTTGTCCTGCAGACCCCATACCCGAAACAGGCCAGAGCCATGGACAAGTCGGATATTCGTGAGTTCCGCAAGTGGCATCGCGCTGCGGCTCGTCGCTCGCGCGAAGCCGGATTCGACATTGTGTATGTCTATGCCGGGCATCACATGACATTGCCTCATCATTTTCTGCTGCCACAGTTCAATGATCGGACGGATGAATATGGAGGTTCGTTGGAGAACCGGGTGCGACTGACCCGCGAGCTTCTGGAAGAAACCAAGGAGGAGGTTGGAGACAATTGCGCCATTGCCCTGCGGTTTGCGGTTGATGAAATGCTTGGGTCAGACGGCATGCAAGCGCAGGAAGAAGGCCGTGCTGTAGTCGAATTGCTGGCCGAGCTTCCAGACCTTTGGGATGTTAACGTGGCGGATTGGAGCAACGATTCTGCGACGACCCGGTTCGAGCCCCGCGACGGCTTTCAAACCTCATATATCGAATTTGTGAAACAAGTGACCTCTAAGCCTGTTGTCGGCGTCGGGCGTCTAACGTCTCCGGACTTGATGGCGTCACTGGTCAGGAAGGGTATCCTTGATTTTATCGGCGCGGCGCGACCATCCATCGCTGATCCGTTTCTGCCCAACAAGATCAAGGAAGGTCGCATCGAAAAAATCCGCGAATGCATCGGTTGTAATATCTGTGTTTCATCCGATTCTCTCGGCGTCCCCATACGCTGCACACAAAACCCGACTATGGGCGAAGAGTGGCGGAGGAAATGGCATCCTGAGATCATTGAGCGTCGGGTAGAAGAGGAAGCTGCGCTCGTTGTCGGCAGCGGACCAGCCGGGCTTGAATGCGCCATGCAATTGGCGCGTCGGGGCTACGAGGTAACTCTGGCGGAGGCAAAGCAAGAGCTTGGCGGCCGTGTGCTGCAGGAAGCTAGCCTGATCGGGCTATCCGCCTGGAAGCGCGTGACAGATCACAGAATTTACGACCTGCAACAACGCGGGAACGTTCATCTGTTCACCGACAGCCGACTGTCAGCCAGTGAGGTCGTCGAACTGGGTATTACGAACGTCTTTGTTGCAACGGGCGCAAAATGGCGACGAGACGGGCGCGGAAAATCTGCATTCCACGGTGTGTCAATCGATTCAGGTTCTCAGGTTTTCACTCCGGATGATGTTATGGCCGGGGTCATGCTGCAGGACGGCCCGATTGTGGTCTACGATGATGATCAAGCCTATCTCGGTGGAGTCTTGGCGGATCATTTGGCTCAGGCCGGGCGAGAGGTTTTCTTTGTGACGCCGGCCTCAATAGTTTCGCCGTTTACCGAATTGACGTTGGAGCAGACTAAAGTGCAACGCAGTCTGTTGGAAAAAGGCGTTCACCTAAATCTGTCCCAGACTTTGGTCGATGTCGCGCCAGGTCAGGCGACATTGCAGTGCGTCTACACGGGGCGAGAGAATTTCATTGAATGCGGCTCCGTCGTTCTGGTGACGCAACGAATGCGAGAAACCGCCCTTTACGACAAGCTTTGCGGGTTGAATGAAAGTCCGCTGCGTACGTTGGAATTAATCGGAGATGCCGCGAACCCGGGCTTGATCGCGGACGCTGTATACTCGGGTCACATGGCTGCTCGAAATTTCGAACGTAACGCGGACGACATCGACCGTGAATTCTTCCGCCGGGAAATCGTTTCCCTTGAATCTGCATGAGGTGCGCAATGCCAAAAGATGACTTGCAAGTAATGCGCGACTTGATGGACGCGCAACGGGAGGGGTTCGCCTTGCCTCGACACTTCTATACGTCTCAAGCAGTATACGAGAACGATATCGAAGCGTTCTGGAACCGTAACTGGATCTGGGTCGGCCACGTTAGTCAGGTCGTTGAACCGGGCGACTATTTCCTGTTCGACTATGGGCCCGAGTCCATCATTGTCGTTCGGGATCGTGAGGGCGAGGTGCGAGCGCATTTGAACGTATGTCGCCACCGAGGATCGCGGGTTTGCATTGAACAGCAAGGCAAGGTGCGCAACTTCATATGCCCTTATCATGCATGGACTTTTGACCTGAACGGCAAGCTACGAAACGGGCGATCGATGGGACAGGACTTTGACCCTAGCCAGTACGGGTTGTTCCCTGTTCAGGTGAAGATTTTTCAGAGCCTGATCTTTGTCTGCGCCACAGAAGATGCTCCGCCGCTGGATGCTGCCCTGGAAAGGCTGGCCCCGCTTTCGAAGCCGTTCGATTTTGAAAACCTGAAAGTCGCGCACGAGGCATCATACCCGGTTCCGGCGAACTGGAAACTGGCCCTTGAGAACTACTTGGAATGCTATCACTGCGCGCCGTCCCATCAGGACTATTCGCGTAGCCATTCCCTGAAAGATCCAGCCCAGGTTCTGGAGTTTAGCGGGGCATTGAATGAACGGATGAAAGAAGCCGGAGTGCCCACCGAGGAACTTGATCTGACAGGAGAAAATGCGGACGCGCCGGGCGCAGATGTTTATTGGCGGCGCTACCCTTTGTTCCCCGGCTATGTGACCGGCAGCAAGGATGGAGCGCCTCTGGCGCCGCCTTTGGGCGAACTGAAATCCCACGATGGCGGAGCAACTGATCTGGGGATCGGCACACTGAACTACTTCCTCGTCTATGCAGATCACATGGTCGGGTATCGCTTCGTCCCTCGCGAGCTGCAGGAAACGGATATTCAGATCGTTTGGTACGTACGCGGAGGCGCTGAAGAGGGTCGCGACTATGACAAGGATACTCTGACGTGGCTTTGGCATGTCACGTCGCTCGATGACGAGCGGATCATACGACACAATCAGGAAGGCGTGAACTCGCACCATTTCGTCCCAGGGCCGTTGTCCGAGATGGAGTGGAGCATCCCCGGGTTTTATCGCAATTACTTCAGCATGATCTGACACGCTCAGAATTCGGAGAAATACTATGACAGAGTTGACGAAGCGCAGATCAAGACGGCGCGGGGGTGGGCGTGAAGCACGTGCAGCTGTGCGAACCAGCAACGTCGCCTCGCAAGCAATCTGGCCGGGCATTTCGGGTGGGCGGTACAAGCCCCTTTCAGACGCTGACATGTCGCGCATTCATGAAGCCGCTCTTGGCATTCTGGAGCGTACGGGTGTCGGTGATCCAACGCAGGAAGTTCTTGATCTCGTGCTGCCCAAAGGGGCGATGGTGAACGAGCATGGTAGGTTGTGCTTCCCTCGCGCGTTGATGGAAGACCTTTTGGCGAAGGCTGCCAGCGAGTTCTATGTCCACGCACGCGGCTCGCGAGCCGGTAAGGACGACATGCACTGCACCAAGGACAAGGTGTATTACGCAAACTCCGGTACTGCTGTGACAACTTTCGACGCGGAGACTCGCAGTTTCCGGCCATCAACACTCAAGGACATTTACGACTTTACCCGATTGGTTGACCGGCTCGACAACATCCACATGACCGGTGATACGGTTCTGGCAACGGATGTGCCGCAGGACTACGAGCATGACATGAGCATGCTCTACGCCATTCTGGCGGGTAGCGAAAAACCATCTTGCCTGACGTTCCGTACTCGAGAGCACATTCAGGACGCGATTCATCTGTTCGATCTGGCATCAGGCGGGGAGGGCAAATTCTTCGAGAAACCCTCGGTCATTTTTGGCGGTTGTCCCATAGTGTCCCCGCTCCGGTTCGGGCGGGAAAATTTGGAGATCCTGATTGATACAGCGAAGATGGGGCTTGTCTGCGATTTGGCTGTTCCACCGCAAGCTGGGGCGACGTCGCCTGCGCCTCTGGCCGGGACTTTGGCGCAAGCCGTCGCCGAGACTCTATCTTGCGTCGCCATTGCCAACCTGATTAACCCGGGCACCCCCGTTGTCTTTGCAGCTTGGCCGTTTATTACCGATCTGCGCACTGGATCGTTTACAGGCGGCAGTGGTGAGCAGGCGTTGATATCCGCGGCAGCTATCCAAATGGGCAATTTCTACAACCTGCCGACCAGCGTCGGATGTGGTATGACGGATTCCAAAATCCCCGATGCGCAATATGGTCTAGAAAAAGCTCTGACATTCGCTTTGGCGGCTCATGCCGGTGCCAACCGGCTCTGCGAGTTTGGCGGAATGCTCGGCAGCCTGATGGGCTGTAGCTTTGAGTCGATGGTCATCGACAACGAAGCTGCGGGCATGATCTCACGGACGCTTCGCGGGATTGAGGTGAGTGATGAAACGCTTTCAGTCGACGTCATCCATGAATGCGCGATCAATCCCGGACATTTCCTCGGTAATACTCAGACATTGCAGTACATGGAAACCGAGTATGTCTACCCGACACTGATGGACCGCGAGCTGACTGATACTTGGGAGAAAGCGGGTCGTCAGGACATGTTCGAGCGTAGCCGATCCGTTGTGGATGACATTCTGTCCAATCACTATCCGAACTACTTTGGCAGCAAGGTGGACGAAGAGGTTCGGTCCAGGTTCCCGATCAAATTGCCCCCCGAGGCAATGCGCGCTGGGTAAGCGCTGCTGCAGGTAGGGCAGGCTTCGCGGTTGCTCCTATGTTCTGAATACGCCTTGGCGCGTCAGGTCGTCGGTTGCCAGCCGGATTCCTTTTTCAAGGATGTCAAACATCTCGTTCAACTCGCCCTCCGTGATGATCAGCGGAGGGGAGAACACACACATGTTGATGATGGGCCGCAGGATCAGCCCGTTTTCCTGGCAATGGTGATCAATCATAGCGCCAACCGATTTATCTAGATCCAATAAATTGTTAGCTTCGGCGTCCGCAACGCATTCAACGCATCCAACCAGCCCCATACCGCGGGCATCGCCGACCAGTGGCAAGTCGGCCAGAGCCTGTAGGCGCTCTTCAAAAAGCGGAGTGATTGTGCGGACATGTTCCAGAATGCCGTCGCGCTCCATGATTTCAATAGTTTTCAATCCCGCTGCCGCGCTCACTGGATGGCCCGAATAGGTGAAGCCGTTTGAAAAAGTAGCGTTCCGCCCGTGGTCTCCGCTCACATCTGCAATCAGCCGATCAGAGATGATGCACGCCCCCATAGGTACGTACCCGGACGTCATGCCTTTGGCGCAAGTGATGATGTCGGGTTGAATTCCAAAGACGTCTTCAGAAGCAAACCAGTGTCCAAGCCTCCCAAATCCGGTCACGACCTCGTCTGAAATATACAGGACATCGTATTTCTGGCAGATTTCCAGACAGCGCTGATGATATCCTTGTGGAGGCACAATGACGCCACCAGAGCACAAGATCGGTTCAGCGATGAAAGCAGCGACCTTGTCTGCGCCGGTCTGTAAGATCATGTTTTCCAGATCCGCTATTTTTTCGTCCAGAAAGTCGTCAACCGTCTGATCGGAGCGACGAGTATACGGATTAACATTCGGCAGGAAGCGCGTCAGCTGACTTGCCTGGTCCAGCCAACCTTTGTCACGCTCTTTTCCGGACACCGAGGCCGCCAGATACGTCGATCCGTGATAAGCTTTCTGCCGCGATATCACGATTTTCTTTTCAGGTTTTCCCAGCAGGTTATTGCGAAATTGCACAAACCGCAGAGCGCTATCCACGGCCGTTGAACCTCCTGTTGTAAAGAACACGTGGTTCAGGTCACCCGGGGTTCTCTGGGCAATTTCATGTGCCAACCGGGCCGGAGCCGAGTTGGCATTATTGAACGGCGAAAAATACGCCATCTCTTTCGCCTGCTGCGCCATCGCGTCGGCAATCTCGGTGTTTCCATAGCCCAATTGAATGCACCACATACCAGCAGGGCCGTCTATCAGGCGCTTTCCGTCCTCTGTCACGACGTGAACGCCAAGACCGCTTTCGGCAAAGGTCCGTTCGTTTTGGCCCAGATGTGCCATGCCCTCCCACGGGTGCAGAAAGTTCTCGTTGTCCCAATTGCGTATGGATTGAAAGTCGGAGTTCGATAGGGTCATAGGCCACCGTGATGTAATAAATATCACAAAATGAACGAGCATTCATTCAATGTCAATCCTTGAACCTCCGCTCTGTTAAATGCGAAAAGATCAAGAAAGCGCACCCCAGAAAAGGACAAGTAAAATTACTCTCGAGCCCGATACTCCAGCAAACGCACGGGAACTCAGCAGGTTGCAGAACCGAAGTCAGTTGATCCAATCGGCTGCAGACGCCATCTATAAATACGGAATTCGCGGCACAACCGCGGCAAGAATCCAAGAGTTGTCGGGATTGTCGCAAGGGATGATAAACCTACACTTTGGCTCCAAGGAAAAGCTGCTGCTTGCGGTGGCTGAGGAACTGTCAGTCCGCTACGCGGGGCAGTGGAAGGCCATTGCAATAAATCCAGAGTTAGACCCGGCAGACAAGCTAATCTCTATCATTAAGGCAGATTTCGACCCCTTAGTCCTTAATGCGCGGGACGTTTCGATCTGGTTTTCCTTTCGGGCTGAAGCGTTCTCAAACCCAAACGTTTTTCCTTTCATCGACTCGCGAGACAAAGGTTTCCGCGCGGTGATCCTGGAGCTGTTGGAACAAATAAAGGACGAAGGCGAGTACGAGGACATAGACGTCAAACTTGCAACAGACGCGTTGGTTGCTTTGTTGGAAGGGCTTTGGACCGACTACCATTTGCACTCGGATATCTTCAAACCCTCGGAGGCCTTGAAGATCTGCCTGTTTGTGCTGCAGTCGATTTTTCCAAAACACTTTAGCGCTAGTCGATCCGCGGGTGCAGGTGACTTAAGTGACTAGGAACTAATCTCGGTCAATCACGAATCCGTCTGTGTCTCATGGTGAAATCGACGCAAGTCGTTGATCATTGCTTTGGCCAAAGAGACGCACATAAGCAGTAAAACAACACTGAACGGCAGTGCCCCGATGATCATCGAATTGGTCAATGCCTCTAATCCACCGCCGCCCGCGACCAGCAGAGTTCCAATTACAAGGGTTAGAAGAACACCCCAGAGGATACGATGAAGCAGGCCCGTGTCTTCAGACCCGCCGGACATGATCGTGTTCATCACAAGGATGCCAGAGTCGGCGGATGTGACAAGGAAGGTCATGGTTAACAGAATACACATGACACTCACTACCGCGAGCAGGTCACCCGATATCATTTCCCCCAAGGTGACGAACAGTGTTGCCGTCGTTGATGCCGCAATGATTGATCCATTGGCATCTCCATTCAGTTCCAAATCGATGGCGGCCCCGCCCAGAATGGCCATCCATGCGAAACAAACCAGGGACGGGGTAATGACCGCACCAAGTATAAATTCGCGCACAGTCCGCCCTCTTGAGATACGCGCTAAGAAAAGTCCGACAAAGGGCGAAAACGCGATCCACCATGCCCAATAAAATGTAGTCCATCCGGCCTGCCATCCAAACAACCTTCCGCTTGTACCCGCGTTATAAACTGCAGTCTTGGTCGCATCAGAAAGACCGGCTGTTTCGTTGCTCAAACCCTCAAGAAAGGTTGCTTTTGTTCCCCATGGATCAGTTGCACCCGCAAAGAGTTCGCCGACAAAGGGTGCCGCTTCTGCAGGCAATACTGAGGCAAACTCGACTTCGGAAATCGGTCGAAAAGCTTGGAAGCTCAGAGGGACAAAATTTTTGATATAGTCAACCAGCGCTGTAGCATAGGTCGTCGCCGCAAACACGAATGAGCCATAAGCAATGAATACCACCAGCAATACCAGTGAAAAGAGAAGATTAATATTTGACAAGTATTTGACACCACGCCCGACGCCAGAGACGGCAGAGAGTGTCGACATAATCATAACAACGATCAACGCCGTTATTAGGCCGGCGGTTGACGGGATCATATTGGTTACTTCTTTCTCCACAAGCCAATTCGCTCCGGTAATTAGAAACGCACCATCCACCAATTGAGAAACGCCATAACCGATCGTTACCGCTACGCCGAGTATTGTCGCAACGACTCCGAGTATATCGATCACATGGCCTGCAACACCATTTGAATATTCTCCAAGCAACGGGGTCAGTGCGGTGCGGATTGTCAGCGGCATGCCTCTGGTAGATGCGTAGTAGGCAAGGCTAAGGCCGGTGACGACGTATATTGCCCAGGCGTGAAATCCGGTGTGCAAAAAAGTATAGCGGTAGGCTCCTTCAATCGCGTCTTCGCTTTTGGGCGTGACTTCCCCGGAAATAGTCAGTGGATTGGTTTCCCAAAGGCCAAGTGGTTCAGCGGTTGCATAGACCATTAGGCCCACGCCCAGACCCGCCCCAAACATCATCGAAAACCAAGAGAAGTTAGAAAATTCCGGTTTCTCATCTTCTAAACCCAGCCTCATTCGGCCGGTTGAAGGAATGAGCGCGATAAGGAAAAGGAAAAGTACAAACAATCCAACGGAAAGATTGTAGAATGTATTGAACTCGGACAGAATTCCTGACTTCCAAGATCGCAGTGTATCATTGGCTGATAGTGGCCAAACCAGCGCCCAGAGAACGAGTAGAGAAACCGAGAGTTTGCTTACCAGCGCAATCGGAAGGCAATACCCTTTGTAAAAGCCGGTCCGCCGAGTTCTTATTTTGAGGTCTGTGAAAGGTTCTTGAAGCGCCATGTTTTTCCGGTCTTACATAAATTGACTGCTTTGCTCGCCGCGCTGCCAGTCGCTGGGGTCCAGACTATTTTATTCTCAGCCTGAATAGGAGTGTGGTAGCGGGATCGATAGCTGAGAGGAAAAGCTTTTATTCGCAAACGGCAAAACCTATGCGGTTACTGAAAATTGAATGACCTAGAATCAAAGGTTTTGTCATTTGGCATCCAAAGTCGTTCTACTGGCGATAGCCCCTTCATTTTTTTTGTTATTTCGCTGTGTGATAATCGGTGAAGGCTATTAGTGGAATGCGATTAGATTGTGAACTGACGGGGAGCAGACACGGTAGAATATGGAAGGACAACGCCTGCTGTTGTCAAAGGAAGCCGAGGAGTCGCTTCGCCACTTCTATCACCGCTTCGAGATTTTCAGGTTGTAGCGCTAGATAACCCGTACCGCCTGCCGGGATTGCCCATTTGATCGCAGTATCGACAATTAGGTTGGCCTTTTTTAGGCACCAAGCAAAGCCCGTTTTCAAAGCCATGACCAACCTCTCGATGATCATTTGCAAGCGTGATGAGACGGGATCGTGCTTTTCAACTTCTTTCCTGGGATCTTGCAACGGCTCCCCAAAAAATCACTAATTCCTTCGCAATAGGCGAATCATCGAGCATTTCTGAAGGATTGTTTCCACCACTTCCGTGTCCGTTGGCCGTGGCTCGGCGAAGAGCGGTGTCGAGGCCACCGAAGCACTTTGCTAAATCAAAGAAGGTCCGGGTCTTTTCGATTTCTGCAGCCACGGATTCTATGCCTGCTTCCCAAACCGCATCAGCTCCGTCCAAAATTAGTATCATCCAATCTGCCAAAAAAACGGAGACACATAGGTCGCGCCGGCCTTTGCTGCTAAAAGAGCCTGTTTTGGTGAAAAACAGAGCGTGATGTTCGTTCTGATGCTATTCCTTTTGAAATGGACGCATGCTTTGAGGTTATCCGGGGTCAGCGGAAGTGCGACAACGGCATTGTCTGCAATCGATGCAAGACGCTCTCCTTCGGCGATCATTCCAGCTGTATCCAATGCCGCGATTTCTGCAGAGACCGACATATGCGTCAGAGTGCAAATTTTTGCAATGATTTCTCATAAATCGCGGCCGGATCTCGCAATCAGACCTGGATCGGTGGTGACGCCGTCAAGAAGTCCCAAGTCTATCAGGTCTTTGATTTCGCTTACTTCTGCAGTATCCGCAAAAAACTTCATGAGTTTTCCTCATGTGTGTGAGCTAATATTGGTTGCACGTGAATTCGCTTAGAGGCGCTGCATCGACGGATGGCGGGGTCCAGGGCGTAAATTCAGAACGCGTGGCGCGTCCCGAATTCGGTGCAGTTCTGGTTTAATCTTAGGTCGGCATTTCGACTAGTGCTGATGACGAGTTCTGCATTTGGCAGATCGTTCGCTTTTGCACGTTTCAATGCCGTGACCGGGTCAAAGCCATGGCTGATCCAGCGGTGTTGCAGCCTGTTTTCAAGCTCTTCCAAAGTTGGGCTGATAAAAACCGTCGCGGCATAAACATCCGTCAGGTTTCTCCATGGGTCGCTGTCCATCAGAAGATAGTTACCCTCAACGACGACGACCGGAGTTGCCGGGTGAACCGCAATGGCGTTGGCAATAGCTAGGTCCATTGTGCGATCGAATTTGGGATGAAAGCACTCGTGGCGCGTAACTTGAAGCTCTCTGATTGCAGCGCAAAACCCGACCCCGTCGAAAGTCTCTGGCGCGCCTTTTCTCGCCAGCAATCCACGCGTTTCCAGCACGCAGTTGTCCAAATGGTAACCATCCATTGGTACAAGTGTGGCTGACGGAACCGCCGAGCTCTGTTGTGTGTTCAGCGATTGCACAACGGCTTCCGCTAAGGTCGACTTTCCGGATGCGGGGGGGCCGGCGATTGCGATAATCGTCCGGACTCCAACTTGCCGCCGGGAGGAGATCAGGTCGCAAACGCGCTGTACGTCCTGCTCGATCACGCTGCGTCCTCTTTTGGGGGTTCTTTGGCACCGGTCATGAAGGCGACTGCATCGGACATCGTGTAATCCTTGGGATCAATTGTGCAGAGCCTTTTACCCAACCGATGCACATGAATGCGGTCGGCAACCTCAAAAACATGAGGCATGTTGTGGCTGATCAGGATGATCGGAATGCCACGCGCCCGCACGTCCTGGATCAGCTCAAGCACCTTGCGGCTTTCCTTAACCCCCAAAGCAGCGGTCGGTTCATCCATGATGATAAACTTGGTTGCAAAGGCAGCGGCACGAGCAACGGCAACACCTTGGCGTTGGCCACCAGAAAGAGTCTCAACCGCCTGATTGATCGACTGTACAGTCATCAGCCCAAGCTCGGTCAGTTTTTCTCGGGCAAACTTCTCCATCGCTGGACGGTCAAGCTTACGCATGTATTTGCCCATGAACCCTTGCTTGCGGATTTCGCGCCCCATGAACATGTTGTCCGCAATCGAAAGGGCAGGAGACATGGCGAGCTGCTGATAAACAATCTCAATCCCCATATTCCGCGCATCGATCGGAGAGGTGAAGTTAACCTTTTTGCCTTCGATCAGAATCTCGCCTTCATCCGGGATTGTGGCGCCGCAGATCGCCTTCACGATGGATGATTTGCCCGCGCCGTTATCTCCGATCACTGCCAGGATTTCCCCCTGGCGCAGTTCAAAGTCGGAATGGTCGATGGCGGTAACGTGGCCATAGCGTTTTACGATCCCGCGGCCTTGGACGACTGGAGTTGAGTCTGACATTAGCCCGATACCTTTCTAATCCACTGGTCGACGGCGACCGCTGCTATAATGAGAAGTCCGATAAGTAAGAAGGTCCATTGTGCGTCTGCGCCCAGAAGCCTTAGCCCCAAAGTGAACACGCCAACAATCAGCGCGCCAAACAGCGATCCCAGTATGGATCCCCGCCCGCCAAACAAAGAGATGCCCCCGATCACAACCGCGGTGATGCTTTCGATATTGGCCAACTGACCGGATGTAGGTGAAACCGACCCGATGCGCCCGATCAAGGCCCAGCCCGCAAAGGCACAGATCAAACCGGATAACATATAAACGGACATCAGCGTTCTGTGCACGTTCACACCGGATAGTTCAGCCGCCTCAGGGTCATCCCCCACTGCATAGACATGCCGGCCCCAGGCCGTGTGTTTGAGCGCGTAAGCCAACACGAAAATCAGAACGAGCATGAATATCACGCCGACCGTAAAGGTCGCGCCACCGATGCTGAATTTGGTACCAAAGAATTGCAGGAACGGGGCGTTGGCCTCGATATCCTGACTGCGAATTGTTTCGTTTGCGGAATACAGGAAGTTTGTCGCCAGAACGATCTGCCACATGCCGAGCGTGACAATAAAGGGCGGCAGCTTTACGCGACTAACCAGCCAGCCATTAAGAGCCCCGATCAGCGTTCCCATTGCCAGCCCGCACATCACAGCAATGGGCACGGGGATACCGTAGCGGAAGGTGAACTGACCCATGATGACGGATGAAAACACCATGATCGCACCGACGCTCAAGTCGATGCCGGCGGTCAGAATGACAAGGCTTTGCGCTGCGGCCACGATGCCCACGATCTGAACCTGCTGCAGGATCAGCGTCATCGCAAAGGGGGAGAAGAATTTGGACCCCAGCAGCAGACCGAAAATTACGATGGCGCCGACCAGAACGATCAACGGCACAAAAGAAGGGTTGACATGGAGAAGATGCTGCAACTTCCCCAGAACACCACGACGGTGATCTTCAAATTCCGCTACGGTTTCTGACGCGTTGGCGGCGGTTTCGAATTCCTGGGCGTTTTGGTTTGCTTCAGACATCTCTCCCCCTTTTCGTGGCTGGCATCGCGTCCACGAAATCAGTTTACAGGAAGTTTAGGTTTGCTGGTGAAAGGATTGATGAGGCGCTGCGGCGCGCCTCATCTTGTAGGGCTGGCTTTAGCCCCAGCAGAGATCCAGGCCTTCTGCGACAGACAGCGACTCGACCCCATCAACCGGCTGGTCGGTGATGAGCGCCACACCCGTGTCATAGAAGTCTTTGCCGGGTGTGTTTTCGGGCTTCACGCCCTCTTCGGCCCATTTTTTCACGGCCTCAACACCAAGCGAGGCCATCAACAGCGGGTACTGCTGGCTTGTCGCCCCGATCACACCGGCTTCGACGTTTTGGACGCCGGGGCACCCCCCGTCGACCGAAACGATCAGTACGTCGTTCTCACGCCCGATGGATTTCAGCGCCTCATATGCGCCCGCAGCAGCCGGTTCGTTGATCGTGTGAACAACGTTGATGGATGAATCCTTGGCCAAAAGGTTTTCCATCGCGCGGCGCCCGCCTTCTTCATTGCCGTCGGTCACGTCACTGCCAACCAGACGCGCATCGGTTTCGTCACCGATGACATTCGGGTCCGCCAGGTCCACGCCGAACCCGTCGAGGAAACCCTGATTGCGCAGAACGTCTACTGTCGGCTGACTGACGTTCAGATCCAGCGTCGCGATCTTGGCATCGGCTGCGGCGTCGCCCATTTTGGCCTTGGCCCATTGACCGATCAGAAGGCCGGCCTTGTAGTTGTCCGTCGCAAATGTCGCGTCCGCTGAGTCAATCGGGCTCAGCGGAGTATCCAGCGCAATGACCAAAACCCCCGCATCCCGCGCCTGTTTGACCGCAGGAACGATTGAGCTGGTGTCGGATGCTGTCAGCAGAATGCCTTTTGCGCCATCGAGAATGCAGGTTTCAATGGCCTGAACCTGAGTTTCATGGTCGCCATCAACCTTGCCGGCAAACGCCTTGAGCGTCATGCCCAGCTCTTCTGCCTTGGCGGTTGCGCCTTCCTTCATCTTAACGAAAAAGGGGTTGGTGTCGGTCTTGGTAATCAGGCAGACGGTTTCACCAGCCGCTTGCGCGGATGCAGCGGCCAAAGTCAGCGCAGTCGCGGATGCGGCGAGCTTGAGTAGATTTCTCATGTTGTCCTCCCAGAAAATTGTTGTGGCCCCGCGCGGAATAGCGACAAGGCGGGCCTCCATCCTCCAATGAAGGTCCCGTTCAAGAAACCGTGATTCTAGCCTCTGTGTCAATAAATAAATAAAGTTTATTTATTAATTTGCCCACGTATCTTTTCATAAGAAAACAAGGTGTTTATGTTTAAGGTTATGGAAAGAGAGGCGTTGAAAATACTAACCGGCGGGGTAAGCCAAAGCGGTGTTCGTGATCATAACGAACGCCTCATTCTGACGGTTTTACAACGGCATGGACCTGCTGCCGGGGCGGACGTCGCGCGGCTGACGGGCCTGTCACCCCAGACCGTGTCGATCATTCTGCGTAAGCTCGAAAAGGACGAGATTCTCAAACGTGGGACGCCGTTGAAGGGCAAAGTTGGGAAACCTTCGATCCCCATGGAGCTCAATCCCGAAGGCATTCTGTCGGTGGGAATGAAGATCGGTCGCCGCAGCGCCGATCTTCTTTTGATCGACTTCACCGGTAAGCCACGCCAACAGCTCTCGACGACTTATGACTACCCGCTACCCGAAGCAGTGTTCGGGTTTCTGGAGGTAGGATTGGAAGAGCTTCTGGCCAATGAACCCCAGAAACTTCGGGACCGTGTATGCGGGATTGGAATCGGAACACCGTTCGAGCTGTGGAAGTGGCACGACCTTTCTGGGCTTGCGGCTCAGAAATTCAGGTCCTGGAGAAACGTGAACTTCTTTTCCGAGGTGGCCAAGTTCAGCGAACTGCCGGTCTTTGTGGTCAATGATGCTACTGCCGCGTGTCACGCGGAGCACCTCTATGGCCGTGGGGCTGAGTATCGAGACTATTTTTATTTCTTCATAGGCTCAATGATTGGCGGAGGCGTTGCATTGAATGGCACCGTATTTGAGGGCAACCAAGGCAATGCCGGTGCCTTGGGTGCCATGCGAACGACGGGTCCTTTGGGTGAAAGCCAGCAACTGATTGACACTGCATCGCTGTTCCTGCTCGAGGACAGGTTGATAGAAGCGGGTGTTGATCCGGGAATTTTGTGGAAAAAGCCGCAGGACTGGAGCAGCATTTCGCGCTATGTCGAACCATGGATCGGTACCACCGCGCAGGAACTGGCCAAAGCTGCGCTGTCTATTTGCGCGGTCATCGACTTTGAGGCAATTTTTATCGACGGCGCATTCCCATCTGAAATACGGGAGGAGTTGGTCTCACGGGTTCGTCGTTACCTAGTCAACCAAGATAAACGCGGTTTGATTCCTCCGGTTGTAGAAGCTGCGGCTGTTGGGGAAAACGCCCGCGGGATTGGGGCGGCAAGCAGCCCGATTTTCCGCCAGTTTCTATTGAACACTAATGCTGGGCTTTCTGGGATGTAGTCGAAACTCATAGGGGTCAAATTTCCCAAGTAGAAAGGAACCGCGTAATGTCAATCTTCTCAAAACTCTTTGGTGGCGGTGAAAAGTCGGAGCTGCAACCGGTCTCGTACAAAGGGTTCGACATCTTCCCCGTTTTGATTGCCGAGGGCGGAAAGTATCGCCTGTCGGCCCGTATCGAAAAAATCATCAACGGAGATCGTAAGACCTATGCGCTGATCCGGGCGGATGTCTTCGAAAGCCGGGATCAGGCCGAGAGCTTTAGCATCACCAAGGCGAAACAGGTGATTGACGAGCAAGGCGAGTGTATTTTCGGTTAAGGGAACTGTTGGCTATCATCCCTTTCCACGAGCGCTACGGCGTCAACGTCAAATCTCTCGGCCTTGCCCTCCATAATGCTGCGAGACATGTTTCCTCCCCAACTCTTGTCCAGACACCAAAGGCCAAACTACGAAACAAGAAGGTCCCGCAGGTGTTTTCTAAGCAAAAAAAGTGCACCTAAAAAAGTGCACCTAAAAAAGTGCACCTACCGCTACTGGCAAATTGGCAGTTCTAGCGGCGGCTGCTTGGGCAGGGCCGCCCGCCATTGATTGATGATCGGTTGCAAAGTTCTTTTCGGCCAAAACTTGGGTGCGTCAATCGCCTTCAGACATGCTGCGTTCCAGTAGACGCCCGCGCGCGAAAGCGATTTTCCTTGCTCCACCGCTTTGGCAACCGCGTTAATGTCTTTTGATTCCGGGTAGATATAGAGCGTGGTCGGGTTTCCTTCGACAAGCTCCAAAATCTCTTTTGAAGCGGATTGCGACCAGGTTGTGCAGCCGTTGCTGCGCCCACCGACGTAGTTCACGAGCTTGCCGTAGGGGACATACAGACTTCTGATCGCAGGTGGGTTTAACCCCTTTGGAATAGACCGCAATTGCGATGTTTGCCGCTTTTAAACCGAACCATTCTATAGGCCGGGTTTGCTTGCCTTGCCTGTTTTGACGGTGCCCTTTCCATATGTACTTGTTTCATGGCGCGCAAAAAAGTGAACTCAATCTCTTTTCCTTTGCGTGAGCAAAGCGCACCATTGAAAGAAGAATGTCAAAAGACGGCGGAGTGCAGGAGTTACATCACTATATGGTACGCGAGATAAATTGCCGCAGGTCGGCTTCGAGCCTGAAGCTGATCTCCTTAAGCACAAAGCTACCAACCTTGCTACAACACGTTTCTGTCTTCGTCTAATTGCCGCCTTGCACCTGGTATTGTAGTCTGCGGACTTTCCCTGGAGGCATGTTAAAAACCCGTTTGAATGCTTTGTTAAAAGAAGGTTCAGATAGGTACCCTATCTCAGCCACGATTTGCGAGATTGGTTGATCGGTAGCAATTAATCGTTCCCGCGCCAGATGCATTCGCCAAGTTGCGAGGTATTGTATTGCCGGCACACCGACGAGCTCGGTAAACCGTGCGGAAAATGCCGATCTGGACATACCTGCAACCTGTGCAAGAGACTCGACTGTCCAGTTTGCTGCAGGTGCGCGATGAATGGAAACAATGGTGCGGCCAATCTGTTGGTCTCTGGCGGCTTTCAGCCAACCTCGATTGGCGTCGGGCGCACTGTTCAACCATCGGCGAATAGCCTCGATGACAACCACATCGGCCAAGCGTGTAATCACTGTTTCGCCGCCCGGTCGTAATTCACGCGCCTCTCTTGCAATGAATTGCAAAGTTGCTTGTAGCCAGCTCCCTGCATCCTCTTCCCACGGATCGATTTTGAGCACGTCGGGAAGCAAGGCCATCAACATGCCGCTGGCCGCGTGATCTATCCTGACGAGCCCGTACATGATGCCGGTCTCGGCTCCACCACCGCCGTGCTCTAGCGTTTCGTAGAGCTCCGTCACCTTGCGTATGGGCAGTTCTTCCAGTTTCAAAAGTGGGGTGTCTTTTGAGCTGGAGAACCCAACTGGCGCGCCATTTGTCATCAGAACCAAGTCGCCTTTCTCGACTTCAAACGGCACATCTTCTCCGACCCTCATAAAGCAACGCCCGTGCGTAATGACCGCAAAGCTCAGTATTTCGGGGAAACCCGGTATAGAAACGCCCCAAGGCGCAGACATGCGCGACTGGCAATAGAATGTACCCGTCAGTTTCAGAAGATGAAGAATTTCCCCAAGCGGATCACCGATTGGCTGCGCCATTGCATGGGGGTCGGGAATATGGGGGTTGATCTGGCTCACTGCACCAGACTGTTCGATATCTCCCCAATTGTCCACAGTATTTGGATGAATGGATAAAAAGTCAGGACAATGCAGACTTTTTCGTCCTTCGTGCTTACCTATTTTGGGGTCATTGACTGATTTTAAGGAGATGACCGATGACACAGCAAACCATTCTCGTACTTGGCGCAACAGGTAAAACCGGATCACGTATCGTGACGCGCCTTGAAGACAGGGGCCATGCAGTTCGGCGTGGATCGCGGAATAGCAAAACCCCATTTGATTGGGAAAAACCGCAGACATGGCCCGCAATCCTGGACGGTGTTTCTGCCGCCTATATTTCCTATTTTCCTGACATCGCCTTTCCGGGCGCGGTCGAGCAAGTTGCGGCCTTTTCGGCATTGGCTCGAGAAAAAGGACTGCAGCGACTTGTGCTGTTAACAGGTCGCGGAGAATTTCATGCCGAACGTGCCGAAGGGGTTGTTCGGAACTCCGGTGTGCCCTTTACGATCGTCCGTGCGGCGTGGTTTGCGCAAAACTACTCTGAAGGTGCATTGCTGGAGCCGGTAATGGCCGGTGTGTTGCCCATGCCCGCAGGTGACGTGCGTGAACCGATTATCGACGTGGACGACATTGCCGACGTTGCCGTCGCCGCCTTGACCGAGGAAGGACACACTGGCGAGCTGTATGAAGTTACAGGGCCGCGTCTCATGACATTTGCCGAAATGGCTGCCGAACTTTCGCGCGCAATGGGCAGAACCGTGCAATATGTGCCGATTTCGTTTGAAGACTTCCATGCGGAAATCATCAACGCGAGCGGAGAGATGATTGCTGACGTGATTACTGACATAGCGAGGGAAACGCTTGATGGTCGCAATGCGAACACTGCGGACGGTGTTCAACGTGCCTTGGGGAGAGCTCCGCGCGATTTCTCTGATTTTGCTGATGAAGCCGCAAAGTCTGGCGCTTGGGCACAAGCTGCATGAGTCGGTCTGACGACAAAGGAACACAATCATGACGTTTGACGTAAAACGCAGGCTTGTCCTGGGGTTGGCGGGTCTTGTTGCAGCCACCCTGGGGCTGATCATCACGCTGGCCCCACTGGCCTTTTACTCCAGCTACGGCATTGATATTTCGCCGCAACCGAACTTGATGAGCGAATTGCGCGCACCTGCTGCCAATCTGGCTGCACTTGGCTTGATCATTCTGTCGGGAGCGCTATACCAAAAGATGGCCCAGACATCAGCTTGGCTTGGAGCCACTGTGTTCTTCGCCTTTGCCGCGGGGCGCGTGGTCAGCATTATGCTTGATGGACGACCATCGGACAGCATCCTTTCTGCTCTTGGGATAGAGATGGTACTTGGACTGATGTGTTTGTGGGCCGCGAGCAAAGGGCGGCTAACGAAAGCTGGCATGCACCTCATGTCGTCGCGTAAACTTCGGATTTGAGACACAGTGAAAGCTGCTTGAGTGCATTTGGCCATTCACCGATACAGAGTGGGTGGCCAAAATATCTGAGTGACTCCGCGAAATACTGAATGGCTGGCGCTACCGATTGTGAGTTATGACATTAAAACCTTCTTCGGGTGATGGTGCCTCGAAATACCTCGCCAAACGCCAATATTGATCTTCCGTTGCTGCAAAGGCATGCGCACCTTCACTGTTGCGCTTGTGCAGCCGGCGCAGACAAACCTCATCCGGCAAGTCCAAAAAGTGAAGCTGGTGCGTCGCAGCAGTTTCTTCCAGCAGCTTGCGCATCCAGGCTCTGTTTTCAATTGTGTTCGCCGGAAAGTCGAGAATGACAGAAACCCCGGCCATCAGCAACGATGCGATGTGCCGCTCCATGACCGGCCGCAATTTCAAAGCGCAATTTACATAATCCTGCAGGGAGTTCATCTGGTCGCCGAATAGGACGCTAAGCCATTCATCTTCTGAAATGAGCACCGCCCCGCCGCTATTCGCAAGTCTCGCCGCCAGACCTGATTTTCCTGAGGCGACTTTACCACAAAGCAAGTGAAGCGTTGGTTGGACCTGTGACATAGGGTGAACTCCCGGACTACCTAATGGCCCCTGTGCTCAGTTGATCTGCAAGTTGATCAAACACCAACCTGATCCTTCGCGCAGTATGTAATTCCGAGTGCGTCGCCAGCCAAATCGGGAACTTAAACGGCTCTCGGTCGGGTAGCACGCGCTCCACACCTGGTGTCAAGGCAGCCACGTCATCCGACATTACACTGATGCCAAACCCTTGGCGCACCAGCTCCCAGGATACAATTCCGCTTTGCGAGCCAATCCGGAAACTCTTTCGAGTGACCTTAATGCCCGCCGGATCGAGAAAGCCGATCATCGTGTCAATGTCGCCAAACCCCACGAAATCCAACTTCGCGAGCTCGTTTTCATTTTTCGGCCTTCCCAACTGATCAAGGTACGCAGGTGCTGCATAAAAATGTGCCGTCGCCTCGGCGACAAGCTTTGCGGTCAGATCTGGTTGCGTCGGGCGTACATGTCGGATGGCGATATCAGCCTCACGTCTCTGTATGTCTCGTAAGTCATTGGCAGCTACGACGTCGATCTCAAGACGCGGTGCTGCAAGTCGGATCTTTTTCAGTATAGGCGGCAGCTGATAGGCAGACATCACATCTGACGCGGTGATCCTGACTTGCCCTTCGACAGTTTGCGACTGGCTTGTAGCAGTAAGGGAGATCCTGTGCGCGACATCCGCCATTTCTCTGACATGCAACAAAAGCTCGGCGCCAGCGGTCGTTAAACTAAGCGATTTACCAACTCTTTCGAACAGGGTGATCCCAAGCGCCAATTCCAGCGCCGCAACCTGACGACCGACAGTAGGTTGAGTTTGCTCGAGAACGCGCGCCGCTGCGGAAAACGAGCCTTCCTCAGCTGTCGCAAGAAAGGTCCGTACCTGATTCCAGTCGAAATTGATGGCATTCCAGTTCATGCATTTATGCATAACACTTCTACGAATTATGGCAATTTAATAAATGTGCGTATGGATGTATGGGATGCGACAACAAACTTGAAAGAGAGTAATAAAATGGCTGCTTTGTCCAAAGATGCCGCGTTCTGGAGCAGAATCTCGCGAAAGTATGCGGCGGACCCAATCCGGAACATGGAAGGGTATCTGAACACACTCGAACGTACGAAGTCGCACCTAAAAGCAGAAGACAGTGTACTGGAAATCGGTTGCGGGACGGGTTCAACCGCGCTGTTGCTTGCACCGCATGTCAACCATATCACAGCCTCGGATCTCGCTCCGGGCATGATCGAGATTGCCAACGAGAAGCGTGCTAAAGAAGGATTGGAGAATGTCACTTTCAAGGTGGCCGAAGTTCTCGAGCACGATCCTGTTGAAGGTGGTTACGATGCGGTTCTGGCGCATAACCTGCTTCATCTCCTGCCTGATTTGGATCAAGCGCTAGAGCATATTGCCAAATTGACAAAATCCGGTGGTGTTTTCATATCCAAAACGGTGTGCGCGCCTGAGAATGGTGGGTTCAAGTATGCGATGATCAGTCGTGTCGCGATACCTATCATGCAGTTTTTTGGGAAAGCCCCGTTTGTGAATTTCGTGTCTATGTCGATGCTTGATAGGAAAATTGAGCGCGCAGGCTTCAATATCCTGTATACTTCCGATCAAGCCTCGATGTTCCAGAGCCGTTATATTGTTGCGCAAAAAAACTTGAAGCAACCCTTCTCGCATCTTCGTTGCTAGGGGGATCTCTTCGTCGTAAAGTCTGCCACCTGTCAGACTCGAATGTACGAATGTATTTAGAGTTTGTTTCCAATTCACAAAAGCTACTGTGAGTGGCAGATTTATCCGCACAACCGACCATGGGAAGCGCTTTGATCTCGCTCGCGCAGCGAATGGCGGTTTCGGTGGAGCTGCACCGCAGCACTATCTGGCAAGATGAACGGCCGCCATTGGCCGAACCAAGAGTTTTCTAGCCCTTTTAGAATGCCCTTGAGGCGTATACGAAAAACATAAGGTGGTTGTGATGATTTTTTGAGTTTTCTCGGTCGGCCTGAATAATCAACGATCAGCTTTTCGCTCTCAAGCAGACGTAGCGCTGGTTCCCAGCGGATATTAGATGCTCAGGCTACTCTGATGACTACTTGGGTCTCGTCAACTTAATCCTGTTGAACGGTGGTCAGCTCATGGAACCCTCGGGCCTCTTGGTCATCGAGGCACCACTGGTGTTCCCGATTGCGATCGAGCTGGGTATCGATCCAATCCATCTGGGCGTCATCATGCTGGTCAAAATGGAGATCGGGATAATCACGCCTCCGATCGGGTTGAATCTCTTTTTTACCTCGGGCGTTGCCGGAATGCCGATGATGAGCGTAGTCAAAGCAGCCCTTCCGTTCCCGGCCATGCTGTTCGCCGTACTGATCATCGTTACCTATATTCCGTTCCTGTCTACATTCCTGCCCAATACGTTCATGGCACCGGAAATCATAACCCTGTGAAGCGAGATGCGGTGGTGGCATGTATCGTCGGCGTATTTTATTAGGAAAGTAGGATTTGTGTGACGATTGTGGTGATCCAGCGGTGCGACAATGCCAGAATTCTCGTTTAACAGAACGGCCATCACTCAACCTTAGATCGCTTCGCACAACACCGTTTCAGCGACGTTTGGTTTGCTATGGCGCTGCCAGTCATACTATGGTTGCGAATACTTGCCATTTGATGGGCTGGTTACTGATAGCTGGTATACGCAACAAGCGGGTCAAGGAAAGCGTTTTGCTTATGAATTTTGTCTATAATATGGTGGTGAATTTCTTTTTCAGTCAGCCAGTAATCAAAACCAAAATATTAAATCCAGACAAATGCGAAAATGACGTTCGTGTGTTCGGCTTCTCCATACGGCTTTGGGCATCGATGCCTTGGCTTCTTCGTCTCTGGGACTAATTCGCTTCCGAAATTCTTAAACCTCCGCCTTTCACAAGCAGATCCACAATTGCGTCGACCCCGCTTCTGTGACGAAGTGACGAAAACAAGAAGGGCCTTCCTTTACGCATCATTTTCGCATCACGTTCCATAACCTGCAGCGAAGCGCCAACATGCGGTGCAAGGTCGGTCTTGTTGATTACAAGGATGTCTGATTTCGTAATCGCCGGCCCGCCTTTCCTGGGTATTTCTTCGCCTGCAGCGACATCGATCACGTAGATGGTCAGATCCGCCAGTTCCGGGCTGAATGTGGCTGATAGATTGTCGCCTCCGCTTTCAATCAAAACAATATCGAGATCCGGATGACGTGTCTGCATCTCGGCGACGGCGGCCAAATTGATCGAGGCGTCTTCGCGAATTGCTGTATGCGGGCAACCGCCAGTTTCGACGCCGATGATCCTGTCCCGCGGCAGGACCTGCATGCGCATCAGCGCTTCGGCATCTTCCTGCGTATATATGTCGTTAGTAATAACTCCCACCGAACAGACATCGCGCAGCGCTTCAGACAAGGCGGCGGTCAAAGTGGTTTTTCCGGCTCCTACTGGGCCTCCAATACCTACGCGAAGCGGGCCGTTCATACTGGTCATGTGCGGAAAATCCTCGAATATTGTGTTTCGTGCTTCATGGCCGCAATGTCCCCCAAGAACGCGGTAGAGCTTAACTCATCCAGGCTCGCCTTTTTTGCCCTTTCAGCAATCTGGGCGCACAACGGTGTCAGCTGGCGGATCAACCGCTGCGCATCGGTCTGTCCCAGTGGTACAAGGCGCGTCGCACAGGCGACAAGGTTGCTTGCGAATGCTTGCAGAAACATCTTGGTCGTCAGCTGCAAGGGAAGGTTTTGAAGTCTTGCAGCCCGTCCAATCGAGACGGGGTAGGTGAATTGCCCAAGGTCCAATTCCCAGACACCTTTAGTGACGTTTCCGAAGGCCTGTCCCAGCAACTCGGTTTCCATGAGCCTTTCGGATGTCGCACAAAAGGCGCGCGCCGCGATATCGACGTTGATCAGTTCTTCTTTGTCATGCGCGTTGAAGGCCGCCACAACGAACACAGCATCATTCCACCCAGAGCCATGTTCAAGCACATCTGAAATCCAGGCTTCAGTATCCCGAGAATTCGCGACAGTTCCCCTGTCAATCGCAGCTTCAAGCCCGTGAGAGTAGGCAAACCCCCCTACAGGATAGGCAGGGGACAACCATTGTGTCAGCGTCAGGATGTCGGCGTCAGTGGGTGTGGCCATGGGTCCTGCCGTGGCCATAGGCCCCGCCTTCGGGGTTGAATGGTTCATTCACCTCTCGCACCTTTGCTCCGATTTTAAGAAGCATATCACGGATGACGTGATCGACTTGGATCAACAGGCGGGTCTTTTCGATCTGACAAGGCGTGTGCCGATTGCCGATATGCCAGGCGATACGTGTCAGGTCCGGTGCTTTTACCTCCAGCAACACTTCCGGTGCTGCCTGTATTTCCACTTCGCGACCGTCGTCCAAAACCAACGCGCCACCGTGGTTCAGTGAGGTCGTTTGCGCGAGATCGATGAGAATCTGTTCACCGCTTTCGCAGGTAAGAACCTTACGCCGCAAAAAACGGTCGTCGTAGGTCAACGAGAGACAGTCTGCCGGATCGCCATGCGTGTGATCCGAATACTGGCGCGCAGTGCAGAGCAGGGCGGTCATACCATCACCTCCTCTGCAGCGGGAATAGTCAGAGCCAGATTGAGTCCGAGAACACTCGGTGCACGATCCGTTCGCGCGTCAGACCGCGGTTTTTCAGCTCTTCGTCGCTGAGCGATTGCAGGAATTCGACTTGTCGGACGCGAGATTGAGCTTCGGCTACGCTGATCAGGGCCGAGTAAATTGACGACCCGATGGATACGATTAAACCGGCCAGCGAAAAGCGCGTGTTTGTATGTGTTGCTGAGTGTGCCATTTGGACCCTCGTAAACGTTGGTCCTCCCATGGGTTTTTATATCTGTCATATTGGCCTCACTTAGAAGTGCGTATTTGGTCATTGCTGCCTTGCACGCGCCGCAACGCAGCACATTTTTTGATCAGAATAAAAAATATCGTTGCGCCATCGGCAGCGTTTCGGCGGGTTGGCAAGTCAGCAATTCACCATCCGCACGCACCTCGTAGGTTTCCGGGTCGACCTCGACATGCGGTGTCGCGTTGTTCAACAGAAGATCCTGCTTGCCAATTTCTCGTGTGTTTTGGACGGCGACGGTTTGCTTTGCCAATCCCAGTGTATCACCGATCCCATCCGCATGGGCCGCCTGCGAGACAAATGTGATCGCCGAGTTTTCCACTGACCGTCCGTAAGCGCCAAACATTGGGCGACTATAAACCGGCTGCGGTGTAGGGATCGACGCGTTGGGATCGCCCATTTGCGCGCAGGCTATGGTGCCGCCTAGAAGAACCATCTCGGGCTTCACGCCGAAAAAGGCCGGGTTCCAAAGGACGAGGTCAGCGCGTTTGCCTTCCTCGATGCTCCCGATCTCGTGGCTGAGCCCATGGGCAATAGCAGGGTTGATCGTGTATTTGGCAATATAGCGGCGGACGCGAAAGTTGTCGTTCTCACCGGTTTCTTCGGGTAGACGTCCGCGCTGTTTTTTCATTTTGTCAGCGGTTTGCCAGGTGCGGATCAGAACTTCGCCTACGCGCCCCATGGCCTGACTGTCAGAAGCGATGATGCTGAAGGCGCCCATGTCATGCAGGATGTCCTCGGCCGCGATGGTTTCGCGCCGGATGCGGCTCTCGGCAAAGGCCACGTCCTCGGGGATGGACTTGTCGAGGTGATGACAGACCATCAGCATGTCCAGATGCTCTTCGACTGTGTTCACCGTGAAGGGTCGCGTCGGGTTGGTCGAGGACGGCAACACATGGTTCTCGCCACAGATCTTGATGATATCTGGGGCGTGGCCACCACCTGCACCCTCGGTGTGGAAGGCGTGGATTGTACGGCCTTTCATGGCCGCCACAGTGTTTTCGACAAAGCCGGATTCGTTCAGCGTATCGGTGTGGATCATCACCTGAACATCCATCGCGTCGGCCACCGACAGGCAACAGTCGATGGCAGCGGGGGTGGTGCCCCAATCCTCGTGCAGCTTCAGCGCACAGGCCCCGGCCTTAACCTGTTCTTCTAGCGCGGCAGGTAGCGAAGCGTTGCCCTTACCCGCAAAGGCCAGATTCATCGGGAAAGCATCCGCCGCCTGCAACATCCGCCCGATATGCCATGGACCGGGGGTGCAAGTGGTGGCCAATGTCCCATGCGCAGGACCGGTGCCACCGCCCAGCATGGTGGTCAGGCCGGAATGCAGCGCGTCTTCGATCTGTTGCGGGCAGATGAAGTGGATATGACTGTCGAACCCACCTGCTGTTAAGATACGACCCTCGCCAGCAATGGCCTCGGTTCCGGGTCCTATGACGATGTCGACACCGGGTTGTGTATCGGGGTTTCCCGCCTTGCCGATCTTGGCGATCCGCCCGTCTTTCAGGCCAACGTCGGCCTTGTAGATGCCCGAGTGATCAACGATCAGAGCATTGGTGATGACCGTATCCACAGCGCCTTCGGCGCGCGTGGTCTGAGATTGCCCCATCCCGTCGCGGATTACCTTTCCGCCACCAAACTTGACCTCTTCGCCATAGCTGGTCAGATCACGTTCGACCTCAATCACAAGATCGGTGTCGGCCAACCGCAGCTTGTCCCCTGCGGTCGGGCCGAACATCGCGGCGTAGTCTGAGCGCTTGATTTTTGCTGGCATCAGAGTGCCCCCATGACCTTTTGATTGAAGCCGTAGACCCTGCGCGCACCACTGATCGGGATCAGCGAAACTTCGCGGGCCTGCCCCGGTTCGAACCGCACAGCGGTGCCTGGCGCAATGTCCAGGCGCAGGCCACGCGCGGCAGTTCGGTCAAAGTCGAGCGCCGGGTTGGTTTCGGCGAAATGGTAGTGTGAGCCGACCTGAACCGGGCGGTCGCCGGTATTGGCGACCATCAAAGTGATCGCATCAGTGTCGGGGTTCAGGGTAATTTCACCATCAGCCGGGAACAGCTCCCCGGGGATCATTTGTTCAGCTTTGTGATCAGCGCGACAGCAGCCAGCGCAACAACCGCCAGCCCAACGCCCATCGCCGCATAATCGGTGCCGTGCGCGTGGATATGCGTTCCGTTATGGGCGGCTGCCGGGCCAGCGAAGATCAGGGCGGGGAAAAGCATGCGTGTCATATTGGTTTCCTTTTCAGCGAATGGGGTTGTGGACGGTCACCAGCTTGGTGCCATCTGGAAAGGTGGCTTCGACCTGAACTTCGTGGATCATTTCGGGCACACCTTCCATGCATTGCTCTCGAGTGATCACCTCGGCCCCGACTTGCATCATGTCAGCAACTGAACGCCCATCGCGTGCACCTTCGACCACGGCATCGGTGATCAGGGCGATCGCCTCGGGGTGGTTCAGTTTGACGCCGCGGTCCAGCCGTTTGCGGGCGACTTCGGCGGCCATGGCGACCAACAGTTTGTCTTTTTCGCGAGGGGTCAGGTTCATGTCAAAGCATCCAGCATCGAGGTAGCGCGTCTTTGTTCAACCGTCGCAAGATAGGCATCAATGTGCGACGGAGGGCAAAGCTGTTTTCGGCAAGAACACGAGCAACCAACAGGTCATTGCGGATCATAGTTGCACCTGCGGTATCGGGCAGCATCTGACGAATGGCATTCAGATGACCTTCGGCTGACACCGATACGAAGACGATCAACGCCATCGCACCCGCGCCGTTTGCAATATGCGGTTTGGACAGATGTTTGTGCCAATCACCCGAGAACTGGATCGCGTCAAGGAACACCTTTTTTCCTTGGTACCGTATCTCGATCCGATCGTTTAGACGGATATCGGTCAGCGTCTCGCCCATCGCAATACGGCCGAAGACCAGCGGCTCTACCATCAGCATCTCGGCATCTGGCGCCATCTCGATTT
This sequence comes from Ruegeria sp. C6, assembly GCF_056537625.1. Taxonomy (NCBI): domain Bacteria; kingdom Pseudomonadati; phylum Pseudomonadota; class Alphaproteobacteria; order Rhodobacterales; family Roseobacteraceae; genus Ruegeria; species Ruegeria sp. C6. The sequence goes on along the minus strand of NZ_JBQFRW010000004.1, from coordinate 209,492 downwards.
TCAGGCGTCGCTCCAGAGCGCTGCCATTGAACAGAATAGTCTCTTGCGGCAACCAGTTCAGCCGGGCTTCAGTCTCAACAGTCAGATGATTGGTAATCTGGCCACATTCTTGCGGCTTGGCCTTGTAGGCGCGCTCGCAGGCTTGTGTTGTCAAAGTCAGCGCCGTTCCTTTTGCTGCCTTACCGGAAAGTCGAAATGAGTCGCCTCCGGTTACGCCGCCTGCCGTGTTAAGAAGAACCGCGTCAAGATCAGGTGTGTTGGTTCTGGGGAACAGACATTTATAAGACCCGGACTGGCGAAACTTGTTCAGCACCGTCCTGTCACCCAATTGCTTGGTAATCAAACTGACGGCACCTGCAGCGCGCGGTGGAATAGCAATGTGCGTAGGCAATATGGCAGCAACGTGTGTAATAGGGCACCTTTGGAGCTTTGATTGGTGCCACTTGTTTCTCTGTTGAAGGGGCGGAACACTAATCTACAGTGTCGAAATCTGCTTAATTCGACATCGCGCGGCTAAATTTTAGACAGCGACCTCGGTCTTGGATGAAAAAATAGGCGGATCGCGCCGATTTTCCGAATTGGGTTAAAGGTAAGTTGCCAAGCTTGCTGCGATGCAGAAACCGTATGGGTGCCGCCGCGGAGATGACCCGGGGGTGTGTGACGGCTGCGCGAATTGGACCTCGAACACAACCGTCACACGGAACGCAACAACAGTTGCGGGGATCAGGTAGAAGAAGAGTGTGCCTTTGTGCAAGCCCTCTCTCCCGGCCCCGCCAGGAGGATCACATGAAATCGCTCAAATCCACACTCGCCGGATCGGCAGTATTTGCTGTCATGGCCACCGCCGCCTTGTCGACCGAAGACACGATCAAGGTTGGAGTGCTGCATTCGCTTTCCGGTACGATGGCGATCTCGGAAACGACGTTGAAAGACACCATGCTGATGCTGATTGACCAGCAAAACGCCAAGGGCGGTCTGTTGGGTAAACAGCTTGAAGCTGTCGTGGTCGACCCGGCCTCTGACTGGCCTCTGTTTGCCGAAAAAGCGCGTGAGCTGCTAACCGTCCACGAGGTGGATGTAATCTTTGGCAATTGGACTTCGGTGAGCCGCAAGTCGGTTCTGCCAGTGATCGAGGAACTAAACGGTCTTCTGTTCTATCCGGTCCAGTATGAGGGCGAAGAAAGCTCTAAAAACGTCTTTTATACCGGTGCCGCTCCGAACCAACAGGCCATCCCCGCCACGGACTATTTCCTGGAGGAACTGGGGGTCGAGAAATTCGCTCTGCTCGGCACAGACTATGTCTACCCCAGGACCACCAACAATATCTTGGAAAGCTATCTGAAGCAAAAAGGTATCGCGGAAGCAGATATCTTCGTCAATTACACGCCTTTCGGCCATTCCGACTGGTCCAAGATCGTGGCGGACGTGGTCGCGCTGGGCGCGGATGGTAAAAAAGTCGGTGTGATCTCGACCATCAATGGTGACGCCAATATTGGTTTTTACAAGGAATTGGCGGCGGCTGGTGTTTCGGCAGATGACATTCCGGTCGTGGCCTTCTCGGTCGGTGAGGAAGAACTGTCCGGTTTGGACACCACCAACCTCGTCGGTCACCTCGCCGCTTGGAACTACTTCCAGTCGGCGGATACTGAGGCCAACGCGGAATTTGTGGACACCTGGAAAGCCACCATGGGTGATGAACGTGTGACCAATGACCCGATGGAGGCGCATTACATCGGCTTCAACATGTGGGTAAACGCCGCGACCGAGGCCGGTTCGACCGAAGTCGATGCTGTACGCGCCGCGATGTATGGGCAGGAATTCCCGAACCTGACCGGAGGCACCGCTGTGATGCTGCCGAACCATCACCTCGCGAAACCGGTTCTGATCGGTGAAATTCAGGAAGACGGTCAGTTCGATATCATCAGCGAAACCGACGTCGTGCCGGGTGACGCCTGGACCGACTTCCTGCCGGAGTCGGCTGTGCTCGTCTCCGATTGGAAAGAGCTGGGTTGCGGTATGTACAACACCGAGACCAAGACCTGCGTTCAGACCCTGTCGAACTACTAACCGACACGCAAGGCGGGTTTGTTTGCCCGCCTTGCTAAAATAAAGACATTCGGGTTTCACCACATGGTACGACTTTTCCTTGCGGGCCTCGCAATCCTGTGCGCCTGCCTGACTGCCAACGCTCAAGAGGTCGGTCTACAACCGATCCTGCAAGAGCATCAGGAGATCATCGCCAAAAGCTCGCGCAAGACGATCAAACCGGCGATTGATGCGATTGCATCAAGCGGCTTGCCTCAGGCGCAAGTGATGCTTGAGACATGGGCAGCCAAGAACATGTGGATGCGCAAGTCGGACGGTCTGTTCTTTTCTGGCCAGAAAGGAGAGGGGCGGTCGTATGAATTGACCGACTTCGATACCGGAGAAGTCGTCGGTACATTTGAGAAATCCGAGCTTAGGCAGCTGAAGCCCAACAGCGGTATCCGCGCGATGATCGGGACCGCTCTGGTCCAGTTTCAATTGACCGATCCGGATCGCGCAAAACGTCTGGCCGCATTGCAATCCATCCAACGTGATCCCGAAAGTGCACTCTTGGAGCCACTTCGCGCTTCGATAGGGGATGAACCCGAAGCAGAGTTGAAGGCGCAAAAGCAGCGGCTGGAACGGTTGCTGACGATTGGTTTTGACGAAGATACCGCAGCCCGCGTGGCGGCGATCAAAGAAATGTCCGGCGATCTGGGCGTAGACGTTCGTGCGGCTCTGAACCCGTTGCTCGTCACTGCCCGCCAAGCCGCTACCGAATTGCCCCAGGACCTGAACGTCGCCGTTATTCTTGAAGCGGGCTCAGACGCCTTAACGTCTGACGAAGCATATGACTTGCTCGTTGCAGGAAACCTGGCCGCACCGCGTGTTTCGGCGGAAGATATCAGATCGGCACTGGCGGCCAATATAGAAGGTGGTCGTGTAGGTGGTACTCCCGTCGCACAGCTGAATTCAGATGCAATGCGCGCGCGTGCGTATAACTCTCTGGCAGAGGCGGGGACTGTGCCAGCCTTGGTCACGAAGGCGGATGTCAACGCCGCAGTTAACACGCATGTATTCTTCGAAACCTACAGTGAGCCATCTGCCGAGGTCACTGAAGCAGCAGAGAAAGCCCTGCAACAGATCGAACTGAAGGTCGGCCTGAACCAAACACTCGACCTGACGCTGGACGCGATCTCACTGGCGTCGATCTATTTCCTCGCCGCCATCGGTCTGGCCATCACCTTCGGCGTGATGGGCGTGATCAACATGGCCCATGGCGAGTTCATCATGATGGGTGCTTATACCGGCTACGTGGTGCAGCAGATTATCCCTGATCATACGCTTTCGATCATGGTCGCTATTCCAATGGCTTTTGCTGTCACCTTCGCGATGGGCGTCGCTATGGAGCGGTTGGTGATCCGCTGGCTTTACGCTCGCCCGTTGGAGACGTTGCTGGCGACGTTCGGCATCTCAATTGCCCTACAGCAGCTGGCCAAGAATATCTTTGGCACGCAGGCGCGCCCGCTGACTGCTCCCGATTGGTTGGATGGTTCGTGGATGCTGAATGACGTGGTTTCAATCAGCTACATCCGCATTGCGATCTTCGTTCTGGCGCTTATTTTTCTGGGACTTTTCCTCTACATCATTAAACGGACGAGGCTAGGGCTTGAGATGCGTGCAGTAACGCAGAACTCGCGCATGGCGGCGTCAATGGGGATTAATCCCGGGCGAGTGAATATGCTGACCTTTGGGCTTGGCTCCGGCATTGCCGGCATCGCCGGGGTCGCGATTGGCCTATTCGCCAAGGTCACGTCCGATCTGGGCAGCGACTATATCGTGCAAAGTTTCATGACAGTGGTTGTGGGTGGTGTTGGTAACATCTGGGGCGCGCTTGCAGGTGCGGGCATGATCGGCTTCTTGCAGAAGGGGATCGAGTGGATGAACCCGTCGAACACCCTCGCGGCCCAAACCTACATGATCATCTTCATCATCATTTTCATCCAGTTTCGGCCGCGGGGCATTATCGCCCTCAAGGGTCGCGCGGCGGGGGATTGAGCCATGGAACGCAGCTTTATCGCCAAGAACCCATCCGTGCTGGTCTTTCTTGCCATCCTGTCCCTGTTCACCCTGAGCGTGACCATCCTGTCCGAGGGATTCGGGGTCGGTGTAATCTCGACCAGTTTCGTCAAAACGCTGGGCAAAACCCTGTGCCTTTGCCTGATCGCAGTGGCGATGGATCTGGTCTGGGGCTTCACCGGCATCCTGTCACTGGGTCACTTCGCCTTCTTCGGGCTGGGAGGCTACATGATCGGCATGTGGCTGATGTACGAACGCACCCGCCTGATCGTGGTCGACTCGCTGGCACAGGCCGAAATTCCACCGACGTCGTCCGAAGTGGTGGACGCGATTGGAACACAAGTCTTTGGCGTTGTCGGATCGTCGGAGTTTCCGTTGATCTGGGCGTTCTCCCACAGCCTGACCCTGCAACTGATCCTGGTTGTGCTGGTCCCGGGTCTGTTGGCGCTGGTCTTCGGATGGTTGGCTTTCCGGAGCCGTGTCACCGGTGTGTACCTATCGATCCTGACACAGGCGATGACGTTGGCACTGGCCCTGTATCTGTTTCAGAACGACAGCGGGCTGCGTGGGAACAACGGCTTGTCCGGCCTGCAGAACCTGCCAGGTGTCACCGCCTCGCAGGACGTGGTGTCGATCTGGTTCCTCTGGGCCTCGGCGCTGGCCTTGGGTCTGGGCTATATGCTGGCAGCCTGGATCGTGTCAGGCAAGTTCGGCTCGGTCATCCGCGGCATTCGCGATAACGAGGCACGGGTGCGCTTCCTTGGCTATTCAGTCGAGGTATTCAAGCTGGCCGTCTTCACCCTGACTGCTTGTATCGCGGCCATTGCCGGCGCGCTTTATTACCCGCAAGCAGGCATCATCAATCCCGAGGAAATGGCCCCTATCGCCTCGATCTATTTGGCCGTCTGGGTCGCCATCGGTGGACGAGGCCGATTGTATGGTGCGGTAATTGGTGCAGCTTTTGTCAGTCTTCTGAGCACGTGGTTCACGGGCGGGCAGGCCCCGGATATTCCGCTTGGATTTTACACGATCAAATGGGTCGACTGGTGGCAGGTGCTATTGGGCATAACTTTTGTGTTGGTTACGCTGTTCGCCCCGCAGGGCATCGGAGGATTGTTCGACTTGTGGACCGACAGCCGCCACCCGGACAGGCATGGGGCAAATCTGGGACCGGATGACGGCGCTCTGCGCGAGAAGGAGGCCATCGAATGAGCACTTTGCTTGAGGTTAGCGGCGTTTCGGTCACTTTCGATGGTTTCCGAGCTATCAACAACTTGTCGTTTCAGATCGGCGAGGCCGAGCTTCGCGCCGTGATCGGCCCAAACGGGGCAGGCAAGACCACGTTCATGGACATCATTACAGGTAAAACCCGGCCCGATGAAGGACGTGTCATCTGGGGGGAGAAATCGGTATCTTTGTTGGGGCTGTCCGAGGCAAAGATCGCGCAGGCTGGGATCGGAAGGAAGTTTCAGAAACCCACGGTTTTCGAAGACCAGACCGTGCAGGAAAACTTGCTGATGGCGCTTCAGAACAAACGTGGCTGGCTTCACGTGCTTTTCTATCGAACCTCCACTGACGATTTGCAGAAAGTTGAAGATCTGGCTGTCGAAATCGGCCTGTATCAGAATCTAAGCCGCAAAGCTGGTGAACTGAGCCACGGTCAAAAGCAGTGGCTGGAAATTGGCATGCTGCTGGCTCAGGAGCCACGACTTTTGCTCGTGGACGAACCCGCCGCCGGCATGACACCGCAGGAGCGCGAACACACCACCGACTTGCTAGTACAAGCCGCCAGAACCCGTGCCGTTGTTGTGGTGGAACACGATATGGAATTTGTCCGACGCCTGAATTGCAAAGTCACGGTTCTACATGAAGGGTCCGCCTTGGCTGAAGGCAGTCTTGATCACGTGACATCTAATCAGGACGTCATCGACGTATATCTAGGGCGCTAAACAATGCTGAAGCTAACAGATCTGACTTTGCATTATGGGCATTCGCAAATCCTCAACGGGATTTCCATGGAAGCCAGACAAGGTGAAGTGACTTGCGTGATGGGGACCAATGGTGTCGGGAAAACCAGCCTGATGAAAGCAATATCAGGTACGCATCCGCGATCGGGCGGCAGTCTGGAACTGGACGGGGAAATTCTGGGCGTCCTGCCTGCTCATCAAATGGCGTGGAAAGGTGTGGCCTATGTCCCACAAGGTCGTGAGATATTTCCTTTGCTCACAGTTCGCGAAAATCTTGAAACGGGGTATGCCTGTCTGCCTGCCAGCGAACATTTCATTCCAGGTGATATATTTGATATGTTCCCGGTCCTCAAACAGATGCAAAACCGTCACGGAGGTGACCTTTCTGGCGGTCAGCAGCAACAGCTGGCGATTGCACGGGCATTGATAACACGACCACGCCTGCTTCTGTTGGACGAGCCGACCGAAGGTATTCAGCCCAACATCATCCAACAGATAGGCGAAGTCATCCGACACCTCAGAACCACGAGAGGAATAGCAATCATTCTAGTGGAGCAATACTTTGACTTTGCCTATGAACTTGCCGACAGATTTATCGCGTTGCGACGAGGAGAAGTCATAATCAACGGCACCAGGGAAGACGTGACACGCGATGAGTTGCTGCAGGCTGTAACAGTCTAGTGCTGATACTTGAAATTGGTTTCGGAACTGAAGGATGAAATCCAAAATTTTGCTTAGTCTAAGCCCAGGAAATAGTTTGTTCCTCTGAACACGTTCGATTGAAACTGTATTTTCTTCTGAAACCCCGTCGTTCGGTGTCTCCTGCGTAGAAGAGCAAGTGCTTTTGATCAGATGACGGACTTCACATCGCGCTGAAGTGCGACATGGACGCTTTCCCAACTTGCACTGCAATTAGGGCACCTGACTGATAACTACTATAGAGGATCCGGCTACAGCGGTCCTCAGGGTCTGAGTGCAGGATTTTATGCGCGAAAACTATCCGCTGCAGGCCGGCGCAAGAATGGTTAGTGCTGAAATCACAGCGCCCAAATTGATCACGCTTGAACGGGTACGGGAGTTGCATGGGGTCGGCGAGGTTCGGGTGCGAGGTATTCTCGCCCATCTTCGTGGTCAAAACGCGAGCGACCTGTCAAACATGAACGATGTCAGCCATGAGAATCTGGCTGCCGTGCTCGACTTCTGGTCTGGCTTGCAGCATATCAAATCCACTGCAGTCCAGCTGAATATCCATCCGGTCTCGGTTAAGGCACTGATCCGGCATAACGTTCTGGAATCCTATCGTTTTGGAACGTCTCTGCGCTATGTGCCTTCATCCTGGGTACAAACCCTGCTGACTGGGCTTGAAGGCCTACGCATTGCATCCGTCATAGGTTGCTTCTCTCGGAGTACAGCCGACAAAGCAAGGTGGCCCTGGCTCGCCTTGTCGCCGATTGGGCAGAAGGTCGACTGACCAGCGTTTGGCGAGACCCGGACATGGATGGGTTGGCTGGATTTCTGATCGACTGCGATGAGATCTTGGAAAAATCGGAGCGCGTGTTCTCCGGCGATCTGTCGCTTACGGATGAGGCGGCACGCATGAGTATTAGTGTTAGGTCAATCCGGCTATTGCGGGAAGTTGGATACCTTAAGCAGATAGAACTGCGAAACCCGGACATGCAGCACTACCGTTGCTACATCACTGAAGAGAGTATTCAGGCTTTTGAAAAATACTATGTAACGATGGGCCGAATTGCGCGGCAGTTTGAGATAGCAGCGGTCCATTTGGGTCCGACACTGAACCGAAGGGAAATTCAGACGATCACCTGTGAAGCCGGTTTTGTTCGGGTGTACCCGAAAGAGACACTAGATGTTGTTCGGAAACTGACGATGGGGGGAAAGCGTCAAACCAAGCTGAGTGTCTCAACGACTGTTTGAACCAATAAATGCAGGAGGCTGAGCAAAGTTGATGCTCCTTCGCACATGCTCATCAATAATAGTGGTGGGGTTCGCGATCATCGGGCCCGACAAGGTTTTCTGGATCAGCGTTTTTCAGGATGCTACGAGTCGGCGCATTGGATTTGCGTCTAGTCGGTCGCGTGTGAAAAACGATTTCGTGACGGTGGGACCACTTGCCGAGCCACCAGATTTCATCCGGGTCTTTTTTTGAGACGAGGCTCAAACACAGGTGTGATCAGTGCCCGCCACCTACTGGCTTTGAAAACACACTTAGAACTTCAGTCGGATGATCGTGCGTTTGCCACAATTGTTATTTTCTTCCGGCCACAATCCGATCCAAGATTAACGCGCAGAACAAGATTGCCAAACCGGCCAGAATTCCTTGTCCCGCCGCTGCGTATTGCAGTGCCTCTAGCACGTCCTCGCCCAAACCCTTGGCGCCGATCAGCGAGGCGACTACAACCATTGCCAGAGACATCAGGATAGTCTGGTTCACACCTGCCATGATGGTCTTGTGCGCCAAGGGTAGGTCTACCCGCCATAGCAGGTAACGAGGCGTTGCTCCAAAGGCCAACGCGGCTTCCCGCACAGTTTCAGGGACTTGCTGCAGGCCAAGTACGGTAAAGCGGATTACCGGAGGGCTACCGAAAATCATGGTTGCAACTACGCCCGCAGGCTTTCCAGATCCAATAAAAGCCACCACCGGGATCAAGTAGACGAAGGAGGGCATTGACTGCATGAAATCTAGAATGGGCCGCACGATGGCAAAAGCACGTGGGCGACGGGCGCAATAGATACCCAATGGAATGCCCAGCGTGATCGAAATCAGCGCCGCGGCGCCCAACAGGGCGATTGTAGTCATCGCCTTTTCCCAAAAATCCAGCAGGCCTAGATAGGCCAGCGCGGCTCCGGTGAAGATCGCCACACGGGGACCAGCCGACAGGTAAGCCAGCATGATGATCACCAAAGCTACGACCGGCCAGGGGGTATCGACCAGCACAACCTCGATCCAGTCCAGCAGGGTGCGCATCCCATAGGTCAGACCATCAAAGAAGCCGCGCCCGGCTGTCTTGGTCCACTCGAACACCGCTTGCACACCATCGCCTACGTTCAGACGCCAGTCCCGGTTGGTTGGGAAGGTCTTGAGCACAGCCACCGCGTCCGGTTGTGCAAATTTGATCATAGACAGGATCACCACCACAGCGGTCAACGCCGTTGCCACAATCAGACGAGAGATAGACCAGCCATGGGCTACACTTGGGTCTGAACGCCAGCGCGCGAATTGACCTTCAAGCGTCCAGTTGGCCAGCGAAGCAGCTAAAAACTTGACTGCCAGCAGAAGGGCGATCCCAATGATCAGATACGTGAAACCGGTCGAGTCCGCTGTGCGTGCGGCCTCCTGCGCGCCAGCCAGAGCTCCTTCAAGTGATTCCGCCGCGCGTTTCAACGACTCCAACGTGGTCGACCCGGATTGCTCCGCCGCTGCAATCTGCTGTCGGCGCAGCTCCAGTGTCTGCTCGATCTGTATCGCCCGCTCGCGGAACTCGCGTCCAAGATCACCAAACAAACCCAGACCGATCTGGATGTAGGCCAGCGTTTCCAAAACTAAAAACCCGAGAAACCACGACCACAGCCCGCGTGCACCAAACCAGATCGGCCCGAGGATTGCTGCAGCTGTGTTTAAAGTAAAGCGATAGCCTGGGGCCTGCATCATATAGGCGAAGGTCTTCTGGTAATAGGCGTTCCCCTGACCGACAAAATCTCCTATTAGCCCATTCAGGCGGTCGGCGGTTTCCGGTTGGATCTGTTGCGTATCAACATGTTTCATATCGTTGCCCTTACGCCTGACTGTCCTGAATAGCGCGGATCAAACCCGCACGGTTAATAACACCTACCGTCTTGCCATCCTGCGTCACAGCTACGACTCCATGTCCGTCCACGCAGAGGTTCATCAGGTCGGACAGATCCATATCTGGGTGAGCCTCTTTGGCATCCTCCGGGAGTTCGCCGTGATGCGCCTCGAACTCATCGACCGGTTTCATGACCGCATGGGCGAAGATCATATTGAGTTTCGAAATTCCCGCCACAAAGTCGGCCACATAGTCGTCGGCGGGGTTGAGTATGATCTCTTCCGGCGTGCCGACCTGCACGATGCGCCCGTCCTTCATGATCGCGATGCGGTGGCCGATGCGGATTGCTTCATCCAGGTCGTGGGTGATAAACATCGTGGTTTTGTTCAGCTTGTGACTGAGGTCCATGAACTGATCCTGCAACTGCTTGCGGATTAGCGGGTCTAGGGCCGAGAACGGCTCATCCATCAAAAGGATTTCAGGGTCTGCAGCGATCGCACGGGCCAGTCCCACGCGTTGTTGCATACCGCCTGACAGCTCATGTGCGTATTTGTCTTCCCAACCGTTCAGTTCAACCAGCTCCAGCACCCGGTCCGCTTCTTCCCAGCGGCGTGCTTTCCCGGTTCCGCGAATTTCCAGCGGCATTGCTACATTGTCGCGGACTGTGCGGTGAGGCATCAGGCCAAAGTTCTGGAACACCATCGCAACGCGCCGGTTACGCAGATCGCGCAGACCTTCATCGTTCAGGCCCATCACATCCTCGCCATCCAGATAGATATGGCCGTCAGTGGGCTCCAGCAGACGGTTCACATGACGCACAAGGGTCGATTTACCCGAACCCGACAGGCCCATGACGCAGAACAGTTCACCTCGTTCGATCTCAAAGCTGGCATCAGCCACGCCGACAACGCAGTTGAAGCGTTCCAGCACCTCAGCCTTGCTCAGGCCCTCGCTGTGGATAGCGTTCAAAGCCTCCTGCGAGCGTGTACCGAAAACTTTCCACACGCCTTTTGCGTCGATTGCTATTTCCGCTGTCATATTGGCCCCATTGGAATTGTGTTGGTTCGCGCCCCCGATAGTCAGGGGCGCATGGGCTTTAGTTGGTCGTCAGTCCCAGCCAACCGTCGACGATATCGCCGTTGGCGGCGATCCATTCGGCTACGACTTCATCCGTGTCACGGCCCTTGACTACGACTTCATAAGTCAGACCGCTTAGCTCTCCCGCATCCATGTCGATATTGGCAAGGAAAGAGGCCGCTGCCGGGTTGCGCTGTTCCAGCGATTTCGAATGCGCTACTGTCACGGTTTTGACCGGTTCACCCGTGCTGACATGGGATTTGTTATACCAATCGGCATCCTGATCGGGCTGAACCATCTTGTAGGTGGCCGCGTCGTGCTCGGGCTCTTCCAGAATGGTCACATCATATAAGGCGTGTACGTAGTGTGGCGCGTAGCAGTAGAAGGCCGCGCCTTTCTTCTGGTCGATCTGATCTTTCAGACGGGAATAGAACACGGTTTCGTCTTCGGTGGTCGGCGTCAGAAATGTCTCGATCCCATAATCCCGCACCCGCACCTTGAACGTGTTGGTCGAGGCCCAGCCCGAGGCACCAACCCAGACCTCACCCATGCCGTCGCCATCGGAGTCAAACAGCTCTTGCGCGACGGGTGTCGCCAGGTCGTAGATCGAACGGATGTTGTGATCTTCGACCATGTAGTTTGGCACGCAAATCCCAGCGCGGCCTTCGTAACTGCCTGAGGACAAACCTACGGTGCCTTTCTGATCGACATATTCATCCGTAAAGGACGACTGGTTCGGCAGCCAAACATCCGGGTGTACGTCGATGTCACCACGACCGCCATCCATGGCGGCAAAGATCACCGCGTTTGCTCCGGGGGCATAGCCAGCTTCTCCACCCAAGCGGGTCTCAATGATCTGGCCGATCACACGGCTCATTATTTTGGCACCGGGCCAGCTGGGCTCGCCCACCATAACCTTTTCTTGTGCCATCGCCGTTGTTGCGCCGAAAGCAAAGGTCAAGGTTGCAATAAGTTTCAGTTTTTTCATGTACTTTCTCCCGTTGCGTTGAGTTGCATGCGCCTTCAGGCGCGCGCCCGCTTACGTTGCGGGTCTATGAATGGAATATCCGAGACGGTGGCGCGCAGGCGTTTCATCCGCCCGTCGAGTTGACCGATCTCAAGTTGAGTGCCGTTTTCCGCGTGTTCGATGGATAACCGTGCCATTGCGATTGCGTGTTCCAGCGTCGGTGATCGGGTGGCAGACGTTACCACTCCTACTTGCCGTTCACCTGTATAGACGGGTGCACCGTGCGCTGGCACATCATCGCATCCGATTAAAAGCCCTTTAAGCGCCCGACGTGGCTCGCGCAGGTTGCGTTCCAGTGCGGCTTTTCCAGTGAATTCGGTTTTTGTCAGATCGACGGCGAAGCCAAGACCAGCCTCAAAGGCATCGACACCCGGCGCAAATTCGGCATTGGCCGCGGCCAGCCCTGCCTCTATCCGGATGATGTCCAGGGCGGCCGAGCCCATTGGCGTGATCCCAAACTCTTCCCCAGCCGCCATCACCGCATCCCAGATCGCAACGGCGTCGGATTTGGAACAGAAGACCTCATACCCCAACTCACCGGTATACCCCGAGCGTGACAGCATAAACGGCGCACCCTCGCGGTCACGTAGCCGCGCGACGGTGACGCCGAACCATTTCAGATGATCCAAGCCTGGCACATGCGGTTGCGTAAAGGCGATCTTGCGTAGCAGTTCGCGCGACTTTGGCCCTTGAATGGCCAGGTTGGGCATTGCTCCACGCAGCGCATGGATCCGCACTTGCAGGCCACGCGCATCGGCCAGTTCTTGCAACGCGCGCCCGCTTTCCTCGGTGCCGCAACACCAACGGAAGATTTCGGGCGCAAGTCGGAACAGGGTGCCATCGTCGATCACCGAGCCGCTCTCGTCACACATCAATGTATAAGACCCGCGCCAGACCGATAGCTTCGCCACATTGCGCGTGGTGGCCAATTGCATCAGAGCCTCGGCATCCGGGCCGACAATATCGAATTTGCGAAGCCCGCTCATGTCCTGAACAGTCACCGCCTCGCGACAGGCCCAGTATTCACCCAACGTGCCGTGGGCAGGGTAACTGACGGGCGCCCATAGGTCGCGCGCAGGTGCGAAATGCTGGGTTAACGGGGCCAGACGGTCGTGAAAGGCCGACTCCTGACTGATCGACATGGGCGCGTCTTCCTTTTCACGATAGGCAACCGCACGGCGGATGGGCGTTTTGGGGCGGTAGATGCGTACATGCACATCGGTCGGGTTCCAGCCATTGATGGGATCAATGTCGTCCGGGCAGGCGGTCGAGACGCAAACCAGATCCTCAAGCGCGCGCATGGCGACATAGTCACCGGGACGCGAGTAGGATTCCTCGGTTAGTATGTGATGGTTCGTCGGGTCGATCCATGTATTCCAGAAGAAGTTGATTGCAGGCCACGCAGCCCGCTGTGAAACGCCGTAAGGGGCCAAGGCGTTTGACATATTATCCGAACAGTTCAGATGGCCGGGGAACCCTCGCTCTTCATACCCGCGAGCGGTACAGGCTAGTCCGAATGTGTCATGCCGACCGCAGGTATCCTGCACTACGTTCAACAGCGGGCGCATGTCACGATCAAAGAACTTGTCCAGCAAGCCGGGGCCGGGATAGGCACGGCGCACCATCGACCGAGTGGCAGTTGAATCGATCATCCATTCCTGGCCACGATCCAGCCCATCAGTTCGCAGCGCCATGAAGTCAGAACACTGCTGGCCTTCAATGTCGATGATTTGAACAAATTCTCCAGCCTTCAGTTCATAGGCCAGAGCGCTACCGCGTTGCACGGTGAATTCGTCCCGTGTATCACCCAGCAAAGGTGGCAAAGGCGGCCCTTTGACCATTGCTGGTTTGTGCAAGACTGTGATGTTCCCGGTCGCACTGCCTTCAATCAACCCTGTGACCGCGGTTGTACGGATCACCCAGACAGTAACCGTGTGGTCTGCGCGGAGAATCAGCGGCTCGGGTATATGGTCCAGCCTGTGACAGGGAACCTGCCGACTGCCGCCATGCGCCGTAACCCAAGTCAGGAGCTGTGTACTATCAAAATCGTCCCATTTGACGTGCCCGGTTGCTGTCAAACTCAGCGCCGCCAGTCCCGACTTTCCATCAGTGGTGAACGCCACAACATCCAGTGCTTGCTTTGGACCAACCCCTTCTATCGAAAGCAAATCACCGTGCTTTACGACCAGTCGAACAGCCTCACGTGCGGTAAGGATGTGCATGCGGGTGTCAGAAGCGTTCTGAAACCCAGGAAACAGGCGGCCAGGGCTGTCAAACCCCGAGTTGGTAAACGCGTGTAAGACGGATGACCCCTGCATATTGCTGCTGAATTCCCAAAATGTAACTAGTTACAGAGGTTGATGAAACTAGTTACATATGTCAACTCTTTACTCAGAAATCCGCGAAATGGACACCAAATCCTACGATGCAAAAAGCCCCAGAGCCTAAAAAACGCGCAAATCTCAGAGATGTAGCAAAGGCTGCGGGCGTGTCTGTCGCGACGGTGTCGCGCGTGTTGAACGAACCGAGTGTGGTTAAGAAAGATACTCTGGAAAAAGTTCAAGCCACCATCGCTGACCTCAAATTTGTCCCAAGTGCGGCCGCGCGCGCGATCAACTCCGGACGCACTAGATTTGTCGGCGCATTGGTCCCAACTCTGGACAACGCAATCTTTGCCCGCTTTCTTGCGGCGCTAGAGCGCAAGCTGTCGGACCACCAATTGTCACTGATCGTAGCAACCACCGAGGCAAATCTGGATATCGAAGCCAAGAAAGCCAAAAGCCTGCTGGATATCGGAGCTGAGGGGCTGATTATCACCGGAGCCACACACAATGCCGCGCTGCTCGATCTGATCGAGCGCACTATGTTGCCAACAATCATTACGTCTTTCTTTGACCCCGAAAACCCGTTGCCGACCATCGGGTATGATAACGCAGCCGCGGCGCAACTTGCATTGCAGCACCTTGCAGATCTCGGACATCGGGACATTGCTGTCGTACATGGCCCGGTTCACGACAATGATCGCACACGAGCTCGCCTTGCAGGCATTACAACCTTTCCCTTCGCTGGAAATCTTTCAACCTTCGAAACCGAGATCAGCCATCAGGGCGGAGTAAACGTTGCAAAACACCTCGGCGGTCTAAACACCAAGCCAGATGCAATTTTATGCCTATCTGACGTCGTTGCGCTTGGGGTTTTGCTCGGTCTTCAAGCGCAAAACATCAGCGTCCCGGACCAGATTTCTATGATGGGCGTTGACGACCTTCCAATTTCGTCCGTGACCGTTCCGCCTCTGACAAGCGTGCATCTACCTGTTTCTAAGATGGGTGAACGAGCAGCAGACGCGCTAGCCGATTGGATCGCTTCTGATCAGGCACCTAAATCCGAAGAGCTCGCCACACGACTCGTTGTTCGGAGCTCTACAAAACGAATTTAGACGACCTGGGCATCACGATTTGCGAAACGAGCGAGGCTATGGATGATGCCGAAGGCCTATTACGGGCTCTGATCACCAGCCGGCACAAACCACAGTGGATGTCAGAGAGAAGCGCGTTTGCTCATTGGTCGAGACGCAGCTAATACCTTAGAAATTCTAAGAAGGGCGCTGACTAATCGGAAATGCCTTGACTTGCGAATGTTAGTGTCTGCGCTCCTCTGAGGAAAAATAACATATAAAATCAGTAAACTAATATCTATCGAATCGCAAAGCTATATGTCTCCCCACATTCCTGTTGTTTAAAGTCAAGCGAACCCGACCTAACCGTCATAGTTGGACCAGACAAGCGGTGGACGTTCGTCATCAGAAGACGCCCCCAATGTTAGACATTAGTTGAATTTGACATTTGCTTCATAAACTAACCCACCGCCTCCAGTTCATGCTCCGACGGACTGTTTGGTTTGATCTGACTTCCCTTTCGGAAAATCAAAGCTGATTTGTAGGTCAGGCAGCGAACAATGGGGTTGCCTTAGAGGTCAGCCGCGCCTTTTGCGACGTTAGTAACCTTAATGATCGCGCGCTTCCTGCCACCGGACGAAACCCTTGAAGGCCTGAAAGCGTACAGTCCGCCCGAGCGAGGGCGCGACTTCCCGTTGTTCTCAGCGGCAGAGTATTTTGTTGGCTATGCGATCAACCAAAGCTCGTTGTACAATGGCAAACCTCGGAGTGTGTGCTATTTCATCAAGTGTCGCGACCCACAGTGGAACATCAATTCCAGGATCCATCTCGCTCGATAGCTGAAGCCGAGGGTCCGCGTTCCCGATGAACAAGGGCAGAAACGCTCTGCCCACCCCGGATGCAGCCATCTGCTGAAGCACTAAGAAGCTATCTGCTCCGTTGGTCATTTCATCCGCACTGACATGATCGGCCAGCCATTTTGCTGGAAGAGAACGACTCAATGCCCCATCAAGCCGCAACCATTTTCGATTGGTGCCGCCGTCGTCGAAAACTCCAAATGACAGCGTACCTGCGCGTTCCCCAACAAGCCCTTCTTCAAGTTTTATGGAGGGTCTTACGGCGATGTCCGCAGTTAATCTCGATAAATCATGATGGCTGTTGCCGCTCAATAAAGTCAGCTCCAAGCCAGGGTATAACTGGGATATCTCTTTAAGTATTTGGGGCAAAACAAGCTGGCAAAGGCTGTCAGTTGACGCGATACGTACGTGACCTACCGGAGACCGGTTTGCTCCTACAAGCGCACGTTCGACCGATAGCACCGCATCTTCGACGCTTTCCATAGCCGACAGAACTGCTCTGGCCTCGGGCAGGGCGGAGTATCCCGAAGGGCTTTTCTGGAAAATCACACAGCTATTGCGCTCTTCGAATGCGGCCACCCTTCGCAACACGGTCGCATGCGTGACGCCCAGTGCCGCTGCCGCTGCATTGAGTGAGCCGTATTTGCTTACGGCGAGCGCGTACCGAATATCATCCCAGTTTTCGTTGTTCATAAATTAACAAGTGACGACCAATAACAAACAATTACAAGAAAAATTGTTCAAGCTAACATTCGGAGCATTAAACAGGGAGACACATCATGAAGAAGAAGTTCTCAGTATTCGCGGCAGGTCTTTTGTCATTGGCCGCCATTGGCACAGCCATCGCCCAAGAAAGTGAAAACCCGGCTGTGAAAGCTCGTACCTCAATCATGCAACTCTATGCCTTCAATCTTGGTACACTTGGCGGAATGGCTAAGGGAGAGGTCGATTATAATGCCGAGGCCGCAACTCGGGCCGCGAATAATCTTGTTGTACTGACACAAATCGACCAATCCGCGATGTGGCCCCAGGGATCTGACAATGTGTCCGATTCGACCACCCGTGCGTTGCCTGCGATCTGGGAGAACTTCCCTGACGTTGGTGCGAAAGGGCAGGCCATGGCAGACGCCGCTGTTGCGATGCAGGCTGCGGCAGGTCAAGATGTTGATGCCCTAAAAGCAGCGATGGGCGATCTGGGCGGAAGCTGTTCGGCATGTCACAAAGCATACAGAGCTCCAAAGAACTGATTGGGCACTGACGGTGCGGCGCTTTCTTTTCTTTGTCGCAATCGTCATTGTGTTGGTCGGGTTGGCCGGTTTGGTGCTGACCCGACCTCAACGAATGGAACAATCACGACTCGACGGTTTGAACCCAGATCTTGCCAGAGGTGAAATCGTGTTCCACGCGGCAGGATGCGCATCCTGTCATTCAGCGCCGGATGCGGTCGGTGAAGACAAGCTCGCGCTGGCTGGTGGTCGCCGGTTTGAGACGGAATTCGGCACGTTCATTGCCCCCAACATTTCCAGTGACCCGGAAACTGGTATCGGATCCTGGTCTGCCCTGGATCTGGCCAATGCCTTGATCCATGGAACCGGACCCGAAGGGCAGCACTATTTCCCAGCGTTTCCCTATACCTCTTACGCCAACATGTCGGCCGAAGACGTGGTTTCGCTACACGCATTCCTCGGCACGCTGCCAGCGGCCGCAACCGAAAGTGTTGCACATGAAGTAGGTTTTCCTTTCAGCGCTCGGCGCGGACTGGGGGGATGGAAGCTCTTGTTCATGTCATCAGGCTGGGTGGTCGAAGGTGATCTGACCGACCAACAAAAACATGGCAGGTATTTGGTCGAGGCGCTGGGTCATTGCGCTGAATGCCATACCCCGCGAAATGGTTTAGGGGGCCTGAAACGAGACCTTTGGCTGACGGGTGCACCAAATCCAAACGGGAAAGGTCGTATCCCCGGCTTAACCTCAGACCAGCTTGATTGGTCAGAGGCAGACATTGCCGAATACTTAAAATCTGGCTTTACACCAGACTATGACAGTGCGGGTGGTGAGATGGTGGACGTCATCGAGAACACCTCACGGCTGACGGATGAGGACCGTTTGGCGATTGCAGCCTATCTCAAGGCTGTTCCTGTTTCGTCGACCGGGCTTTCATCCGAATAACAGTCGTTTGGCGCCACGCAGCGGCGACCAGATGCTGTCGCCAATAGGATGCCGTAAGACCTATTCCCTTTTCGCCAAACACCTGTTTTACGTTTTGAACATCGGAGCTCACCAATCACCCGAGTTTCTGTTCATAATTGACTGAGGGTCGCGACCAAATGACACAAAAAATCGCTCTTTGGTCTATCCCGATATCCATTGCGGTACTGGCCCTGAAACTGTTGGCTTGGTGGCTGACAGGTTCGGTGGCTTTGTTGTCAGACGCAATGGAATCAACCGTGAATGTTGTCGCGGCTTTGTTGGCGTATTTCGCAGTTCGGGTTGCCAATAAGCCCCCTGACCAAAACCACCCCTTTGGTCATAAAAAAGCGGAGTATCTTTCAGCCGTGGTTGAGGGCGCGCTGATTGTGTTAGCGGCGTTCTTGATCATCAGAGAAGCTGTACTGGTGCTCCCGAACCCGCATCTTGAGGATGCGCCGCTGCTTGGAATTGCCGTCAATATCGTTGCAACGGGTGTGAACGGTGCATGGGCCTACCTCTTGCTTAGGACAGGTAGGCGCGAGGGATCGCCCGCCTTGGAAGCGAGCTCCCGCCACATTTTTACGGATGTTATGACTTCTGTTGGTGTCGTCGCAGGACTGATACTAGCGCTTGTCACCGGCTGGTTGATCCTTGACCCGATCCTGGCAATTCTTGTTGCGCTGAACATATTGTGGGAGGGTTGGAAAGTTATTCGGGCATCCGTCGATGGCCTGATGGATGTGAGCCTATCGGAACATGACTTGCAGACTGTTTCTAATGCAATCGAAGCAAACCTCGGCACAGCCTTAGAGTATCATGACCTAAAAGGGCGCAGATCCGCGAATGTTATCTTTGTAGAGTTTCACCTTGTTGTGGACGGCACAATGCCAGTCAGCGCAGCGCACGATATATGTAACGACATAGAGGAAGAACTAGAGTGTCTGTACCCGGGTTCCGTCTTTGTCATTCACCTCGAACCTGATGACGAGTTGAAAGGCGACGGGGTTAATCCCCACTGAACTGCTCATTTGGTTCTGCAAAGAATCTATTGGTTTGACTGATCTGATTAAGACGTTCGGCTTGAAATTCGTCAGACCTAAGCCCGATGTGGGAAAGTCGGGCCGGTAGTAGCCTGTCTCCAATGTCATGAAGCGTGACGATCAAAATTGGAGGTGAAATTGAAAATTCAAAGAAAGCTGGGTCAACTTCTAAGTACCGCGGCGTTGGCTTCGTTGATTGCCGCGACGCCTTATGTGCCAACCTTTGATGACGATGGCCGCCTACATTTTGAACCGTCATATGCCTTTGCCAAAAGCGGCAAAGGGAAAGACGGGGATGATCGTGACGATGACCGGGATGATGATCGTGACGATGACAGGGATGATGATCGCGACGATGACAGGGATGATGATCGCGACGACGATCGGGATGATAACTCGGGGTCGGGTAATAGCGGCCGTGGTGGCGACCGAGATGATGATCGTGATGACGATAGAGACGATGATCGAGACGACGACCGAGATGATGATCGTGATGACGATAGAGACGATGATGATGACGATAATGACGATGATGACTCCAAACGCTCCAATAAGGGCAGCGGAAAGAAGGATAAGTCTAATTCAGGGGGCAAATCGTCGGGTTCGGCTGGGATAACAAAGGTCGAAACGAACGCCAACGGCATTGAGGTGCGTTACTCGGACGGAACCAAGGAAGAGATCGAAAACGGGCGGTATGAGAGAAAGAATGCTCAGAACCGAACTGTTGAGGAGCGCGCCGCGACCGGCGCTGATGTTTCAAGGCTTCGGTCCTTGGCGAATGGTATCTCAATCGACAATGTACGCTCATCTGGACAAGGTGGCACTGCTGGAAGTCGACCCACGAAAATCGAACGCCAAGGCAACAATATCGAAGTGAATTATGCCAATGGTTGGAAAGAGGAGATCGAGTTTGGGCGTTACGAGTTGAAAGACCCTTACAACCGGACTGTTGTTGAAAGAAACGCAACGGCCTCTGATCGCCGGAGGTTACAGTCGGTCGCCAACTGAGCTGCAATTCCAGTCGATAATCCGTTGGCGGCTTCTTTTTGGTGAGGGGCCGCCACCGTCGCCAAAGAGACCGCAGCTATTCTCCCTTGTTCCAAACATCATGTGCAATGAGCGCGGCCTCTACCCGATTTCGCGCATGAAGCTTGGACAGAACTGCGGTCATGTAGTGCTTCACGGTCTTTTCCTGGAGGTCTAACTCGTCAGCGATTTCACGATTACTCAGTCCTTTGGCCACACGTCTCAGTATTTCTTCCTCACGATGTGTAAGGTCATCTAGAATGCTGCTGTTAACAGACATGCCGGTGTCAGCGTTGATTTGAAGAAGTACCCGCGAGGCCAAGCCAGGAGAAACGAACCCTTCACCTGCGGCGATGCTGCGTAAAGAAGCGGTTAGTTCGCTCGCGGTTACTCCCTTCACAATGTACCCAATCGCACCCGCCTCCAAGGCGTCCGCGACATCGCCGCTGTTCTCTGAGACCGTCAAGATTGCAATGACGGGTGGATTTGCCATTGCCGCGATTTTACGTGTCGCGCTTATCCCGCCACCGGGCATCGAGAGGTCAAGAATAGCTATGTCCGGCTGATGCGTGCCGACCAGCGATACTGCCTCTTCAGCACTGGACCCAGCGGCTAAAACTTCGAAGCCATCTGCTTCATCCAACGTGCGTTGCAAACCATCCCTGAATATCGGGTGATCATCGGCTATTACGACAGATGTAGTCATGATGTGCCTAACTTTCTGGGAAATAGTGTCATAGCTATGGTGGTGCCTTCGCCCGGTCTCGATGCGACGTCGAACCTGCCACCAATACTCTCGACCCGATCTCGCAAGCCCATAAGCCCCTGGCCACCATCGTCTCGCAACGCGGTTTCTTCTGACCTGTCAAATCCTGGTCCGTCGTCTGTGATCTTTACAACTATGCGGTCGTTCTGCGCCTCAGCGATAACAGTGCACTTGGAAGCTGGAGCATATCTAGCGGCATTGGAAAGCGTTTCCTGGAGGAACCGAAAAACGCACAGTTTGTCGGACAATGACAACTCTGGGGCCTGGCTGCCCAGGAATGAAATATCCGGTCGCAACGGGCTGTGTTCGGCGTGATCCTCTACGGCTCTCTTCACAACATCGACGAGTGACAGGCTATCGATATCTGGCGCGGACAGCCCTCGCGAAATTGCACGAATTTCAGCCAGCGATTTTTGCAAAGACTGCTGAATTTCCACTGCCTCTTTAGGCCTTTCCGACTCTTTGGAAAACGCCGCCTCCAGTCTAAGGGCGGCGAGCGACAGGTATTGCGCAGGGCCATCATGTAGCTCAGCTCCAAGATTCTTGAGGAACCGATCTGTTTGCGTGGTATATCTTTCTGACGCCTCGACCACACGCGACCGCAGCAGCGCATTCTGCTCAGCCATCTTCTCACTTTCTTTCAACCGCTGTTTAAGAAGAGACCCCTGTCGTCGAATTGTTTTGTCGCCAATTGCGACGATGGAATACAAAACAATTGTACTTGCCAGAAATGCGGAGCCGACGACCAACCAACTTGTTCGCCTAGCCTTGGCTAAGTCTAACTCAAGCTGGTCAGCTCTTTCGTAGAACTCCGCAACTGCGATGATTTCGCCGGACCAGAGTTCGCGGATGGGGCTGTAAACTTCAAGCAGTGGTATCCCCAATGCCGCCTCGGCGGCGCTCTCGGCATGATCAAGCTCTTCGAAAGAGCCGGAGATATCACCGTTCCACGCTCGCCTTAAATCATCCGTTGGATTGAAACGGTTTCCTATGATGTCTGTATCCGAGGCATGCGCAATCACACCACCTTGCTTCCAGAATTTGTAGGAAACGATACGGTCACGCATTGGCTGGGTCATGAATATCTCATCCAGCGCCAGGCTCGCCTGCTCAGAAAGGCGGTCGCCATGTGCCAATTCCTGGCTGAGCGGGGAAACTACGCTTTCCATATACAGCGCTGCGGAGTTGGCGGAGTTTTGCACGACTGCGTTCTGAATTCGATTAGACACCCAGACCCCAACGATTGCGGTAGCAGTACCCATCACGAAGATACTTGCCGCAAGAAAGACTCGCGACAACGACCAATTGCCAATCGTCAGGTCAGTTACTTTCGCTCTCATCGTGAAATCGACTATGAACTACAATCTGTTACCGCACCACAGACCTTGGTCTGAGGTGATCTGGCTAAATCTCAGACCCTGAGTTTCCGCCCAGTGTCCAGAGTCAGATATCATCCATCGTTCGCAGACTTTGCAGCATCGGGCAGTGAACGTTACCACTATCACAATTGGCAGTAAGCTCACTCAAGGCGTACTCCAGACGTCTGAGCTCATCAATCTTGCTTCGAACGCTAGAAATATGCGCCTCGGCCAGCTCTTTCACCGACCGGCAGTCTTCGGCACTTCCTTCTGACAGCTCTAAAAGCGCCTTTGCGTCTGGGAGAGGAAATCCCAGGTCGCGGCACCTCTTCAAAAATCGAAGTCTTCCCACATCGCTTGCTGAATAGAGGCGACGATTGTTCAGAGCTCGCACAGGTCTTGGTACGATACCTTCGCGTTCGTAGTAGCGGATGGTTTCTATGCCAACCCCGGATTGCCGGGAAGCCTCACCTATCGCAATCATGTGAAGTGCCTCCACTTGATCCTGTAGTTACTACAGGAGTTATACGCTCTGAATACCGGTGCTTCAACACAATCAAATCGAGCATCTCGGGAGCAAAAGATGAAGAAATACGTGAACCTCAGCTACTTGGGATCGGTTTCAGCTCTGGGCGTCGCAACATGCTGTGTTCTTCCAATGGCCATGATGTTGTTAGGCTTGGGCGGCAGTTGGTTGGCAGTATTCGGAAAAATAGCGGCGGCAAGCTACTATGTTCTCGCCGTCTCAACAGCGCTGGTCGCGGTTTCGTGGTTCTTAGCGCATCTAAACGGGACGTTGGCAAATCTGAAATGGTGGCTTGTCGGAAGCACGGCGACTACCGCGTTGGCATGGGTCATCGTGTTCAATGAGGCTCAAATCAATGACTATCTAATCATGCGGATGTGAGACAATGACAAATCAAACTGTGATGCTCGATAGCAATTTGACCTGCCCTCGGTGTGGGCACGTTGAAACCGAGAAAATGCCAACTGACTCGTGCCAGTGGTTTTATGAATGCAAATCATGCGAGGCAGTTTTGAAACCGTTGGAGGGCGATTGCTGTGTCTTTTGTTCCTACGCAACTGTACCGTGTCCGCCAATTCAGTTGGGGGATAGCTGCTGTAGTAAGGCCACTGCGGCTAAAGGTTTCGATCCCCAATGAAAAAAATGAGCTAGACCGATTTTTACCTTGGCCGCTTGGGAAAAGATTCAATCACTAAATCCGCTCATTTTTCGCTTTTCAGATGCGACAAGTGTTCGTGCGGGGCTAGTGTAACGGCCCAACAAAGGTTTAAGTGGTCTTAGTCTTTCTAAAACTAAGAGTGTCAGAATTCGCCAGCACAACTTAGGTTTTTAGTTTCTACTTTGTTTCCTCAGTCCGCCCAACGAACCCTTTAAAAACTGCAAGGGTCTCTTCGCTTACATGATGCTCAATACCTTCAGCATCATGCTCTGCGACTTCCTTTGAAACACCCAAGGCGATCAGGAAATCCACGACAATTCGGTGACGCCTTCTACAGGCTTCCGCCAATTGACGCCCGGCATCGGTCAGTTGAAGTGAGCGGTAGGGAATTTGTTCTATGAAACCTTCTCGTTTCAAACGGGCCAAATTCTTCGAAACCGTAGGTTGGGTTACGCCCAACCGCTCGGCTATTTCGACCGGGCGCGCAGTGCCATTCTGATGGATCAACTCCGCAATAAGTTCAACGTAGTCCTCAACCATTTCGCTTTGGTGCGCCTGTCGCACAGCCTCAAACCCGCTCGCCTGGGTATCAATACTACGATCTGAATCTTGCGGTGTCGTTTCAGTCATCGGCTCACGATTAGGTCGTTAATCCAGTCACTAGTGTATGCACCTGAAAGCCGAACTTGACAATGAGCATGCCTTCATCAATAAATTAGACAAGGCTAACTTTAATAGACAGAGCTATGAAATATCTAATAGCGTCCACACTTCTTTGCGCATTGCCAGTGATCGCCGATGCCACGGCGATTGAAGAATCTCCTTGGGCTCCGCGCGCTGCCGCGTATCGACTGACCTTGTTCATGGGAAATCTAACCCCGGTTCCCTGGAATGAAATTGAGAGGAGTTGGACCTCGCCCGCACCTGGCAGTGGCATTCAGGTCGCTCCATTGTCACGCGTTTCTGACAAAGAGGCGCTTGCGATCAACCAAGCTATGCACGCCGAAGATCGGCAAGCGCTGTTTGAAGCAAGCACAACTGCCATTGCGGAGGGAATACTGCGCCATCTGGATGTCGCAAAAACCGCGCTGGGTCAGCCTGAAGCGGCCCGCGAGGTTGCGCAAGCTGCTGCTCTGTTCCGCGCATTCGAAGATGGTATCAAGGCTTCGGATGTGTCGGCGGCTCGCGATCTGGGCCGGGCGTGGCTGGTTCTGAACTCTACCCTTGGCAGCGCTGGAGTGTTGGGCAATGGTGCACAAACGGTTGATGTCGACCAGTTTGCGGAAGCTCAGACCACTATTGTTGATTATATTCGCGCCAACTATCTGCCTTCGGAATTTGCCCAACGCGACAAGTTAACACCGCTGCCTGAAATAGTTGTGCTTTCCGGCGAACAAATCACAATGCCCGCCACGCTGCCGCCAGGGTCGAACATCGGAGATCAGGCGAAGCTGCCGCGGCTGGTTCTTCAGTTTGAAGAGGCGGGTGAGGATGAAGCCAATCTACCGCTGGTGGCCTATGGCGATATGCTGTTCGACAGCCCTGAAATCTTCGGCGGCCCGGCGCGCGAGTTAGGCATCGCCTGCTCGACCTGCCACAACCGCTCCGACGTGAACCGGGATTTCTTCATTCCCGGCCTGTCATCCCATCCGGGTGGGATGGATGTGGACGGTTCGTTCTTCAATCCAATGTTCAATGATCGGGCCGATGATCACTTGGATACGCCTTCCATGCGCGGCATCCGCTTTACCGCACCTTATGGCCGCGACGGGCGCGAACCCAGCCTGCGCCGGTTCATCCGAAATGTGATTGTGACCGAATTCGCGGGAAAGGAACCAACGCCGTTCCAACTGGACGCGCTGGAAGCCTATGTCAAACAGTTCGACTTTCTTCCCAACCCAAAGATCGATCGGTCCGGTAAGCTGACGGATCTGGCGTCAGATGACGCCAAGCGCGGGGAGGTGCTATTCAACACCAAATTTGCAGGACTTGGTGACAAGTCCTGCGCTTCATGTCACACGCCTGACCGTCAGTTCCGCGATGGTCTGACCTACGACATCGGCAGCGCTGAACCACCATTCCCCGGCGGCACGGCTTCTGCGTTCGAAACCCCGACGCTGCGCAACGTCAATTTCACTGCACCTTACATGCATGACGGATCGCTGCCGACGCTGGCCAGCGTTGTTGACTGGTTCAATGATACCAAAAATTTGGGTTTGGACGAAGCACAGCGCGCAGATCTGACGGCCTACGTCGAAGCTATTGGAGACGGTGAAGAACCCTATCAAGTATTCGAGGGTCGCAACAGCGTATTCCGCTTGTCCTGGGAGGAGCTGACAACATTCGCCAGCACGCTCGATACCCTGCTGCCGATGCAGGATGCCGAAAACATAGCGGTTCTGATCGACACGGTAGCTCCTGATCTGGCGGCGGATGCCAGTGTCATGGTCAATCAGAACGCCAAGTCCGAAATCTACGAATTCGCCGCGATCCTGCGAGCGGTTGGCGATGCCAGCGCCGAAGGAAACTGGACCGAAGCCACCCGCCAGTGGGAACTGTTCAAGGCCATGCAGGCCGAAATTGACGAGAGGATGTTCTGATGTTGTCGCGCCGCAATTTTCTGGGTGCTGCAGCCGCATCTGCAGCCCTGCCCGTAATGGCTGCAACTGACCAGGGGCTGAAGCTGGCCTTCATCCCGCAGGAGAACCCCGAAAAGCTATTGGGTGACATCAACGTCATCACCGGCTGGCTTTCAGAGCAGATGGGCGTCCCGGTCACTGGGTTTGTCACGTTCGACCACGCTGCTGCCGTTGAGGCGCTGCGCAACGGTGATGCCGATATCTCGTTCATGGGAGCGTTGCCCTTTGTGTTGGCCGAAGACCAGATCGGCGCCGTACCGCTGTTGTCCGAGGTTTATCGCGGGCAACCCAGCTATTCGGGCCGTGTCTTCGTGCGACGTGACAGCGGTATCGAAACGTTGGCCGATCTCCGGGGACGTGACATTGCCTTTTCTGATCCGGTCTCGGAATCCGGTTACATCTATCCGCTTGATCTGTTTGTGCGCGCCGGGCTGTTCTCGGGCACGGGCGATGCTGACAGTTTTTTCGGGCAGAAATTTTTTGCCGGTGGTTATCAGCAAGCGATGCAGGCCATGGCCAACGGACTGGTCGATGCTGCGGGCGCGAGCCAGTATGCAGATCTCTACCTGACTCCGGATCAGCAGGCCGAGATCAAGGTGCTCGCGGAATCAGAACAAATTCCCAGCCACGCAATCATTGCCCGCCCTGATCTGGACGCCGGGCTGCAGGCAAAGTTCATTGAAACCATGCTGCGCCTCAATGAGAGTGAGAACCGTCACCTGCTGGCTTACCTTTACGGCCCGGACGGCTATCTCCCTGCAGATCCATCGGTTTACGAAGGCGTGCGCGAGACTGCGCGGCGGTATGGGTTTCTGAAATGAACCCTGTAGTTTCACTCAACGCGGTATCGCAGCACTTTGCCAGTGCGGCAGCTCTTTCAGATGTTTCGCTGTCGGTGCAGCCCGGTGAAAGCGTCGCGCTACTCGGTCCTTCGGGTGCGGGCAAATCAACGATGCTGGCGTTGTTGGACGGTCGTTCGAGCGGTTGGCAGGGCGAGGCACAGGTGCTGGGCAAGCCACTTTTGGCAACAGGAATTCCATCCCGCGAGGACCGTGCCAATACTGGCTTTGTCTTCCAGGAATTCGCATTGGTTGATCGGCAGAGTGTTTATCAGAATGTGATGAACGGTCGGATGGGCCGGATGAATATCTGGTCCTCACTCTGGGGTCGGTTCCGGGAAGAGGACCATATGTGCGTGACACGGGCGCTTCAGGATACGGGGCTGTCCGATCTGGCAAGCCGCCGAGCCGATCAGTTGTCGGGTGGACAACGGCAGCGCGTTGCGATTGCCAGATGTCTGGCACAAGAACCCGAGTTGATTCTTGCGGATGAGCCCGTCAGCAATTTGGATCCTGCTCACGCCGAACGAATTCTGAGCCTGATCACCAGCTCTGCACGTAGCCGCGGAATCGGCGTCATTTTCAGTTCGCATCAGCCAGACCTGTCGCGCCGCTTTGCCGAGCGCATAATAGGCCTGCGAGACGGCGTCGTATTGTTCGACAAACTGTCTACCCAATTGACCAGCGGGGACATCGATGAACTGTATCACGGTGCCAGTGTCACATCGGGACTGCGTGTAGTCAGTTGATGGGTCGATCTGTCATTTGGGTCATGCTGGCACTGGCGATCCTGTGGTCGCTGACCAGCGGGGATATGGGATTGGGCAAGCTGCCAGGCGCGGGCCCCCGTCTGGCAGAGTTTCTGGGGCGCATGATCCCACCTGACCTGTCCGTTTGGCGCGAGGTTCTGACGGGGCTGGCCGAAACACTGAGGATCGCCATTCTGGGAACACTGTTCGCTGTGATCCTGTCGGCGGGACTGG
Source organism: Ruegeria sp. C6 (assembly GCF_056537625.1). NCBI lineage: Bacteria > Pseudomonadati > Pseudomonadota > Alphaproteobacteria > Rhodobacterales > Roseobacteraceae > Ruegeria > Ruegeria sp. C6. Next base: position 181,235 of record NZ_JBQFRW010000004.1, on the reverse strand, counting down.
CCGTTCTGGCCTCTGAAACTATGGTGCCAGCAGCGATCTGGCGTCCCGTCCGTGCCTTGCTTGCGGTTATCCGGTCGATCCCACTGATCCTGGTCGCTATGCTAATGGTGGGCGCTGTTGGGTTGGGCCCGCTTCCCGGTATACTGGCAATCACATTTCACGCGACCGGCATGTTGGCAAAGTTCTATGCGGAAGCCATCGACAATGTTGCCACCGCTCCTGTGGCGGCGCTTGAAAGCGCAGGGGCCAACAGAATTCAACAGTTGCGTTGGGCAATCTGGCCGCAGATGGCGCCTGTGATCGTGCGCGATACCGTATTTCGGTTTGAGCTAAATCTGCGCGAAAGCCTGATACTGGGTATTGTCGGTGCCGGTGGCATCGGGTTGTATGTACAAACCTACGTACGGTCGTTTCAGTATGAAAAGGCTGCGACCGTGACGTTGGCAATCATCGTTTTGGTTTTATTGTCAGAGGCACTGAATACGGCCTTGCAAAAGCGTTTCAGTTGAGGCCCCGCTATGCATTTCCGTGTGTATGCGTGGCCGCCATTCGAGCCTTCAGCTTCCCATTGCGTAGGGATCGAACGCGCGCGTTCATCCAGTGACGGAATATGAAGCGATAAAGCCAACCCCGAATGCTGCCGAAACTTTGCGCATGATCAGCATAGAACGCATCCGGACTATCAAAAACGCCAAAATCCTTCACGATGCCGGTTTTCTGTATGTACGTGTCGCGACCTTCCCATTCGACCTGTGGGTTGCTCAAACAACCGGTACCCGCCCCGTAACCGCACAGGCTTTCTGTTTCTGCAAAGTTATGCTGCAACGCCTCCAGGTATGGCTGATCCAGAATAAATCCTTCGAGGTTGACCCAGCGACCGTCTACTTCAACTTCGACCCACGAATGCAAGATTTCTTCTGGCGCCAGCGGATAAATCAGTTCGGGGACCACACCCCTCTGCAACTCTTTGTGGATCATAAAGCCATGCAAACGGCATCGAATATCGCTGCCGCGAAACAGTGCCATCAAAAGCGTACCCTTGGTATTGCATTGCCCATAGCCATTGGCGAGTACCTCGGATGCCGGGATATCGTCTGCACGGTTGTAACCAAAGGCAATCTCGTTACGCACGAAGTCATAAATAGCGCCAATTCGATCCTCGATAGGCAGATCGGGCCAGCGCCGTTCCGTTATGAGTCCCAAAATTGCGGGTGTTTCAAAATCAAGCAGAGGTGTGGCGGTTAGCAGCGGGTCACGGTTCAGCATTTGGTCTCTCGTCGAATCAACTCTGAATGACTTGTAATTGCTATAGTGACTATAGCTTCAAGGGGCTAATTCCAGTTCGCAACAACGCTGCCCAGGGTTACGCGCCGATGTCTTCGTGATCAGTAAGACATTCGGAATGATCGCGTAGAACTTCGAGTACACGACAATCCGAGGTGTTGCCGCCACTGCATTCATGCACCATGCGCTCCAGCTCGGTCCGCAACGCTTCCAGCCGCGCCATTCTTTGCTCAATCTGTTTGAGTTGCCGGCGCGCAATACTGTCGGCTTCATGACATGGACGATCCGGATCGTCGGACAAATCAAGCAGTTCGCGTATCGCCTCAAGCGAAAACCCCAGTTGGCGGGCGTGACGGATAAAAGCCAGGCGATCCAGTTCGGTATGGCCATAACGCCGCTGGCCACCTTCGGTGCGCCCCGGTTCCGGCATAAGTCCGATCTGCTCGTAGTAGCGGATCGTCTGAACCTTGGTTCCGGTCTTTTTTCCAAGCGTTCCGATCGTCAGCATCTGGGTCTCCTTACAAAGTTACAGCTTATGTAGGTTCGGGTTGGCACCGCACAATAGCACCTTCCAGCCGGTGGACCTGTGACACCCAGCCGCAGGCTCAAAATCCCCTTTGAACCTCTAGCAGGTAGAGGGTGTACATGCCGTTCTGAACCAAGAATCACAGGCGGACGGCTAACTTTGAAACTGACCGTATTTCAAAAAATCTTATGGGTACTGGCTGGTGTCGCAACGGCGCCATTTGCCTATCTGATGCTGTGGTCAGAATATAGACCTGCGCGGATTGAGGAGGAGTCTGTTCCGTTCGAAGCCAGGTTCGAACTGACAGATCACTCTGGTGTTGTCCGTACCCAGAACGACTTTGCAGGCAAGTGGATGTTGGTGTTTTTCGGTTTCACCAACTGCCCCGACGTTTGCCCTACAACACTGTCCGAGGTGGCAGCAGTGCAGGAAGGTCTGGGAAATCAATCAACCCAAGTGCAACCTATCTTCATATCCATCGACCCCGAGCGCGACACTCCGGCCGTCCTGGCCGAGTATATACCACTTTTCGATGCGGGGATCATTGGGCTTACAGGCACGCCAGAACAGATTGCGCAAACGTCCAAGACCTTTCCGATATTCTACGAACGGATCGAACACACCGCTGCACCGGACGGGTATACGATGGGGCATACCTCTCATCTGTTTCTGTTCAATAAGGACGCTGGATTCGTTCAGTCCTGGTCATATGGCACGCCAGCAGAAGAAATTCTTGCGGATCTGAAACAGAGACTCTGATCACCATGTCCCGGTTTTCCAAAGATACACTTCTTGGCCTGGCCTGGGCGATTGCCCTGGTTGCGTCTCTTTCTGTTCTGTTCATTGGAGAGATCCTGGGGCAGACGCCCTGTGTGCTGTGCTGGTTCCAGCGTGCGTTCATGTTCCCATTGGCGATCGTACTGGGGCTTGGCCTGTGGTGGCAGGACCAGAACGTGGGCCGATATGGGATAGCACTGGCATTGGGGGGCGCTGCTGTCGCCTTGTGGCACATGGGCCTGTATGCTGGTCTAATCCCCGAAAAAATCCAACCATGCTCGGCCAGTGGTCCGTCCTGCACGGACGCAAATCAAACTGTTTTGGGCATCCCGATTCCGCTGATGGCGCTCGTTTCATTCGCGCTAATCGGCGTTCTGTGCGCCCTTTCACTCAAGGAGAAACAAGTATGAACAGACGTGGCCTGATTTTGTCCGTTCTCGCATTCGGTGGTGCCGGATTCGGAGCCGCTTCCTGGTACGTGAACCGTCCGGCTGCTTCAGGCAATACCGAGCCTGTTGCACCCGAAATCGCTGAAACACTTATCCGTTCCTACTCGCCTGTTCTCGGCCCAAAGGACGCACCGGTTACAATCGTCGAATTTTTCGATCCGGCTTGTGAAGCCTGCCGTGCCTTTCATCCGGTCGTGAAGGACATAATGGCTCAGCATGGAGACGCCGTGCGCGTTGTGATCCGGTACACCCCTTTCCATGGCGAAGGCTCAGAGGAGGCGATCCGCGTGCTTGAAGCGGCACGCATGCAGGGGGTCTTTGAACCGGTACTGGAAGCCGTGTTGCGAGAGCAGCCCAAATGGGCCGCGCATGGTGCGCCTGAGCCTGGTCTTATTATTCGAATTGCAGCAGCGGCGGGACTGGATGCCGAGGCAGCGCAGGCACAAATGCTTGCGCCCCAGACAGTTGGTGTTCTCAATCAGGATCGCGCTGATGTGGAAGCGGTCGGTATACGGCAAACTCCGACATTTTTCGTCAATGGCAAATCTCTGGATCCGTTTGGTGAGGCTGAATTGAGACGCCTGGTCGCTGCAGAAGTTGCAGCACTGCAAAGCTGAGCAGTAGCGAGAGGTACTATGAGACTCACTGCAAAAAATACACTTCTGGCAGGAGTGCTAAGTGCATTCGGTTTTACGGCCATTCTCTCGGCACCTGTACTGGCAGGGGTCGATGATGTTGTCGTTGAAGGTGCCTGGTCGCGCGCGTCTATCGGCACCAACCGACCTGGCGTCGCTTACATGACGATCCGCAACACCGGCAATGAGGCCGTCACGCTGACGTCTATCCGCACCGATCTTGCGATGATGCCCGAGATCCATCAGACATCGACCAATGCAGAGGGCGTCAGTTCCATGGCACCAGCTGGCGAGCTGGAAATTGCGCCGGGCGGTTCCGTAGCGCTTGAGCCGGGCGGGCTCCACGCAATGCTCATGCGGCTGCAACGCCTTATGACCGAAGGCGAGAGCTTTACGCTGACTCTTATCTTTGCCGATGGCGCAGAAAAAACTGTCAACGTGCCGATATTTGGCATTGCTGCGCGAGGCCCCGAGAACTGATGCAGCGGCGACGCGTTCTCAAATTCGGGGCTGCTGGACTTGGTGTAATCGGCCTGACACTCTTTGCCGGATGGTGGCAAGTGGATGGGCCGGGAGCGGCTCAATCTGATCGCCTTCGTCCCCTTGCGTTGTCAGACATGAACTTTCGCATGGTTGATCACGAAGGGACCACCGTCACCCCGCAATCGCTCGTCGGACGTGCAACAATGGTGTTCTTCGGCTTTACCTACTGCCCGGATGTTTGCCCGACGACACTTTCGGATATTTCCCTCTGGCTGGATGATCTGGGCAATGACGCGGATGAATTGAACGTCGTGTTCATAACCGTAGACCCTGAAAGAGACACAGTCGAATCTATGGCCGACTATGTCAGCTACTTTCATCCCGCTGTCCGAGGGTGGGTCGGCGTTTCGGACCAAATCGCTCAGGCCGCAGACGATTTTCGCGCCACTTATGAAAAAGTTCCAATGGAAGATGGCGACTACACAATGAACCACACTGCAAGTGTATTTCTGTTTAGCCCCACAGGCGAATTTGTCAGCACCATCGACTATCATGAGCAGAGAGAATTCGCTGTGCCCAAGATCCGTCGTGCTTTGAAAAGTGGAGCGGATAAAACATCATGAACGCACGGTTTCTAGCAACCTCGGCAATTGCGATCAGCAGCGTCTCAATTGCTTCGATCGTGTTCATTGCCTCGAACAGGTCTGAAGTGACGGCGCCTGCGCCCACGATCTTTCCGGTGCCCAAGCTTCCTGCGGAACCGCAGATCACATCGGCTCAGTTGCTGAACGTACCATCAGCAGAACTCGCTCCAAGCCCCGTTTCGTTTCGACCTGCTCAACCGGAACGCATTCAGGCAGAGGAACCTTTGCCACCTGTTGAACCGCCTTCACGGACATGGACGCGCGAACTTGCGTTGGGTGACACGCTCGACAGTTTGCTGTCTAAAGCCGGGATCAACGCAACCGATCGGGCCGAAATCGCACTTGCGCTTGGCGCTGAATATGATTTGCAGCGTTTGCGCCCGGGCCACTCGATAACAGTCGTTACAACCGCAGCGGATCAACCGCAGAGCGTGGAGCTTGCGGTGGAAGATGGCGTAAGAATCGAGGTGATACTTAGCGAAACGTTGTCCACGCGCGTGGTCTCACCAGAACCCAACACCGTCATTCTGGCCCGCAAAACAGAGATCGAAACTTCGATTTCAAATGCGCTGAGTAGCGCAAAGATCCCGGTTCGTTTTGCGGTGGATCTGGCGCAGATGCTGAGCGGGACAGTGGATTTTCGGAGGGACCTGACAGGTGGTGAAGCTCTCCGTCTTCTCTGGCGCGAAATGAGCATCGATGGCGAGAGAACAGGCCAGCCAGAACTCATTTTTGCGGCGCTGGAAGTTGATGACCAACTTTACGAAATAGCATGGCCAGATGCCGAAAATGGCCGCGCCACAATCTATGTCGATGGTGAGCTTCTTCGCGTCTTCTCGCAGCCAGTCGAGGGCGCGCGCCTGAGTTCAGTCTTTGGTCGGCGAAAACATCCGGTCTACGGAAATGTTCGGATGCATACAGGTGTCGATTTTGCTGCCGCACGTGGTACTCCGGTGCATGCGACGGCCCCGGGCCGCGTGTCTTATATTGGTTGGCGCGGGGGGTATGGGCGTGTGGTCGAAATCGCTCATGGATCGGACACGGTCACGCGATACACGCATCTTAGCGCAACCGCCGATGGTCTGACCAAAGGTCAGCGCGTGGAGGCGGGCCAGGTGGTTGGTCGTGTCGGGTCGACCGGCACCGCAACCGGCCCAAATCTTCATTATGAAGTATTGGTCGACGGGCGTCCGACAGACCCGCTATCTGACGATCGACTTGCTGCCGCTGCGAATGACAAGGTAGAAAACGAAGCAGCGCAAAAGCGATTAAGTAGTGCACGGGCACAGCTTGAGAAGCAGCTGGGCGATCTCACTGCCAAGAAACGCGAAGCTAACTCGTGAGAGTTCTTTCAGAACGCCTCCAGACGCGCGGCTATCAGTTTGACGGTTTGAACGCCTGAAGTGAACTGCACCGCAAATGAACAAAATCAGAGGATGTAAGATGATGGCAATCGCGGGTGCCTTGGTTGGCGCCGTTTGGGGTGGGGTCCTGGCAAAGCGCCGGAATGGCAACAGCCTTGATATTCTTCAGTATGCTGCAGGATACGCCATCGTTTGTGGCCTGATTGCATTCTTTCTGTCGATCGCAGTTGTGCGTCTGGTGTCCTAGGCTGATCCGATTGGTGGTTGAAATTGAAAGCGCTGCTCAGGATCGTGCTTGGGTTGGTTCTGGCAGCCCTGTTCATCACTACTGTCTGTTTAAGCACGGCTACATATCTCATGCTGGCTTCTCTTCCGGACTATGAGGAAGATTTTAGGTTAGAGGGTTTGAAAGATTCTGTGGACGTCCTGAGGGACTCTATGGCGATCCCACATATCTCGGCTTCATCCCCGTCCGATGCCTATTTCGCACTTGGTTTCGTTCATGCGCAGGATAGATTGGGTCAGATGTTAAGGGAACGACGGTCCGCTTCGGGTAAAGTACCAGTTCCGCGATATCGCGATATAGATCCAGTTTTGTCTGAAATGCTGATTGCCTATGCAGCCGGTGTCAATGCCTGGGTCGGGGAGGTGTCAAAAGGCCGGCGTGGCCGGGGGGCACCAGAACTGTTGTTGTACGATGAAAAGACAATCATGGCCTGGCGGCCAGAGGATAGTCTCAGAATAACTCAACAGTTCTTAGGCAATCTGCGGCAGGCCGAGAGTGGCGGCGCGTCAATTCCAGGCGACAGACCGAAAACACCCGGATTGCTCAAGAGCACGCCAAAAGCTCGGCTGGGTGCCTGGGCATTGACAAGTGAACGAACGGTTTCCAATTCCCCAATTCTCGCGATCGAGACTAGCGGGCCGCTTTCGCTCCCATCAACCTTGTACATGGCTGATCTTCAATTTCCCTCGGGGGCAGTAGCAGGGGCGACTTTGCCCGGCGTTCCGTTCGTTGTTCTGGGTCGTTCAAATGACGTTGCTTGGGCCTTGGACTCAAATGCCGGGCAACCTGAATTGCAAAACGGCACATCCGAACGGGTAGATAGCGATATCTTTTTGAGAACTCTTTACCGACTTACACAGGTAGTCACCGCAAAAGACGCCGTGAAGTTGATCTCTGAAATGCCTCTGTTCGGGTTGGAGACCGTCGTTATTGACAAAGAAGACGTCATGACCTGGCCGGGCATCTCCGATGAAGATGCAATCCTGCTTCGGCAGCAACGGCTCACGGAACTTGATGCGCGCCAACGCGTTTTTTCAGTTGATGGTGTTATGGGGGTACAACAAGATACCGTTAGTTCGGCAGCGCGTAGCTTGTTGCCTCTGATGGCGGCGGACTTGTGGCGTTCTGCACCCATGATCCCCGCAGCCGACGACCCGCTCGATGGAATCCGACAGGATGCCTTGAACCGCTTGGCTGAATGGAACGGTGAAATGGATCGTTTTTCACCGGAGCCATTAATATTCTGGGCATGGGCGCGTGCTTTGCAACGCCGATTTCTACAGGATGAATTTCCTGCGGCGCGTGATTTGTGGACAAATCCGAATCCATATTTTCTTGCCGCGGTTCTTTCAAATAGAGACGAGGCCGCGATGTGGTGTGACAATCGCACCTCAACTCGTGTCGAAACCTGCGACGAGTGGATCGTTCTCGCACTCGACGATGCGCTCGTCTGGATAACCGAGCGCTACGGTCCCGACCTTTCTTCGTGGAGCTGGGGAGCTGAACACATTGTGAATCTGGATTGGTCTGCGGTTAGCCCAGCCGGATTCCTCGATGGGTTGTTATCTGTGCGGGAACCGAAGTCCGGAGGACCTTATTCATTGCTCTCGTCTCAATTCGGGATGTCTGACGAAAAACCGTTTGCAACAAATATCGGCACGAATTTTCAGGCCGTCATGTCTGTTTCAGAAGACAAAGGCTTCTTTTTCCTGTCACCATCCGGGCAGTCGGGACACCCGCTTTCGCGGTTCTACAAGAACTTGTTTTCTTCATGGATGCGCGGTGATTATAGGATGATGACAATGGATCTGGCAGTAGCAGAGGGTGGGGCAGTGGGGCGATCCAAACTAACCCCCCACATTCAGGATGAAGTTGACTGATTAAAGTGCGGCGCCGGGAAACCTGATCAGTGTCAATGTCCCTCATCTTCAGGATGAAATGCCACACAAAGCCCAGGACTGATTGATATATCGGGCACCACGCCACAGTGATAAGTTGCGAAAATCGGCTGTGGGATGCAGATCTCATCGGACATCCCACAGCACACGCGAGCTCAGGTTCCGCGCGCCTGATTACTGCCCATGCGCCAATTCAGCATTTTCACCTGGCGTTCCAACGGTTTCTGTTCCTGTTGAGTGTATGTTACCCTCCGAGGCTTTCAGAAGCCGCAAGGCGTTAGCCACGACCAGCAAGGACACTCCGACATCTGCGGCGATTGCACCCCACATGGAGGCCAATCCAAAACCGGTAAGGGTCACAAACAGTGCTTTGGTCGCAAGTGAGAAGCCAATGTTCTGACGGATGATCGACATGGTTCGACGTGAATGATCGATCAGCCAGGGTAATTTGCCGATGTCATCAGTCATCAGAGCAATGTCTGCGGTCTCAATTGCCGCATCAGACCCAACTGCACCCATCGCAACTGCATAATGTGCCCGAGCCATCGCAGGTGCGTCGTTGACGCCATCGCCGATCATTGCAACCATCTCGTGCTGTTCTGCCAGTTCCTCAATCGCAGCGACTTTGTCCTCCGGCAGAAGTTGGGCCCGGACTTCGTCGATGCCGACTTCGGCTGCTACCGCTCTCGCTGTTTGTTCGTTGTCACCAGTCAGCATGATGATTGACTTCACGCCCTGCGCATGAAGCCGGGCTACGATGCTTCGGGCTTCGGGTCGAATGCGGTCCCGCAGCTCAAGCAAACCGGTTAACCCGTTCTCATCCCCGACAACAACAAGTGTGCTTCCCGCGCTCTCGATTTGGTTGCGCAACTCGGCAGGGATGGACGCGTCAAAGCCTTTCTCTATAGCGAAGCGGTCAGAGCCAAGCCAGATATCTCCACGCTCGGTACGGCCTTCCAGACCACGACCGGGAACGGTTCGGATGTCTTCAGCCGCCGATATCGAAATGTCGGTCTGTTCTGCCCGGGTCAAAATGGCGCGGGCCAGCGGGTGTGAAGACCGAACCTCGAGGCTGGCAGCGCTCGCCAACAGCTCTTGCTCGGATGCGGCGCCCAGCGGATAGACATTGGCCACTTCAGGCTCACCCATGGTGATCGTGCCTGTCTTGTCCATGGCCAGTGCGGTGGTACGCCCGGGGGCCTCGATATATGCGCCGCCCTTAATCAGAACCCCAGCCCGGGCCGAAGCGGTCAAAGCCGCAACGATTGAAACCGGTGTGGAAATTACGAGCGCACAGGGGCAGGCGATAACCAGCAGAACAAGTGCATTGTAAAACCAGAAGCCCCACGATGCGCCAAATACAAGCGGTGGGATCAGGGCGATGGCCACTGCGACGACCATAACGATGGGCGTATAAATCCGCGCAAATTTTGTAACCCACTGCTCAACCGGCGCGCGGCGAGCATGAGCATCACCGACCATCCGGATGATCTTGGCAAGCACGGTGTCTGACGCTGTTTTCGTCGCACGTATTTTGAGGGTGCCCTCACCATTAATTGTGCCGGCATAGACCTCATCACCCAGCTCTTTGGGAATCAGCGCGCTTTCACCCGTGATTGGAGCCTGGTCAACGGCACCGGCCCCTTCGATGACTTCCCCGTCAAGTGGAATGCGATCCCCACCCCGAACGATGAAGCTGTCACCGACAAAGACATCCGCCGCCGGGACCGTTGCCTCAGAACCGTCAGCACGAACCAGCCGAACCGTCGGGGGGGCCAGATCAAGCAGCGCGGACACCGCGTTCCGAGCACGTCCGACACTCCAGCTTTCCAGATAAAGAGAAAGCGAAAAGAAAAATGCTACAGTTGCCGCTTCAAAAAACTCACCCAGTCCGATGGCACCAGCGACGGCAACAACCATCAGAAGGTTCATATCCGGCGAAAGGCGACGCGCCGAAGACCAGGCCTTGGGGGCCACCAGCCAGACGCCAAACAGTATCGCAACCGCGAATAAAACTGCCTCGGGCAAAGGCATCGGAACCTCACCATGTCCCGAAAACAGCCCGAGCGCACCGCCCATGCCGGTTTCAAAAATGTGCCAGACAAAACCCGCTGCCCAAAACCCTCCGCTTAGAGTGGTGAACCGCCGCTGACGTGCAATATGCGCCGCCTGGTCCTGGGCGGCATTTCCGTCATCCCATGGTTTGGCGGTCATACCAGTACTGGCAACCAGCAGCATGACATCTTCGTCAGATAACTTGGCAGCACTTTCAAGAAGTGTCATCCGACCGTTGATCACATCAAATGCAAGATGCTCTTCGCCACCTGCTTTCGGGCCGACGACACGGTTCAGGATCGCCACCTCTTCGGCGCAATCAAGGCCAGAGACCTGAAAGCTTCTACCACCTTCAGGAATTGGACCGGCGGGGGCGATGTCGCCACACCCGCCGCTACCGCATGCGTGGTGACCATGTTTGTTTTCGTGGCCATGGTCGTGGCTATGGGTATCGGATGACATGATTGGACCTCAAGAATCTCTATGGTCCTTTGTAAATAGTTCCTACAGTAACTAGAGCTTCAATACCTTTTGTATTTTTTTCATCCGGGTTCTTTGCCTGCGATATTGTTAGTTCATTTCGTCTTGCGGGCCGGCCGTGTGGATGCAATCTAATTGCAGGTGACGCAAAAAATTTGGAACAGATCAATGCAGAAACGGATCGCAATTACCATCACGTTAGTCTCGATTACGGCTGGTTGCTCAGCCCAGTTCACCGGGGCCAAAAGCAAAGCACTTGAACCAGGCAACGTGCCAGATTCGGTCGTAGCGCTGGCAGGGCCGGCGCAGGATTTGACCACAGCGCGCCTCCTGCCCGAAGACAATTGCTTTTGGTATGAGCACAGCGGACCCGTCGAGACGACATTGGTACCATTGCGCGCGACGAATGGCGCTCCGATCTGCATTGCGCGCGACGCCTGATCGAAATGAGGGCAGCGACGTCCATGTACGCTGCCCAATATTCATGAGCGGGCTGTGACGCTATCTTCGGCAGAGTATAGGAAAGCGGTCGAGCCGGTTTTCACGTTTGGGTAGAGGTCATTGATATGGGCCATGATCATTCTCACACATCCGGAACTTGCGCGACCGCCGATGCTTCTTGGCTCAGGCGTGCCGTGAATTCTGAGATATGTGTCTCGGTCTCCAACGTATAGATAAAGGGCACGAGAGCCGAGAGCATTATTCGGCCCGGGCTCCATGCCATTCCGGAATTCCGCGTATTCGGGGTTGCGCTCGATCATTGAAGCGGTTGGTGTCCAGTGTGGCCATTCGACCTTTCGGCGGATAACATAGGTGCCGGGCTCGTAAAGGTTCCCGCGCGCGATCGCTACGCCATAGCGCATTGCGGTCCCGCCTTCTTCGATATGGTAGAGATAGCGCGCGACGGCATCCACATGGATGTCACCTGGAACCAAACCATCATTTGCCGCGACGCGTCTTGGTAAAAAACGGTCATGAACACCCCACGGATTTGAGGTCATTGGATCGTAACCAATTGGCGTGACCTGACTGTCCCAATAGGTCTTCTGCGATGCGGTTGGCCAAGTTTTGGCGATCAATGGACTGGCCGCAGACGCCGAGAACAGCGCTGTGGTGGATTGAATGAAATGGCGCCTTGTAAGCATAGGTCTCGTCCTGGTTCACAAGTTTAACGTATTTGGATCGCACTATCGCGAATTAATTCGAATCTTAAAGCCTCTAGCAGCTAGAGCTTCAAGAGGTTTCAGGTAACGCTTGGATTACCCAGTTGATCACGTGACCAGTTGCGTGAATCCTGCTTCGGTCGAGTTTACATTGGAATAGGTCGCAAAGACAATTGACACAGGCGAAGCCGCCATTGTAGCGGTGATTTGTTTTCGGTTCCTGATGGCGGAAGCCAAAAGGATTAAAAGGGAATACGGTTCGGTGTTTTCAATGGCGCCAATTCCGTAACTGCCCCCGCAACTGTGAGCGGAGAGCGATGCCAAGACACCACTGGTTCGTAATGGAACCGGGAAGGTTGGCGGAGCGAGCACCCGCGAGTCAGGAGACCTGCCGTAAAGCGCCGGGCTATGCCCAGACTGAACCTGTCGGCCTTACGGTCGATTCAACCTGACAAGCCGCCGGGTGAGGCGGTAGGGAGAAAGAACATGCATATCGAACCGGGCATCGTGAATGGTGCCAAAATCGCGCTTTCCTATGTTACCGCCGCAGGTGCGGCTACTTACGCAGCGAAAGAAACGTTTTCCACATTGCGTGCGAATGGACCTGCATCTTTCGTTATGCGCTCGGTGCTCGCCACCGTTGGGGTTTTCCTTTTCTTCGAAGTCCTGCCGCATTTCCCGGTTGGTGTCTCTGAAGTCCACTTCATCCTGGGGTCGACGTTGTTTCTGCTTCTCGGTGCTGCACCCGCGGCTTTTGGATTGGCAGCTGGTCTCCTGATTCAGGGTGTGTTTTTTGCCCCGTTCGATCTTCCGCAGTACTTCATCAACCTGACCACTCTGCTGGTGCCGCTATTTGCGCTACAAGCACTGGCCAGCCGCATCATCGCACCCGGCACAGCATATGTTGATCTCAAATATGGCCAAGCTCTTGCGCTGAGTGCGACGTATCAGGGAGGAGTAGTCGCATGGGTTGGGTTCTGGGCCTTCTACGGCCAGGGTTTCGGCGCAGAAACCATGGCGTCGGTTCTATCCTTTGGCGGTGCTTATATGCTGGTAATCGTCATTGAGCCGATTGCTGATCTGGCAGTGCTTGCGGCAGCCAAGGCGATGCGCGGTTTGAATAGTACAGGTCTGGTGACTCCGCGTTTGTACAACGCTGCGAAAGCTTGACCAAAGTTTGAAGCGGTGTCCCAAACTTGGGTTGCCGCGAAACAACCAGTAGCCGCAGGACCAAAATTTTATTGTGGCGCGTCTCGAAGGCGCGCCACATTGTTTTTAGCCGCTAGAAACCTGTACCCAACGATCAGGGTGATTTGGGTCCTGTATTCGTAGGAAAAGATACCTCGTTTCCTTCCACGATTTGATCCTGTTGGTGACATTGTCCAGAATCAAATCGCCTTCACTCGAGCGATAAACTAAAACTGCATGGCCACTGCGATTGGTGTCTAAGACAGTTGCAATAAGTAGCTTCGTAGGATCCAAGCCGTTCTGCATTAGTTCAAACTTCTTTTGCAAAGCGAAATCTTCGCAATCCCCCGACCCCTGCATTGGTAGTGTCCAGTATTCCTTTGTCCCGTATTGGTTTTGATCCGAAACGGCGCGGATCCTCCGATTGACGCGCAAGTTAATCGCTTTAACGATCTGTTTCTCCTGCGCTTCTGGCAGACCAGAGGTACGAGTATTCGCGCACGCCCACGAATAATCTTTGCAGAGTGATTTGGCGCCCGATGGCGCCTGAACCTCTCTATCTAGTTTGATCCAGGGAAGCTCAGAAGCTTGCAATGAAGCGGCGGAGACAAGGTAGCTGCATATGATACAGGCCAACGATAGATAAACTGGTAACCGTTCCGAGAGTTTTTTCTGAGCGGAAGTAGGTTTTGTCATATCTGCTTTCCCCATGCTCGTTTCTCCTGGGTATCTGAAGCTACCGAACCAAGAGAACTCTATTTCAATCTTTTATGTTCATCGACGCATTACAACAGCTTATTCAATTTAAAATGCAGAGCAGCAAAGTTCGCGAGCGCGCAGTTTTTAGTCGTGATTGTGTGGGTGAGCTTAATTGAGATTCTTGCAGCGGCATAGAAGAAAACCCGCTAGTAGATCTGGGTTATAAACGCTTGAGGTTTGGGACGGATTTGGATGACGCGTCAAGCTGAACATCTTTGTGCAATGAAATGGGTATCAACCGTTCGCCGGGGCGCACCCTAACAGTGTATCTGCGATTATATGTTTCATGCGGCCAGATGTAACTGGCAATTGCAGATTTCCCCTGAACAAGGTGTGCAGGTTTTGATTGGAAATTCTAAAACAATGACTTCGTCGCTACACTCAGTCCTCTGTTAACGTGCATAGCGACGGGAGCGATGAGTTGGGCAGGTTCAGTGGCCTACGAGACATATTGCGTCAGGTTTCTATGATGCGTGCAAGTTTCGTACGATCGACTTTGGAGGCATGACGCTTGTCCATAGGGATGTTCTTAATCGAAATCACATTTGGAACGCCAAAACCAAGCGCAGATTTAGTCCAATCGTCGATGTGATCCGCGGAACCTTGGACGCAAAGTGTGGGGCCTGCTTTGGTATTGACGAGCGCGCATCGATCTACACCTGGCCATCTCTGTGCCGCGACTTCGATAGCAAAGGGGAAGAGCGTACCTGAAAAGACTTCAATTTCGGACCCGACGCGCCCCCATAACCATAAACGCCCGTCATCATCCAGCGCGCCAGCGTCACCGGTCCGGTGCCAAATGACACCACCTTCTTCGATTTTATTGTTCTTCGAGTGGGTCGGGTCCAAATACCCGTCATTCACATGTGCGCCGGCGACCTGAATTTCATTGTCGCGGATGCGGAGCGTGATTTCGGGCACCGGGTATCCCACAAGTAGACCCCTTCCAACAGCCATGTCGTGGTGATCCTTCACCGTGATATCCGCGGCGTCAAGATGGGCAATCGGTTCAGCCTCGGTCGACCCATAAACGCACACAACCGACAGGCTGTGCCGGGTTCTCAACGCCTCGACAAGACTCGGAAACACCGGACCGCCGCCGGTGAACACCGTGTGCAACGGACCGGTATCGTCGGATTGAACCAGTTTTTCACATAGCGATGGTGGGATGAGGGCCCGGGTGATCTGTTGCGTTTGAAGCCAGCTTTCCAACTGCACAGTCGACATGCGGTCCAGCTTGCTGAACCTCCAGTTGGGTAAAACACTTGTGCGCCCGGCCGCCAGATTGATCAGCGTGAACACCGGAAAGGCCACCAGATCGCGCTCGGCCATACGGCTGTCGAGCAGGTGTGCGATGGCATCGTGCTGCGCCATCAAAAACGCGTGCGAGCGCGGAATGGCTTTGGGCTGGCCGGTTGACCCAGAGGTAAAGGAAATAAGGGCGATATCGTCCGGTTGTACCTTTTGCGCCACCGGGTTACCGCGGCTTTTACCAGGCGTCAGCACGGGCAGGGTCCAGAGATCCGGAACCAGAAACTTCAGCAAAGAATACGCACCCGCTGCACAGAACGCTTTTGGCTTCGTTGTTCGGGCGGCGTGGCGCAGACCGGCCAGCCCCAAGGCTGGCTCTGGTAAGACAACGGTTGCGCCAAGGGTCCAAAGCGCAGCCAGACTCGCATATAGGTCCGCGTTGACAGGCATGGCCAACAACACGCGATCACCTGACTGGATACCCTTGTCCTGCCACCGACCTGCCAAGTGCTGAACGCGCGTGTGCAGGGTTTGAAAGGTGATCTCGCGGCCCTTGCTGTCCACTATGGCTGTCCGGTCAGGAACCCGTTTAACCGCCGCGGCGAATTGGGACAGCAGGTCAGCCATTCAGCTTCCGTCCAAGCAAAGTATAGCGCCGGAATATTGTCGCGCCTTCCGCTGCACTGCGCTCGGCGGAGGTGTTGTCATCATGGATCAGCGCATGAATGGCGGTTTCGTACCCCATCCTGAGCGCCGCCTTGTGAAACCGGTGAGCCAGATGCCGTCCGGCGCCCGGTTCGAGACTTGCATAGGTCTTGAGGATTACGGATGCCGGATTGGGGCCTTCGGCATAATTGGGAATGCCAAACAGAAACCCGGCCAATGTCCCGTCATGGCGGCGCGCAAAAAGGATCAGCTCGCGCTTCATCATCGGCACAACCGGCATATACATGGCCAGGAAATCTGCCTCGGATATCGGTTTGTAGAACGCGTTGCCGGAAAATGCGCGAGTTGACAGGTCGAAGACCTGACGAAACAGCGCCTCGGGGTCTGTTCCGTCCCACTCTTCCACCACGAACCCGTCGCTTTCCGGCGGTGCTGACCCGGTTGCGGCTTGCAGCGACACCCGAGCCGAGAAATAGCGGCTGATCTCGCTGAATCCTGCGGATCGGAACACCTCAAGCTCATGCGGTTTGTTGGTGGGCTCCATCAGGAACGGAGCGGACCCGTCGCTGACCGAGACGAACCGGTAACTGTGCCAGGTATCGCCTGACATCGGCCCGATGATGCGATCCAGGCCTGCGTCTTGCACCCTCTCGATCCCTTTGCGCAGGATTTCGGCACCGGCTTCGGACGTTTTGCAGGAAAAATCGCCGAAGGTCGCGGCGCGCGCGCCTTCCCAGTTCGGACCGTTCAGATAAACGGTCAGCTTCGCATCCGCCGTTCTGATGATCTCTTTGGTCATGAAAAAACTCCGGCAAAGAACCCAGCACTTAGCGATCCAGCAACGATCCAAACGTAGTAAAGCAACGGCGGCGCGAGGGCCAACAGCGTCAGCCTGAGCACCCGATCTTTTTCGAACCAATGTGGTCGGAGCAACGGCGCAGCGACTGAACAAGCTAATGAAAACAGGGCCAGTACCGTCAGCGGCTCGGCCCAGTTCGACTGTTCAGAATTCAGGGAAACAGCCCATGTCCGAATAAGAAACAGGACAGCCGCAGCAAGTGGTATCACAATAGGAATGGGACGCAGCGCCACAGCAGCGAGGCCCATAGCCAGCCCCATCGCGCTGAGCCCAAAGAAGGAAACCGCATCCCATCCCGTTGCATTTCCAGCCGCAAGCCAACCGAACCCCAAAAGCCCCAAGGCGGCTATGATATCCAGATCGGGGTACTTACTGTCACAAGGAGAAGCGGTACGCGCCCAGCCATGTGCGGCAAGAACCATGATCGGCAGTACTGTGTTCTGCAGCTTTGCGGCGGCCAGCAGCAAAAAAACCGCGACAACATAGACACGGGTCGCATGTTTGCTCAGGCCCAGTTTGGTTCCCACTACGCCGAAACTGGCAAGGGCGGCAAAGAACATGGCGGCCAACAGGGCGAGCTCTGCCAAAGAGCTGAAATAGTGGCCGTTTAGGAAAATCAACAAGCCAAGCGGCAGGAACAGGTTGTCAAACCCGCGCCAGCTTTGTGCCTCGACCAATGTGCCAAAAGCCGCAACCATAAGGCACAACATCATGATGTTAGATGGCGGGAGTTTCGATAAGAACAAGAAGCAGATGATCGCAACCAATAGTGTTACGACAAAAAATACCACTGATCCTTCTAAGCTCTTGTCGCCATCTTCTACCACGTAGCGTTTGGTTCCATACGTGGTCCCGGCAAGCGCAGCGGCTGCATCCGCGAGTGTCAGAACGGCGATTGGCAGTATGTAGAACAGCGTGTTTTCCCCGGCTAGCAGAAAGCAAAGCCCAACTGACAGGGCGAGCAGAAAGTCGCCGTAGGACGTACGATCCACACCATGCAAAGTTGCACCCAGACCCGACGAAAAACGAGGCAGGCGTAGCACCAGCATCACCAGGATTGTGGCCGCAATCAGCATGTAAACCGGCCAGCGATCGGGAAACAACCAGGGCAGCAGCAACGTAAAGAGGCCGGTGCTGACATGCATAAGCTTGCGCTGCACTTCGGGTTTCAGGCCCGCTGTATTAGCCAGATTGCGTATAATCATCATTACGCCGACCAGAGCCAGCACCGACCCCGCCGCCAGCAGAATCTGCCCAATAACAGTCACGATTGAAACTCTTCGACGACGAAATCCGAATAGAAGAATGCCATGTCGCGGGCCTTCTGCTGTGTTTCGATGTCGGTCAGGGTTTCAACCTTGTTTCTGAATTCCGGCGGAACCCTCCGGGGTGCCATCATGTTCCAATAGACTAGTCGGGCATTTGGCTCCGCAGCGGTCAGGATCGACCCGTAAACCTGATGGAAGGTCTCGGGCGACATGTACTCGAAGATGTCGGACAGGTTGAATCCTCTGGCTTTTTCGTCGGTTGACACAAAAGCCTCAAGCGATCCAAGGCGGATGTCTAGACGATCCAACCGGGATCGGATTGTCTCATAATGCTCGGGACGCCACGCCATTGGCAGCGCGTCGCCATGATCGCCTTTGAGAATCCAGTGCAGATAGGGATTTTGCGAGGGATCGGTGGTGACTCCCGCATGACGGATGCGGCGGGCGACATGTTGGGCCGGGCTACCCTCTACATGGTCGAAAAACGCACTGTCCCGGCCCATGCGGCCCATGACGAGGCGAGAGAAGAAGATGTTCAGCAAAAGACGCCATCGCACCGTGTTGAACCGTGTGTCGAAGAACGACTGTCGCTCTGCGGGCGAGCGGGGTACAAACACTGCGTCAATCGTTCGGCGTGAATGCACAAGAGGCAGTAGCCAAGTTCGAAAGATGCGAAAATAGCGCTCGAACTTGCCGACGCCACCGATGCCGTGTTTTTCGACTCCCGTGATCAGAGTCCGCCAGAAAGCGCGCGTTTCGGCATCTGTGGCTTCCAAAACCTGGTTCAGCAATGCGCCCCGTCGGGTACTTCGCCGCGAGCCGGTGAGTTCAATGAATTCGGGATGGGTCAGCACCTTATAGGCCGCGATCCTGAGCTTAAGGCAGGCCAGCTGGGCCGGTGAAAGATCCAGAACGACAATGCGCGCGGGATCGAGTGTCAGCATTGCCAGCGCATTATCCCCGGCAGAGCAGATGGAGACCAATGTCTTGCCCGCACAATCGCCCAAGGCGGAGGTAAGAACATCCGCGTCTTCCCACAGTTGGGCATAGCGGATATGGTCGAAATCCGCCTTTTTCTCAATCTCACTGCTACCCATCGCAGCGTTCCACCGCACCGCTTGCCCCGTCGACCCGGATCATCTCACCATCTTCGATCCAGTTGGTGGCGCCTTTCAGGCCAACCACGCAGGGGATACCTAGTTCGCGTGCGACAATCGCAGAATGTGACAACAGAGATCCCCGTTCGACGACGATGGCGGATGCGTTCGAGAATACGGCGATCCAGCCCGGATCGGTGTGGCGCGCCACGAGTATATCTCCGGGGATTAAGGCCTCGGTGCGCGGGTCGCGGATCACGCGCGCGCGCGCCTTGATCCGACCTGCGGAACAGCCCGTGCCCTGCTTCATCCGTGCAGGGTCCACCTCGGCGTCTGCGCTCTCGGACCAGACCGGCGCGATGGCGGGGCCACGGATTTCGATGCGTTCCGGCGGGTCGGGGCGTCGGGACGAGGCTTCGTCTTCCAGTTTGCGCTGCGCAACGATGCCTTTCAGATCGGGTGACAGGCTATAACCTTCGACTGCTCCGAGAACTTCATGTGTTGTCAGGAAGAATACATCCTTTGGCGATGAAAGCAGGTCACGCGCAGCGAATTCGCGGCCGATGCCCAGAAACACGCGCCGCGCATAACCAAATATGCGCGTGCGTTCAAAGCGCAGGTTTTCTCGGTCGCGCACCCGCGCCTTGGTCCAGCCTAAAATCCAATTGGCGAAGTACCGTTTGAGTGGGTTTGACGGAAACAGAGCCTTCCAGTCCGGTTCATCGCCGTCCTGACGCCCGGCAGGTGGACGTTCAGCGCTGGCTGCAATGGCCAGCAACAGACTGTTCGGGTCATCGCGCAACGGAACGCTTTCCAGCTTGAGCTCTTCCGTACACCGGTCGCCGAACTTCTCAAGATACGCATCAACCTCGGCTTCGATTTGTCGGTGTCCTGACAAAACCGACAGATGTGCATTGGCCTTCAAAGGAGCGGCAAGCCCTGCCTGCCGAACCAACTCTCCCATCCGGGCGATGCGTTGCGCGGGTTCCGCCGAAACGATATCACCTTGCCCGATCATGAGGTCGTTGTGCAGGGTCAACCCGGCCTCGCCCAGCCATTTTTGCAGCAGGTTGCGCGAGCCGCCAAAGGCAATCATGCACAAGAAATCGTTGATCAGCGGGGCATCCCACCGATCCAGCAGAGTGCTTTCAATGCGCCGGTATTCCGCGGCCAGTTGGGTCGCGTTAGAGGCATCCACGTTCAGCCCCGTCTGTAATATGTCGTTCAGCCTGCGGTAAAAATCACGCCGGGTCTGCGGTAGGCGGATGGCCTGCCAGATCAGGCCGCCCGCAACCTTGGCCAGTTTCGCGTACTCCACGACCTTGCGCCAGCCGGTGGTGGGGGGTGGGGCAAGAGCATCCGTGACCTCACGCGGCATCGGTTCAGAAACGCCCATCATCGTTTCCATATAGTCGCGGTTCAGTGAAAACCCGGGCAACAGTGCCAGCGCGCGATACCAGTTGATCAGATTGTAATAGGCGCGCCCGTCCACCCGCCCCAGTAAATTGTCAAACACAGTGGGGTTCAGCGCGACCGTGTGCCGGGACACGCCCAGCAGCCTAACGAAAGCTCGATATACCTGAGAATACACGTGCAGGGCAAACGAATAAGTCAGCGGACTGACGATGCCCGGATAGCTTTCGACGATATTGGAATTGTCGAAAATGGTAAGCGTCTGATCTTCGAGCGGGGCAGGGCGCAGGGCCGTGGTGATCGGGCGGGCCTGCAGAATATGCAGCCCTTGCGCATCAATGGCCCATTCGATGTCCTGAGGAGAAACGAATAGCACCTCGGCCTTTCGGGCGAGGGCTGCGATGGATCGCGCCTCCGAGACGGTCAAATGTGCAGGGGCGTCAGGAGCGCTTTCCGGTACGCCATCTGCATCGATGACCCAGTCTTCTCCGTCCGCTTCCCCCGACACAAGCTGCTCTGCAAGCCCGTCAATCGCTGAGATCACGACCACATCGCGCCGGCCACTGACCGGATCGGCGGAAAAGGCGACACCGGCCGCTTTGGCATCGATCATGCGTTGCACGATGATTGCGGGGGCCTCGGCCTCGCCACCGGATTTGACCGCGCGGTAGGTTTCGACCGTTGATGAGAAACCGGATTGCCAAACCTGCTTGGCCGCCGCGATCACACTCTTGCCGGGAACATTCAGGACCGTTGCGAACTGTCCTGCATGGCTGTGGTCCACGCCATCTTCGGACTGGCCAGAACTGCGTACCGCGTAAGGCCCGGACCCGAGTGTTTCAAGCGCGGTGGACACAGCCAGTCGCAGGCCTTTTTGCGCGATCGGGCCCGATTGCCCCATACGAAACGCGTCATTTGTGATGACAAAGAATGCGGGCGGGGAAAACCCGTGCTGTGTCAGATGCGACAGGGCTGCCGCTTTGCCTCCAACCACAGAGATGTCATTGGCATCCATTTGGTCGACGATGAAAGTCATGCTACGGCTCCGATCAGGTAGGGTAGGAAACCAGCCGTGGCATAACAGAAAAATACCCACAGACCGGAAACAGTGTCCATCCTGTTCTGTGCTTTCTCAGTGGGTGTCTGACTGAAGTGGAATACAGCAACCCCGCAGGGAACCAGCGCTAGTGCGCCGATCAGGGCGCTTGGCCAACCAACTCCGGTGGCGTTTCCTGTGCCGGCGAGAAGCGCGTAGGATAACAGAACGCAGCCGATCCAGATAAGTCCTGCTAGGCGCGGACCCCATAGGGAGGAATAGGTGTCGACCCCTTCAATCTCGTTTTCGGGCGCCCACAATTTCCGCCCGATCTCAAGGACGCAGCCATTCACAAAGGACAACGCCAGGAACAGCCATAGTGAGGGTGCCGCGCCGCCTGCCGGCAGCCATTCGAGGCCAGTCAGCAATAGATCGATCAAGGGCATGATTGCCATATGGCTGAGCAGGTACAGAACCGGCCGGGCCTTCAGCCAGGCCGGGACACCGAATTCAATTGTCATCGCAGCGAGCCAGATCCAAACCGCGCCCAACAGCCACAAAACCGACGGGTGCCAGAACCGGGCAGCCGCAAGTGCAATTGGAATGGTCAGTAAGCCCAAGCTCAAAACTTCGCCTGGTGAGACCAATCCGCGTGGGATCGGCCTGTCGGGCCGGTAACGTCGGTCATCCTCGGCGTCCTTGAACTCGTCACAGACCCGCATCTGGAAGAACAGCGCCATGGCCAGCACAAAACCGGCGGCAAAGGCAGGCCACTCGGGCAAGGGGCGGTCTGCCAGACGGGCAGACACACAAATGCTGGCCGAGGAAAACACCAGTAGCAGGGGGACGGTTTTCTTAAGCGGAAAGCGCTCGGATTGGTAAATCCAAAATCGGTTCTGAAAGCTCATCTGTGGCGGGCCAGACTCTCATGGGCGCGGGTGAAATGACCGGCAGCAATCGCGGCGACAATGGAGATTTCGCCGCATAAGCACGTGGCCGCAGCAACTTCGGCTAAAGCCGTGCCACACCCGCTGCCCCGTAGACCGAGTATGTTCAGCGCTGCTGCCTGGCTTGGCAAACCGGTTCCGCCGCCGACCGAGCCGACAAGGATATTCGGAAGCGTGACCGAGCAGAATAGATCGCCGCCCCTAGGTTCCATACGCGTGACGCCCATTGCACTTTCGGCAACGCAGGCCGCGTCCTGTCCGGTTGCGATATAGAACGCAGCCAGCCCGTTGGCATAATGCGCCTGTGCGCCAAACTGGCCAGACAAATGTGCGCCCAGATTGGCGACACGGCCATAGTCCAGCATCGCCTCGACCGTCGTTCCCAGTGTCTTTTCGACAATCTCAGCCGGAAGCGTAACCGAGGCGCTGACTTTCCGCCCGCGCCCCGTCACCAACCCCAGCGCCGAGGCCTTCTTGTCGCCCGAGAAATTACCTTCGACATACCAGTTCTCAATCGCAACAGGACAGCTATCCGTGATTGCGTGGCAAAGGGCGTCGGTGGCGATGGTCACCATGTTCTGACCTGCAGCATCACCAGTGGTATAGCGGCAAATCAGGAAAACGACGTTGGTGTCAATGAATGGCTCCAGCGATACAAGCTTGCCATGACGGGTCGTCGCTTCGGCCGCAGATTTGAGCCTGTCAACATTGGTCACCACCCAATCCACAAATTGCCCCGCTCTTAGCAGGCTATCGAACACAAAGGCCGGGGTCCGCAGCACGCCTTCGTATAAAACAGCGGTACTGATACCGCCCGACCGAGTGGCGGCGTAGGCGCCCCGGGCATAAGATGCGACCAGCGCTGCCTCGGTTGTTGCGAGGGGGACATGAAAGTCGCCGTTGGCGTTCATTCCGTTCAGGCGTAAGGGGCCAATAACCCCGACTGGAAGCTTAACCGTCCCGATGAAATTCTCGATATTGGCGCCATAGGTTTCGGCATCTTCGATAGCCGCCAAATCTGCAATTTTTGCCTGATCCTTGTCGCTGGCCGTTGGTTTCAACTTTTCCCAGAATCGTGCGACCATCTCCTTGGTCGGCTTGCGAGATGGGCGTAAGGTTGAAAACTCAGCATCGCTTGGCGCCATCTGCTGAGGTATCTGGTCAGCATCAAATCGTGCTTTTATGCGTTGAAGCATTTCCCGGACATGAAACGGAATTACCAATAGCACGCTCCAATAGATTTTCTGTGCAACGCTGTTGCAACCAAAAACCGCTGCGAGGCAAGTTATCAGTCGTTTGATCGAAATCCAGTCAAATGTTCATCGATCAAGTGTTTGATCCCAAAGGGTCTCGCATTTGTCGCAGTTGAAATTACCGGTAGGCCTGAGGACGATGATCTTGGCACGACACGCATCGCCAATGCGGGCCCCCAACTCGCGCGGGGCCGGCACGTTTAGTGAACATCTCAGTCGCAGCAAAAAGGACGCGGAAAACCTACATTCGCAGCAATTTTAAATAATGTATTTCAATCCTGATAGGGGCCGGATTTGTCAAAAACGAAACAATTTAAAGGATTATCGGAAGCTCAAGCGTAACGCTCGCTCCTCTTTCGACCTGGTTGATTAAGACTGATCCTTCGTGGCGCTGGGCAACCGCAGAGACGATTGACAAACCCAGGCCACTGCCTTCGGAATATTCCAACTGGGAGAACCGACTAAATGCAGCTTCGCTTTGGTCGGGCGAAAGGCCAGCGCCGTCATCAGCGACAGTAAGCCCAACGTTTCCGCCGTCAGAACGCAGCACGACTGAAATGCGGCTCAGTTTAGCGCCACCGTGCTTAACAGCATTGTCTAACAGGTTCTTTAGAGCTTCAGTTAGAAACACCTGATCACCTGATACTATGACCGCCGTCTCTGGCATCGTGACATCAAACTCGATGCCTTTTGCAAGAATGTGAACTCCCATTTCTGCGCAGGCTTCTTCGACAACCGAGCGGAAATCAATTTCAACCATTTGATCTTGGTGCGTCGGTTGCCTGAGCCGTTCAAGTGATAGCAGTTGTTCAGCGACTGTTGCTGAGTTCTTTGCCGCTGCAACAAGCTCGATGATGCGCTTATCTCGGTCTTTATCGGTTTTCGCATCTCGAAGCGCTTCGGCCATCGACTGAACGGCGGCCGCCGGGTTCCGTAGCTGATGTGCGGCTTCGGATATGAACACCTGATGGGCATTGATACTTTTTTCCACCTGTCCAAAGAGTCGGTTCAAGGTTTTGACGACACCTTGAACTTCGGCCGGTACAGGGCGTTTTATCTCACTCAGGTCATCTGGGGAGCGCAGGTCGATTGCGTCCTGTAAATCCAGGAGGGGCCGCAGGCCGCGAGCAACTCCGAACCATACCACAAATGCCAGAGTGGCAAGTAGGATTCCCATGAGAATTCCTGCGCGGATTGACAGCTCATTTGCAAACGCGTTGCGATCCGCCATACGTTGCCAAACTGTGACCGTCGCATCTCCTATCAAATTTTCTATGGTCACACGTTCTGTCAGCTTAAGAACTCGCACCGGCTCGTCGCGATAGAGTGCTTCGAAAAACTGCGGCCTGTTCGCCTCTTGTGTAGACGGGTTCGCGGGTGCCGGAGGGTATGCATAGCCAGTCACGTAGATGCCACCCGGGCCCGTAACATGATAAAAGATCTCTCCGCCCGACGCGTCGCGGATCAAGCTGCGCGTGGTGGGCGAAAGTGCGTCACCTCCTGAAATCGCGACATCTCGTGAAATTGCAAGACCGGCAGATAGCAGGCTGTCGTCAAACAGCTCCTGAGCCGTTTCCTGGGCAATCATAAAGCGCCAAAGCCCAAGAAGGATCGCAAGCAACACCAAGGGTGTCAGGATAAGAATGAAGAGTCGTAGCCTGAGGGAGCCGTGCCTGATCACTTCTGCACCTCAAGAAGGTACCCCAGACCGCGCGCTGTCTTGATCTTAATGCCGAGATTCTGAAGGCGTTTTCGTAACCGCGACACATGAGGTTCAACAGCTGAGTCATCGACATCGGCCCCAACGCCATAGACATAATCTGTGAGTTGGCTTTTAGGAACAATTCTGCCCCGACGCTCCAACAGGCATTCAAGCACCGCTATTTCCCGCCGTGGTATATCAATGACTTCGCCCTGAACACTAACCTGACGCGATGCGCGGTCGAATTCGAGGCTACCGATGCTCTCCCGCGCTCCGTAGTCAAGCTCTTTGCGCCGAGAAAGTGCTCGGACGCGTGCTTCTAACTCGTCCATTTCGAAGGGTTTGACCAGATAGTCATCTGCGCCCATATCCAAACCGGTCACCCGGTCGCTTGTTTCGGTGCGCGCTGTTAGCAGGATCACGGGCGCACTGTCACCACGTTCGCGAAGCGACCTCAGGATGTCCAACCCTGACCGGCCGGGTAGGTTGATATCCAAAACGATCAAATCCGCGCCTTCTTGTTGAAGGTAAAGGTCAGCCGCATCTCCGTCAGTCAGTATATCTGCCGCATGACCTCGGTCACGAAGGCGATAAGCAATGGCATTGGCGAGTGGCTCATTGTCCTCGACTATGACGATCCGCATTAGGTCTCCTGCAAGTTTCGCGCAAGGTTGGCGCTCCATGATTGCCAGATGGGAGGGGGAATCAACCCCACAGTTCTATTTGCGATCACGGTAGCGCCGGGGGCGATGACGTGATTGTCTGGTCAACAGGGAGGAACCAATGACCATTTCCAACTTCACCCGTCGCGCCGTCGTGGGGCTGATCGCCGCCGCCGGTATCGCTGCACCTGCCGCTGCCGAGGTTGATTTCTCTGGCAAGACCATCGAATGGGTCATCCCGTTCTCGGAAACGGGTGGTTCGGCGAAATGGGCCAACTTCTTTGCGCCGCTTCTGTCCGAAGCTCTTCCGGGTCAACCGACCGTGGTCGTGAAATTCATGCCGGGTGCTGGTTCGACCAAAGGCGCAAACTGGTTCCAGGAACAAAGCCACGATGATGGAACCTTGTTGTTCGGCACTTCCGGTTCAACTCAATTCCCTTATCTGCTGAGCGATCCGCGCGTGCGTTATGAATACAACGACTGGATCCCGGTTATGGCGTCCGGGACGGGTGGTGTCGCCTATCTGAACGCAGAAGATGGTGCCAAGTTTGATGGCTCCGCAAATGCGTTGAAAGACACGAACTTCATCTACGGCTCGCAGGGCGCAACGCGTCTGGATCTCGTGCCGCTGTTGGCATGGCAAATGCTGGGTATGAACGTTGAGCCAGTCTTTGGCATCAAAGGCCGTGGCGATGGTCGTCTGATGTTCGAACGTGGCGAAGCTAACATCGACTATCAGACCTCATCCGGCTATTTGGGTGGATCCGCCCCGCTGGTTGAGGCCGGTCAGGCTGTGCCGATGATGACCTGGGGGGCGCTGGATGCCGATGGAAACATCGTCCGCGACCCGACCTTCCCTGATATTCCAACCTTCAAAGAGGTTTGCGAGGCAACGGATGGCTGTGAAACCAGTGGCGAGGCGTGGGACGCTTGGAAAGCGTTCTTTGTCGCGGGTTTCCCGGTTCAGAAGTTGGCTTTTCTGCCTGGTGATACACCACAGGAAGTGGTCGACGCCTACACCGCAGCGTTTCAGGCTGTGACCGAGCGCGACGACTTTGCTGATATTTCGTCCAAACGCGTCGGTAAGTACCCGGTATTTGTGGGCGACGGTTCCAAGGCGGCGCTGCAAACCGCGACAAACGTCGACGACAATGCCAAAGGCTACGTTCTGAACTGGCTCAAAGAAGCCTACGGTGTCGAGCTGAACTAAGCCCACACACCACAGCGCGCACCCCAATGTCGGGTGCGCGCTTTTTTAAACACAAGACAGTATATGAAAGGCGGCCGCTATGGAGGTTTTCGCCACCGCTCTTCCTGCGCTCAATGATGCGTGGGGTTTGATCCTGCAACCTATCGTACTGGGATATCTTGTTCTCGGTGTCGTTATGGGACTGGCCGTAGGTGTTTTCCCGGGACTTGGCGGTATTGCCGGTTTGTCCCTGTTGCTGCCTTTCATGTTCGGGATGGACCCAATCCTTGGTTTGGCGCTGATGATCGGGATGGTCGCCGTTGTTCCGACCTCTGACACCTTTGCTTCTGTTCTTATGGGGATCCCCGGCAGCTCCGCCTCTCAGGCAACTGTCCTGGACGGCTTCCCAATGGCGAAGAAGGGTGAGGCCGCGCGGGCATTGTCTGCCGCGTTCGCTTCATCGCTGTTTGGCGGTTTGGTCGGCGCAACCTTCCTAACAATGTTCATTCTGGTCGCGCGGCCCATCGTTCTGGCGTTTGGTCTACCAGAGATGCTGATGATCACCATCCTCGGCCTTTCCATGGTTGCCATTCTGGCTGGGCGCATCCCCTTAAAGGGCGTCGCAGCTGCTGGGCTTGGGTTGATGGTTGGCACAATTGGTGAGGCGGACGCTGGCGGTTCGCTCCGTATGGCAACCTATGACATTCCGTATCTGACAGATGGTTTGAAGCTGGTCATCGTTGGATTGGGCATCTTTGCCGTTCCCGAAATCGTCTCGCTGCTGCGGCAGGATCGATCGATTGCCAAAGGGGCTTCGCTGGGGGCGGGTTGGCTGGACGGCGTCAAAGACTGGGCCGCGAATATCTGGCTGTCTGTTCGCTGCTCGATCATCGGGGTGGTCGTTGGCGTCATTCCCGGCCTAGGCGGTTCGGTCGTCGACTGGATCGCTTACGGCCATTCGGTTCAATCGACCAAAGATAAAAGCAACTTCGGCAAGGGCGAAGTGCGTGGCGTCATCGGGCCGGAAAGCTCAAACAACGCCAAGGAAGGCGGCGGGCTGGTGCCTACGCTACTGTTCGGCATTCCCGGCTCGGGCTCGATGGCGATCTTCATCGGCGCAGTGGCTCTGTTGGGGTCTGGCGACATCGAGGTCGGTCCAAGCATGCTCAAGGACAATCTCGACATCACCTATTCGATCGTTTGGCTTTTGGCGCTTGCTAACGTCGTGGGCACCATCCTGTGCATCGCGGCTTCCGGAGGCATCGCTAAGCTGACAACGATCCGCTTCACCTATCTGGCACCTTTCCTGTTCATGCTGATCAGCTTTGCAGCCTTCCAGTCCGGTCAGAACTTCGAAGACCTTCTGGCGCTGTTCGTGATCGGCCTGATCGGGATCTTTCTGCGCCGGTTCGATTGGTCGCGCCCTGCCTTTCTTATTGGGTTCGTGCTGTCGAACCCGGTTGAGAAGTTTACCAATCAGGCGTTCCAGATTGCCTCATTCCGGTTCCGCAAAAGCTTTGGTGAGGGCATGGAGTATGTCTTCAGCCCGATCGTGATTGTTCTGATCTTGGTCACTGTGGCTTCGGTCATTTTAGGAATTCGGCAGGCTAAGATGATCATGGCCGAAGGTGAAGTCCAGTCTGGCAGCAAGCGCGCGCCGTTGATCTTCCTGCTGGTGATCATGGCCTACCTAATCGCGGCATTGATCAACGCCAACATGATCCCAGACTACAACATGACCGACAAGATCATCCCGTTGGTGATCGGCAGTGTGTCCTTGTTCTGCTGCGTGATCCTGCTGATCCAGATGATGCGGAGACCCGAGGGTGATGCAATCTTTGCCGATAAGGAAATTGCCGGTGAAGATGCGAGCGCTCCGCATGGGCTTTGGTCGACGTTGGCGTGGTTTGCAGGTCTTATCGCGGCAACGTGGGTTGTTGGTTTCATCCTAGCCCTGATCGGGTTTCTGATTGCCTTCTTCCGCATTCGAGCCGGTTCAAGCTGGCAGATGACGCTGATCCTGACAGCCTGCGGCATCGGTTTCATGTGCATCATGGCAGGCGCTCTGAACCGGGATTTCCCACCGGGACTGTTGCAAGACATGGTGAGCCTGCCATGGCCACTGAAATGAATGCTCCACTGAGGTCCGGCCTGCGAAGCAGACAGGTCGGACAAAGCTGAAAACACAACAGTTTTTGACGGTTTGTAGAGGAGGGGTTCGAGATGACCCAGACAGCAATCCCGTATATTTTTATGCGTGGCGGCACTTCGCGGGGCCCCTATTTTCGTCGCTCTGACCTGCCCGTGGATATGGACACGTTGGCTGATGTGCTGGTCGCTGCCCTAGGGGCTGGGCAGGCGTTTAACATTGACGGAATCGGTGGCGGTACTGCTGTGACGACCAAGGTAGCCATGTTATCTGTCAGCGATGATGAATGGGCCGATATCGATTATTTCTTCGCGCAGGTTTCGGTTGAGGAAAAGCTGGTCGACTTCAAGCCAACTTGTGGAAACATTCTTTCCGGCGTCGCTCCGGCCGCAATTGAAATGGGTTTGTTTCAGCCTCAAGGCGATGAGACCGTGGTCCGGATACGCGCAGTTAATACGGGTGCGCGAGTGGTTGCCAAAGTGCAGACCCCGGGTGGTGAACTGGCCTATGAGGGCGATGCCGAGATTGCCGGAGTTCCCGGGCAATCTGCACCGGTACAACTGAGTTTTATGGGAGTTGTGGGTTCGGCAACGGGTGCATTTCTGCCCACCGGAAATCTGCGCGATACGGTGCAAGGGGTCGAACTGACCTGTATGGATGTCGCGATGCCTATGGCTATGGCCCGCGCCACCGATTTTGGACTAACTGGGTATGAAAGCGCGGAAGAACTGGACGCCAACCGCTCTTTCTTTGCCCAGATGGAGGCAGTTCGGATCGAAGCCGGGGAACTGATGGGTATGGGGGATGTATCGAAATCGGTAACCCCCAAATTCGGGCTGTTGGCACCAGCCAAAGAGGGCGGAACCCTTGCAGTTCGGTATTTCATGCCATGGAAAACTCACCCGACAATGGCCGTTACGGGTGCGCAGTGCATGGCGTCTTGTGCTTTGACGCCCGGAACCGTCGCTGATGGGTTGTTGGACCGACCTAAGGCAAGCCCGGCTGAAGTTGTGCTGGAACACGCTTCTGGGAAGATTGATGTGCTGGTGGACTTCTCGAATGACGGGGACTTCAACGTAAACTCTGCTGGTCTGGTGCGGACTGCGCGAAAGCTTGCAGATGGGCATGTTTACATACCCGGATCTGTGTGGAGCGGCAGTTGAAACTGGGATCTCCGTTATGTATACTAAGGTATACAATATGAAGGTGCCACGATGAACAATTATTCTGAATGCCTCGATATTGCGCGTCAGGAACTCAGGCTGGCGCAGTCGGTCCTGCGGCGGGATATTGCAGAATACCCGACGCCGATCGCCGGGTGCGATGAGCAGTTCAACCATTTGCTGGATCAAAGCGAGCGGGTCCGCAATGCGCTTGCAGCACTCGATACGCTGCATTTTGTGCCGACGCCAAGAAAACTGAACACCGGGCAGGGTTTGGAAAGTCGATGAAGGTTCACATTCTGGATGATTGGTTTGATACTCTGCAGGGCTTGCCTTGTTTTGGAAAGCTATCCGACCATGAAGTGAAGATCTGGACAGATCATGTCGAGGATACCGATGAATTGGCAGCACGGTTGCAGAAGGCCGAAGCGTTGGTTCTGTTTCGCGAACGCACCAAAGTTACCCGCGAGTTGATCGAAAAGCTGCCGAACCTGAGATTGATAAGTCAGCGCAGCGTGTATCCGCACGTTGATGTGCAGGCATGCTCGGACAACGGTGTTCTGCTGTGTTCGAACATGCATGGTGGAACGCCTTCATATGCTGCAGCCGAACTCACTTGGGCGCTGATCATGGCTGGGATGCGCGATTTACCGGCGCAGATGGCCTCGGTCAAAGCGGGGCGGTGGCAGGCCGGAGTTGGCAAGACGCTGAGAGGGCGGCAGCTGGGACTGTACGGCTATGGCCGTATCGCACGCGTTGTCGCGGGCTACGCCGAGGCATTTGGAATGAATGTAGTCTGGTGGTCCTCAGATGAAGGCCGGGTTCGGGCGCAGGCAGATGGTGTTCAGGTCGCCGCGAACCGCGAAGCTTTCTTTGCCAACAGCGATGTTGTCTCGATCCATGTTCGCCTAAAGCCAGGCACAAACGGCATCATTACTGCGTCAGACTTCGCGCACATGAAGCCGGGATCACTGTTTGTGAATACATCTCGTGCTGGCCTTATTGCAAAAGGGGCATTGCTTGGGGCGCTGAATGCCGGCCATCCCGGGAAGGCCGCAATCGATGTCTTCGATTCCGAACCCCTCAATGATCCGAAAGACCCCTTGCTTTCGCATCCAAATCTGATTGCGACGCCGCATATCGGCTTTGTGACCGAGGATGAGTTCGATCTGCAATTTTCGGACATTTTCGATCAAGTGAACGCCTACGCTGCAGGCGCTCCGGTTCACATGATCAACCCCGAGGTTTGGACCAGCGCAGGATAAGGTTGGCCGCTATCGGCGCACCGATGATTACCAACACGATCCTTGTCAGATGATGCGTGATCACAAAGCCCAGATCCGCGCCTGAGACGATGGCCAGAACTGTCATTTCTGCCTGCCCGCCGGGGGCAAAGGCCAAAAATGCCTCGACCGGTTGGCCCAGCCCCAAGGTGGTGACAACGGCGGTGAAAGCGGCTGCCAGAACGGCGAGGACAATGACATAGGCGAAGCCCGCCGCTACCACACGGCGTAGTTCGACCCATGTGACACCTACGAATTTCACGCCGATTCCGCAGCCGATAAAGAACTGAGCCGCAAGGATGGCCTCGCGAGGCGGTCGGGTGTGAATGAAGTCGCCCAGTGACAACGCAGCCGTCAGGATCATTGGTCCTAGAATCGACGCTCCGAACAAGCCGATCCGCTCACCGCCTTTCCAGCCGACAAAGGCAGCAAGAACCATCAGCGCCAATTCATGTATCGGCAGGTTGCGCGCGGGCTCTCCGATTGGGTTGGTGAGTTGGGCGTCGTAAAACACCGTAAGAAACAGAGGGGCCAGCGTTACAATAATCAGAACGCGGGTTCCGTGGATCAGGGACAGCGTTCGCGGGTTAGCGCCAGCCTCGGCCCCGAAGATGATCATATCCTGCAATCCGCCGGGCATGGCCGCGTAAAACGCAGTCGTGGTATCAAAGCCCCAGACCTTGCGGAAGAAAGGCACTCCGACCAGCGCGATCAGCAGGATAAAGAACGGGATCAGTGCAATCGACGCTGCCATCTTCGGCAGTTCTGCAAATAGGGCTGGGGTAATCGAGGACCCCACAGCCACGCCAAGTATGGTTCGCGCCGCAATCGAGACCTGACCAAAGCCTTCCATTGGAGCATGAGCCAGAGCCGCAATCAGACACGCGCTCATCGGGCCGAACAGAAAAGGTAATGGCAGATCCAACGCCCAGAATAGCCCTGTGCCAAGAAGTGCCAAGCCCAGTGTTAAGGCCCGCTTTGCGAGGAGAGAAGGTGTTTTGTTCTGGGTGGGCAAAGTGCACCTTCCGACAATATTGACTCACTATGTATCCAAATGTATACAAATGGACGCAAGAAGACAAGTGAGCACGCGATGACCATTCAGGACGACCCCTTACAGCCTGGCCCGCAAGGCAATTCGGCGTATCAACGCCTGTTGGATGAGATTCGCGAGGGCACCCTTCTGCCCGGCGAGCGCCTGCGCGAGATTGAGCTGTCTGAACGGTTGGGTGTCAGCCGAACACCGGTGCGCGAGGCGATCCGGCAGCTGGAGACCGACGGCCTGGTCACGCATGTACCACGGCAGGGCGCGACCGTCCGCAGTCTGGATTACGCCGAGGTGATGGAGCTCTATGAGATGCGCGCAGTGCTCGAAGGCACTGCGGCCCGTCTAGCAGCGCGTGCGGCGTCGGATGTCGAATTGGACGAGTTGGACGTTTTGAATGATCGTTTGGCCGAGGCTGGCACAGGTCCAGACGCGGCTCGGATCAACCGGATATTTCATGCCACACTTTTGGATGCAGCCAAGAACCGATTTCTCGCGAAATCCATGTTGTCCTTGCAGAAGGCGCTGCTGATCCTTGGGCCGTCGCAATTGTTGGACGGAGATCGGGCCGAAGCGGCAGTCGCTGAACATCGGCGTATCATGGCCGCGCTGAAGGCACGTGATGGCGCGGCGGCCGAGACAGAAATGCGCGGGCATATTCAGGCCGCACAACGAATGCGTATCCGGGCGTTGCAGGAACGCGATCGGACAACCGACGAAAATCACTAGGTAGACAGGATATGGCCACCCAAAAGGAAGCTTACGATATCGCTGTGATCGGTGGCGGGAACGCTGCTTTGTGCGCCGCGATGACCGCCGCGGAAGCCGGTGCCCGCGTTCTGATACTGGAAACCGCACCAAAACCCTATCGCGGAGGAAACTCGCGCCATACGCGCAATTTTCGCTGCATGCATGGTGGCCCTTTGGGCCCGTTGATCGAAGAGTATAGCGAAGACGAATATCTCGCGGACTTGATGAAGGTCACCGGCGGCAAAACTGACGAGCATCTGGCCCGCCTCGCGATCCGCACTTCCGAGGAATGCCTGCCATGGATGGAAGAGCACGGTGTCAGGTTTCAACCCTCTCTTTCCGGAACACTTTCTTTGGCGCGGACAAATGCCTTTTTTATGGGAGGCGGGAAGTCTCTGGTGAATGCTTATTACCGAACTGCGGCGGGTTTGGGTATCGATGTTTTGTATGAAGCCGCCGTCACGCATTTGGAGCTGAACGGGGATCGGATCGAATGGGTCGACTATACCTATGAAGGTCAAAACCACCGGATAATGCCAAAGGCAGTCATCGTCGCCTCGGGCGGGTTTCAGGCCGATACGGATTGGCTGACCCGTGCATGGGGTGAGCCTGCAAAAAACTTTCTGATCCGAGGCACTCCTTATAACCGAGGCGTGGTCCTGGCTGATCTTCTGGACCAAGGCGTCGAGAGTGTTGGCGACCCGACCCAATGCCACGCCGTTGCTATTGATGGGCGTGCACCGAAATTTGACGGTGGTATTGTCACCCGTCTGGATTGCGTGCCGTTTTCGATCGTCGTGAACAAGGATGCCGAGCGCTTCTACGATGAGGGCGAGGATGTCTGGCCCAAGCGCTATGCAATCTGGGGGCGCTTGGTGGCAGCCCAACCAGATCAAGTTGGCTATGTGATCATCGACGCCAATTCGTTGAATCTGTTCATGCCGTCGGTGTTTCCACCGCTGAAGGCAGATACGTTGGAAGAACTGGCCGGGATGATGGGCCTGCCTGCCGGAAAGTTGACCGCAACAATCGCTGAATTCAACGCCGCCTGCGGAGATACAAGCGCCTTTCATCCGACAGAGCTGGACGGCGTTTCAACATCTGGCTTGAACCCGCCCAAGACCAACTGGGCGCGTCCGATCACCGAGCCGCCATTTTACGGTTATTCGCTGCGTACGGGCGTAACCTTCACCTATTTGGGCCTCAAAGTCGACGATGCCGCGCAATGTTCGAGCGCCGACGGCAAGATCAAAAACATGTGGGCGGCTGGCGAAACCATGGCGGGCTCGATCCTTGGGCAAGGCTATCTAGCCGGTTTCGGCATGACCATCGGAACCGTCTTTGGACGCATCGCAGGACGTGAGGCCGCCGCTTATGCAAACTGAATTGATACAGGAAGCCCGCCGTCAGGCTGAAATTTGCAACGCCTGCCGCTATTGCGAGGGCTATTGTTCGGTCTTTCCGTCGCTTCATGCGGAACGCGCGTTCTCGGATGGGGACATCACGCAACTGGCCAACCTGTGCCACAACTGCCGCGGCTGCTACTACGCCTGCCAGTACACAGCCCCGCACGAGTTCGACCTGAATTTGCCGAAGGCTCTGGCCGAGGTACGGAGGGACAGCTGGGAAAGCTTCGCATGGCCGCAGCCGCTGGCGCGCCGATTTCACACCCAGGGCGGGGCGATTGCGCTGGCACTTGTGGTCGGATTTGCCCTGTTGTTCTGGGCAATTCGCGCGATAGGTTCTAGCGGAGGGGACGGGTTTTATGCCGTTCTGTCGCATAATGCGATGGTTGCGATTTTTGCTCCGGCATTCTTGCTGCCACTCTTTAGCATTGCCATCAGCGTAAGGCGCTATTGGGCCGAGGTGGGGGGAAAACCCATCAAAATGGCGGACCTGCTGGCCGCCTTCAAACGAGCGGGTAAAATGCAGGATCTTGCCGCAGGTCATGGTGAAGGCTGTAATTTTGAAGAAGAAGACCGGTTCAGTCAGGCGCGACGTCATATTCACCACGCGATCATGTATGGCTTCCTGCTTTGCTTCGCGTCGACCTCGATTGCAACGGTTATGCATTATGGCTTTGGAATGCATGCGCCGTACGGGTTCTGGTCTTTGCCCAAACTATTCGGAATCTCCGGCGGTGTGTTGTTGACAGTGGGTTGCTGCGCCATGGCAATTCTCAAGCAAAGGTCCGATCGCAATCTCGGTGATGCTTCGGCATGGGGCGGCGATATCGGTTTCATCCTGTTGCTGGGATTCGTCGGTTTTAGCGGACTTGCTCTTTACGCTTTCGGATCAACGGCTTTGATGCCCGCGTTGCTTGCTATTCATCTTGGATCGGTCCTGACATTCTTCCTGCTAACGCCCTACACCAAGATGGCCCACGGTTTCTATCGGCTTGCTGCTCTTATCAAAGATGCGCAACGGAAAAGAGATAGTTACTAGGCTGCGGCGACCCTGTCGCCCCTTGGGAAGCGGTAGAAAAGTATACTTAAATCGCAGCTTGAGGTCTGACTTTGGGATCAGACAGGGCGGTCCCACCTTGGTGTCGTTGAAGCAAATTGCCCTCCTGTATGTAGAGCGCAATCACGATCATGATTCAGCCTAGCGACCGGCACCTCTAGATCGCGCAGCCCGGGCCGATAATGGCCCGGGCCACCCCCAGTTTGCTTTAGCTGGCCAGGCCGCAGGAGGAAGAGTCGCTGTTGTTGGTGGTGTCTGTTTCCGTCACACCATCGGCCGGATTGGCATTGACGGTGATCTTGAAGGGGATCTGCTCGCCACCTTTGACCTCGTCCGGGAATTCGAGCGATAGCGTGGTCTCATCCCCGTTTGGCCCCAGTGCTGGTGTCGGCAGATCGACCACCACGCCGCTCTGGAAGAAATCGACCCGCGTGGTCGAAGGCCCGGCAGCCCCTGCACCAATGTTACGCACGATGATCCTCAACTTGCGCGGCTCCTCACAATACCAAGCCGGGAAGGGCGGCGGGCCGGGCGGGAAGGGCTGCACCGGGATTAGGTCCGGCTTGTCCTCGGGTGGGGGCGGCGGCGGAGGTGGCGGTGGCGGGGGCGGTACCTTTTTGATCAGCCGAGGCACGACCGGTTCGACATCGATGGTTTCCACTTCGCCTTCACCATGGGCGGCGGTGTAGACCGCGACCACGTCCAGCGGTGTTTCGCTGTCGATAAAGACAAACCCTTTTAAGAAACAGCATTCGGCCACCCGCAGGTGTCGTGCCACATCTTCGCAATCGATCTCCATCGATTCCCAGGGACCGAGTTTGTTCTTCGTTCTGGCCGAGACATTGCCCGGTTTTTCGTTTGGCAAGGCCGACGACACCCGTTTACGAAAACGCACAGCATCGCCGCTGCCGTTTCCGATGTTGATTGCTGTGTGATAGCGGCCCTGGGACAAAATGCGGCCCTTGGAACAGCCGCAGACGAACTTGACGGCGTAACGATAGGTCATCTTCGTTTCTTCCTCCTCGCAGCAAGGGGTGTCATCTTCGGCGCGGTTCACCTCCATTCGGCGAAGGGCGACGTTGTTGTCACCAAGCGCCAGTCGATCGACAGGCAGACTGCCTGCGATCGTTTCGACATTGCTGCGGTCTTCTGGCGTATCCACGCTGGCAAGAATGTATTCCTCGCACAGGTCCTCGGGGCACCATGGGATCGGGCCGACGATCACTTCGTCGCCACAATGCACTGATTGGCCGATAGGTTCGCCTACGATAAGCGGATCCCAGTCATCCGGCCATGTGGTGCCCTTGCCTTCCGTCGCGCGGGCTAGTGACAAAGTCACTGATTGGGCTGGGTAGTTGCCGCGATTGCCGATCCGGACATACAGATAATTCTCGACGCAGCGGCGCGGAGTCTCGTGGTCGGTGCCGCCGTCAGGGCGGTGCCGATTCCAGATGCCGGGAGCATTGTTGCCCGGTTGGTGCCAAGGGTATTCACCCTGCCGTCCGTCATCAATGAAGACGTCAACATCAGGCGGGGATCCGTTGTAGAGCGCCTGTTTCTCAAAGCCCCAGCGTACCACTTTGTGTGCCCAGCCTCCGGCTGCACCGTCGAATTGAGCAGTGTTCTCGTCTGATTCCTGCAAGGCGCGGGAAAAACCTTCGACTGTGTTGGGCACGATCCCGGCCAAAAGCGGCACCGCCTGCAGGATCAGATAGATCGTGTAGCGGCTGGCATGCAGCCTGTCGTCTAGTTCTGTGGAATCACCTCCGAGAGATCGATAGATTCGGCCCAAAGTAGTGGCATTGATCTCGGTTGACCGATATCCGCCCACGTCCATCGTGCCACCCCAGCCCCAACCCGAGGCGACCGACCGATCCCATCGCCGGGTGATCAGGTTGCTGAAGGGGAAGGTGCGGAAACGATCCGGCGCGATACCCTGCGGATCGTAAAGTATTGCCGCCAGCGCGTCACCAAAGCCATGACAAAAGCCGAAATTAGGCCAATTGAGATGATCCCACAGCACCGCATGCCCGAATTCATGCGCCGATACGCGCGAGTCTGTGGCCATGCCGACTGTGGAGCCATTTGCCGCAAGCGCATAACGAAAGCGTAGTACACCATTGCCTATGGCATTGCCTGGCGCCTGAGCATTCACCGGTCCTGCAATGGGATTGAACCAGCGGTGATCAACATCCACTGGGAAGGTCACCCCGTCGAAATAGCTGGGCAGATCGAAGCCCAAAGACTGGACGAAGCGATACAGGAAATCATGGTTGTAGTACGCACAGACCGCCGCGAAATCGTCGCTGTCGGCGGGATAATCAAAGATCGATGCTGCACCGGCGTTTTCAGTCGGTGGGGCGATGTTTGGTGTGTCGAGATCCCGTACCGCCACCAATTCGCCGCTTAGTTCCACCGGTGCGCCACCGCCCGGTGATATCAACCGTTCCAGCGCCACCAGTTCGCGTTGCGCATCCAAAAGCGCAACCGGGGCCGTCGGATCAAGCTCTGAATCTCCTGAAAGTGATATCGGGTCGTCTGTGAAGACGTAACCCGAAACACACCCCACCAATGGCCGGATGTAAAGCACCGCGCCGGTTTCCCAATCGACCAATGCTCGCCAGTTCAGCTCTCCGTAGTCGGGAATTTTGCAGCCAAAATGCACAAGGCTTACGAAACGCCATTCGCCGTCCTTGATGCCCTTTGGTACACGACCAATCTCTGGCAGCGGGGTTAACTCGGCCCCTTCGATCTCGCCCGGTTCTTTGTCTGGCAGGCGATGTTCTGCGTCGTAGCGATAGACAAAGTCCCGGGTGTCATTAACCTTGAATTTTGTGAACTTGGCCCCTTTCACAGCTTCGCGCAGAACCGTGCCAGCTTGTTTGTCGCGGCCAGCAGGCGGAGTAGGGGCGTTGCTGAGTTCGATATCGGCAGCAACACTTGAGGACGAACCGGTGACCACATTGTCTGGGCCGGCCATGCGCAGTGTCAGACCGCGCTCCCAGACCGGGATGCCGTGATGTGTCTGACGAAATGTGTAGACCAGAAAGGACTGTACTGCCTTGGCTTCTTCCAGCCGTAGCTTGCTGCCCTCCTCGCGATTATACTTGCCTGAAACACTCTCGCCGAGCCTGTCAAGAAAATCAGGCTTTATCCGGTAAAGCCCCGCCACTTCGGCGGCATAAGCCTGCGCCACATCCAGCGCACTGGTTCCTTTAGAACGCCCTCCAAGAGGGTCGCCATGATGCTGAAGTCCAATGATTGCGCCGTCTGGCGCGCGTTCAAATACTGTTTCCGGCATGTCTGCCTCCGTTCAAAAGCATTCTGAAACGCTGGCCCAGAGGCCCCGGATCGCCCGGCCGAACGGCAAAAAAAGAACTTGTTGTAATAAAAAAAGAATAACGAAGCGCGATGGCCGGAGAGACCCAGCGGCGATCCTGCCAACAAAGCTATCGTAGCATTTATTGCCGATTCCCGCAAAAATCTGCCAGCTAAATCGGAAGGCGCGGTCACCTTTGCTTTGCTATCGCCGCTCCCCCGAGGCTCTCGGTCAATGCGGAGCTGTAGCTGCAGGTATGTAACGGTTAGCGCCGTACGACTGGCATCGAATTTGCAACGCCATCACGGATGTAATCACTGTGTTGCTGAAGAAGAGGGCCATCAGACTAGGAAGCCATGAATATCCTCTACGCGGACATTCACATTGATGGCCTAGAATGGTGCGACCGGATTTTCGGGAAATACCGTCCTATCGCACCGCTGCATTGCCTGACCAGTCGTTCGCGACAACGCTTGGCATTTTGGGCGCTATTAGAAATGGTGGCGCGGAATTGCGAGCGCGGCGAGATGAGTTTTCCGCATTCCTGTTGCATAAGCTACATCAGCTTTGTTTGGGCATACCCAAGCAACCATCTTGGGTTGGTGCACAAAGATGGTAACCTGATCTGCAAGACGATTGCAGGAGAAATGCCATGAACAATTCGTCGCAGCTTTGGGGCACTATGTCAGTGCGCGATCACCTTCGACCGAGCGCTTTCGTCGCCGAGTTGGTGCTTTTCGAGACACTGGTGATCCCCCGGTCACCGCAAGGAACGACCTGGCCTGCAAAATGGAACCCGGTGCGCCAGGACAAGATACTAAGCTGGATTCCCAGTGAACGTTTGATGGAGGTTTCCTGGGACAACACGCACCACATGGAGTGGAAAAAACGAAAGATCGCTACGGACGCCGAAATGGATGTGGCCGATCTTCAGCAACTGCCCGGATTCGAAGCAGCGCAAAAGGAAGAGGATTTCGATGCGCCTGCGTTTCACCTAACCCGTCGGGTTCTTCAGGATTTCGTGGATGCCAAACGGAACCGGGCGCTGATCAAGGGAATACCTCTCACCGAGGTCGCAGTTATCCCGGCCTATGATGGCCCTCAGGCTTTCCTTGATGACACTCCAGAGCAGGAACCTTTGCTGCGTGCGTTTGGTTGGGAATTTCTGGTTCCACATCACGAAACTGCTGAGGGCAAGACACGCTCTCATCAAGATCAGATCAAGGCCGCGCTTGATCTTTGCGCAATGCCTGAGGTGCAGGAACACCGCAACGCCTTGCGTGCCTGGACATCGGTCGAAGCTTTGAGAGGAACCAGCAAACAAGAGGCGCGCGAGCGCATGGAGACGCTGGTTAAGGCCTACGCAAAGGCTGTTGCAGCCACCAAAATACCAGTCAGATTGAAATGGGGCGCGGGCATCGCTGAATTCATTGGTGCGATCGCAGCTCTGTCCATCAATCCTGCCTTCGCACTGCTCGGACCGGCGATCAAATTGGGCGAAACAGCAGTCGAGCCCCGTGTTGAAAAGGCGGCAGAGAATCCCGATGCCATAAAACCCGCAGGATTAATCCATGCCATGCGAGAAGAGTTCACAAATGCTCAGGTCGCACACCTGAACTTTGACGACGCTCAGCGGACCAGGATCGAAGATCACTGGCCCAACGGGTCGCCATATCTATTCCTTTAGCGAATGATAAGAATCCCATCATCAACACATAGACATACGCATTGGGCGTATTCACTGGTCATGGCTGAATGGGTGTAGATCGCTTTGGTGCTGGATCCGGATGATGCCCAGAGGTCTCAAAACTCTGATGTTTCTTATGCAGAAAGGGGTAGGTGATTTGTCGGCAGCGCAAAGGCTCTTTCATGTGCCGTGGGTTTTTGACGGGCTCATTGGGCTTTGAACGGTTTTAAGCTCTCTTGAAACTGTTCGATGAATTCGAGTGTCACTAGTGACGGTTGTTTCAATATTGGGCGCACAAGCGATAGTGTATGTGGAAGCAATGGCTTGAACGGCCTATAGCTCAATCCACGCGTTGAATACTGGACGGCGTCCAGCTCGCTTA
The DNA here is from genome assembly GCF_056537625.1 of Ruegeria sp. C6. Classification (NCBI taxonomy): domain Bacteria; kingdom Pseudomonadati; phylum Pseudomonadota; class Alphaproteobacteria; order Rhodobacterales; family Roseobacteraceae; genus Ruegeria; species Ruegeria sp. C6. Next base: position 139,660 of record NZ_JBQFRW010000004.1, on the reverse strand, counting down.
CCACGGAAACTCCGACACCTTTTAGTGCCAACTCACAAGCTGCGGTGAACTGCCTGACTTCGATGTGGGAATTCAACTCTACGTTGGCGCTCTGAAACGCTTTGGAAAGCCGCACAAAAAAGTCGCTGTCGCGTCGTGTATGGATAATTTTAGCATCTTTAATATCCGCTGGTGTCACCTCAGAGAGGCTTTCCAATTCATGTCCGGTGGGAAACACACAAACTGTGCGGACATTGATGTTTCTGCTTTCAACGGCCGGGTGACCGTTAAAGCTGTCCGTGATCCCGAAATCATACTGCTCACCTATCATCCACTCGAGAATCCGTTCCGGTCGGTCTGGTTCAATCGTCAGGGTGACGCCGGGCCGATCCTGCAAAAACTTGGCGACGACATCGGGAAGATGACTTGTGGCGAATCCCGGTAAGCAAGCGACGCGGATGTGACCCGCTTTGCGCTGTGTGATGTCCTGACTGACATCCGAGATTTGCTTCATCAATTCCAGAACGCGCTCTACGCTGGGTTGCAGATATCGTACCTCCTGCGAGGGCACCAAGCGACCTTCGCGGCGATCAAAAAGCTGAAAGCCAAGTGATTTTTCCAAATCAGAAAGCAGTCTGCTGACTGCGGGCTGACTTATCCCAAGATCCGTTGCCGCAGCAGTGACCGACCCATTGGTGGAAACGGCCATGAGCGCTTCCAATTGCCGGATCCGCAAAGTTTGACTCATATTTTGAACCTGGTTCGTTGATTGCCTGGTTGGTTTATAATGTAATGTTATGTTTTTCTCAAAAATTAAATGCTTGAATTATAAAATTGTAACGTTAACGTCGTGAAATCGTCATGTGTGCTGATTACGCGTTGCGGTCGGTATTCAACGAAGCATCAACCCCTGATGCATGGGAGGAATCATGAAAAAGAATTTTCTAGGCGCTCTCGCCTTAACAACTGCTCTGTCGCCGGTGGCGGCTATGGCGCAAACCGAAATTCAGTTCTGGCATGCCTTCACCGGTCGACTAGGCGATCTTGTGAAGGCTCAGGTTGAAGAGTTCAATGCCAGCCAAGATGAGTTCACTGTAGTAGAAAGCCATAAAGGCAACTATTCGGAAACCTTGAATGCGGGTATTGCTGCTTTCCGAGCAGGTGAACAACCACATATCCTGATGGTTTTCGAAGTAGGCACGGCAACGATGATGTCGGCCGAAGGGGCTATCAAACCCGTGTATGAAGTGATGGCTGAAAGCGGTGCATCATTCGATCCTGATGCCTACATTGGTGCTGTCAAAGGCTACTATACGACCACTGACGGGGACATGCTGTCGCTGCCCTTCAACTCGTCCACACCCGTTCTCTGGGTCAATCGCGATGCTATGGAAGCGGCGGGTGTTGACCCTGACACGGATTTGTCGACCTGGGAAAAGGTTGGTGACGTTCTTGACCAGCTTAAGGCTGGGGGTGAAGACTGTCCGCTGGTCACTGCTTGGCAAAGCTGGATCCACCTTGAGAACCTTTCGGCCTATCACGACGTCCCATTCGCATCGAAGGACAATGGATTTGCCGGTCTTGATACCGAACTGATGTTGAATGGACCGACGCAGGTGGCGCACCTGACCGCGATGGGTGACTGGGCCAAAGATGGTAAATTCATCTATACCGGCCGCAGAAACGAAGGTGGCGCGAACTTCCGGGCAGGTGAATGCGCGCTATTCACCGAAAGTTCGGCAGGCTATGCCGGCATTAGCTCTGAGGCTGAGTTCGAATTCGACGTGCGCCCATTGCCCTATTGGGAGGCGGTCGTAAGCGAGCCGCAAAACACCATTATTGGTGGCGCTTCGCTTTGGGTGATGGAGGGTCACGATCCTGAAGAATACAAAGGTGTCGGTGAATTCCTGAGCTTCCTGTCGTCTTCGGACGTTCAGGCGAACTGGCACCAGAACACAGGGTATCTTCCAATCACCGCCGAAGCTGGCGTCGCGACCCGAAATGCTGGTTTCTATGAAGAAAACCCAGGTACTGACATTGCTGTCATACAGATGACCGCCAAAGAGCCGACTGCGAATTCGAAGGGTCTGCGTCTGGGGTCGTTTGACCAGATCCGCGGCATCATCGACGAAGAGCTCGAGGCTGTCTGGTCCGGTGAAAAGACCGCTCAGGAAGCAATGGACAGTGCGAAAGAACGCGGCGATGCCCTGCTGCGCCGGTTCGAGTCTGCCAATCAATAAGTCCTAATTCGATGCGGGCCTGTTTCGGGCCCGCATCTTCTTTATTCGGTGGTTTATCGGGATGGAAAAACGCGTCACCTTTCGCGGCTGGCTTCTGCCATTGGCTCTAATCGCCCCTCAGGTCATTATCTCCGCCGTTTTCTTTTTCTATCCGGCCGGGCAGGCGGTGTGGCAGTCCCTGTTCATTCCTGACCCATTTGGGCTGTCGTCCCAATTTGTTGGATTGGGTAACTTCGAGTTTCTGCTGAGCGACAAGTTCTATCGCGCATCTTTCGTGACGACGGCGGTGTTTTCAACGCTCGTAACACTGTGTTCAATGATCCCGGCGTTGTTTCTGGCGGTCATAGCGGACCGCCTGATCAAAGGATCGGGTGTTTACCGGACGCTGCTGATCTGGCCCTACGCCGTTGCCCCCGCTGTTGCAGGCGTGCTGTGGCTGTTCATGTTCAACACGCGTGTTGGTGTCGTGTCGTGGTACCTCGGCCAGCTTGGTTATGACTGGAACCACGTTCTGAACGGCACCGAGGCCATGGGCCTGGTGGTTGTAGCCTCAGCCTGGGGGCGTATCAGCTATAACTTCTTGTTCTTCTTCGCAGCGCTGCAGTCGGTCCCAAGATCGGTGATCGAGGCTGCGGCAATTGACGGCGCGCGCTTCTGGCGCCGGTTCTTCACAATCGTGCTGCCGCTTTTGTCGCCAACCGCGTTCTTCCTGTTAGTGGTGAATGTTGTCTATGCATTCTTTGAGACCTTTGGCGTCATCCACACGATCACTGGCGGTGGCCCACAGCAGGCGACGACCATTCTAGTCTACAAAGTCTTCTCGGATGGGTTCGTTGGACAAGATCTCGGTTCGTCCTCCGCTCAGTCCGTCATCCTGCTTATTGTCGTTGGTCTGCTGACCGTCATCCAATTCAAATACGTGGAAAAAAGGGTGCACTACTGATGGCAGCCCAACAACACGGAATGGTCGAAAAACGTGGCATGGGGATCTGGTTGACCCATGCCATGATGATCCTTGGCGTCTTAATCATCTTTTTCCCGATCTGGCTGGCGTTCGTGGCATCGACTGTGACCCAGCCGGAAATCGTGTCGCCGCCCATGCCCATTCTTCCCGGCGATCAATTCTGGGAAAACTATAAGGCCGCGCTGTTTTCCGGCGTGAACGTCCCGGTCGCCACAATGTTGTTCAACAGTCTCGTGATGGCCATCGGAATCGCAGTGGGCAAGATCATAATTTCGCTGCTGTCAGCTTTTGCGATCGTCTATTTCCGTTTTCCCGGGCGAACGACGTTCTTTTGGCTGATCTTCCTAACGCTGATGCTTCCGGTCGAAGTTCGTATTGTGCCGACGTTCGAAGTTGTCGCCGGGTTCGGCATGCTCAACAGCTACTATGGGCTGATCTTCCCCTTAATCGCCTCGGCCACGGCAACGTTCCTGTTCCGGCAGTTCTTTCTGACGATCCCGGATGAACTGGCCGAAGCTGCACGCGTCGATGGTGCCCGCCCGATGCGGTTCTTCATTGATATCGTGGTCCCCATGAGCCGAACGAATATCGCGGCGCTATTCGTGATCCTTTTTATCTACGGGTGGAATCAATATCTCTGGCCGCTGCTCATCACTACCGATCCTGAAATGAACACCATCGTGATGGGTATCAAACAGATGTTCCCATCCGGCGACGACGTAGCTGAATGGCCGGTCATCATGGCCACTTCGATTTTGGCAATGATCCCGCCGGTCATCGTAGTGGTGTCTATGCAAAAGCTCTTTGTCCGCGGCCTTGTCGATAGCGAGAAATAAGAAATGGCAACAGTAAACTTAGAGAATGTCAAAAAGAGCTTTGGCCCGACGGACGTTATCCATGGCATCGACATAGATATTGCGGACGGTGAATTCATTGTGATTGTTGGCCCTTCGGGCTGCGGAAAATCCACGCTTTTGCGAATGGTTGCGGGCCTTGAAACCGTAACGTCCGGTGAAATCCGGATTGGAGAAGAACGAGCCAACGACAAAGAGCCGATGGATCGCGATATCGCGATGGTGTTCCAGAATTATGCGCTCTACCCACATATGTCGGTGCGCCAGAACATGGGGTATGGGCTAAAAATCGCGGGGCTTCCAAAAAACCAGATTGACCAGAAGGTGACCGAGGCCGCCAAACTGTTGCAGCTGGAAGCTTTGTTGGACCGCAAACCCCGGCAGCTTTCAGGCGGTCAACGCCAAAGGGTGGCAATGGGGCGGGCAATTGTTCGCGAGCCGGCGGTTTTCCTGTTTGATGAACCACTCTCAAATCTTGATGCCAAGCTGCGTGTTCAGATGCGTTTAGAAATTCGCGAGCTTCAGGAAAAGCTTGGAATTACATCGCTTTACGTGACTCACGATCAGGTCGAAGCGATGACGATGGCAGACAGGATGATCGTGATGAACGGAGGCATCGCTGAGCAGATTGGGACGCCATTGGAGGTATATGAAACACCAGGAACCCTTTTCGCGGCTCAGTTTATTGGTAGCCCTGCAATGAATATCTTTGATGCTCAGCGTGAAAACGGAACGGTTAAGATAGGGGGCTTAGAGATTGGCCCATCCACGGGGCCTGATACCCCACTAAAGCTTGGAATCCGACCAGAGCATCTGTTTCTGGACGACAATGGTCCGTTGGAAGCCGCTATTCAGATGGCGGAACCGCTAGGCGCAAACACCTTATTGCATGGCCAGCTCACGGATGCAGGCGACGCGATTACGATTAGTCTTCCGGGTGTCCACCCAATCGAAGGCCGGCATCCGAGCATGCGGTTCTCAGTTGCCTCAGAGCACATGCATCTGTTTGACCATTCATCCGGCAAGAGGTTGGAAGGCTGATGGTCTTTCCACAGGTTGAAGCCTTTCGTGGTGGCAAAAACCTGATCCGGGTTGTGGGGCATCGAGGTGCGCGGGGTGTGCTGCCCGAAAACAGTATGATTGGCTTTGACTTTTTGCTCTCTATCGGCGTCCCGCTGCTTGAGTTTGATGTTGTCCTGACGGCCGATGACGTACCGGTCATAACCCACAACCATCGGCTGCACGCTCCCAGCTTTCGTGACGCAAATGGCCTGTTTCTGACCGGAGAAGAGCCGAAGGTCTCGTCATTGACGTTCGAGCAAATCCAGCAATTTGACATCGGGCGGTTGGATGGTCATTCGGCTTATGGCCAACGGTTTCCGGACCAGGCTCAACTGGATGGCATCCGTGTTCCAAAGTTGCAGGATTTGCTGGATTTGGTTGATGATCCAAAATACGGCGATGCCTATTTGATGCTCGAACTGAAGTCGGATCCGGATTTGGCTCACGATGCGCTTTATAGGAAGAAATTTGTCGGGCGGGTTCTTCAAGAAGTACGTGACAAAGGATTGTCTTCGCGCGCGGTGCTCCACAGTTTTGATTGGAACCTGTTGGAGGAGTGTCAGCGGCAGGCTTCTGACATGCCGTCTTCCTACCTGACGCAGCTTCCGGAAAACGCGGCGGATGTTGGTGAGGATTCCTCGAAAGCGGTTTGCCCTGACTTTCGTGGTCGTCGTGATGAAATTCCAAATTTGGTCAAGCAAGCTGGCGGTTCGCTTTGGTGCCCATACTACACGGATGTAACGGCTGAAAATGTGGCGCGCGCAAAAGAACTGGGCCTATGTGTTGCCGTGTGGACGGTCAATTCGCACGAAGAAATAGGCAGAATGATCGACCTGCGCGTGGATGCAATTGTATCTGATTATCCTGGGCGGGTTCAAAGGCATCTGTCGGATTTGGGCATGAGGTGGAGTGTCGATTGCCGGTGAGCACCGCGCCACAAAAGCTGACGCCGTTCATGTTCTTTTCAGTTGCAGTTGGGAAGGATCAGACACTTCAACTAGCTTAAATCTGAAAAAGCACCATCGCTTAAAGTGCCGTGCAATTGACAGGTAGCCGATAAGACTGGAAGAACTGTCGAGCATTTATCTCCTAGAAGAACCTGAGCCCTCGACAGGCGAAGTAGTGACCGAAACTGCACTCGCGCCATGACACTTGGGTGATGTTTTGGGGTCAAATACCTCAAGGGCTAACTATCTATACCACTGCAGTGATTTACCCCCGTAGGTCCTGCGGGGGATTTCGGGGTACTGCAGAACTTTTCCTACCCCTAAGCCATCACCGTAGACCATACCGTAGACCCGCTGGTGCCTGTTGACCTCAGCTAAGCTGCCGGGATAGCCCTTGTTTTGCTGACGGGAGACCTGACAAGGGTGCCTGTAACGGGAATAGAACACAGCCCCCGGGCACCATTCCCAACAGGTAAGCTACTGTTTCCCTTCAGCTTTAACTGGAGCTGACCAAGGGCGTAGTACATGCTGGAGCTATGCCGTTGCTTCCAGCCATTTGCTCAGCACTTCAAGCGGATTATCCTTACCATATCCATGCCCTACGCCTTCGGTTTGCCAGCCACCTATCTGGTCGACGATGTCGGACGGACACTCGACAGCGCGCAGCCTGTCACGCATCGAATGACGAAAGCTGTGCATGGTGCAACGGCTTGGTACATATGGCTTCATCCATTTGTTCAGCGCGGCACTAGCAGAATTAGCGTTCGTGGTTTTCGATTTGTTGTACCGGGGAAAAGCGAACTGGCTGTCAGTGTTCTCAGAGAGCAAGCGCTTGGCGGCCCATAGTGACGCCCCGACCAGAGGTACCTTTCGGTTGCTACCTGATGTCTTCAGCCGACGCCAAGGATGCTCTTGGACAACTACGTGAGGCACTGGGTCATTCAGCTCGAAATCCTCTTTGAGCAAACCCGCAGCTTCTGAAAGCCGCATCCCTGTGTCCGAGACCAGAGCAACCAGCCATCGCAAGTCGTCATCAAGGGACCGGCATTTGGATTGCAGAGAGCGGATCGCTTCGATTGGCATAGGTTCACGATCTTCGACACCGGCACTTCTGTCGTAGTACACACCAGCGAATGGGTTGGTCAGTGTGATACCGGCTTCAGAAGCAGCGAAATTGATGACTGATCTGACGTCCCAAAGATGCGGGTGATACTGCTACCCGCCAATTCTCGCTTCACCAGCTCGTCGCGAAACGCATTGGCATCCGTCTTGGTATAGCTTCTGATGTCTTTGTCCCCGCAGACGTACAAGACATAGCCACACGACCGCTCAGCAGCTCTGTGAAAGGTGATTGGACGTCTTTGCCCCTTCAGCTGCAGATAGACTGACACGGCTTCTAAGAGCTTTACAGTATCAACGCTTGTTTGATCGGTGCATGACATCGAAGTCCCAAGCTCGGCGGCACCTCCCATCCTCAGAAGATGCTTACCCGGTAGGTCTACATCTTGGATGCGTAGGTGATACCAGTGTTCATCCAGTTGCTGAGCAGCTCTTTGCGCTCGGGACTTTGCGACCGCCGCTGATCTTGTCCGCAGCGACAACGATATTTTTCCGGTGGTATAGTGGTGATCGAGGTCCTTCGGGACCCGTCGTGTGAAGTTGAAGACCCCTGCTTTTACAAATGAGAAGGGAACGGTTTTGTTCTCCAGCATGTACTACGCCCTTGGTCAGCTCCACTTAAAGCTGAAGGGAAACAGTAGCTTACCTGTTGGGAATGGTGCCGGGGGCGACTTCATACTCATCCAACAAGCAATTGTTATCGTTAGGAATTCTCAAAACACTTGCTTTCTTACCACCCCCATCCGCACCCCCATTGGGGTATCCATTTGTTTCCAAGTACTTGAAAGAACAGTATGATTCCACGTTCTGGAATCACACCTCAAGGCCTAGATCGCCCAGTCATGTCCAGTAGAATACACCCTATACTTCCGAGTAATCATCGTCCAACACCATATTACTGCAGACGCGGACACTGTAATGCCTCCTTAGGCTCCGGCATCTCAAAGCTTACGTCTTCGAGGGTCAAGAGTATGCTATTTTGTTAATTGGTGTCCGGTTAAGGGTACAGTCGCTCGCAATGAAATTCGACTATTAGCGCGTCAGATAGAAAAAAGCTGAGTTGCTTCATAGGAAAAGCGATGATGGAATGCCGCAAGAGTTCATATCAATAGCCATCAACTTGGAACACTCGATTGGGATTGCTCACCAACGTTGATTGTTTGCAACGTACACAGTATCAGCCTCCCAAGATTTTACACTCCGCCATTAGCGAAAGAATATGAAAGAACTACACGAAGCCCTCCCTGATCCTGATGCCGTTATTGCGTTGGAACCAGAAGAATTGGCTGCCAATTTGCTGTTCTTGATGAGAGAGCGTTATGCTAAACAGCCTGACCAGCTAAAGCCAACTGAACTCATTACAGAGGTCATGATGGAGCCCCTCCCTCACGAGGGTGGATGTGGTTATCCAAGGGATAAACGTGTTGATGTCGCTTTCGCATTAACCGAGTCATTTACGTGGCTAGAGGCGCAAGGGCTACTTATCCCCTTTCCTGGCGAGTACCGTTCAGAAGGGCGTATGCTCAGCAGACGCGCACAGCGCATTGAAACAAAAGAGGATTTCAGGCAATTCGACTTAGCAAGGCGAATGAATAGAGACCTTCTTCATCCGGCGATTGCTGAGGAGGTTTGGCTCTCGTTCATCCGTGGACGTTTTGCCACCGCTGTTTTCGAGGCGATGCGAGCCGTAGAAATCGCTGTACGCGAGGCGGCAGGTTTCCAAGAGGGAGATCACGGTGTCCCCATGATCCGTCGCGCTTTTCATAAAGAAAACGGGCCGCTCCGAAACCCAGAACAAACGGAAGCGGAACGTGAAGCACTGATGCACCTTTTCGCCGGGGCTGTAGGATCTTACAAAAACCCGCATTCACATCGCAGCGTTCCGATGGAAGATGCGGGAGAAGCCATCGAGATAGTCACTCTGGCAAGTCACCTCCTACGCATTGTCGATGCTCGAGCGCTACTTTTGAAGGGGAACAATGGATGAGCGTAATGCAGTCATTCTGGTCGAGGTTTTTTAATCTTTAGAAGTCTAAAAGATATCGAAAGCCATTCAATTTCCCGCGCTATTCTTGGGTGATTTTCCCATCCTACCAGCTACAATTCGCATTGCGTCTGCTTTGCATTTGCCAATGGCCGTTTGTTTCATGCAATAAACAATAACTCTTCTCAGCGCTCCAAGAGTTCGAAGTAGCGCCCTCTGAATGTTTCATTGAACTCTTGATGGGGAGGGGGTCGTCAGTTAACCCAAGGTCAACGTACTAAAAGTTCTTCCCGCCACCAAAACAGTTCCAGATTAGTGCTCATCGTTTGCTGGCACAAAAAGTCAGGACAACCGAACATCAATTTAGTTGAAATATACTCGCCCGTGGGTAGACTGCCGTGATGACCTCTAACCTAAGAAAAACTCAGGATCATTTTTTCCTGTGAATGGGAGCTCGTCGTAGACAAGAACCACTTCCAAAATTCGCAAAACCTCTCGCATTTAGTAAGTTATAAAAATGTCACAACAATTTCCTGATCTTGTAATCTTTCTGCCAGGCATCGCTGGGAGCACGCTCCGTAGAGGCAAAAAGCTTGTTTGGGGCCCAAGTTGGAAACTCGCCGGTTCTGCTGTTTTTAATAATGGCCTAGATAGGCTGACAGTCGCGAACGAAACTGGGGATGAAGATCTAGGCGACGATATTGTACCAGGCGAAGTCGTTTCGGATGTCCAGATTATTCCTGGACTTTGGAAGATCGAACAATATGGTCGTTTTTGCACGCAGCTGTGTGAGAAAGTGGGTTTGAAGGAGGGCGATAATTTCCTCCGCTTTCCGTACGATTGGCGTAGAGACAATCGGGTTTCAGCCAAGAGGCTAGAGCGTTTCGTTGCAGAGAAATTAGCCGCTTGGAAAATGACGTCGGGAAACACAGATGCTAAAGCAGTCTTAGTATGCCACTCAATGGGCGGCCTTGTCGCGAGATACTATATTGAATGTCTTGGTGGATGGCGTGATGTCCGTCGCCTTTTTACGATTGGTACGCCCCACCGCGGTTCTTTGAATGCACTTGGGTTTCTGGCCAATGGTTTTGCCAAGAAGATTGGGCCACTACCGGTTGATGCAACAAAGCCTCTGCGTTCATTTGACTCAGTCTATCAGTTATTGCCACTTTTTCCTTGCGTGGCCAAAGATGGAAAGCTGCTTCGAGTTAATGAGTACGACATCCCAAATCTGGATAGTGCACGTGTCGATGCTGCTCTTCTTTTCCATCAAGAGATCAAACAGGCCGCAGCACGGAACCAATCACTGGATGGTTACTCTTCCCAGTATGTGTCCCCAATTGTCTCCGCACGACAACCAACATTTCAATCCGCTGCAATTAACAACGACAAGCTAGACTTGCTTGAAACAATCGACGGACAGGATCACGGAGGCGATGGTACGGTACCTGCAGTGTCTGCTGTTCCTTTTGAGATGTCGTACGGTCAAGCCACCTATGCTTCAGGACTTCATGCCGCACTATGCAATCAAGAGGCTATTGACGACCACATGTTTGCCGTTCTTCGAACGGGTCGTATTGACGAAGACAAATTTCGCGCTGGCACAGACCGCCCTCAAGTTAGGCTTCGCCTAGATGATGTCTATCAAGCGGATCGCCAGTTCCAAATCGATGCGCACGTGCCAGAAGTGCATGAACAATCGCTTTCAGTGTCCACCTTCGACGCTTCGGGCAAACGAGGACCAGCTGGAACGCTACATAGAGACGGCGGGTATTTGACCGGAACCATGAAGTTACCGGCAGGCATGTGGCGGATACGCGTGGAAGGTCGAAGATCCCTCGCCGTAGAGGATGTTGTTCTTTCGATCTCCGAAAACGACCTTGAGGGGGACAGGGCATGAGCGGTCAGTCTAGTAAGGGCGTCTTTGCCTGGAGGTCTCTTAAGGACTTGGAAAGGAAATTAACAAGGCACTTGGAAATTTTTTTTCCGGATGAGATCAACAGCTTGTTCCTGACCCAAAAGGGGACGCGAGTTAGCATATCGGGTCTAGTGCATTCCGAGGCCGTACGAAGCGCTGCGCTGCGCACACTAGCTGCTTCCCTGGACGACTTTGAGATCGAAGACCAGCTTGTAGTAGTTGGGATATTCCAACCAGCTGCCGACGATGATTGGTTTTTGAATCCCCCTGAGGCATTCGAGGACATCGATTCAGTCTCACGGGACAACCCAGACACAGAAACAGACACAAACAATAAGGCACAAGCAGTACGACGGCACCCAGTTATCTTTTCCGAGGACAGTCTTAAGCCGGGTACTCAAGTTAACATTATCGTCGACCTAGCAACTGAGCCCCGTTTTGAGGCCACTGAGGCATTGACACTTGCTCATCTTCCTCCGGGATGGGAGCAAATCACAGTCGATGTAACAGTGAATTCTAGCGCCTTCTCCGAAGGTGTTTCTGGCAAAGGTCAGGTTGTAGTCCGCGAGGACGGGGGTTCGACCCCTGCAAGTGTAAGTGTTCGGCTCAGTGAAGAAATTCTTGTTGGTACCGACGTTGAAGTGGTAGTTCTCTTTAATCATTCCGGACGCTTCTGCGGCCACCAGTCTGAGATAATTGGCCAAGTTGTCGCGGCGAGGGAAAAGGACAAAAACCGGGATCGCTCTGCGGGATCGATAACGATCGCTCCGAACGCGCCCCCGCCCACGATGACCGTCACGGTTATCAAAATCGACGAAACACTCCATTGGTCTTGGAACCTCGCTCCAGGTGCACCGTCTCCCCCAACACGGTCGGCTGGGGCATGTAAATTAAATGCCGAACCTAGTTTATTTGCATCAAAGTTGATGAACAGGTGCCCTGAAACAGCTCCCGAAAATGTCAAACGACGGATGGGAGCTATCGGGGAGCAAATATGGGCTGCCACGCCAACAGAGTTTAAAGAAACATACATACATATTCGCGGGGTAATTGGCGCGGTTTTTCCTATTCAATTCATTCTTAACGACTTTCACATCCCATGGGAGATGATGCGCCCTCCGGATGGAGAGCACATTTTTCTCACGCACCCGGTCGCACGGTGGACAGTCGAACGCGGAGATCAGCCCCCAGTTTTGCCAAGCGGGAGAAAAATATCATTCGTACCAGACTACAAGAACGACGCTACTTTACCGGCGGCTAAAGAAGAACAAGCGTGGTTAGAAAGCGAGCTAGGTGCAGATGTGATAACACCTCTAAAAAGAGAGTTTCTTAAGAGAATGGATGCGGGAGAAGACGTCCCCACAATTTCACTTATACACTTCGCGGGACACGGGAAAGCGGCTAGTAGCGCGTCAGATGCAAGTCTAGAAATGCAAGACGCAGAAGTACTCATCGGCGACGTTGACGTTAGTGATACGAAGTTGGGTGACCGCGATCGCAGCTTGGTAGTTTTGAACGCTTGTGAAGCCGCTGCGGTCTCCGATAATTTGAGCTGGGTTGAAGGATGGGCACCAACTATGGCAAAGCGCGGTTTTGGGGCTGTAATCGCCCCGATGTGGCGCGTTCAAGACCAGTTTGCCTGCGACGTAGTTAAGAGCGGCCTCGATAACTTCTATCGCAACCAAAATAGTCTTGGTGAAGCGTTTACAAAGGCTCGCGCCGATGTTGCGAAAAGCTCTGTTGCGGCATTTGCGTTTCTTACCTACGGCGACGTCATGGCAAGACTCGGCGATTAAACGGTGACTTTCGCACGTGAAACGAGCAAACCGGCGGGGACATTAGCTAGTGCCTCAGTAAACAGGTCCACGCTTACCTCTGGAGAGGTCATTGTCACTATCAAGCTGAATGGCACGTCCTTGTCTTCCGGCTTAGTTCCGTGAGCGCTCCACCACCCATGGTTCGGCGCAACAGATATACCGTTTCTGTTGCGTAATTGATAAGCAGGTCCCTGCCAAACGTCTTGATGGATAGTACCACGTGATTTGTATTGCCCAAGTAGCCACCCGGATTCATCGCCAAAGCCCTTTTCAGCTTCCAGCGCTCCATTAAATCGACCCTGCGCTTGCTCATCCGTTTCGCCAAAGCGCTTAAAATCAAACTTAAGCCTGTGGCTCGGATATTGGCGTGCTTCATCTCGGCTATTGCTGCCCGGGTCCGGTTCTGCGAAGTAGCTCAAAGTGCAGCGAACCTCTACTTCAGTCGAACCGAGTGCTTCTAGTGCCCTCTCAGGCCATGGAAAACTGAAGTACTTCATCTCCCTTAGCCGGTAACGTCCGTCTACAAGTTCATAGGGTTTAAGAGTGTCTTCGGCCAAGAGTGTTAATGCATTACTCGCGCTTTCAAAAAGCCGGTTCTCGTCGGGAATTCCCCAGCCGTAACAAGACAGGATTTGGTTTGTAGCCTGTTGGCGCGAGTAACCGATATTCACGAGGTCCTTGTGCCTATTCTGCATCGCGTTTGTCCAGCGCGCTGAATTCACGATCAGCCCCCGCACGGTCTCGGGTCGCATCTCTGGATAACGTTGCATAACTCGTGCGGCGAGGCGAGCAGCCGCTGCAGTAGCTGCGCTGGTTTCACCGGTCACTGTGACTGGCCAGTTTGCGAAATCGCGCCCTGTTGTAACAACCATATCTGGCGGATGCGGTATAGAGTGCCCACCGCTGGGGTGGACCACATGGTTACCGCCTTCCATGACAATATCAGGTTTGTGAGGGCGTTCCATGTCCCACGCTTGTGTTGTCCGAGAAGTTGGAGAGAGATCGCCGCTTGGCGCAAGAAGGTTTGCCACCGAGCACATTTGCGTTGCCGCTCCGACAGAAAGTGAATTGATGGCCTGAGCGGGGGATTGAACCGGATAGTCTTCATTCCGTCGATCGTAGTGAACAACACGGTAAGGTTGCATTTGACTAGTATTGACGTTGCCGACCGCGGTGCAGATCAATCTAGTTTTAACCCCGTCGCCAAACGCAAGCTTATCAAGCGTTGCAGAAGTACTGGTTGGCGAGCCGTTCTCAGCTTCACCGACCGCGGTCGCTGCTAAACAGAATACTCGTCGCGCAGGTGTTTCTTCTACTATGTCCACTGCACGGCTCAACGCATCTCGTGCAGGCAGTCGTGTTGAGCTATTTGGAGCGGATACTGTTACGCTTTCAAGTTGAACCGGCAGAACTACAGGCGCGCTGGAATTTAGCGCTTTGCCCAAATCTCCGAATAGAGCGACACCCGCCATCTTTGTACCGTGTCCGTTTGAATCAAATGCATCCCAACTAGGGTCAGCTGCGTGACATCGTGCTGGAGGAAGGGACCCGCTAATAAGTGGGTGCATACGGTTCACACCAGTATCCAAAAGAGTGATTATCGGGGAATTGTCCGGAGCAGTCTCAATTCGGTGAAAAAGGTCACGAACTTGAGACTGCTGACTCTGGTGCTGAAACTCATTGTCCCTAGCAACAAAGCTTGATGCCCCCCTCAGCTCGATCACAGCTGCGCTGTCTTGAACCAGAACCTCAATTTGCCGCTTTGTACCAATCAAATTATAAACATTGAGATCCTGAAACGTTGTGTGTTCACCTTGACTTTCAAGGCCTATTTCCTTCACCGCTCTACGAAACTGATCATCGAGAGAACTGCGAGTCCAAACCTCCCACTCAGCGTCCGAAACGGCGCGAGGAAAACTCGCACGACTGTCATTCCAGTAGTCTTCGATAGTGGCGATCCTGAAAGACTCAGCCGCTTCAAAAAGCCAAAAGTTGACTGGTCGCCTTTTGTCAGATGCTTTCCACTTGGTGTAATTTTCGCCCCGCGTTAGGAGCTGCTCGAAACCTTTTTCGGTATAAAAAACCCGTGCTTCAATTGTGCTACCGGACTCGTTTCGCTGTTGAGGAAGCTTTCGCACTCCCAAAACAGAAAGCCCCTTTCGTTCTAATTGGCGTTTCCCGAGGTCAAGAGGCTGATCGGCGCGGGAACGGATTGTTAGCGCCGCTCCACGATGCTGCTCAGGAACGCCAACACGCTCTTGATTGTTAACGGACTTCGCGAAAATTGCGCGAAGGTTCCGAAGGTCCGCATTTAACTTTCGGCCATGGGCTTTGCGGTTCCGCACAGGTTCCGGTCGGGAAGGTCGCGCCGTATCAGTTGAGCGGAATCTATCAGAGGCTACCCCTAAGTTGCGAAGATGAATATGTCCGTATTTTTGCATCCTGCCCCCTTTTTTGCCGAGGTTGCGCAAATCGGGGGAAAGGTCAATCCAAATACAACTAAAAGCTGTTATTTTTCGTGAAGTTGTGCTCGGTCTTCGATAGACTTGACGAGTCCATTTGTCTCGATGCGACCATCACCATCCAGCACTGCATGGCGTGCAGCGTCCTTAGCCGCAGCCGAGAGATCAGCTTGACTAAGATTTACGGCGGCGTTTACGACTTTCTCCCAGTTAATCTTCTGAAGTTCAAAATGTGAAAGGCATCCGCGAATAACTCGTTCGGATTCTTTTGGCCCCGGGAGTTGATACAGTAACGCCGCATCGAACCGACGGAAAATTGCTGCATCGAGCAAAGCCGGGTGGTTAGTAGCCGCAATCAGGATACTCTCGGATGAATCCTCATCAAGAAACTGGAGGAGTGAGTTTAGCATTCGCCGGGCTTCACCGATGTCATTATCTGCTCCCCGGCTCGTTGCAAGCGCATCTACCTCGTCGAAGAAGTAAACTCCTCTGACTGATTGCGCGGCCTCAAAAACCAAACGCAATTTTGCTGCGCTTTCACCCATGTATTTCGTAATAACGCCGTCGAGCATAACGGTAAAAAGCGGCAATCCGAGCTGACCGGCCAATGCCGCTGCCGTAGTTGTTTTGCCAGTCCCCGGCGGGCCAGACAGCAACAACTTGCGGCGCGGTGTTAAGCCATATTCAGCCAGTGCTTCGCGTTTGCCATGTTCACGGAGGATATCACGTATGCGGAACTCAAGGTCTTGGTTGAGAACAACGTCTGACACTCTGGTTTCGGGATAAGTGGCGGAAATGAGCCCTGCCAACTCGCCTCGCGGAACTGATATGGGTGTGGGGCGCGAAGAGGGGCGACGGGAGGAAACTTCCGCGCGAAGGTTTTCAACGAGGCTACGAACCTGAGCTGCGACGTGAACGTTGCCCGCCTTTTCAGCGTCGGACGCAATGTGTTCAGCTATTGCTAGGAAGCCAGAGTCGTCACCAGCCGCGTGACTACGGATCATGCCAAGAAGTTGCTTACTGTTCGCCATTTTGACTTCCTGTCGTTTCGCTTCTAGCTATCCACATACGGAACGAACGGCTGTTCGATCGCCTACTGATATCTTACCAACTCAATTAAGAACAAGAAACGGTTCTTGAGACGGATGGTGCAGCTTCTATCACCCTCCGTTACGGTGCCAAATTTGGTGAGATGCTCAGTGCACCCGCCTCCAACCTTTCAGCTTTATTTTGCCTAGTTCCAGCACCTGCATTTCTGTTTCCGCCTGAATAATGCTGATTTGATACTCGGAACTGAATTCATCTCCAGAAATCCTAAAGAAGTCACCTTCAGTAGCTCCAAATGCCTTAAAGAACTTTGTCATGTGCGTAATCCGGTACTCATCACGTGTACCGTTCGTATCGTGAAATTTATTGTTATAAAATACATACCTGAACGACCATTCCCCACCATCCACGTCAACGCAGCTGAGCCAAGCGTCCGGGTTTTTTACACTCGGGTCTAACTTGGGAAGAAATGCAATCAGTTCCTTTTCTCCTTTGGGAACGTGAATGCCCGCCTGATGGGCACCTGACTCCCCAGTGTCATTTGCCGTTAGTTGTTTGGTGAATGTTTTTTCAGTCATTTGTTCTGTCCGGTGTAATTTCCAGCGCGCGCTTCAGATCTAATTCGTCTCGTGTTGCTATCGGTATAGCTTCATTCCCCAGTTCCCTCTTCCACCTAGAGCGCTCCAACATCACAGCTTCAACTGTGTCCTCATAGTATAACCGGTACACTGTCACCGGTTCGGTTTGCCCTCTTCTATGTGCTCTGGCACTGGCCTGAGCTTCTAGGGCGGGATTCCAAACTTGCGTATAATGTATAACTACAGTTGCAGCAGTTATGTTTAAGCCTGCGCCGGCAGCTCTCGGATTCAAAAGGAGGCAAGCAGGGCCATCGTGGGCAGTGTAATCATCAACAATAATCTGACGATCCTCTTGCAAGGTTGAACCATTGATTGCGGACCAGAACACTTCGGATGCGGGTTGGAGGGCTTGCCTGATCAGGTCTCCACACCTGTTGTAGGAAGCGAAAACTAAAACTTTGCGACCGTTGGAGAAAGCCTCCTGTATCAGTGCGACAGTTCGCTCCAACTTCGGTGTGGCAAGAGCTTCGGAACTGCCCCAGTCGATCTGTGCGTTTTCCTCGTATAGCTCGGCAAATGACGTCTGCGATCGTAACCAAGGATGAGCACAAAACATCTGAAGCTGACCTGTGGCAACAAGAGCGCCGGCAGACGGATATTTTTCAAGTGTCTCGGACCTGATACGTTCATACTCGGCAGCAAGTGAATTACCTAATTCTATCGGGAGATCAATGTCCACGCGTTCAGGCAAGTCACCTGCAACGTCGCCTACAAGTCTTCTCAATATTATTGGTTCAGAAATTTTTTTCAGCTCCTTCGCTGAGGCCACCCCATCCGGATATTCCACTTCAAATTCTGACTGCGTCCCAAGCAGCCCTGGTATTGCGAAGTCGGCAATCGACCAAAGATCCAAAAGGCTATTCTCAATCGGCGTTCCGGTCATTGGGATACACCGCTTACGCGGAACTGACGCCAGCTCGCTCCTTCGGGCCGATGCCGGATTCTTAAGAGCCTGTGCCTCATCGCAAATCACCCAACCCCACTCAAATGCGCTGATAATTGAAATATCGTTCACCGCAGTTTCATAAGTAGTGATCACAACCTGCGCCACCTGAAGATCTCGAAAAATCCCCGCCCGATGAGCCCCCCTGTGGACCATAACGGACAATTCCGGTGCGAACGTATGGATTTCTCTGCGCCAGTTTGCAATGAGGCTCGTTGGGCACACAATTAGAGCCGGTGCAGTCTCTGTAGGCGGGTCTAGCAACAGAAGTGAAATAATCTGTATTGTTTTGCCCAAGCCCATTTCGTCTGCAAGGATCAACCCGCCGGTGTGAGAAATCGTTTCCTTCATCCAAGAGACTCCGGCGGCCTGGTATCCGAACAACGTCGCATTTAAGCCCGGGATCGAAGCTTCTTCAGGACGCTCTCCAGCCTGATCACGAGCAGGTTTGAGAACGTCATTGTCGAGTTCAACTGAGATGAGTTCCTGAGAAAACCGTCGCAAAGCCAGAACTTCAGGGAACGAAAGATCCCCGAGGTCATAACCGGAAAAAAGACGCTCAATGGTCTCTGCTACGTCGTGAGGCAGGGGCCGAATTACACTCCCTTCAACATACCAGTTATGCTTGAGCGAAGGCGCCAGTCCGAAGACAATTTCTCCTTTCACCTTACGCCGGCCCAGGAGGCTAGCCTTGTAGCTAATGCCCGACTTTTCAATTAGCAAAGTCGGGTCTCCGACACGTTCGGACAAAGTGAACCCGGCCGGAGGATTTTCTTTCAGAGCAAAGAAGTCATTCGGAAATGCTGATACGTCAGTCTTCTTCATTGGCCATCATCTCCGAAACCTCACTTGGGGTCCAGGGAACCGGACGACGTGTGTGCACGACGCGATGACATGTCGGACACAATGGGATCAGGTCCGATACCGGATCGTAAGTGCTTGGCTTATCCAAGCTCGCCAGTGGCTGAAGGTGGTGCACTTCAATGACCTCACCTGCCTCGCCATAGGTTTCTCGCGGGTCCACGCCGCAAATTCCGCAACGATGCCCATGAAGGCGAATTGCCAGAAGACGGTTCCTTGGATTGCGCTCTCTTCGTTTGACGATACTCAGAGATACCGCGCCTTCGAAGATTTCGGCGTCGCCTTGCTCAACGTCCCGGGGCACCTCATCATATCCAATTAGTTCAGCCACCGCGGCCAAAATAGGCACAACAATTTCTTCGCAGGTTTGAGACACCTCCGCATCGTCAACGACGGAGTTTATTCCTCGTCTCTCAGCAGTAATTGAAAAGCTGAGATCATCAACCGCCCAGTTCTCTGAAGTCATCCCTTCCGGAAAATAGAGGTCAATTTCTGATCCGATACTTCCCGTCAGGCTGAATGCAAGTTTTTTGGCTTCGTTATCCGCTTGATTCATCTGCAAAATAACTGCCTCAGATGCAGATCCGAACCCCAGCACAACGCGGTGTCGGCGCAAGCCAGAGGGCCCCAATGACACAACTGGCCCATTACGCCGACCCAGGTCCGTAAACCAGATCTGGAGAGATGTCTGAAGTCCTGACTTGTCGGACTTTAGGCTGATTTCAGCACCAGTCCCGGCGGCCAGAGTTCTTCGGACGAGTTCTGCTTTGTCGTTAAACATCTAGTTCTGATTGCGCGTCGCCTAATTCGTGATCCGCCGGCAATGACACTTCTCTTAGTAACCGCTTCAGATTAAGTGCAACTTCTTCGCGAAAGTCTTCGAAAACAGCTTCGAGCTCCGGGTTTTTGTGATCAAGCTCAGCCGTGGCCAGAGCCCACAACAGCAAGTCCATACCTTCAACGGAGTAGCCGGAGTCTTTAGCTCTGAGATAAATCTTCTGATAAAAGTCGTGGAACTTATTGATCCTGACCGAGACGACGTGGTCTTTGTCCGTTGAACTTCTCAGTGCAGGCTCCCACAACCCGCCAGAGTGCATATCCTCTACTGCTTCAATGTAGACGCTCTCCGCGTTTACATCGTTCTGAACCGGAGCTTTCAACTTGATTTTCGGGCCAAACGTGTTGGATACGACTGCGGTACCGCCTTCGACGTTTGCAGAAACCACTGATGGTTTTTTAACATTAGGGGTTTTCTGAACACTCTTGTTTGAACTGGAGTGGTCGATCCCGCGTTTTGCAGTAGCCGCCTTTGAAATCCTGCGGTTTCTGGCATCGGCTTCTCTTCTGACCGGAGTGATCAGTGATTTGACCCGTGTCTCAAGAGCAGGATCAAGCAAAATACGAGACTTTTTCACATCTACTCTGAATGCTTCATCGAGCTCATGGGAGAAGTCGAGTTCTACCCGAAGCAAAGACATGTGCGGCTCCATCGCGCCCCAGCCATGTATTCCAAGCCACCCGCCGGTTTGGATCAGACGGTTTTCTCTGAAGACGTAAAAACCCTGACCTTTGTTAGAATGTCGGATTTTTCTTTTTTGGTCGTCGGTGCAATCGCTGCTGTGGGGTAGAATCCAAGCTTTCAGTATTGCTGTTTCAACGGAGCCATCTTCCAGAATGCACTCCAGTTTTTGCTGCTTTGGTCCAAGAACCTGCTCTGACCCTTCAGGATAAAACGGGTTCCACCCTTCGAGGTTGTCACCGTTTACAAAGATCGACACATTCGGAACCGTTGAGTCGTCGGGATCCAGAAAACGATGGTGAACCAACGACAGATGAGAAGCGAGATTTTCCGTTACACGTTTCACCGCAGCCTTCTCTTTCGCTCCCCCCGGTTCTTCGTAGTTTCTTTGCAGCAGTCGATCGCAGTTTGACCAAATCACCAGCGTACCAGTATCACCGCAATATTCCTCAAATGCTTCATGCTCGCCCGCGGTAATGTCTTCCTTTAACATATCCCAGGAGTTCACTTCAGAAACATGCAGAAGATCCCAGGTCAGTTTTGCCAGCTCGTCTGCAGGATCACGCCTCGATATAACTGTAAACCGCAAGCAGACCGAGCTTGACGCTGTCTTTAGACCCAGCCCGAACTTTCCGAGGCTGGCGAGGTTCGGTCGAGCTTTCGCACCATAACGCATGGCATCATAAAGCTCTTCGAAGTTCATACCATCGCCATCATCCCCGAAGTAAACAAACTTTCTGCCTTCAGGAGTGAGCACCACTTCGATGTTAATGTTTGAAGCGTGCGCGGCAATTGAGTTATCTACGATGTCGGCCGCAGCGGTATTGAAATCATAGCCCGTGTCTCGCAGGCCGTGTATCAAGCGAGGAGCATCAGGTGGGTTTGTCAGATCTATCATCTGCTATTCTAACCTGTCTGAAATAATTGATAATTCGAAGCTACAACTATGAAGGGCATACCCGCAATCGGATCAGCGTCATGCTTCCTCTCCGCTGATGCTTAACATTTCTTTCTCCGATTGCAGCCATTGAACCAGACGATCCATTGCTTCCTCCAAGGGCAGTCGCCGTTTTCCTTTAACCGCACATTCCCAGACCAACGCAATGCGCCAACCAGCCTCACCTAGAGCTGCGTACGTTTTGCGATCTCGCTCCATATTGCCAGAAATTTTTTTTCTCCAGAATTCTTCCCGAGTCTTCGGCCATTTAAAAAGGTCGCATCCATGCCCATGCCAAAAACAACCGTTCACAAAGACGACCGCGCGATGTTTGCGCAAAGTCAGGTCAGGCCTTCCGGAAAGGCTTTTGTTATGCAGCCGGAAACGGAAGCCGCGGGCATGAAGTGCACGGCGGATTATCATTTCCGGTTTCGTATCTGACCCACGTATCGCCGCCATGTTCCGGCTACGCGTCTTGATGTCATGAGTGTCAACCAACTTGGATAGCCGCTTCCGCCCTATAATTCGTCAAACTCAGGATATGTGGCCTCATAAGGCGCGCAACATCTGAGAATACCGGCACAGCCACAGAGTTTCCGAACTGCTTGTAGGCCTGAGTGTCTGATACCGGAATCCGAAAGTCTTCGTCGTATCCCATCAGGCGGGCACATTCCCGCGGCGTCAGGCGCCTCGGATTCCGGCCCTCGCCCCTATTGACAAGAATCTCTGAGCCATCCTTGTAGTAGCGAGCGGATAAGGTCCGGGATATGCTGTCTCCCTGCACTAATCCAAACCCAAACCCGTTACCTTTTGCACGGTGCTTAGCCGCATAATTTTGCAAATACTGCCAAAGCTTGTCACTCAGGGTATATTTATCGCTGACGACAGCATTAGCACCCACCGTGTAGTGACGCTCCGGTACCTCCAACCCATTCTCCGGATGAAGAATGTCCCCCATTACAAAACGACCCCGTCTTGGCAGATCGATATCATCAAACGAGAATGGCACGTCTTCCCGGAACCCGACCATTACGATTCGTTCGCGATGCTGGGGCACATAATGTGCCGCATCAATTACACGTGTCTGAAGCTTGTACCCAAGCTCATCCTCTAACTTGCGCTTGATCACCTCAAACGTCCGGCCCCGATCGTGGCTTCTGAGGTTCTTGACGTTTTCCAATAGGAAAGCTGCCGGGCGGTGCGCCATCAGGATTCTTAGAACGTCGAAGAATAACGTGCCCTGTGTCTCGTCATCAAAGCCGTGTCGCCGGCCAAGCGCATTCTTCTTCGAAACACCTGCAATTGAGAAAGGCTGACAAGGGAAACCCGCCACCAGGACGTCATGCTCAGGGATTGCTGCTGCATCCACCTCCCGGATATCGCCCGCGATCGGCCGGTTGTCGGGAAAGTTCGCAAGATAGGTCTGTTGGGCGAATTTATCCCATTCGGAGGTAAACACACATCGCCCACCTGCGCCCTCCATAGCTTTGCGCAAGCCACCAATCCCTGCAAACAGGTCGATAAAGGTGAAGCCACCTTTGTTTTTCGGCGGGCTCCGCCGATCGACTTCCAACTCCAGCAAACGAATGACACCGTCCCTGGGTTTTTCTTCACCTCTGACCCAGCGATAAATGTGGCTCTCAGAATAGTCGAGGTGTTCTGCTGCCTGGGGTACCGAATAGCCCGCCTTCCTGAGAAGGATCTCAAAGTCCGTCATCTCTGCTCGCTTCGCTGGGAATTTTTCTGTCATTATGGCTGGGAGCCGCCCTAGCCGCAAGAACATTATGAGCACATTTGGTGCATTTCCCGTTAACGCACACCTGATCCAGGCTTTTGCCACCAATTGCCTGTGCTTTGCGACAGCACATTTCTATTGCCGTCGTATGCGAACTTCCCGTGAGAAATAGCACGCTACAGCAATTCGGAACAGGTCCGGGACGTTAACAAAACGAACATCTTATACTGCTGTCAGGCGACACCACCGAGACGTCAGCGAAACACCTGCAAACGGGTGTCTCTTAGGCTAGAATGAAAACTCTCAAAAGCCGAGCTCTGCGCTGACCACGGTGAGCGTTTGACTACCGGAGGGACCCGTTTGTTGAGCGATAACTCCGTCGTAATCCTGCTCTGCAGATGCTCCGCAGACCTGACAACAGGGACACCCCTAAAGGGGGGTGTCCTGTCTGTCCGTCATGCGAGGGGCCGGCTTCCTTCAGACAGACAGGACAATCAGCAGACTTTGTCTTAATGTCCGCTCAGTCTCCTGCACTATCCTGATCCTCTTCGATGTCATCCCAATCATCGTTTTCCACTATCCGTGGAATGAACATCAAACCGTTCTCGACAGCAATCCTCCCTTTCTTCACAAGCCCTGAAAGAGCTCTGGATACCGCCTTTTGTCTGCTGGCGCGGTTATCACTGCCTGAAACGCTCAAACCATCAGTAGCGGCCTTTCGCCAGTCAGTTACATTCAGCTCAACCCCGTCCGACATTTCCATGTAAAGCGTGAAAGCCGCCGCTTCAGCGGACGTGAGCATCGGATTGCCCTCTAGATCCCCCGGGCTGCACGGCAGGCAGATCGGTGCATCCACGGGTTCGCGGTCTATGTCGTAGCCAAGGTGACGAGAACCGATTCTGAAAGCAAAGTCGAGGTCAGGTGATCCGTTTCGGTTTTTCCGGATTTTGCCCCGCACAATTCCGTTCCGGTCGGCAGTCCTGACCATTATTGAAAAGTCGAGGGCTCCGTTAAATACAGAGTGCCCCCTGGGTGTATTGCCCTCAGCTTTGGTTCCGTGATGAACAAAGATGACCGCCGCCCCAGTTTGTGCAAGGCGTTTTCCAATCTGCACAACGCGGTTCATACCGGCCGCGTCATTCTCCTCCAGTCCGGGCATTGCCATGGCAAGTGTGTCGATCACAATAAGGGAAGGCCGGACCAATCTGACCTGTTTCACCAGAGCCTCCAGGTCGGGGCTGCCCTTTCCCTCCACCTGACCTCGCGAAAACAGATCTCCGCAACCCTGAACCAGTTGGAAACCGTCTGTTATGCCAAGATCACCACAGAGAGCCGCGATGCGGCCGGCCATACCATCTTCATCCTCGCAAGCGATGTAGAACACCTGCCCCTGCTTAGTTCGCAAACCAAAGACATCCTCTCCGCGAGCGACAGCGTAACCAAGCCGCGGAGCAAACAGAGATTTGCCAGCCCCGGGCTCACCAAAGATGCATCCTATCTGCCCGGGTGCGATCAACATCTTGATGACGTAGTCACGGATGGGCAGATCAGCACATTGGTCAGGGGTGAGAAATGTCAGCCCACCCGTATCAGCTGATTTGGAGGCCTTCTCACCGAGGAGGAATTCGATGCTTGGCAACTCTTCCGGGTCGTCATCAAAATCGTTTGGCGAAACTGCCAGCCAGCCAAAATTCCTCGCTTCCGCAAACAGCGTATCAGCAGTCACAGCAGGAGCATCGGCTTTTCCGAAACTACGCCACTTCCTTGCGACTTCTTTAGAGTCGTAGCCGGTGTAGTCAGCACTCCAGGCCTGCACGAGGCTGAGACCTGGTCTGGATCCGGCCGTCGCATGATGAACAGCCATTAGAATTCTTACCCACTGAGCATACGGCAAATCATTCGGGATCTTGAAGAGCGCTTCCGCAAGCTCCGTCACCTTATACCGACAATGAGAACTGTTCTGTGAACTGCTGAAAGACCGTGTGAGCGCCTGCGGGAAGGCGGTCAGGAGCAGCTGAGCAACCCTTGGGTCACCTTTTTCCACCGTATAAGAACCGATTTTGCTGACCGCGCCGGGAGCTATGACATAGCCCCCCTCCCCACGAACATCTATACCGGCGCTGGTCGTCGAGTTTCGGATACCATCCACGTTTTCGAAATAGAGGTGCTTACCTCCGCCAGCGGTTCGAACAACCATTGCTGCGTCTTCGGGAACAAGACCAAGATCCAGATACGCGGCGACTCCGTCTTTGTGCTCCCGCACGTCGAGGTCGACGACGGCTACTCCATTGACTGATCCGGTCGGCAGTCCGGGAAGCGCCTCAGGCCATTTTGTCCACCAGGCCTCAATCTGTCTCACATCAGAAGTGGCAACCTGTTTCCATTTCACGCCGTATTGCGGCGCCTTATTGTTGGGGTTGCACGGGAATATCTTGTATCCGGACTCTGCAAGCTGTAAAGCAGCTTTTTCATTGGCGGATCGTGTTCGGCCTGCAGAACTAACTGTGGATCCCTGCATTTGTCTTTCCTGTCTAATTCTCCGGACATAAACGCGAACCGCAATCGGGTGGCAGAATTCGACTGCCACCATTGTCCAAAAGCACAATTTGAAGAAAAAGCACCGAGAGGCCGAAGCAAGTCGGCCCCGGCCTTTCTATGCCAACGTCTCAGTTTCGAAAACCACCGAACATCTTGTCCCAAAACCCTTCGGGTGGCGGGTCATACCGTACAGAACAGTACCAACTACGCTGTCCTTCAAATTCGTGAACAAGATTTGAGAGCAAGGCTCGCTGAGGACCAACAATCCTCGAGAGCTGCTTCTTTTTTTCGATTTCCAGTCGCGCGAACAGGTCCGCACTCCGCTCATCTGCGCCGTTGCCGGTCAATTCTACTATCCTCGCCCAGCGAAGGTCTTCGAGGGTACTGAAATACAGTTTTTCCATGTCATCGGGATGCATCGGGACTATGCGGCTCATTTCTTGTGCCCCTGCCCAATAGCGTTCCTTGCACAATGTTCCACGAATGCACCCAACCAAGACTCTGGCAACGCGGAAGCACGTTCACTGAGTTTTATAAACGGCGGAAACCGCCCTTCGGAAATCATCTGATAAATCTGGCTCCGGGAAAGCCCAACGCGCGACACAACCTCCTGTGGGCGAAGCATTTTACCGCTTGGCACAACGTTGCTCCAGGGGTGCTGAGTGTCGGGGGAACTGATCTGCATTATTTGTCTCCTGTTGTTCAGGACCGGGGCAAACCGGTCAGCTGCGGAGATCAGTGTGCGGGAACGTTCTGATTAAGAAAAACCACGGTGAGCAGAGCTTTTCGAAATTTGGTGTTTATTGACAGCGTCGCCAAAGCAGGGACTCATAAAACTTTGAGTTCTCCTCCCACAGGTTCAACTCACTGGTGCCTGAAACTTTGTTTTTTAGCCAGCTGTTTATCTTGTTGCGGAGCGCTTCCTCGGAATGAAACTGCCATTCTTCCAAGTCCAACCCATCAATCTCAGAGACACAGAACAGGGTCTCCGCATTCCTCGACAGTTTGACTTCGTATATGATTTCTCTCACAAACACGAAGGCTGCACCGGGCAGCGTGTTTGAATCCCGATTGAACGTCGCCGTAGGTTTTTCCCGAAACAAAGCCGCATACAAGCCCAGACTCTCCGGAAAAAAGTTCGCCTCCCACCACTTATGCGGAAGCTTTCCGTTCACTTCTTCTGAGCTTTCAAACCTTGCGATTGTCTCTTCGAGTTGCTGTCTGAGGTCACAGTCAGCAGTCCTGTACTCGAAACCAAACTTGTTCAATCTGTCGATCAAATCAAAGTATCTGAGGGCGGCGGTGGCATCCGCAAAGAACTTTTTCTCATTGAGACCCAAACACTGTCTGAACTGCCCCTGCATCGAAATCGCAACGGTTTCGTTAAGAGCGCACCGCGCTCTTTCTGACACCTCAGCGCCAAACGAGGCAGGAAAGACTTCCCTTGCAGACCGACGCCGGTGCCTGAGGATTTCGCAGGTCTTTTCCAGAATGCGCTCAAAAGCCTCGCCTGTGATCCAGTTATCGGCCGTAATCAGATCAGCAATCAAAACCACGTCACTGCCCCTGTGCATCAGTTCGAAGCTGATCGAGTTTTTCAGCCCACCAATCCGCCATCCGTATACGCTCCTCCCAGTGTTCTCCCCGAACATAGGCGCGTCGCACGTCGTTGCCCTCAACATGGGCCAGAGCGCGTTCAACCGCGTCTGCAGCCCACAGACCGCTTTCGTTTGCGAAGGTGCTGAACGTTGCCCTGAACCCGTGTGCGGTTATCTGATCGGACGAGTACCCCATCCGTCGGAGTGCAGCGTTCAGAGTGTTTTCCGACATGGGTTTCTTCCAGGAACGCGCGGAGGGAAAAAGATAATCACTTGTTCCCGTATGCCGGTGCAGTTCTTTCAGCTGATCCAGCGCCTGCTGCGGCAACGGAACACGGTGAGGGCGGCGCATTTTCATTCGTTCCGCAGGGACACGCCATGTCGCCTCCTGACACTCAAATTCATCCCATGTCGCCAGTCTGAGCTCTCCGGGGCGCGGGGCCAGAAGGGCAAGCAGATGCAGCGCATGTTTTGTCGCAGGCTGACCCGAGAAAGTTTCGATCCGGTTCAGAAGCAGGCCAAGTTCTTTCGGATCAAGTATCGCTGATCTGGAACGCACCTGCGGACGAATAAGCGCTCCCTTAAGTGCCTCTGTAGGATCCTTATGCGCCCGCCCGGTCGCAATTGCATAGCGGAACACTGACCCGATCGTGCTCCTGAGCCGACTGGTTGTTTCATAGGTTCCTTTGCTCTCAACCTGCCGCAGCAGGCGCAGAACATCCGGGGTCTCTATCTGCGCAACGGGGCGTTCTGAAAGCATCGGCTCAGTCTGACTGATGAGCCAGTTCAGCTTCTTCAGAGTAGCAGGCGCCCGCCCTTCTTTTTCGAGCTTTGATAGATACTCCCGGGCCACGACGCCAAAGGTCACTGCACGTTCCCGTTCGGCCTCAATCCGTGCCAGTTTCCGCTCCTCTCCCGGGTCTTTGCCTTCCAGCAAAAGCAACTTCGCGGCATCGCGTTTTTCGCGCGCAAGTTTGAGGCTGACGAGCGGGTAAGGACCCAGAGACAGGAGCTTTTCTCTACCCCCAAACCGGTACTTGAGCCGCCAGAGCCTGGACCCGCCCGGATTGATCAGCAGGTGCAGACCGCCCCCATCGAATATTTTGTAAGGTTTTTCGCGGCTTGCGGTGTTTCGGATGGCTGTATCGGTCAATGGCATGAGAACAGGAATCGAATTAATGTGGTTTTGAAAATACCCCCGGAAATACCCCCAGATCGTCTGGCTGCCCCCGGAATCACCTGAACGACGCTGGACTCAGAATGCAGCAAAATCATGGCGTTACCGAAAATATCGGACAGTGCTGGATGCTGCTGAAAGTATAAATGGTGCCCGGGGGCGGAATCGAACCACCGACACGAGGATTTTCAATCCACTGCTCTACCCCTGAGCTACCCGGGCACGGGAATGGCGTTTGCCATTGGGTGGAGGCCTTCTATGACTTGCCACAGGCAGTGTCCAGAGGCTTTTTGACATTTTTTCAATGCGGGCGAGACGTGGGGCTTTCGGTTGGTTCCGAGGTCGTCTCGGCGTCTTCTTCACGTTGCGATGGCACCGCATAAGAACCGTTTAGCCATTTTGCCAGATCGATATCCGCGCAGCGTTTGGAGCAGAATGGTCGAAAGGCCTGCTGGGTATCTTCTCCGCAGATCGGGCAGCTCATTTCAGGATCTCCGTCAATGGGATACGACCACGTTTGCGCTGTAGTTCGAAATGGCCAAGCGGGGTCCAACCGGCCAGGATCGTCTCGTCAGGATCGGACTTGAATGCCGACCGCAAGGCCGATTCGAAACCCCTCCGGTCTTTCTTGGGCATCGGTGCAAGGTCCAGAGTGATCTGCCCCCCCAACCCGCGCACGCGCAGGGCGCGCGGCAGGGCTTTGGCGCAGGCGAAGTTAGCTTTGGTTCCCGCCGCGAGAGATGTGTCGGCGCCGGTGTTCACATCCACCGCAACCAGCGCGCGGGTCGGTTGGATATAGAGGTGTCCTCCACCGGGAAGCGTTTCGGAAATCCCCTTTGCTGTATCGAGCGCATCAACGACACCGTGGTCCTCAAATCCGCCGGATGCGGTCACGACCTCTGCCGGGTCCGTCCAATCACGCCAGGCCAGGATATGCGGACCATCGCCCTCGCCCAGCAATTCTGGTTCACTGCCCGTATCAGCCAATACCTGCTCGGTAAGTGCCAACATGGCTGAGATATCTTCAGCGATTTCATCTGCATCCGCCGTCTGACAGCACGAGCGCAGGATCAGGCCGTGCGTGCTGTTTCCCATTTGCTCATGCGCGATTTCGAGAAGTTGGTCGCGCATATCTTCATCACGGATACGGCGCGAGATGTTCAGGCCGGGCGCGTCAGGTGTCACGATCGCAAAGCGGCTTTTGAACAAAATACGGTTCGAGACGGGTATGGCTTTGCCGGGCTCGGCATATCCAGTCACCTGCACCAGTAGCAAAGCACCGGGCGCCAACCCTTTGACTTGCCTCAGAAAAGCCGGGCCGTCGGGTGTGGTGAGAAACATGCCGCCCTGACCTTTGACCGGGCGATCGGCGCGGGCGCGGTAGATCGTACCTGGCGCAGGGGCATCTGTGGCGATCAGGAAATCGTCGAGAACACCATCCACCATCAGAGCTGCAGCTTCGCGTCCCTGAATATGATCCAGAATGATGGTACGACCCTTCATGAAACCTCGCGATATAAGGGATAGCCGATGCCTTGCAGCAGTGCAGCAGTTTCGGACAGGGGTAGGCCGACGATACCGGTGAACGAGCCTGAAATCCACGGGATGAACGCACCGGCAGGACCTTGTATTGCATAGGCTCCGGCCTTGCCCTGCCAGTCATCCGTCGCAAGATAGGCATTGATTTCGCTGTCGGACAGACGTTTCACTTTTACCTGAGAAACCACATCACGCTGGAGGATTTTAGCCCCGCGCCGCACAGCGACCGAAGTGATCACCCGATGGCGTCGGCCGGACAGGGCGTGCAGAAACTCTGCAGCTTGTCCCGCGTCTTCGGGTTTGCCAAGAATGCGGCGACCCAGTGCGACCGTTGTGTCAGCACATAAGGTGATATCATCGCTATCAGCTTGAACAGCCTGAACTTTTTGGCGGGTAATGCGGCTGCAATAGGGGGTCGGCAGTTCGCCATTCAGCGGCGTTTCATCGATATCCGGCGGACGGATCGCATCGGGCCGAACGCCAAGCTGCGCCAGCAGGTCCAGCCGCCGCGGGCTGCCCGATCCGAGGATAAACGCCATGTACGAAGCGTTACTTGAAGCGATAGTTGATCCGACCCTTGGTCAGATCATATGGGGTCATTTCGACCTGAACTTTGTCGCCGGCCAGAACACGGATGCGGTTCTTGCGCATCTTGCCTGCCGTATGTGCGATGATCTCATGGCCGTTTTCCAGCTCGACCCGAAACGTCGCATTAGGCAGGAGTTCCTTCACGACACCGGGAAATTCGAGCGTATCTTCCTTGGCCATGTTGTCTCCATCATTAGGTTGCATCTGCAGAATCTGCAGATCGTGCGCCTAAATGAGCCTATTTCGGCCTTATTTCAAGGGCGAAGTCACCTAAAGGGGTGATATTGTGACTGAATCGACCCGAGCGTCTTGCTCGGTCCAGTGCGTGCGGTTCAACACCCACCCGTCTGCGCGGACGTTTGCAATTGTGGACAGGTCGGCCTCGGCATAGGTCCAGCCAGCGGTATTCAGCGTGCCCTCGGCAAGCACTCCCGTCGGTGGGAACCCGATATCGGGCGGGCCAAACACGCCACCCATGCCGGTATTCATGTCGACTGCTTCGGACCATTCATTGCCGCCAACTAACGATGACATTACCGTAACACATTGATTTTCAAGGGCACGAGACATGGCGCCGATCCGCACACGCCAATACCCGGACAGGGCTTCGGTGCAGGATGGAACGAGGATCAAATCGGCCTCGCTCAGGGCCCGACCCAAGAGAGGGAACTCACTGTCATAGCAGATCAGAACGCCGATTTTACCCAATGCGGTATCAAACAGTTTCAACGAACCGCCCGGGGCGATGTCCCAGGCCTCGCGTTCAAACCGTGTCATGATCTGCTTGTCCTGATGATCGAGACGACCGTCAGGAGCGTAGAACACTGCGCGGTTCACCGGGCGCCCTGGTCCGTCGATGACCGGGGCGGAAGCCCCCAGAATGTATGTGTTGTACATCTTTGCAAGGCGCGAATGCACAACTTGTACATCTTCCATCCGGTCGGAAACCGCCCGGATTGAGCGTTCGAGATCACCGGCCACCTTAGGGCCGTCGAGCGTCGACAACTCCATTGCGCCATATTCGGGAAAGACCAGAAGGTCGGCACCTTGTCCTGCGGCCTCGGAAACCCATGCCTCAAGCTTGTCTTCATATTGAGCCCAACTATCGAGCCAATCGAGGTCGTAGGCGGCGGTGGCGATTTTCATTCCCGAGTCCTATGTCTGGTCGCTGCGCGACACTAGAACAGCAGATCGTCCAGGGCTACTGCAATCGCGGCACGGGTGGTTTTGAAACCTACGTTGCGACTTACTGTTTCTAGGCAGGGGGCTGTGTATTGGCAGGCTTTCTCGGCCGCCGGTGCAGAGATTGCATCGAATGGCTGATAAGAGGTCGATTTGACCTATCGAAGAACCTGAACGAAACAGGCAAGGAACTCCACCTCGGGCATCAACTTTGCAACTTCTTCAAGCGCGCGAAGAGGCAGTTTTACATCAAGAACATTGGCCCCGGGGATATCGACTCACAGAAACAAGGCGTTGTCATTTGTAACGGTATCGTGCACCAAGGATGCGGCCAGAAGGGCAAATCCGGGGATCAGGTATGTCCTCGATCTGGTCGGTCAGGCTGGTTTGCGAAATCCCGAAAAAGCGGTGAAACGCTTTGTCCAGACCTTCGTGAATCTCGAACCCTTCATCGAAAGCGAGGAAGGCGAACCCCAGTGTAATCAGCAGCCAGATAATATGCTTGCGTTGCAGGAAAACCTGAAAATTAGCCAAGGCGACTTAATGGACGCGATCAGGCTGTCGCAAAACGGTCACTAACACGCGCTCTGATCGTCGGTAAACTGCGGCTCAATCGGGGCTTCAAGTTCATTTTGGGTGTGGATGTCGGGCTTGATTACCGGATCGGATCACTCGGGATTTTCCGCACGGAACAGGGCCCATGCGTCCTGCGAGGTGCCGTCCGGCTTGGTGCATATACCCACCTGACCCGAACCAGTGTCTTTGATCTTGTAGCTGCCTCCGGTCTCAAGGCAGTAGGCTGCTGCTGGGTTCACCACCTGATGCGTTTTTCCATGTGCCTTGCGGTACAGCTCCCATGCATCGGCGGACGTACCGTCGCTCAGTGCGCAGCGAGACGTGGTCAGGTCATATTCGCCTCCAATTGAGCCACAGTACACGGCGGCGGGATTTGCAAGGCCGACCGGCTTGCTGCCATCCGCGCCCGCATGGTGTTCACGAAAATAGGTCCAGGCATCGATCCGGGTGCCGTCGGGCAATTGGCAGATACCGCTCTGACCGTCCGGACCGTCATGGATACCGTAGAGCCCGCCTTGCGCGATGCAATATGTTGCCGCGGGATTGGCCAGACCGGTGTTGGCAGAGCTTGCGGCGGGCAGGGCCATTGAAAAGGCCATCGTCAGGGCCGCAATCGGGCCTGCGGAATTCAATAGACGCTTTGTCATGGTCACCTCGCAAAATTGTGGACAGGGCAGGTTCTGAGGATTTTCGCCGTTTTGCAGATCGATCCGGTCCTGCACGGATACTTGGATCAGAGTTGTTCCACCTTGATCGAGTCTGCGGGATAAAAGGCCAAGTGATCCTTGATTTCGGCCACCGCGTCGATCGGGTTTTCATAACTCCAAGCGGCGTTTTCGGTGACTGAGGATTTGTTTACGATCGAGAAATGCGTGGCGTCTCCCTTGCCTGCGCATTGGGTGACTTTGTTGGTCCGATCCAGAAAGGCCATCGCAATGTCCGCACGCGGGAAGTAGATAACCGGGTCTTTGTCGCCTTCCAGAAGTTCCAGCGCGTTGTTGGTTTCACCCAAAATCGCGCCGCCTGAACGGACGCTCCATTTGCCCGGTGCTTTGCGGATCGTGATGGTGTCTGTCATTCCTGTTCCTTCCCTCGTCGTGTCAGGGCTTCTCCTCTGCCCAAACTATGTAACAATCCGGTGTCAGACCGGTGCGGTTGCGGCATCCAACCACAGTTGAGCGGCGTCGCCCAGCCTTGGCCGGACTTTTTCCGCCACGTCGCGGTGATAGGCGTTCAGCCAAGCACGTTCCTCTCGTGACAGCATATCGACTACAATCAAACGCCTGTCGATTGGGACATAAGTCAGCGTACGCCAGTTCAGCATGGCGCGTTCGTCGTCACCGCTGGGCAGGTTTGGGGCCTCTTCCACTACGACAAGGTTCTCAAGCCGGATGCCAAAAGCACCCTCGCGGTAATATCCCGGCTCGTTCGACAGGATCATACCCGGCTCAAGCGGGACATGGCTGACCCGAGATAGGCGCTGAGGGCCCTCATGCACGCTGAGATAGGTACCGACCCCATGACCGACCCCATGGTTGAAATCCTGCCCGGCCAGCCACAGCGGCAGGCGTGCTACGCATTCGATATCGCGTCCTGCTAAGCCAACAGGCCAGCGTAGCATCGACATGGCGATCATTCCTTTGAGGACGCGTGTAAAGCAGTCCTTTTCCTCATCCCCAACATCGCCGATTGCAATTGTGCGGGTGATATCGGTGGTGCCGTCCAGATATTGCCCACCGCTGTCCAACACCAGCAGGTGACCGTTTTCCAGCCTGCTGTCGGTTTCCTCGGTCACGCGATAATGCATGATGGCCCCGTTCGGCCCGGTGCCCGCGATGGTGTCGAATGAGATATCCTGCAGCGCGTTGTCCCGGCGGCGGCTTTCTTCCAGCCGCGTTACTACCTGTGTCTCGGTCAGGGTGCCGGGCTTCTGCGCGTCCAACCAACACAGCAGTTCGATCACCGCTGCGGCATCTCGCAGATGTGCCTCGGCCGTGCCTGCGATTTCGGCCGGGTTCTTGCGGGCTTTGGGCAGGGCGCAGGGATCGCCGCCATCGACCATACGGTCCCCCAACGCATCCGCTACGATCTGCGGAACCGTTCCCGGATCGACCTGTACCTTGCCTTCAAGTGCCTCAACCGCTGTCAGGAACGCGTCGGGTTGGTGTTGGGTGACCTCCGGGCCCAGATGATCCTTAAGCCCGTTCAGTTTGGCAGCGGCCATGAACAGATCCACCCGCCCATCACCGTGCAGGATGGCAAAGCCATGGGCCACAGGGTTGTATGCGATGTCCGCGCCGCGGATATTCAACAGCCACATGATCGAATCCGGCAAGGTGATCACCGCTGCCGCGCGATCTGCGCTCTGCAGGTCACTCGCGAGGCGCTTGATTTTGCGCTCGGCGCTTTCACCTGCAAATTCAATCGGATGTGCCCTGACAGGATTCATCGGAGGGTCGGGTTGATCCGCCCAAATTCGGTCTACAAGGTTATCACAGCGCACCAGTTCGACGCCGCTGCCTTCAAGCTCTTTCTGTGCAGACGAAATCTGTCCTGCAGCGTGGAGCCACGGATCAAACCCGACTTTGCCGCCATTTGGCAATTGCTCTTTCAACCACGCGCTCAGGCTGACATCTGGCCATGGGACCGGCGTGTAATCCTGTGCGACCTGGGCCTTTACCTGAGTGCGATAGCGCCCGTCGATGAAAACCCCGGCAATGTCCGTGAGCGCCGCGCAAAACCCCGCAGAACCGGTGAACCCGGTAAGCCAGGCCAGCCTTTCATCCCGAGGGGCCACATATTCACCCTGATGCGCATCCGCACGCGGGATCAGGAAGCCCTGCAGGCCTTCGCGCGCCAGCTCGTCCCGCAAAGCGGCCAGTCGTGGTGGGCCTTGCTCGGGGCGTGCGGTCACTTCGAAACTCTGGAACATGGGCGGCCTCATTCGTCGGTCTTGCTGCGCGCAAACCTGCGGCCTGCGGTAGGAAATGTCCAGCGCCTCGGCGCACACTATTCTTCTGTCTCAAGAAAGCGTTGAATGGCCTGGATATACGGGTTGTAGGCCTCATTTCCAGGCAATGGTATCTGGTTGCCGGTCTCAAGGATCA
Organism: Ruegeria sp. C6; assembly: GCF_056537625.1. Taxonomy (NCBI): domain Bacteria; kingdom Pseudomonadati; phylum Pseudomonadota; class Alphaproteobacteria; order Rhodobacterales; family Roseobacteraceae; genus Ruegeria; species Ruegeria sp. C6. The sequence continues at coordinate 104,329 of NZ_JBQFRW010000004.1, read as the reverse complement.
CAAGCGAGGCATTGGGGATTCCAGCCGCCAGTTTGCGCGCCTCGGACAGGGGGTGAACGGCTGTGTGCCGCCCGTGCAGAACCAGAGTGGGGCATTGCACCATCGGAAGAAGTTGCAGCACCGAGGTGCTATTGGCGATGTCACGGTAGTGAAGTCTTTCCTCGCTTGAATAAAGTGTCTGCAATTCATTGACCATGTGCCGAACGCTATCCAGCGGACCTTCTGGAAAATAGCTGAATTCAGCGCCCATAGCATAGCCGCTGCCCGGCGTGTTCCAGCCTTCCGCGATCAGTGACCGGATCGAGTCGGGTTGTTTGGTATCTTCCCGGTAATCTCGCCCTTCTGCCCATCCGCCGGAGATAATCAGCTTGTCAATCCGCTCGGGGTGCCTTGCGGCGAAGTGTAGGGCAGGGAAGGTGCCGCCCATTTCACCGAGAATGGAAAAGCGATCAAACCCCGCTGCATTCACGACGGTCAGGATTTCTTCTATTCTGCGGTCATACACCGCCTGATGGTCGATGTTTGAGCTGACGTCATTGTCCTTGTTGTAGCGTAACAGGCGGAAACGGTTTGCCATGTCCTGTAACCGGGTACGCTCGGACGGGATGCGCCATTCCGCCTCCAGATCGTGCACGACCGAACCGATGCGCAGCACCGGCAACCCATCACCGGAAAGCGTGTAGGGAACAGCGCGGCCCTTCGCACCGCGCGCGTAACGCAGCCGTTGCGTATGGTTTTCTACGCCTGAATCGGTGTCGGCGTCACAGGTCACATCCGCCGCCATTTGCAACCCGCGCCGTACGACTGTCCGAATGATCCGCTGCGCTTTGCCATCATCGCCGACTGCTTTACGCGCTGCTGCAATTCGTGCGCTGATGGTAGAATCCGAGACAAAGCGGCCACTCCATACCCGCGCGATGATCTCGTCCCGGGGCACCAGCTTACCTGGGTGCTGGGCCAAGAGGACCAACAGATCGAATACCTGAGGTTCGATTGCGACGGGCTCGCCCCGGCGGGTCAGGACGTGTCGATCCACATCCAGAATACAGTCTGCAAACTCATAGCGCATGGGGCAAATACACTCCGTTTCTCGCGGAACGACAAGGTTCAACAACAATCTCAAGGGTTTCTAGGGCGTATCTCAGGACCAGCTACAAGCAGGCCGGACAGGGTTGGGACACTATCCAAGCAGATAAACAGGAGAACGAATGATGTTCCTGCCCTTCGATATAGCGCTTATGCGCTATCCGTTACGCCACCATAAGCAAAGTCGCCTTCAGCGGTGCAAAAACTGGCTTGGATGGCACTAAGTCTGCACTGTCGAAGCAGGGCCGTCAACTGGCCCGCTTCATCCCCATCACGCGCGCGCGGGCGCGCGGGTCGCTGTCGAACAGTGCGGCCAACTGCTCGGTCATAGCACCTGCAAGCTGCTCGACATCGGTGATCGTGACGGCGCGGTCATAATAGCGCGTCACATCATGGCCGATCCCGATGGCCAGCAATTCCACCATCTTGCGTTTTTCCACCATCGCAATCACGTCGCGCAGGTGTTTTTCCAGATAGTTCGCCGGGTTCACGCTGAGCGTTGAATCATCGACCGGCGCGCCATCCGAGATCACCATCAGGATCTTGCGGGCCTCACGCCGCGCGAGCATCCGGCGATGCGCCCATTCCAACGCCTCACCGTCGATGTTTTCCTTCAGCAGGCCCTCTTTCATCATCAGACCCAGATTGGGTCGCGCGCGACGCCATGGGGCATCGGCGCCTTTGTAGATGATGTGGCGCAGATCGTTCAGACGCCCCGGTTGCTGCGGGCGGCCATCGTTCAGCCACGCCTCGCGCGCCTGACCGCCTTTCCAGGCCCGGGTGGTAAAGCCCAGGATCTCGACCTTGACGTTGCAACGTTCCAGCGTCCGCGCCAGGACATCTGCACAGATCGCGGCAATCGAGATCGGACGGCCCCGCATCGAGCCGGAATTGTCCAGAAGCAGCGTCACCACCGTATCGCGGAATTCGGTATCTTTTTCGACCTTGAAGCTTAGTGGCGTGGTCGGGTTGGCCACGACGCGCGCCAGACGTCCGGCATCCAGAATGCCTTCCTCGCGGTCGAACTCCCAAGACCGGTTCTGCTGTGCCTGCAAGCGGCGTTGCAGCTTGTTGGCGAGACGGCTGACCGCACCTTTCAGCGGCTCCAACTGCTGATCCAGATACGCACGTAGGCGCTCCAGCTCTGCCGGTTCCGCCAAATCTTCAGCTGCGATCTCTTCGTCGTGGGTGTTCAGATAGACCTTGTAATCCGGGTCCGCCTCGGACGCAGGTGGCGGGGCAGGCGGTTCTAGCGGAGCCTCGCCCTCGGGCATTTCAGCCTCATCACCCATCTCATCCTCGGCCATCTCGTCCATCGAGACCTGAGCCTGAGACTGGTCCTGCTGTTCTTCCTGAGTTTGTTCAGGGGTTGCATCGGCGTCCTGTTCGTCCTGATCATCCTGCCCGGTGCTGTCGGGATCGGGCTGCTCTTCGGCGTCATCTTCGGCCTGATCTTCCTGTTCGTCGTCCAGTTCATCCGGGTCATCACCCAGCTGATCGCCGTAACCCAGATCTTTGATCATCTGTCGGGCGAATTTGGCAAATTCGGCCTGGTCTGAGAGGATTTCGTCAAGGTTTTCCAGCGTCCCGCCGGCCTGTTCCTCGATAAATCCGCGCCACAGGTTCATGACATTCTCGGCGGCAGGCGGCATGTCGCGGCCCGTGGCCAGATGCCGGATCAGATAGCCTGCCGCCACAGCCAATGGCGCATCCGCAGGCTGTTTGCACTGATCATAGCCGCGCCGGATCGCCTCATGCCCGATCTTGACGTCGATATTCGACGCGGTGCCGGGCATGTCCCGCGCACCCATCGCCTCGCACCGGGCGGTCTCCATCGCCTCATAAAGATCCCGTGCCATATCACCCGGAGGGGCATATCGCGCATGGGTCGCGTCATCATGATATTTGCGTTGTAAAGCTAATGCGTCTGCCGTCCCGCGCGCCAACAGAACCTCTTCGCGCGTCATCCGGCGTGAGACCTGCGGCAAACGCATCGACTCGCCCGACAGGCCCGATGGATCAACAGTGTAGCTCACCGACAATTCGGGGTCGTCGGCCATAACTTTAGTAGCCTCGGCCAGAGCCTTCTTGAACGGATCAGCAGGATTGTCGTTCTTCTGCACCATGTTCAATCGCCCTTTGTGTTGCAGTGACCCGCCGCATCAATGCGAAATCGGATCCCCCTTCATTTGGCCAAAAATACCTCCGCCGGAGGCATTGCGCCCCGCAGGGCGCAATTCATATTGCTTAGCCCAAGCTCGCGCTCGCCGCGCTTTCCGGCAGTTCCTCATCAAAACAGCGCTGATAGAACTCAGCAACCGTCTGGCGCTCTAGCTCGTCACATTTGTTCAGGAACGACAGGCGGAAGGCATAGCCGATGTTGCGGAAGATTTCTGCGTTTTGGGCCCAGTTGATCACGGTCCGGGGGCTCATGACGGTCGACAGATCGCCGTTCATGAAGGCGGTCCGGGTTAGGTCGGCGACGGTGACCATCTGGCTGACGGTCTTGCGGCCCTCGGCGGTGTTGTAATGCGGCGCTTTCGACAGAACGATCATCGTCTCGGCATCGTGGCTGAGATAGTTCAGCGTCGAAACCAGCGACCAGCGGTCCATCTGCGCCTGGTTGATCTGCTGTGTACCGTGATAGAGGCCGGTGGTGTCGCCCAGACCCACAGTGTTGGCGGTCGCAAACAGGCGGAAGTTCGGGTTCGGTGTGATGATCTCGTTCTGGTCCAGCAAGGTCAGTTTGCCGTCATGTTCCAGCACGCGCTGGATCACGAACATCACATCCGCACGGCCCGCGTCGTATTCGTCGAAGACGATGGCAACGGGGTTGCGCAGCGCCCAGGGCAGGATGCCTTCGTGGAATTCAGTGACCTGCTTGCCGTCGCGCAGTTTGATCGCGTCCTTACCAATCAGGTCGATCCGGCTGATATGGCTGTCGAGGTTCACGCGCACGGCAGGCCAGTTCAGACGGGCTGCAACCTGTTCGATATGGGTCGATTTCCCGGTGCCGTGATAGCCCTGAATCATCACCCGGCGGTTATGGGTAAAGCCCGCAAGAATCGCCAGCGTGGTTTCGGGATCGAACTTGTAGGTCGGATCGATCACCGGCACGCGGTCGCTGCGTTCGGCAAAGCCTTTGACTGCCATATCGCTGTCAATGCCAAACACCTCGCGAACCGAAATGTCCTCGGTGGGTTTTGCGTTGATGTCGATTGATCCGTCAGCCATGCGCCTTGTCCTTATCCTTTGGCCCGTTCACCGGGTTTGAACCCGTGTGTGGTGCAACATATTGCGGGCAAGGGCAAGGGAAAGAGGTGACCGGATCACGTTAGCCAGATGTTTCTTTGAAACTGGCCTTATGTTGGCGCGGGTTCTAGTGAAAATCCCGGCTTGGGAACAGACGCTTGGCCTGTTCGCGCGGATGGCGGGCGCTTGGGCCGTTCTGCCGGGGGCGCGGGGTGTCATCCGCTTGCGGTTGGGTGATGCCGATGGCCTCATCCAGCGGATGCCCAAGCTCGGACAGTTTATGCGACATATCGGTGATTTCCTGCGCGATCAGATGCACGACGATCCCCTCGCGCTGCAGATACCCGCGGACCTGCAGCAGCCGCCCGCCCATCACGATGCGGCGAAATCGTTCATAGACCTTGGGCCAGACAACCACATTGCTGACACCGGTTTCATCCTCGAGCGTCAGAAAGATCACGCCCGAGGCGGTTCCCGGCCGTTGGCGTGTGATCACCAGCCCACACACGCTGTAGCGGCCCAGCGGGATGTCCTGCAGCGTGGCATGCGGCACAAGGCCGGGGATGGAGGGGCGCAACAGCTCCATCGGGTGTGAACGCAGGGTCAGGCGGGTCGAGACATAATCCTCGACAACCTCCTCGCCCAGATGCATCACCGGCAGGTTCACTTGCGGTTCGTTGATGCTCTCGCCATCGATGGGGTCATTGAACAGCGGCAGGGCGGTTCGGCTGCGGATGGCTTTGACATGCCACAGGGCGTCGCGTCGGGTCAGGTCCATGCCGGAGAATGCATCCGCTTCGGCCAGACGGGTCAGCACATCCGGGCGCAGCCCCGCCCGCAGCCACAGTGTTTCGGGATCCGGATACCCATTGCCGCGCGCGGCCACGATCCAGTCTGCGTCTTCCTGCTTAAACCCCTTGATCTGGCGAAAACCCAGCCGCAGGGCCAGCGCCCCGTCAGCACGGCGTTCCAGCAGATTGTCCCAGGTCGAGGCATTGACGCAGACCGGACGAATCTCGACCCCATGCTCGCGCGCGTCCCGCACGATTTGGGCAGGCGCGTAAAACCCCATGGGCTGCGAGTTCAGCAGCGCGCAGGCAAAGATCGCCGGGTGGTGGCATTTCATCCAGGCCGAGACATAGGCCAGCATGGCAAAAGCTGCGGCATGGCTTTCGGGAAAGCCGTAATCGGCAAACCCTTCGATCTGGCCAAAGCAGCGGTCGGCGACCTCGGGCGTATAACCATTGTTCAGCATCCCCGCGATGAACTTGTCACGATATGTGCCAATCGTCCCCATGCGCCGGAACGAGGCCAGCGAGCGGCGCAGGTGATCCGCCTCTTCCGCCGAAAACCCTGCACCAACCACGGCGATTTGCAGGGCCTGTTCCTGAAACAGCGGCACGCCCAGCGTGCGCCGCGTCACCTCTTCCAAGGCAGGGCCGAAGGGTTCGGATTTTTCCAGCCCGTTGCGCCGTCGGATATAGGGCTGCACCATATCGCCCTGAATGGGGCCGGGGCGAACGATGGCGACCTCGATCACCAGATCGTAGAATTCGCGCGGTCGCATCCGGGGCAGGAAATTCATCTGCGCCCGGCTTTCGACCTGAAACACGCCCACCGCATCAGCGGCGCACAGCATGTCGTAGGTCGCCGTGTCCTCTTGCGGGACGGTGGCGATGCTGAGGGTTTCGCTGTTGTGCTGTTGCATCAGGTCAAACGCCTTGCGGATACAGCTGAGCATCCCCAGCCCCAATACATCCACCTTCAGAATGCCAAGCGCGTCGATGTCATCCTTGTCCCATTCGATCACGGTGCGGTCTTCCATCGCGGCGTTTTCGATCGGGCATAGCTCATCCAGCCGCCCTTTGGTGATGACGAACCCGCCCACATGCTGCGACAGGTGGCGGGGGAAGCCGATGATCTCGCCAATCAGGCGAACCGTCTGCATCAGGCGCCGGTCTTTGAGGTCGAGGCCCAGTTCCTGCAGCCGCTCGGCATCAACGCCGCCATTGCTCATCCCCCAGATCTGGCCGGACAGACCTGCGGTGACGTCCTGGGACAGGCCCATCACCTTGCCCACCTCGCGGATTGCCGCGCGAGATCGGAAATGGATGACCGTGGCACAGAGGCCCGCGCGGTGGCGGCCATATTGCTCGTAAATCCACTGGATCACCTCTTCGCGCCGCTCGTGTTCGAAATCCACATCGATATCCGGCGGCTCGCCTCGGTATTTCGAGACAAAACGCTCGAACACCATGGCGATCATGTCGGGGCTGACATCGGTGATGCCCAGCAGATAGCACAGGATCGAATTGGCGGCCGAGCCCCGCCCCTGACACAGAATGCCCTGCGAGCGGGCGAATTGCACAATGTCATGCACGGTCAGGAAATAGGCCGGGAAATCCAGATCGGCGACCAGGGCCAGCTCTTTCTGCATCAATTGCAGCGCACGCTCGGGCGGGCCACCCGGATAGCGTCGTTTTAGCCCCTCGTGGGCCAAACGTTCCAGCCGCGCTAGCGGGGTTTCAGTGCTGGCGATCTCGTCTGGGTATTCGTAAGACAGCTCGCTCAGGTCAAAGCTGCAGCGGTCGGCGATTTCCAGCGTGCGGCGCAGCGCGCCGGGGTGGTCCTGAAACAGCCGGGCCATATCCGCGTAGCCTTTTAGCCGCCGCTCGGCATTGGGCAGGGCGCGGGTGCCGATCTGGTCAATCGTGATGTGTTCGCGCATGCAGGTCAGCACATCGGCCAGTTGGCGGCGGTTGCCACGGTGCATCAGCACATCACCTACCGCCACCATCGGGGCCGAGGCCCGCAGCGCCGCCTGCGCACAGGCCGCCAGATAGGCCCGGTCACTGCCGTCATAACGCGGCACGGCCCCCAGAAACACCGCATTGGGGAACTGCCGCCGGACGGTCTGAATGTCGGGGATGGCCTGTTTCAACCCTGCCTGAGGCAGCGCGATTAGGATCATCCCCTGACAGGCCGCCAGCATGTCCTGCAGGTCCAGATGACAGTCGCCTTTCTCGGCCCGTCGCTTGCCCAGCGTCAGCAGCCGGGTCAGCCGCTGATAGGCGGCTCGGTCGCGGGGCAGGGCCAGCCAGTGCACCGCGCTGTCGCGCAGAACCAGACGGCAGCCGACGATCAGCTTGGGCAGAGCGGGCACATCCGGTTTGTCGATCGGCTGCACATGCCCGACCTCTTGCCGGGATGAGGAATCGAGCCGGTGTTGCGAGCGGATTTGAACTGCGCCTTCCGCCTCGCGCCGCAGTTCTTTCAACGCGCTCCAGCCCCGGACCACCCCGGCCAGTGAGTTCCGGTCGGTGATCGCGATGGCCTTCAGGCCCAGCTCTGCCGCGCGGGTCACCAGCTCTTCTGGGTGTGAGGCTCCGGTCAGGAAGGTGAAGTTGGTGGTCACGCCCAGCTCGGCATAGCCGGGGTCCTGCGCGTGCGAGCTGGGCGGGTTCGGTTTGCTCATGCGAATTCCCCATGCACAAACCATCCCGGATTTTGCGGCGTGTAATACAGCCACAACCGCCGCCCCTGCCGGGTTTCAACCTGCCAGTAATCGCGCAAGCCCGTGCGCCAGTTCTCATCCTCCAGCCACCATTCGGGGCAGATGCGTTCGGGGCCGGTTGATCGGCCTGTGGTCAGCGACATGCGCCGCCAGCGAAAGCGGCGCGGCGGGTGCGGGCCTGATCCGGCGATAGGTTCTGGCGGAAACAGCTGCAGGGGGCGGGGGCGCAGGGCGACCCAACCGCCTGCAGGGTCGGAATAGGCGGCGGGCGAGATGATGAAGCTGCGTTCGGGGATATGGCTTTGCGCGGGCAGCAAGCGGTGGACCTGCTCTAGCCCGATCCGGGTGCCGATGCGGGTGATCAGGTCATCCAGTTGATCTTTGCCCCGGCTTGCGGCGCGGCTGATCTGGCGCACCGGCAGGGGTTCCACCAGCGTGGCCTCCAGCCGCAGCTGATCGACGCCAAAGCCTGCATCCACCTCGGTCAGTCCACGCTCAAACAGGGGCAGGATGCGATATGGATCACGCAAGGGGCGGGCCAGCCGCAGTTCGACCTGCTGATGATCCTGATCCACCCGGCGCAAGGTGATGCACAGCTTGCGCGCGCCCATTTCCTGCGCTTTCAGCTTGTCGCAGAGCCGTTCCAGCAGCCGTTCCGCCCCGGCCATCATGTCGGACAGCAGGCCAATGGGCTCGGGCAGGGTCATGCGCACGCCGTAATGGGGCGGATCGGCCAACGGGGTGATCTGTTCAGGTTGATCCCCCAAAGCCTGATCCAGCCGCATCAGTACCTCGGGGCCAAAGCGGCGTGTCAGCGGCGCGCGCGGGGTTTGCGCCAGCTCACCAATCCGGCGCAGGCCTAGCCGTTGCAGCGCGACCGAGGTATCCTCATCCAGCCGCAGCGCTGCCACCGGCAGGGCGCGGATGGCCTTCAGCGTATCTTGGGTTGCGACCCCCTCGCCATAATGTGCCAAGGCCCAGGCCGCGCCGCGTGTCGGGGCCAGACCGATCTGCACCGTCAGCCCGGCCCGGGCCAGACGCCTGCGCATGTCGGTCAGCATCATCTCTTCCCCGCCCGCCAGATGAGCCGATCCGGTGATGTCCAGAACCAGCCCGTCCTCACCTTCCAGCCCGACCCAGGGGCAATAGCGCGTGGCCCAGCGGCGCAGGGCGTGCAGAAACCGCTGATCCCCTTGCGGGTCGGCAGGATGGCTTTGCAGATCGGGGCAAAAGGCGCGGGCATCGGAATAGGGCATGCCGCTGTGCAGGCCCTGCCGCTGGGCCTGTACATTCAGGCAATACACCCGGTTTGCATTGTTCTGTTTCAGCGTCAGAACAAACGGCCCATCGACCGGGCGCACACGCAAAGCCCGGTCACTTGCCAGCCGGGGAAACCAGAGTGAAACGATGCGGCGCTGCATCCCGCCGAACATATAAAACCCCCAAATGTTCTACATTTGTTCTTATATGTTCTTGACCCTCAAAGAGTCGAGTCCTTGAGGGCCAGATCGTCAGGAATTCAGAGCCCAGGCGCTTACTTCAACGCCCGCGCCAAAAAGGCCTGCGTGGTCTGGTGCGAAGGGTGGTCAAACACCGCCTCGGGCGGGCCTTCTTCAATGATCCGTCCGCTGTCGAGGAAACAGATCTTGTCGGCGGCCTCGCGGGCAAAGCCCATTTCATGCGTGGCCATCACCATCGTCATGCCCTGTTTCTTCAGCATCAGCAGAACATCCAGCACCTCGCCCACAAGTTGGGGATCGAGGGCCGAGGTGATTTCATCAAACAGCATGACCTCGGGCTGCATGGCCAAGGCGCGTACGATGGCGACGCGCTGCTGCTGCCCGCCCGACAATTGGTCGGGATAGTTGTGCATCCGGTCGGCCAGCCCGAACCGGGCAAACAGCGCCTCGACCTCGGGCTGCAATTCGGCACGCGTAAGTCCACGCACCCGGCGAGGTGCGAGCATGACATTCTCAAGCGCGGTCATATGCGGAAACAGGTTGAAGCTCTGGAACACGATCCCGATCCGGGCGCGCACCGATTGCGGGTTGAGACCGGGGATCGAGATATCCTCGCCATCCAGAAAGATCGCACCGTCTTCGATGGGTTCCAGCAGGTTGATACAACGCAGCAGAGTCGACTTGCCCGACCCGGATGCGCCGATCAAGCAAACCATTTGGCCCTCATCAACGGTGAGATTAATCCCGTCACAGACCGTGCGGTCGCCAAAGCGTTTCACCACGCCCTGAAGTTCCAGTTTGGGCATCAGCGCCTCTCTCGCATTTGGCGGGCCATCAGGTGATCGGCGTAGCGTGTGGCGGGGATGGTGACGATCAGGAAGATGATCGCGGCCCCCACATAAGGGGTGAAATTAGCCAGTAGCGATTTGAATACCCCCGCCTGACGGAAGATCTCGACCGGGCCGATAAAGCTGAGCAGAGAGACATCCTTTTGCAGCGCAATCAGCATGTTCATCTGTGAGGGCACCACGTTGCGGATCGCCTGCGGCAACACCACGTCGCGCATCACTTGCCGTTCCGACAGACCCAGCGACAATGCGGCGGCGCGCTGGCTGTGGTGGACGCTGTCGATGCCCGAGCGGAAGATTTCAGCCACATAGGCCGAATAGGTCAGGATCAGCGCCAGCGAGCCCCATATGTAAGGCGAATTCCACGGGCGCGGCAGGCCGAGCCCCGGAATGCCGAAGCCGATCAGATAGACCGTCAGGATCACTGGCACGCCGCGGAAAATGTCGGTGAACGCCGCGCCAAAGATGCGCAGCGGAAACAGGGCGGGGGATTTGGCATCCCGCGCCAAGGCAATCAACAGGCCAAGCACGGCGATTGCCGGTGCGGACCACAAAAAGATCATCACGTTGATCCGAAACGCCTCAAGCAGTTTCGGGAAGGTTTTGACAAGCGTCTCGCCGTTAAAAAAGCTTTGCTGAACCTTCGACCAGCCCGGCGCGAGCGGCACCAGAAAGTAGATCGCGGCCACAACAGTGACCGTGCTAATCGTGGCGATCACCAACGACCTGCGTCGTTGGTGCGCCTCATACCGTTCGCGGCGGGTCATCCCCGCCGCCTTATGATCTGCCATGTTATTTGATCAGAGGGACACCGGTGGTGTCCTGCAGCCATACGGCTTCGATTTCGGCCAGTTTGCCGTTAGCTGCCAGTGCCGCCAGCGCCTCGTCCACGCAGGCTTTCAGAGGGTTGCCTTCTTCCATCAGCATGCCGAAATGATCCGGATTGTCATTTTCATCCGCCGGGAACTGACCGATGACCTTTGAGCCTTCGATCATCACTGCGCTCAGGAACAGGGCGGTGGGCAGGTCGAACAGGGCCGCATCGATCTGGTTGGCCGACATGGCGGCGTTAACGTCAGCATTGTCACCATAAAGCAGCGGATCGCTGTCGGGCTGGATGATGCTGGCCAGTTTCGGCACCGCCGTGGTCGAGCCGACGGCCCCCCATTGCAGGCCTTTCAGCGCTTCAAGCGTCGGGGCAGTGTCGGTCGAATTGGGGCTGACCAGAACTGCCATCGGGGCGGTGTAGTAAGGGGCAGAGAAATCGACCACCTGATCCCGTTCAGGCGTGATCGAATATTGCTGCATGTTGACGTCAAATTCCTTGGCGCCGGGCTGGATCGCCTCGTCGAAGGACGAGCGGACCCAAACGACATCATCAGCTGCAAACCCCATTTCTTCAGCCACGGCATAAGCAACGGCTGCCTCGAACCCTTCGCCGCTTTCTGGCGCGTCGTCGATCACCCACGGATAGTAGGCCGGGTTGCCCGTTGCGATGGTGAATTTGCCGTCTGTCAGCGTTTTGCCAGCAGCGCATTGTTCTTGCGCATAGGCCGCTGTTGACAAAAACAGAATTGAAGTTGCCGCGATCGAGAGTGTCTTGGACATCCGATACAAACCTCCTGTTGGATTGGGTTGCGGTCAAAGTAATTCTGCCTAACCCGACTGTCCAGCGGATGCTTGATCGTCGACCTGCGGGACGGGTTGGCGTTCATGTGTCCGATGACATTGTGCCGGTCTCTTCGCCTGCCATGAATCCCAGGGACGGCACAGGGAGGAAACCTTTTGAATAAGTGACCGCACGCTCGGCCAACGGCCGGAATGCGGCGCAGGAACTGGCAATATTCTGCCGGGGAACAGTTGGGCTCTTTTCTTTTTCCTAAAGATATTATTAAAACTGCTTCACCACTCAAACCGGCAAAGAACCTTCTTGCAGTACAACGCACGCAATACCGATACGATCTGGTCGCGCCTGCCCGGCGTCGCGCGAATTGCCGTTGTTTTGGGACTTTTCAGTCTGATCTCGGCCTGTGCCAAGAATCCGAATGAGGTGGACTTGGATCCCGAACGTCAGGCCATGGCGTTGCAAGAGGTCTCAAGAAAACATGCGCTGGGACAAAGAGTGTGGTGCGTGCCCTACGCACGAAATCTCAGCGGCATCGAAATTCGTGGCAACGCCAAGGATTGGTGGGGCAAGGCCCGCAATGGGTTTGACCGGGGTAATGAACCGGAGGTCGGTGCGGTGATGTCGTTTCGGGCCACCAGAGGGATGCCCCTGGGACATGTGGCTGTCGTGTCCGATATTGTCACCGAGCGGGAAGTCATTGTGAACCACGCAAACTGGCTCCGGAATAAGGTGTCGTTGCAGATGGGCGTGAGGGACGTGTCCAAAAACAATGATTGGACGCTTGTCCGGGTTGAAAGCCGGCCGGGCAGTTACGGCAGTTCGTACCCGGTGAACGGGTTTATCTATCCGAATTTTGGTGAGTAATCTGAGCTCTCCGCGCCCCGGCCGGTAGCTGGTACGGTGAAGCCGAGCGTCCGACGTGCCGCTGTCATCCGTGCGCGTGTGTTCGGTGGCGGGTATGTTTACATTGACACATGATCAATGACTGCAGGGCAGCGCAAAGCAGCCACTTGAAAACCAGGTGGCTTCCTCATCTAACGATATCCGTCTGGGTCGTTAGGGGTGTGTAGCAATGTGCCTTCAAACGCGTCGAGATCATCAGTCATTTGCAGCCAAGGCAATTTGCTTTGCTTGTTGACGTGAAAAGTCGGTTTGAAATCTTCCGGGTTTTCGAGCGACGCTGCGTAAAGGTGCATACCACCAGGATAATGATCGGCTTCAAATCCAATAGGTGATCCGCACGTCCCGCAAAAGTGCCTGAAAACGCCTTTGGAACTTTCATAAGTGCCGGGTTTATCGCCGGTCCACTCAAAGTTCTCTATCGGCACGCCTAACCAGGCAACCACCGGCGCGGCACAATTCCGACGGCAATCGTCGCAGTGGCAATAGCATGCCCATGTTTGACTGCCCTGGTAGGCCCAGCTCGTTCTTTTACACAGACAATACCCGTGCGTCGCCATTCGATTTCCCTCCCAACCTCCTGAAACATAGGACGCAGGTAAGTTTTGAGATGGATATTTTGGGACGTTTCATCAGCAGAAAACGTCGGCGCTCAGGGCCAATTTGGACTCTTTCCCGCCATTTGAATGAAAATTGAGTATCTTTGGCATCAGCTCATACGCTTGGCTGATGTCCTCATGAAAAGAAACCCGCCGAAATTTGGCGGGTTTCATGTGGTTCAATGGTAGTTCGTTGCCTAGATCAGCCGAACACACGCCCCAGCGCGCCGTCTACGGCGTCGGTGATCTGATCGATGTCGTCCGCTGTCGCGATCAGCGCCGGTGAGAAGCACAGCGTGTTGTTGCGGCTGGGGATCGAGCGGTTGGTGGCACCGATGATGACGCCCTGCGCCATACAATCTGCGACAACGGCCTGAACGCGCTTTTCGTCCATCGGATCCTTGGTGGTCCGATCGGTTACTAGCTCGGCGCCAAGGAACAGACCCTTGCCGCGCACGTCGCCGATGACTTTGTGCTTTTCCATCAGCGCCTGCAGGTTGCCCATCATGCGATCACCCATGTCGACGCAGTTCTGCAGCAGGTTTTCATCCTGAATGATGCGCATGTTTTCAACCGCTGCCGCCGGACCGGCAGTGCAGCCGCCAAAGGTCGAGATATCACGGAAATAGTTCATCGGGTCTGCCGCGTCGTCTTTGAACATGTCAAAGACTTCCTCGGTGGTGACCATGCAGGCGATCGCGGCATAACCCGAGGCAACGCCCTTGGCCATGGTCACGAAGTCCGGCTTGATGCCGTACTGCTGATAGCCGAACCACGTGCCGGTCCGACCTACGCCGCAGACAACCTCGTCAATGTGCAGCAGGATGTCGTATTTCTTACAGATCTCCTGCACGCGGGGCCAATAGCCTTCAGGCGCTTCGATGACGCCACCGCCTGCGGTCACGGGCTCAAGGCACAGGGCGCCAACGGTGTCGGGGCCTTCGCGCAGGATGACCTCTTCGATCTGATCTGCAGCCCATTCGCCAAAGTTCTCTTCCGGTGCGCCGTCCAGCTCGTGCTTGCGGTACTCCATGCAGTGAGGCACGCGCACGAAATCGGGTGCAAAGGGACCGTACTGCGCGGTGCGCTCGTCCTGACCACCTGCCGACATGGTCGCCAGGGTGGAGCCGTGATAGTCGCGGTCGCGATACAGGATCTTGGTTTTCTTGCCGCCATATTTCTTGTGCGCGATCTGGCGGATCATCTTGAACGCCTTCTCGTTCGCCTCAGAACCTGAGTTGGTGTAGTATACGCGGCTCATGCCCGGCATCTTGTCGATCAGCATTTCCGCGAAATTCGAACCGGGGATCGAGCCAGCGGTGTTGGCGAAGTAGCACAGCTTCATCAGCTGGTCATAAACCGCCTTACAGATAGATTCGCGGCCATAGCCCACGTTCACGGTCCAGACACCGCCTGATACGGCATCCAGGTGCTCTTTGCCCTTTTGGTCCCACACGCGCATGCCTTTGCCTTCGACAATGATACGGGGATCGTTGGTCTCAAACGGCTTGTGCTGGATCAGGTGATGCCAGAGGTGGGCGCGGTCGGCTTCGACGACGCGGGAAAGATCGTTTTCGTTGAACGTGCCGTCCATGACATGTCCTTTCAAAAGTGGGGCGCGCGGGGAATCAGTAGGTCCCGGCGGGCGCAAAGTGACGTGATACTGCAGATCAACGCGAATGGTGCGCGTGAAGTAGGGCCAGATTAGCCCATAGGATATCTCCAGTGTAGCTCAAACGCGTATTAATACGGGTTTGTTATGACGTAAACTTTGTGCTCAATACGACAATCTGACGAGTTTGGGAGGATCGCCGGATGACAGCCACACCTATCTACCAGCAACATCTGGATAAAACCCCGGCGAATTTCACGCCGTTGTCTCCGCTGAGCTATCTTGAGCGGACGGCGGCAGTGTATCCGGATTACCCATCCGTTGTGTATGGCGAGCGCCGGTATAGCTGGGCAGAAACCTATGCGCGGAGCCGACGTCTGGCCAGCGCGCTGACTACGCGTGGCGTAGGCGTGGGCGATACAGTCTCGATCATCGCGGCCAATATCCCCGAGCTGTATGAGGCGCATTTTGGCGTGCCCATGGCAGGGGCGGTGCTGAACGCGATCAACACGCGGTTGGATGCGCCGATCATCGCCTTCATTCTGAACCATGCCGAAGCCAAGGTTCTGCTGGTCGATCCCGAGTTTTCAGGCGTCGTGAAACAGGCGTTAGCGCAGGTGGATCACAACATTCTGGTGATCGACATCGAAGACGCCAGTTTTGACGGTGGCGAGCGATTGGGAGATCTGACCTATGAGGGTCTGCTGGCCGAGGGTGATCCAGAGTTCGACTGGTCTTTGCCCGCAGATGAATGGGATGCGATCACGCTGAACTATACTTCGGGCACCACCGGCAACCCCAAAGGTGTAGTCTATCACCACCGCGGCGCGGCGCTGAATGCAACGTCGAACATTCTGACATGGGGGATGCCGCAGCATTCGGTCTATCTGTGGACCTTGCCGATGTTTCACTGCAATGGCTGGTGCTTCCCGTGGACGATGGCGGCCAATGCGGGCACCTCCGTCTGCCTGCGCGCCGTGCGGGACGAACCGATCTATCGCGCCTTCCGAGAAGAGGGTGTGACCCATTTCTGTGGCGCACCGATCGTGTTGAATATGCTGGCCAACGCGCCCGATCATCTCAAGGATTTCACGCAGCAGATCAAGGCGATGACCGCTGGCGCTCCACCGCCGGCCAAGGTGATCGAAGCGATGGAAGGGATGGGTGTTGAGGTTACCCATGTCTATGGCCTGACCGAGACCTATGGTCCGTCCGTTGTCTGTGCATGGAAGGACGAATGGAACGAGAAAGGCGCGGAAGATCGCGCCGCGCTGAAGGTGCGTCAGGGGGTGAAATACGTCGCCCTGTCCGGGTTGATGGTGGCTGACCCCGAGACGATGGAACCCGTGCCTTCGGATGGCGAAACCATGGGTGAGATTTTCATGCAGGGCAACATTGTCATGAAGGGCTATCTCAAGAACGCTGAGGCGACAGACAAGGCCTTCAAGGGCGGGTGGTTTGCCTCGGGCGATCTGGGGGTGATGCATCCGGATGGCTATATCGCGCTGAAGGATAGGTCCAAGGACATCATCATCTCGGGCGGTGAGAACATCTCGTCGGTCGAGGTCGAAGATACGCTGTATAAACACCCGGCTGTGATGGAGGCGGCGGTGGTGGCCCGCCCGGATGAGAAATGGGGCGAAACGCCATGTGCGTTTGTGGAATTGAAGCCTCAGGCAGAGGCGAATGAGGCTGAGATCATCGCTTTCTGCCGGGATCATATGGCCCATTTCAAAGCCCCCAAGACGATTGTCTTCGGGGCGTTGCCGAAAACGTCGACGGGGAAGATTCAGAAGTTCATCTTGCGCGATCGCGCGCGTGAGCTGGGTTAATCAAAGATCGACAGATCAAGCTCCAGCATCTCGCCCATCCAAATGGCGCGATCCCGATGATCGGCCAAGTGATCGCCGGTTTCTGGATGGGTAAAGATGGTCAGCCCTTGCCGGTTTAGGATCAGCCAGGGAAAGACCTGATCAAAGGCTTCGGCGGGAAAGCCCAGCTGGCAACTCCAACGCGGATGAGGGCCAACGTTGCGCGCATGCATGCGGCCCATTTGCACGGTGGGAAACAGACGCGCGGCCTCTTCACAGACCTGCTGTGCCGTATCCTGCGTGTCGGCATCGAAATAGACATGGGCGTGGTAGCCGGTGATCTTGGGCATGGGGTTCTCCATCTGTCGTTGCATAGAAACCTAAGGACGGCGCGAGGATTTGTGCACCCGCACCGCCACACAGACTCTGTGCGCCGGTTCAGAGCGGAGCGTGCAGGTCAGGATGGGCTGCGGCAAAGGCCGAATGCTCGGCGCAGACGGCCTCGACCGCTGTCAGGCGTGGCATCTCGGATAGATCAACTTCCCACCGGCGCGCATTATAAAGCTGCGGGATCAGGCAGATGTCGGCCAGACCGGGCGCGTCTCCGGTACAGAACGGGGATTGATCAAAGCCACCCAGCAGCGATTCAAACGCGAGCAGACCCGGCCGGATGAAGTGACGCATCCAGTCGCCGGGCATGTCGCCTGCACCATCACTAAGCGCGGTGGCATGTTTGGCAACCGACAGATTGCAGACCGGATGGATATCCACCGCGATACTGTGCGCCAATGCCCGCGCCGCGGCTCGCTTGGCCGGATCGGCTGGCAGCAGACCCAGTTCGCGGGTCTCATCCAGATAATCGATGATCGCCAGCGATTGGGTCAACCGAACCCCATCGATATCCAGCACCGGGACCAGACCTTGCGGGTTGCGGTCCAAATGATCCGGGGCGCGATGCGCCCCGTTCACCAGATCCACGACGACCGGGCGGTAGGTGATCCCAGCCAGATTCAGTGCAATCCGCACCCGGTAACTGGCGGACGAACGCCAGTAATCAAACAGAACCACTTCGGACATACGATGGTTAGCCTTTGCTTAGTTCCTTGGCATGCAGCCAGTCGGCATGCTGAGGGGCTCGTTTGGTGCGCGACCATTCTTCGAGCATATCCCATTTGACCGAATCCAGCCGGGCCAGCATGGCCTCTTCCTCGGGGTCGGGGCAAGCCAGTTCCACCCGGTGACCGTTCGGATCGAAGAAATAGATCGAATGAAAGATCGAATGATCCGTGACACCCAGAACCTCGACGCCGTTGGCTTCGAGATGGTCCTTGAATGCGATCAGCTCATCACGGTCCTTCACCTTGAATGCGATGTGCTGCACCCAAATCGGCGTGTTGGGATCGCGCCCCATTTCCGGCTTGGTAGGCAGCTCAAAAAACGCCAGCACATTGCCATTTCCGGCATCCAGAAACAGGTGCATGTAGGGATCAGGTTCATGGGTGGAGGGCACATGGTCTTCGGCAATCGCCAGAATGAAATCCATGTTCAGCATCTTGCCATACCATTCAACGGTCTCTTTCGCGTCCTTGCAGCGATAGGCGACGTGGTGAATCTGTTCGATTTTCATAGGCTTACTCCTGTTTCAGGGCTGCGGCGTCCAACGCCTGCTTCAGCACCGCGTTGTCGCCGATGTGGTTTGCCAGAACCAGCACAAGGCGCGCGTTGAACGCATCGCTTTCGGCTTTCTCAAGCCCTTCATGGGCGGCCACCAGATCGGCATAGAAATCGTCTGCCTGGGTCAGATTGGATGAGAGGATCAGATCAGCCATGTCGCTTACTCCTTGCCTGTGGCGCGGCGCACCGCGTGCCGGAATGCATTTTCTTCGTAGGTGTCGCGGCGGGCGGCCACGTGCTGATCGGGACGGATCAGATAGACCGCTCCGCTGGCATCGCCCAGATAGCGGCGCTTCAGCGTCAGGGTCGGGTCGTCTTTGACCGAGAGTGCCAGGCGTTTGACGATGATGCCATCGACCTCGATCTCATCTGGTGCATCGGCGTCGATGGTCAGCAGCGTGAACTGTCCAGCCAGTTTAGGCAGTAGAAAGCCATCACCCAAAGGCGCATCGGGACAGGACGCTCCGGGACGCGTCTGCGTCGGCCCGTTCAACGCATCCGCCGAATTCAGCGACGAGCCGTCATAGACGCAAGGTACGCTCAGGCGGCCAGAATTCACCATCGGGCGGGCGAAGTCATAGTGCTCGCTCAAGTCCAGCACCGCGTCGCGCAGGATGCGGGACATCTGCGATTTCGGGGTGATGAAATCGGTCGAGCGGGTCGAGTTCAGGATGTTTTCGTCCGCACCGTGAATACGTTCCTGATCGTAGCTGTCCAGCAAAGATTCAGGTGCGCTGCCATCGATCACCAGTTTCAGTTTCCAGCACAGGTTGTCGGTATCCTGCACGCCCGAGTTTGCGCCCCGTGCGCCAAACGGGCTGACCTGATGGGCACTGTCACCGGCAAAGATCACGCGGCCATGGCGGAATTGCTCCATCCGGCGGCACTGGAAGGTGTAGATGCTGACCCATTCCAGCTCGAAATTTACCTCCTCGCCCAGCATGGCCTTGAGGCGCGGGATCACGTTTTCCGGGCGCTTTTCGCGTTCCTTGTCGATATCCCATCCCAGTTGCAGATCGATGCGCCAGACGCCATCGGGTTGTTTATGCAGCAAAGCAGATTGGCCTTTGTTGAACGGCGGATCGAACCAGAACCAGCGCTCCGAGGGGAAATCGGCCTCCATAATCACATCAGCGATCAGGAAGTTGTCTTCGAACACGCGGCCCACAAAATCCTTACCCATCATGGCGCGCATGGGTGAGCCCGCGCCGTCGCAGGCGATGACCCAATCCGCCTCGATGGTGTACGAACCCTCAGGCGTTTCGACCTCAAGCTTGACGTGATCGGGGTGGGTTCCAACGGCTTCGACCTTGTTGCGGCCGCGGATTTCGATCGGTGCACCCTGCGCTTGCAATTCGCGGACGCGGTCGACCAGAAACTGCTCGAAATAGTATTGCTGAAGGTTGATGAAGGCCGGGCGCTGATCGCCGCTGTCGGGCTGCAGGTCGAACTCGTAAACCTGACGTTCGTCGAAGAACACTTTGCCCTTGTTCCAAAGAACGCCTTTGTCGACCATCGGCTGCCCGCAACCCAGACGGTCGAGGATTTCCAGCGGGCGCTTGGCAAAACAAATGGCGCGGCTGCCGAAGCTGACCTTGTCGTTGTCGTCCAGCACCAGCACCTCGACCCCTTGCTGGGCCAGATCGATGGCGGCGGCCAGACCCACCGGACCGGCCCCGACAACGATGACCTTGTGGCGCACGGGCGCTGGCGCGGATTGATCCGGGCTGGCCTCGTAGGCATAAAGTGGAACTTCAAAAATCTTGTTCACTCTCTCTCTCCCATTTCTGGCGCATCGGGCGCACCTCATCTGTTCCCCGGCACAGTTGCGCCGGAGGTCTTGCGTTAGAGTTTCACTGTCAAATCCGGGCCGCCACGATCTGGATCAAATCCGGCCCGGAATTCTTAGCCCTGCAGGGCCTCCCACATCTCCAGATCGCGCTGGGCGGTCCAGATACGGGGCGTGTCGATGCCGCGGGCCTCGTCATAGGCGCGGGCAACATTGAAGGGCAGGCAGTGTTCGTAGATCGCATAGTCGGCGAATTTTGGGTCGCATTCTGCGCGCACGGCGTCCCAGGCTTCTTTCAGCGAACCGCCACGCGCCGCGACCTTTGCTGCCGGGCGGTAGGTGCTTTCCACGAAATCGCGGGTGTTTTCGATGGCCGCGTTGACCATGTCCTTACCGACCAGAGCGTCGCCGCGCCCCGGCGCGATAGCGTCTACGTCGAACCACTTGATCTCATCCAGCGTATCTCCCCAATCGCTGAAATGCCCATCGCCGCAGTAGCAGGCCGAATGGTATTCGACGATGTCACCGGTGAACATGACATTCTGATCGGGCACGTGGATGACGATATCGCCAGCGGTATGCGCACGGCCCAGATGCATCAGGTCGATCCGGCGGTTGCCCAGATAAACCGTCATTTTGTCGCTGAAGGTGGTGGTGGGCCATGTGAGGCCGGGGATGCTTTCGTGTCCTTCAAAGAGACGCGGGAAGCGTTGGAATTCGCTGTCCCAGTCTTCCTGACCGCGTTCAACCACCATGGCGCGCGCCATATCCGACATCAGGATCTGTTGCGCACCAAAGGCGCTCGCGCCCAGCACGCGTACTGCGTGGTAATGGGTCAGCGCCACATGGGTGATCGGCTTGTCAGTCACCGACCGCACGCATTCGATCACCTTGTTGGCCAGACGCGGGGTCGCCTGCGCCTCGACAATCATCACGCTGTCATCGCCGATGATCACGCCCGAGTTCGGGTCGCCTTCGGCGGTGAAGGCATAGAGCCCTTCGCCCACCTCGGTGAACGAGATTTTCTTTTCCGACATGTCCCCCTGGGACGCAAATGCCTTGGCCATATCAGTGATTTCCCTTCTGGACAGCGACTGGCTTTGATGATGTTGTCGCCATATGTTTGAACGTCGATTTTTGCCTTATTGGGCAACCGCTTGTGTTGTCATTGCCTGCGCCATCATCCTGCTGTGGATGGGCCGCGAACCGATTTGCAAATGCGGGTTTGTCAAGCTGTGGCATGGTGAAACCTTCAGTTCCGAAAGCTCGCAGCATCTGACCGATTGGTACACGCCCAGCCACATCATTCATGGCTTTCTGTTTTACGGTTTTCTGTGGCTGGTGGCGCGCCGCCTTGCCGTTGGCTGGCGGTTGTTCATCGCCACCTTGATAGAAGTCGCGTGGGAGATTTCCGAGAACACCAATGCCGTGATCGAACATTACCGCGCGGTCACGATCTCGCTGGATTACTACGGCGACAGTGTCGTCAACTCGATCGCCGATATTGGCGCGATGATGCTGGGGTTCTGGTTGGCGCGTCGCCTGCCGATCTGGATGACGGTCACCATTGCGCTGGGGTTCGAGATCGTGACCACCGCGCTGATCCGCGATGGTCTGACGCTGAACGTGCTGATGCTGCTTTATCCCATCGAGGCCGTTAAGGACTGGCAGAGCGCGCTCTGAATATGCGGACTGGACCTGCATCAATCTCTGGCGAATGGATTTTCGAGTGCGGGCAGCACGGTGCCGGTGCAATCGCCGAACCCGATGGTATAGCCGTCGCCCTTGGCTGCGCCGGTCAGGGTCAGCGTGTCGCCGTTCTCGATGAAGGTGCGGGTCTCGCCTGTGTCCAGCGTCAGTGGCTCTTTCCCGCCCCAGCTGAGTTCCAGAAGTGATCCGCGCTCTGGCTTGTTCGGCCCCGAAATGGTGCCGGACCCCAACAGGTCGCCCGTGTTCATCGGACACCCAGACGTCGAGTGATGCGCCAACTGCTGCGCCGCCGAGTAGTACATCTCGCGATAATTGGTTCGTGCGATGGTCGTGGCGTCTTTATTCTCGGGCGCCATCGTCACGGCCAAATCGATGTCATAGAGCATCGGGCCGCAATCCTTCAGGTGGTCCAGCAGGGCAAACTCACGATCGGGCGTATCGCAGCGGAACGGTTCCAGCGCCGCTTTGGTCACGATCCACGGGCTGATCGAGGTCGCGGTCGCCTTGGCCTGAAATGGCCCCAGCGGCTGGTATTCCCAGGCCTGAATATCGCGCGCGGACCAGTCGTTTAGCAGGACATAGCCAAAGATGTTGTCATCGGCTTCCTGCACTGAAATTGGGCCGTCAGACGGTGTGCCCACGATTGCACCCATCTCTAGTTCGATATCAAATCGACGGCTGGGCAGGAAAGCAGGCAGGTCCTGATCGGGCGATTTCAACTGACCCCAGGGGCGACGGATATCTGTGCCTGAAACGACAACAGACGACGCGCGGCCGTTATAGCCGATGGGGATGTGCAGCCAGTTCGGCGGCAATGCGTTTTCCGGGCCGCGGAACATGGTGCCCACGTTCTGGGCATGGTGGCGGCCCGCGTAGAAATCGGTGTATTCGCTGACGGCAAAGGGCATGTGCATCTCGGCCTCGTCCTGCGGGATCAGCAGACCTTCGATCTTGTGCTGTTCGTCCGAATCTTCAGCCAATAGCGTAGAAAGGCGGTCGCGCAATGCAGCCCATACGGCAGGGCCTTCTTCCATTAGCGGATTCCAGAAGGGCAGATCGAACAGCGGCTCATCCGACAGCGCGATTAATCCATCAGCTTCGGCAGCAGTCACGTCGAAGATCATGTCGCCGATGGCAACGCCGCAGCGGGGCTCGGTGGTTTCGGTCGAGAACACGCCATAAGGCAGGTTGTTCAGCGGGAAGGGGTGGTCGGCGGAATTGGCCGATGCGACCCAGGATTTCTTCAAAGGCATATTGCGTCCTTATGTCTTTCGGTTACGAGGCGGCGCGCAGGGATTTGAAGCCCAGCAGGACTGCCGCCAATATCATGAAGCTGCCACCGATCCGGTCGAGCCAAAGCCTTGCCGGCCCCTGCAGGCGCCGGGCCAGCCAACTGGCAGTGGAGCCATAGGCCATCAGAAACAACCCGTCTATGATCAGATATGTGGCCGAGAGGATGGCGAATTGCGGCCAGAATGGCAGCGCGCCATCGATGAACAGCGGAAACAGAGCGGCGAAGAACACCACCGCCTTGGGATTCGCGGCAGAGGTGATGAAGCCCTGCATCCAGAGCGCCTTGCGGCTGGCACGTGGCGCATCGTTGGTTTCGGCAACGCGTGCCTTCACGATTTGCTTGACGCCGAGATAGACCAGATAGGCCACGCCCAACCACTTGATCACGGTAAAGGCGGTCCCGGACGTGGCGATCAGGGCAGCCAGACCCAGACCGGCGGCCAACATTTGAAAGAAATTGGCCGTCAAATCACCCGCAGCGGTAAAAAAACCTCGCCGCAGCCCATTGGTTGCCGAGTTCGACAGCATCAGCAACTGGCTTGGCCCTGGTGTGCTCATCAGCAGCAACACCGTCGCCACATAGGTGATCCAGATATCAAAACTCATCTCGTCTCCGGTGATCCTTCAACTTGTCACTTGTCGAATAATAGTTGATTTTGTAACTAACAAGGATGACCCAGCCTAAAAATGACCAAAAAGATGAGTTTGATTTGCGAAATTTCCTGCCGTTCCTGTTGAATCAGGCGGCCGAGGAAAGTTCGCTTGAGTTTCAGCGCGTTTACAAGGATCGCTACGGAATGCTGCGCACCGAATGGCGGGTGCTGTTTCATCTGGGCAATCATGGTGAGATGACCGCACGCGACATTGTTGAGCGTGCCAAAATCCACAAAACCAAGGTCAGCCGTGCGGTCAGCCGATTGCAACAGCGCCGATATTTGCAAAGGTTGCGGGATGAAAATGACCGGCGGGTTGAGCGGCTATCGCTGACCTCGGCTGGCCAGAAGGTTTATCGCGAGTTAAGCGGTATCGCGCAGGATTATGATCAGAAACTGGCATCGCGTTTCACCACGGGTGAGGCCGCTTTGCTGCGCATGATGCTGCGACGTCTGGCCGGAATGGATTAGGGTACTGGTAATCCGGTACAGCTGCCCCCAGATCAACGTCATAACGGACACAGGAACGACACATGACAGCGCCGGATTCCCCAACGGCAAAATCCCATGATCTGATAGATTGGTTGGTGACCCGCGGCCTGGAAGGGGCCGACAAACAAGAACTTCTGGACGGGTATTGCACCCGTTTAGTTGATCTTGGTGTGCCCTTGATGCGCTTTCATGCGGCGCAACCGGCCTTGCATCCCGTCTATGGCGGAACGGGCTATAGCTGGTACCGCAGCAAAGGAAGTAATCTGGAAACCTTCGAGTATTCCGAAGAGCCCAGTGAAGTTTGGACACAAAGTCCGCTGTATGCCGTATTGCACGAAGATATCGATGCTATCCGTGAACGGCTGGTCGATCAGAACGAACCCAGCCGTTTTCCCCTGCTAAACGAGTTGCGGGAAAACGGAGCCACGGACTATTACGCGACTGGCATCAGCTTTGATGTGCCGGCTCAACGCAACCCCTATGATGCGAAAGAGGCAATCGACGGTGTCTTGATGTCCTGGTCCAGCAATGCGCCGGAAGGATTCTGCGACGATGATCTGGACGTGATCAATACGGCGCTACCGCATCTGGGGCTGGCTCTGAAGTCAGCCTCGAACGCGCGGGTGTCGAAAGATTTGATGCGGGTTTATCTGGGGCGCGATGCCGGTCGTCGGGTCTTGTCCGGTGAAATCCGTCGCGGGTCACTGCAGCAGATCGATGCGGTGATCTGGAACTTCGATCTGGAAGGGTTCACCAGCTTGTCGGAAGAGATGCCAGGGATCGAAGTCATAGATATGCTGAATGACTACCTGGGTGTGGTGGTCGATGTTGTTCATCAATGCGAAGGCAACATCCTGAAGTTCATGGGCGACGGTGTCATGGCGATGTTTGATGTCGGCGAGATCGATGCCGATGCCCGCGCCGCGCTGGCTGCGGCGACCATGCTGCAAGAGCGCATGGCCGAATTGAACACTCAGCGGAGTTCACGGGGGCAACCGGTTTCGAACTATACGCTGGCATTGCACTCTGGTGAGATCCTCTATGGAAACATCGGCTCCGAAAGTCGGCTGGATTTCACGGTAATTGGTCCGGCGGTCAACCAGACTTCGAGAATCGCGGGAATGCACAGGTCACTGGGGCAGCGCATCCTGATTTCCGACGATGTAGCCCGCGCGGCCCATCCCTGCGATCAGGATCTGATCTCGGTCGGTCGCTATATGTTGCGGGGCGTGGCAGAGCCGAAAGAGCTGTTTACGATTTACAGAACGGCGGGCTAACCGATCACTGACACCCGTGCCAACGCGTGCGACTGCTGCTGCGCACGATTTCATAGAATGAAATCGATCCGGAAACTTTTAAATTTTCCGGGGTCTTGGGCGGATATGTTGGGTAATTCGAGCTGTGGTCGCTCAGAAATCGATCTCAACACCCGGCAAGCTCAGTTCCTTCATCATGTCGCGCAATTCCTGGCGTGCGGCGATGTTGGAGATATTGAGCTGCTTGACCCCGATATCCTTGAGGTCCAGCAAAGTCAGTCCGCGCGGGAACAACTCGCGGAAAATCACTCGCTCGGAAAAGCCCGAGGCGACGCGGAAGCCGATGCGCTGTGACAGCATTTCGATCGCGCGTTGCATCTTCTCCTTGTTGACCATGCGCTGGGTCCCGACCCGGTTGCGCACCACTACCCAATCGATGGGTTTCAGCCCGGCCTGTGCACGCAATTGGCGCGCGTTCCAGACCATCTCGGAATAGACCGAGGGGCCAAGGATTCTCTCACCTTTGGAATCGATCCGCGCCAGCAGGTCAAAATCGATGAAACTGTCGTTCAGCGGTGTAATCAGCGTATCGGCCAGCGAATGTGCAACCTGGCTGAGTCGAGTGTGCGAACCGGGGCAGTCGATCAGGATGAAATCGCTATCGCTTTCCAGTTCGGCCACGGCGGCCGAAAGGCGGTGGTCATAGATGTTTTCACCGGGTTGCAGAGCGCTGGCGTCAATCTCGGGCAGGTCGTGGTGGCGTGGGCTGGGCAGAGACAGGTCCGAGCCGTTCAGGAAGTTCAAGCGGTTCTCGAAATAACGACCCAGACTGCGCTGCCGCAGGTCAAGATCGAGTGTGCTGACCTTGTGCCCCAGCCGTGCCAATGCAGTGGCCACATGCATCGACACGGTTGATTTGCCTGCGCCGCCCTTTTCGTTCCCGACCACAATGATATGTGCCATGCCTGTATTCCCAAGTCCCGCCGTGTTTGCCTACACGTTGTTGGCAGCCACTATATGTTGTGTAGGCCGGGAAGGGAAGAACCTCGGGCCGTCTTGAGCGCTATTATCAAGCCTCAAATTGGAAAAGTGCTTGGTACTTGGGGGTTAGGGTAAATCCTTGCCAAACACACACCCCTGTTTCACTGTCCATCCTATGGATTTGTGATCGAGGGCCGCCGTTGGACCATCTGTTTCTGAACGTTTTGAACGTGGTTCTGCCTGTCCTGATTTGCGCTGGAATCGGTTACGCTCTGGCTGTGATCAGGGCCCCTTATGACAACAAGGTTATTGGCGGGATCGTCTCGCGGGTCGGGTATCCGACGCTGATTATCTCGCACCTTTCAACCACCCAGATTGCGGTCGGCACCTTTCTTGATGTCATGATGGCCGCCGCTTTGGCGATTGCAGGTTTTGGGCTGTTGGGGCTTGTCGCGCTCAAACTGATGCGGCTGCCGGTGCGAGCATTTCTGACGCCACTGATGCATGGCAATGTCGGCAATATCGGCCTGCCCATTACCCTTTTGGCGCTGGGCGATGCGGGAATGGCCTATACGATGGCATTTGTGGTGGTTGTGCTGATCAGTATCTTCACGATCGGCATGTGGATTCCGGCCGGAGAATTCTCGCCCAAGAAACTGGCCACTTCGCCGATTATTTACGCGGTCGCACTGTCGCTGGTGTTGATGGCGACGGGCACCAGCCTGCCGCAACCGGTGGCCAAATCCTTTGATATTCTGGGTGGGCTCTCGATCCCGCTGATGTTGCTGACGCTGGGCCACACGCTGGCGACCCTGCGGATCAAAAGCCTTGGCCGAGCCGTTTTGCTGACAGCGCTGCACCTGCTGATGGCTGCGGTGATTGCCAGCGCGTTGGTCTGGAGCTTCGGCTTCACCGGGGCCGAGCGGGGCGCGGTGATCCTGTGCTGTTTGATGCCCTCCTCTGTCGCGACCTATTTGTTCATCGATCAGCATGTGCCGGAATACGGACCCGATGTGGCCGGGTTCATTCTGGTTTCGACTCTGTCCACGATCCTGGTGCTGCCATTGGCGCTGTCCTACTGGATCTAATAGGCGCTGCGCGCGCAGCGCGCTAAAAACAGTATCTATCAGCAAAAAACCGTTTAATAATAGGCACAACACGGTGCCCGAAGGGCCAGCGCGCTATTCCTGAACGGGGGACAGGCAGATGCCAAAAGACGTCACTGACGACATATCCGGCGCGGGAGGGGCACGTCTGGTTCTGGTGATGACCGCGCTGTGCATGATGGTTGTTGGCTTCAACACAACCGCCGTTGCGACGATCCTGCCAAATCTGAAGGCCGAGTTCGATCTGTCGCCTTCCAGCCTGCAATGGGTGATGGCGATCTATACGGTGGTTAGCGCGACCCTCGTTACCATCGTCAGCCGACTTGGCGATATCACCGGCAAGATGGGCGTCTTCTTTGCCGGAATGATCGTGTTCGGTCTTGGCTCGGCCCTTGTGTTGTTTTCACAGGATGCAGCCATGTTGCTGGCAGGCCGCGGGGCCCAAGGTGCCGGGGCGGCAGCGCTGTTTGGCACCTCGCTTTCGCTGCTAACTGCCGCCACGCCCGAGGAACAACGGGCCAGCGTCACCGGTGCCTGGGGCGCGATCGTCGGGCTGGCAATTGGTGTTGGTCCGATCGTTGGCGGCGCGTTTGCGCATTACCTCAGCTGGCGGGGCGTGTTTGCCACCGATCTGGCGCTGCTGATCGTGGCGTTTGCGGTCGGGTTGCGGGTCAGCAAAGAGCATTACGTCCCCGACACCCGTCTTGCAGGCGCAAAGTTCGATCTTGCGGGTGCAGTCGCACTGGTCCTGCTGCTTGGCCCGCTATCCTTCGCCCTCAGCAATGGGGAAAGCCACGGATGGGCCACAAGATCGACCCTGATCCCGCTTGCCGTGTCGGCTGTAGCGGTGATTGCACTGATCATCACCTCGCGCCGCAGCGCGGACCCTCTGATCGAGCTGCGCTACTTCCGCCACCCCCGTTATTTCATGGCGGCGGCAGGGATGTTCATTACCGGCTTCGCGCTGTTCAGCTTTTTCGTCTATTTCAACGTCTTCGTGCAATCGCCAGATGCGTTTGGCCTGTCCGCTGTTGGGGCGGGGGTGGCGATCCTGCCGTTGAGCCTCAGTATGTTCGTCGTGTCCGTGGTGGCTCCGCGTTTTCTTGCACCTTACAGTTTTCGATGGCCGGTGATCCTGGGCATGGGGTTCATGACCTGTGGGTTCATGCTGTTGACGACAACGACGAACACAACAGGCATGGGTGCGATTTGGTGGAAGCTGGTGATTATCGGGATCGGGCTTGGCATCGGTTTTTCGTTATTGCCGCGTCTCGGGCTGCGCTTGTTGCCGGAAGAACATATGGGGCAGGGCTCGGGCGTAGTGAATGCGTTCCTTTATTTTGGGGCCACGCTTGGTGCGGTTGTCGGCGGGTTGGCTGAAGCGATCACCACCCGGCGCGGCCTGACCGAAGTGATCAACGCCTTGCCCACCGGGTCCGAGCAACGGGCTGATCTGGCCCATGCGTTGACACATGGCACTGCAAGTCAGGTGCAACAGCTTATCGCTGGGCTTGATCCGACCACAGGCGAAACGCTGGCGCGTGCCCTGCGGGATTTGCAGGATGATGCATTTAACAGTGCCATGCTTGTCGCCGCTATCGCTGCGCTTTTGGGGATGATCCTGGCTGCCGTAATGCTGCGAGGCCCGGTGCCTCCACCGCACAGCGCGGTTGATCTGACAAAGGACTGATCGTCGGTGGGGCCACTTGTGACCGGCACTCAATCGGCCTAGGCTTTTGTCATGTGTGGAAAGTTTGCAGCCGGTCACCTGACGCAGCGGGAAATGCTGGCGATTACCGAGTATTTTCTCTACGGCAAGGTCTCGCCTGATCTGCCCGAGCAGCTGCCTTCGGGTGGGTACAATGTGTCTCCGACCAATCGGGTTGGCATGGTCCGTTGGGACGGCGATCAGGCCGAATTGGCTACTGCGCGCTGGCAAATCAAGGATCCGCGCAGCAAGAAGCCGATGATCAATTCGAAGATCGAAAATGTCAGCTTCTGGCAGCAATACTGGAACAAGGGGCGCTGTCTAATTCCGGCACTGGGATATTACGAGTGGCCCAAGGACCAGGGCCATGATTGCCCGGTCTACATCACGGTTCAGCGCAATGCCCCGGTGATGTTTTTTGCGGGGTTTTACCGAACGGATGATGGCAGCCATAGCTGTACGATCCTGACCCGGCCACCCAGCCCGCAGATCGCGCATATTCACAACCGCATGCCAGTGATCCTGACCCCGGATGAGATCGAAAACTGGCTATCAGGCGTCACGACCGCGCAAGAGGCGCAGCAGTCGTTGGGTGCGCAATACGAAGGCCGGTTTGAATATCACACCGTCAAACCCATCAAGCGCGGAGCTGAGGGCGAAGATATGATCGAGCCTTATACGCCCCCGGTCCAGACCGGGTTTGATTTCTGAAACAGCTGCAAAGTGCAGTGGGGTAATTCCAAACAAAAAAAGGCCGCCCAATTGGACGGCCTTTCGCATTTCAACCAAGTCGGGATTAGAAGCCCAGACCTTCGTATTTCTTCTTGAACTTCGACACGCGGCCGCCTGCGTCCATCAGGCGCGACGAACCACCGGTCCATGCGGGGTGCACGGAAGGGTCGATTTCCAGAGCCAGCTGGTCGCCTTCGCTGCCCCAGGTGGATTTCATCTGAACCACAGAGCCATCGGTCATTTTGACGTTGATGACGTGATAATCGGGATGGATGTCTTTTTTCATCTTTCCGCTCCTTACGCCTCGGCGCCCGCCTTGGGCTTGTAGTTGGTGACTTCTGCGATACGAGCGGATTTACCACGGCGCGAGCGCAGGTAGTACAGTTTGGCGCGACGAACGCGGCCACGGCGGACAACGGTGATGCTGTCGATATTGGTCGAATGCAGCGGGAACACACGCTCCACGCCTTCGCCAAACGAAATCTTGCGAACGGTGAACGAACCGGCGATGCCGCTGCCACCTTTGCGCGCGATGCAGACGCCTTCATAGTTCTGCACACGGGTACGCGACCCTTCGGTCACTTTAAAGCCGACACGGATGGTGTCACCGGCTTTGAAATCGGGGATGTCTTTCCCCAGGGCGGCAATCTGTTCCGCCTCAAGCTGTGCGATCAGGTCCATCGCAGTTACTCCTATCTGCTCGTGGTTGGTCCACGAAGTTTGGGCACGGCCTGAGAGCTCTTGGTCTTCACCGGGTCCTGCGTACAGCCCGCCAGAGGTCAGATCGAATGTTCCTTTTGGTCCGGTCCGCCCTGTCGCGCCGGTGCCGAAGAAAGCTGGGCGTCACGTCAGGATGCAAACCAAAAACACCGGAGTCGCGCAAAGCCACACCGGATTGCGCTGCTTTACGGGCTTTGCGGGCGGGGATCAAGCCTTATTCTTGGTGAAACAGGTGAGTTTTTGCCACCCGTCAATTCCACCGTTGCCTTGTTCACCAGATCAGGCATTCTGGGATTAATTATAAGAGCAGATTTTTGATACAGGATCATAAGATGCGCAAAGCACTTCTGCTGGCCGTTATGGCGCTTGCACTTGTCTCATGTGGTCGCCGCGGCCCGCAACCTCAGGTGGTTGAGCCGCAGGCCTTCGCGGACACGACCCCGCCTTCGATCATCTACCCCGCCTTTGGTGACGCTGACCCGCACCCGTGGGAGGGACGTCATCCCGGCCAGTACCCCGTGCACGGGCTGGATGTCTCGCGTTGGCAGGGGCCGATTGATTGGCGCACCGCACAGAAGAACGGTGTCAGCTTTGCCTTCATCAAAGCCACCGAGGGCGGGGATTTTACCGACCCGATGTTCGACGAGCACCGACGCGGCGCACAAGCTGCCGGAGTGCCGTGGGGGGCCTATCACTATTATTATTTCTGCCGTCCGGCCCATGAACAGGCGCGTTGGTTCATCCAGAACGTGCCCAAAGGGGCCGACCTGCCGCATGTGCTGGATATGGAATGGACGCCCCATTCCAAGACCTGCACCCTGCGCCCTGATGGCCGAACAGTTCGGGCCGAGGCGCAGCGGTTCCTTGATATTCTCGAGCGCCACTATGGCCGACGCCCGATTGTCTACACGACGGTAGATTTCTACGGCGACACCGATATCGGACGACTTCCCAAAACTGAGTTCTGGCTGCGTTCGGTCGCGGGCCATCCACGCAACGTTTATCCAGGCTCGGTCTGGCGGTTCTGGCAATACACCGGCACCGGGCTGGTGCCGGGGGTTCAGGGTAAGGTGGACATCAACACCTTCAACGGCACACCGGAAACCTGGGCGTTGTGGAAGGCAACCCGTTAGTCTTAGCCCTTATCTTCTGATTTTCGATAGGCGTCCCACAGATCGGGCCGCCGTTCGCGGGTGATCTGTTCCGACATTTCATGACGCCAATCCGCAATGCGTCCATGGTGGCCTGACATCAGGATCTCGGGGATCGGGCGGCCTTTCCAGTCGGCGGGGCGGGTGTATTGCGGATGCTCCAATAAGCCAGAGGAAAAGCTCTCCTCTTCGGCTGAGGCCTGATTGCCCAGAACGCCCGGGATCAGCCGCACGGTGGCGTCGATCAGGGCCTGCGCGGCGATTTCACCCCCGGTCATGACAAAATCACCCAAGCTGATCTCTTGCACGCCGTAATGTTCCAGCACCCGCTCATCGACGCCTTCGAAACGACCACATAGCAGGGTCATACCATCGCAGCGAGCCAGGTTTTGCATCATTTTCTGATCCATCCGACGCCCACGCGGGCTGAGGTAGATCAACGGCCAGTTGCCCCGGATGCCCGCCATCGTATGCTCAATGGCCTCACCCAGCACATCGGCACGCAGGACCATGCCCGCACCGCCGCCCGCAGGGGTGTCATCCACATTGCGGTGCTTGCCGATCCCGAATTGGCGCAAATCCACAGTTTCCAATTGCCATAGCCCTTCTTGCAGGGCCTTGCCAGTCAGGCTTTCGCCCAGAACACCGGGGAAGGCAGATGGGAACAACGTGATGATCTTGGCCTTCCACACCCCGTGCAGATCGGGCGTCGGCGTCATCAACTCGCGCGGCTTCAACGTTGGACGGATGGCTTTGCGGCCATGGGACTTTCCGGGTTTATCTGTCATCTCGAGCCGATCAGATCATTCTGGGTGCTTTGAACCAAAGCCGTCTTTTGATCGATCAGCGCAGCATCGTCCAGATCGGATCGGTTCATTTCCAGCATCTGCTGCAAGACATCCTCGGGCAGGCGTGGGTTTGATCGGGTCGGGCCTACCAATTCGGCGGCTTTGTCCGCAGGCAGGTCAAGGAATTCAGCAAAAGTGCTTCCAAGCCCATGTCGCTGGCCCTGCAGGTCTTCCAGCCATTCGGTGCGGACCGAGACCGAGGGCAAACGGTCGCGCACAGCCGCAGCAGCAATCTGAGGCGACGGCACCGGTTCAAGCCGGGCGCGAAAGGTCTCAAAATCCTGAATCAGGCGCGATCGTTGCAGATCATGCGCCCACAGGCTGCGCAGCCAGCTTCCCCGTTGGCGCAGCGAGTAGTAGATCGTGATATGCACCTCTTCCCCGGCAAATCGGTCGCGGATCAGGCCGACAAGGCACGAGGCAAGCTCGGGCGCGGCCTCATATCCCACCGCGACATTGCGGCTAGGGCGCAGGCCTGAGAAATTCTCTTCGCTCAGAACCAGCCCGCGCTTCTGGCCGAATTCCAGTGAATTCAGGAAGTGACGCATCTGATCCTTGAAATCGCTCATCGCGCCGGGGGTGCCGTAGACGGAATAGCGTGTGGCTGCTTCGGACAAGCCGGTTTTGCGGGTCCGATAGGGCAGGACCAACGCATGGTGCGGCCAGATCAGTGAGCGGTTTTCGAACAGAAAGGACTGTGCCGCCGTTGTCCCGGTCTTGTGCAGACCCAGATGCAGCAACACGCGGCGCATTACAGCAGGCCCTCGGGCGGGTCGGCGATGATGCGGCCTTTTTCCAGATCAACGGTCGGAACGGATTCGAGTGTAAACGGCAGCAGCACGGTGGCCTTTAAGCCCGGACCGTGCAGTTCCAACAGATCCGCCGCGCCGTGATTTTGAACCGATTTCACCCGGCCCAGCAGCGTGCCGCCGGTATCATAAACCTCAAGCCCGATAAGGTCGGTGTGGTAAAACTCATCATCCGGCAGCGACGGCAATTGATCGCGCCGCGCATAAAGGCGCAGACCGTTCAGCGCATCCGCCGCTTCCTTCGTCTCAATGCCACCCAGCCGGGCGGCAAAGCCGTTCTTGATCGCGCGGGTCAGGACTACGGGATAGCGCTCTTTACCTTCTTCGTCTGTCAGCGGCGAATAGCCTTCGATATCCTCGGGGACGGCACAGAAACTTTTCAGCCGCACCTCGCCGCGCACCCCATACGAGCCCGCGATGCTGCCTACGCAGATCAGATCACTCATTTCGACCATCCGTCACACATAGCCCGTCCCGCCATTGTCCGATCACCTCGCACGCCTCGCGCTGGTTCGAGCGTTCGAAGAATACGCCCACAATAAATGCGATCGCCAGCAGGATGGGAAGCCGTAACAAACCGAACATGACTAACGCACCTCGATCGGCAGAGAGGTGTCTCTGCATTCCCAGCCGACCTGCTCCAGTTCCGGCGTATCGGATTGGGCCTCGGGCCAGCCCAAGCAGAAATATCCGATCAACCGCCAGTCCTCGGGGACATCCAGATCGCGCACCAACTGGTCCGGGTCGAGGATCGAGACCCAACCCAGCCCCAGCCCTTCTGCCCGTAAGGCAAGCCAGAACAGGGTGATGGCAGAGACCACAGAATAGCGCCGCATCTCGGGCATAGTACCTGCGCCCAGACCTTGACCCTTGTCGGTGGCATCGTCGCAGAACACGGCCAGCTGCACCGGAGCTTCTTTCATCCCGGACAGTTTCAACTGGCTGTACAGCTGCGCCTTTTCGCCGGAATACCCGCTCAGCGCCCGCTCGTTGGTCGCTTGGAAATTCTTCAGCGCCGCGTCGCGCGCGGCCTGACTTTCGATGCGGATCACACGCCAGGGTTCGCTGAGCCCAACAGAAGGGGCCAGTCGAAACGCGTCGAGGCAGCGCGTAAGCACTGCCTCGTCAATTGCATCGGTGCGAAACCGGCGCACATCACGCCGGAGCCGCATCAACAGATCGAACTGCGTGCGAAAATCGTCGGAAAAGGCCTGATCCTGCACGCGCCCGACTGCTTATTCTTCTGCAGCAGCTTCTTCAGCCGGTGCAGCAGCCGCTTCGGCAGCTTCAGCAGCCTTGGCAGCTTTCTCTTCCGCGCGTTCCTGAGCTTTCTTGCCCGGAGTACCCTTGTTGGGGTTGTTGCGCTCGGCCTTGTCACGGGCGCCGGCAGCTTCCAGCATACGTGCGATCCGGTCGGTGGGCTGTGCGCCCTGATCCAGCCAGTACTGGATGCGCTCCATGTTCATTTTCACGCGCTCTTCGCTGTCTTTCGGCAGCAGCGGGTTGTAGGTGCCCAGTTTTTCGATGAAACGACCATCGCGCGGCATACGGCTGTCAGCCGCAACAATGCGATAGAAGGGACGCTTTTTCGAGCCGCCGCGGGCGAGACGAATTTTCATTGCCATGGTGGTATCTCCTTTGAATGGCGTATCCGGTGCTAGACCGGCTTAGTTCTGGTGTTTCTTGTGGTGTCGGATGACTTCCTGAATGATGAAATTCAGAAAAGCCTTGGCGAAATCGGGGTCCAGATCGGCCTCTTTCGCCAGGTCTTCTAACCGTGCGATCTGCGCAGCCTCGCGCGACGGATCGGACGGGGGAAGGTCGTGTGCGGCCTTGAGCTTGCCAACGGCCTGCGTGTGCTTGAACCGCTCGCCCAGCGTATAGACCAGGATCGCATCCAGCCGGTCGATGCTTTCTCGATGGTCTTTCAACAGCGCAGCAGCCTGTGTCACGGGGTTGTTCATTGGCCGGTCCTTTCGGTGGTCAAATCAATCTGCGGATGACGCCAGATCTGAGCGTGCTTGCCCAAAAGCTCGGCTCTCTCAATCTCCAGCGTTGCGCCCAGCCGTTCGGCCAGCGCGCGCGAGCGATCATTGGCATGGGCGATGTAAGAAATCACACCGTTAAGCCCCTGATGCCGCGCTGCATAGTCGCGTGCAGCCGCGGCGGCCTCAAAGCCCAGACCTTTGCCTTCGGCCTCGGCCATCAGCGTCCAGCCCAGCTCGGGCTCCGCCCAGCCGGGTACGTAGATCATGCCTGCCCATCCCACGAATGCGCCGCTGGCCTTTTCAGTCAGATGCCACAGACCATAACCGCGCAGCGCCCAATGACCCAATCTGTTCGAAAGAGAGCTCCAGCTTCCAAGCGCGTCCTTGGGACCACCAACCATATGGCTGCGCTCGGTCGCGTAGAACGCGGTCATCGCAGGCAGATCGTCCAGATGCGGCGCGCGAAGGATCAGGCGATCGGTTTCGACGGTGGGTATAGTGAACGAGGTCATGCATATGCCTCCACGCCACCATTTACCAGATCGGCAGGCGCAGAATGACGCCAGACCTGCATCGCCCCGAAAGCCGGGTGTTCGAACATATATTCAAACTGCGCGCCCAGCCGTTCCGCGACAGCCTTGCTGCCCAGATTATCCGGATCGATCAGCGAGATTGCGGTTTCCCAGCCCAGCACGTCATAGGCATGTGCACGTGCAGCCAGTGCCGCTTCGGTCGCATAACCCTTGCCGGTGGCGTGGTTCATAAGCGTCCAGCCAATTTCGGGCTCGGGCCAGCCGTGAGGGTTCCACAAGCCAACATGGCCTACATAGGTGCCGGTGTCTTTTTCCTCGACACCCCAGAAGCCATATCCCCGCATCGCCCAGTGGCCTAATAGCATCGCAACAGCGCGCCATGTCTCATCCGGGCGTTTCGGGCCGCCGACGAATTTCGAGGCGTCGCTGGCAAAAAACTCTGCCTCAGCCTCAAAATCGGCCTCGCAGGGGGGCCGCATGATCAGGCGTTCGGTTTCCAGCGTTGGTATGGCCATGGCAAGTGTCATGCCTGCACCTCGCCGTATCGCCAGACATGCTGGGTTGGGCCAAAGGCGCTTTCGGCAACGGCGTCGCGCGTTGCACCCAGACGCTGAGCCAAAGCGTTCGAACGAGCGTTGGATTGCGAAACGTAACTTACGAACTGGCCGGATCCGAGCAGATCAAGCCCAAAATCGCGAACGGCGCTGCACGCTTCGGTCGCGTAACCTTGCATGCGGAACTTGCTATCGAACATATAGCCAAGCTCGGGCTCGTGATCGTCCCATTCGAGGCCCAGAATGACGAAGCCAATGACCTGATCATCGTCTTTAAACGTGACGGTGAACAAGCCGTGACCATGCAAAAGCCAGCCTGATGTGTAGTAGGAAAACTCAGTCCAGGCGTCCTGCTCGGTATCGCCAAAGCTGTCCTTGCAGATCGATGTCCACACCGGCAGGTCGTCCAGAGTGGGTGCACGCAGAACCAGCCGCCGGGTCTCAATGACCGGCAGGGCCGCGCGATACTGCGCTGCTGCCATCGCCGCCTTTCCGGACGGGGGCTGGGTGCAGCGTGCTGACGTCACTTTTTCTTTCCAAAACCGCTCAACCCCGGGGGCAGGCCCATGCCGCCACCCAGTCCGGGCAGACCGCCGGGCATCTTACCGCCCATCGCTTTGGCGGCTTGTTCCAGCGCCTTGGGGTCCATGCCCGCAGCCATTTCCTCAGGCGAGGGGCCGCCTTTGCCGAACATGCCTTTCATGGCCTGTTTCAGCATCTTGCCTTTGCCCATTTTGCCCATCTTTTTCATCATGTCGGACATCTGCCGGTGCATCTTGAGCAGCTTGTTGAGATCGCTGACCTCCATACCCGAACCGGCGGCGATGCGTTTCTTGCGGCTGGCTTGCAGCAGTTGCGGGTTGGCGCGTTCGCGTTTGGTCATCGACTGGATCAGCGCGATTTGCTGGCGCAGGATTTTATCGTCCAGACCGGCCTGATCCATCTGCTTGGCCATCTTGTTCATGCCCGGCATCATGCCCATCATGCCCTGCATGCCGCCCATCTGGATCATCTGCTCCAGCTGCATTTTCAGGTCGTTCATGTTGAACTGACCTTTGACCATGCGCTTCATCATGCGCTCGGTCTGTTCCATCTCCATCGTTTCCTGGGCTTTTTCGACCAGAGCAACGATGTCGCCCATGCCCAGAATACGACCGGCGATCCGGTCCGGCTCGAAGGTTTCGAGCGCGTCCATCTTCTCGCCCAGACCAACAAAGCGGATCGGCTTGCCGGTGACCGCGCGCATCGACAGCGCCGCACCGCCGCGCCCGTCACCGTCCATACGGGTCAGGACCACGCCCGAGATGCCGACCTTGGCATCAAACTCTTCGGCCACTTCAACAGCGACCTGACCGGTCAGGCCGTCGACCACCAGCAGCGTCTCACGCGGGTCGACCACGTTACGAACCTGCTCGACCTCGTCCATCAGGACTTCGTCGATATGCAGACGGCCCGCGGTGTCGAGCATATAGACGTCATAGCCGCCCAGCGTTGCCTGTTGCTTGGCGCGCTTGGCGATATCAACCGGCGTCTGACCGGGTACGATCGGCAGCGTATCTACACCAACCTGCGTGCCCAGAACCGCAAGCTGATCCATCGCCGCTGGGCGATAGACGTCGAGCGAGGCCATCAGGACCTTCTTGCCCTCTTTCTCTTTCAGGCGTTTCGCCAGCTTACTGGTGGTGGTTGTCTTACCGGAACCCTGCAGGCCGACCATCAGGATCGGGGCAGGCGGGTTGTCGATCTTCAGCGCACCGGGGTCTTCTTCGCCGCGCAGTGTATCGACCAACGCGTCGTGCACGATCTTAACGACCTGCTGGCCGGGCGTGATCGATTTGGTGACAGCTTGACCGGTCGCTTGTTCCTGTACTTTCTTGACGAACTCGCGCGCCACCGGCAGCGAGACGTCGGCCTCAAGCAGGGCAACGCGGACTTCGCGCAGGGCGGTTTTCACGTCTTCTTCAGACAGGGCACCCTGTTTGGTCAGCCGGTCAAAGACGCCGGAAAGGCGTTCGGATAGATTTTCAAACATGCCTTCGGCCTCCTTAGCCGGTTATCTGGTGGCGTGCCCTAGATAGGACGCGTCGGTTAAATGCACAAACGCCCCCACGGGCGAAACTCGCTGGTGGGGGGCGATCCCTGAACGACTCAAGGGACCGGAAGATCAAACGCTTCCGGATGTTGGCGGCGATTTAGGCCGATTGGCTGGCAGAGTCAACCTTGCGTGCCGGAAGCCAATCGTTGACCGCATCCACCAGCCGATGCGCACCGCGCCCGCTGGAATAAGCCTCGACAATGGGATGCCGCCCGGCGCTCATGCCTTCATCCAGTATCAGGACAGGGCGATAGAGGGTCGATGTGCCATTGTCGCTACGTGAGGTCGTGCTTTCAGTTTCCGCGTGCGAGAGGTGCGAGAGCTCATGTTCCACCGCATCATATCCAAAGACTGACTGTCTGCGGATCAGGATGCTGTTTTTATTGCGATCCAGTATGACCTGCACGCGGCGGACAAAGGCGCAAAATGCACCAAAACCCATGCCTCCGCCGAATAGTGCGAAGAAAATGCCGAACAAGATACCCTCGCCACCTTCACTGGCCAAGAAGACGCCCGCGCCGACAAATGCAAGAATGAAGAAAACCAGCGTGATGCCGATGAACCATGGCGTATTGGACAGGATCAGTTGGCTCGGAGTGTTGCGCGTGACTTTCATGGCGGCACGCTAGCACCGAATGCCGCGCCTGTCGTGGCTTGAATTTACCTGTCGGTTGGGCGATGAGCGCGCCATACGAGGAGGTTCCCATGGACGCATCATCTGTCTTTCAGGATACGTTGCCGCTCAGCTCGGATGCGCTTTTGGCGCAGTTGGATGAATGGGGGCTGCCCTATCGGTTGCATACTCATATCCCGCTGCGCACCGTTGAGGATGCCAAAGGGGTCGAGGGCCAGTTCATGGTGCCGGGTGAAAACACACTGCGGCTCAAGAACCTGTATCTGCGCGACAAGAAAAAGCGGAATTATCTGGTGACGCTGGAACAGAGCCGCGAGATCGACCTCAAGGCGCTGGGCGCGGAGTTGGGGGTTGGCAACCTGTCCTTCGGCTCGGCGGATCGGCTGTTCCAGAACCTCGGCATCCGCCCTGGCGCGGTCAGTCCGCTGGCGATGATCAACGGCGTTGAGAACAACGTTAAGTTCTTCATGGACGCCGCCGCGCAACAGGCCGATGTCATCAACATGCACCCTTTGGTCAACGACCGAACCGTCGTTTTGTCGCGCGAAGAACTGATGGTGTTCTTTGATAAGATCGGGTGCGAGATAAACTGGCTGCCGTGATCACCCTTCAAGCGCTTCGTTCAAAGCGGCAGCGACATGGGCGGCGGAGGGGTTGACGAACAGGTGACCGTCCGCCTCGAACACCGGATCGTCCAGATGATCGGGGAAGGCCAGAGGCAACTCGGTACAGGCCAGCAAGATCGCGGTTCCGGGTGTGGCGTGTTTGTTGCAGAAGGCCAGCAGGCGCGCATGTGCGGTGTCGGATGCGCCGCCGTAGAAATCACTGTCGATCATCGCCTGCATCTCGGCGATCTCAGGCTCGGGCAGGCGTGTGTTTGCCGTGATACCCTCGGCGGCCAGCCGGTCGGCATAGTTTGTGGCCTGCATGGTGACTGCGGTTCCAAGGACCAAAGCATTGGTGGCACCGGTCGAGGCGGTCGCGTCGGCGGTTGCGTCAAAAATGCTGAGAATAGGCATGGAGACGCCTTCGCGGATCGCGTGAAGCCGCGCGTGTGGCGTATTGGAGGCGATGATGCCGAAATCGCAGCCTGCGTGTTCCAAAGTCAGCAGCGCTTCGCGGAACACCGCGTCGAAAGCGGCCCAGCTGTCTTCGTCACCGGCCACGCCGCGCAAGGCACGGGTTTTGGCTTGGGTGACGGATTCGATGGTCATGGGTGGGATGGGCAGCGGCGATCCGTGGCCGCGTTCGGCAAAATGCCGACCCGCGCCCTCAGCGATCGCCCGGTAGTAGTCGACAGTTGAGGCCCAGCCAACACCGCCCAATATTCCAATCTTTTTCATGTGAACCGCCCAGTCTGCCGATTTGCCTCGGCGCAGACTGGACGGTTCAAGGGGGTCAGGTCAATCAGGCTGCCAGCTTGGTGACAGCTTTCTGCGCATTGGACAGGGTTGTTTCGGGGTCCAGTGCCATGCGATCTGCGGCGATGACCTCGACATCATGGATGCCGATGAAGCCCAGAACATGCCGCGCATAGGTGGTGGCAAAGTCGATCTCGGAGCCCACCGCCGTACCGCCCGATGCAACAGCAAGGATGGCGCGTTTGCCTTCCAGCAGACCTTTCGGTCCTTCTTCGGAATAGGAGAATGTCAGACCGGCACGGGCGACCAGATCAATCCAGGCCTTGAACGCGGCGGGAACTGCGAAGTTGTAGATCGGCAAGCCGATGACGATCGTGTCGGCCTTTTGCAACTCGGACACCAATTCGTCCGACAGGGCCAGCAGGTCTTTCTGTACCGCGTCACGCTGGTCGGCGGGGGTGAAATTGGCGCCGATCCAGTCTTCGGTCAGCAGGGGCAGGGGGGTGGCCAGATCGCGGCGGATGATGCGGCTGGCGTTCAGGTGGCGAACCACGCGGTCGGACAGATCGCGGGTGGCAGATCCAGTGCGGCGGGCCGAGGCGTCGATATGCAGGATGGTTTTGGTCATTTCGGGGCGTCCTTTGTTGCGGAATTAGCTTCTGTTGCCCCAATATGGCTGTTGCGTGCATGAACAAAACTCGGATATATCAACAAGCATTGTTAGAATTTGCACATTGGATCAGATGCAATGGACAATTGGGATGAAGTGAGAACCGCCTATCAGGTGGCGCGCATGGGAACGGTCAGCGGCGCGGCGGATGTGCTGGGTGTGCACCACGCCACCGTGATCCGCCATATCGATGCGATCGAGGCACGGTTGGGCGTCAAACTATTCCAGCGTCACGCGCGTGGGTACACACCAACCGAAGCGGGTGAGGACTTGTTGCGGGTCGCGCAGGCAACCGAAGATCAATTCAACCAGTTGGTTGGTCGCATGAAGGGGCGCGGAGACGATGTCTCGGGCGAGATCGTGGTCACCTCACTGGCCTCACTGGCCCCGCTCATCGTACCGACGCTGACCGAGTTCCAGCAGACCCACCCGGGATTGATCGTGCGCTATCTGACCGGCGACCGCCTGTTCCGGTTGGAATATGGCGAGGCGCATGTGGCGATCCGCGCCGGGGCCGCGCCG
The DNA here is from genome assembly GCF_056537625.1 of Ruegeria sp. C6. Taxonomy (NCBI): domain Bacteria; kingdom Pseudomonadati; phylum Pseudomonadota; class Alphaproteobacteria; order Rhodobacterales; family Roseobacteraceae; genus Ruegeria; species Ruegeria sp. C6. The sequence goes on along the minus strand of NZ_JBQFRW010000004.1, from coordinate 62,341 downwards.
GATCAACCGGACAATGTGGTGCAGCCGTTCATTCCACAAGAGGTCGGACTATTCGCTAGCAAGGCCTATCTCGCGCGCCACGGCAAACCTGCAAACGTTGCAGATTTCGCCAATCACTACTTCGTGGGCAATGATGATGAAAACAGCCGCGCGCCGTTTTCCCGCTGGCTGCGTGTCAACGCGCCGGAGCAGGCGATCACTTTCCGCTGCACCAATAATTTCTGTATGCGAGAGGCTGTTCTGGCCGGTGCAGGCATCGGCTTTATGGCCCGTTGGGAGGCCGCGCGCGATCCCGATCTTGTCGAGGTGATGGCACCGTTGCCCGAGTGGTCTGGCAAGCTGTGGCTGGTGACTCATGTGGATCTGCACCGGACCACTAAGGTGCAGGCTTTTCTATCCTTCCTGAAAGATCAATCCAAGGGCTGGCTGCCGTGACACCGCAGGCGCGCGGCCATCTGGCCATGCTGACATTCTCGGCTTTGGTGGCGGGCAGTTTCTCGCTTGGCTCAATGGCGGCAAATGAGATCGCACCGTCGGCGATCACGGCAGCGCGCTTTGCGATTGCGGCGGTTGTGATCGGCATCGCTGCGATTGCCACAACGGGCATTCCGCGCAGCGCGGCTCGGGCACCATGGCGCTATCTGGTGCTTGGCGGATTGTTCGGAGCCTACTTTGTCCTGATGTTCTACGGATTGAAAACCGCTCCCCCGGTCAGCGCGGCGGCGGTCTTTACGCTGACCCCGGTCATGTCGGCGCTGGCCGGGTGGGTGCTGCTGCGCCAGATCACCACCCCACGCATGGCGCTGGCCCTGACGGTCGGTGCGGTCGGTGCGCTGTGGGTGATCTTCAGAGCGGATTGGCAAGCCTTTCAGGTCTTCGAGATCGGAGGCGGCGAGATCATCTATTTCTGGGGTTGCGCCGCGCACGCCGTCTATACGCCGATGATACGGCGATTGAACCGGGGCGAGCCTGCGGTGGTGTTCACCTTCGGTACGTTGGTTGCGGGGTGTTTGATCCTGACGGTCTGGGGCTGGTCCGATATCCGTGCAGTAGATTGGGGCAACCTTCCCGGGATTGTCTGGGTGACGCTGCTTTATATCTCGTTGTTTGCGACCGCCGCCAGTTTTGTACTGGTTCAGTTTGCAGCCCTGCGTTTGCCCGCGGCAAAGGTCATGGCTTACACTTACCTGACGCCCAGCTGGGTGATCCTGTGGGAAATCGCCCTGGGACGTCCTGCGCCGACGGCATTGGTGTTGGTTGGTGCCGGGCTCACCGCTGTTGCGTTGTTGTTGCTGCTGAAAGGAGAAGACGCGCCTGCAAACACTCCGGTGCGCTCGAATTGAAGCTTGTGATTTCTACCTGATGTGGCAGCCTGCCTGTCACCACCAAGGAGCTGGGCCATGAAAACAATGTCACTTATTCCCGCATTGCTGGCGTTGTCCGCCTGTGCCCCCGGTGGCGCGAAAGACGCTGCAGAGGCGGACCTGCAAGCCAGCTGCGAAGCTCTGGTGGGCGCCGAAACCGGCACAGGGCCTGATGGTGTCAAAGCGATGTCTACCCAGTCCAGCCCGACAGGCTCGGTCACCAGTGTATTCGTGGCAGGGGCCGAGGCTCCGTGGCTCTGTCGTGCCGACCCAACGGGGGTTGTGACCGGGGTGGAATATAGCCGCGAGGGCTGAGCCTGCCGTTTGGATCGTCCCTACGGGTCAGACTGGCGAACCGCCCAGGTCGACATATCTCAGGATCAGGAGGACGCCAATATGTTCAAACACATCATGGTCCCGGTCGACCTGCACTTGCCGCCCGAGGTCAAGAAAGCCACCGAGGTTGCGGCGCAATTGGCCAAATGGCAGGGCGCAAAAGTGACCATCGTCAGCGTCACCGGCCCGCAGCCTGGGGATAGCCACCTGACAACAGACGCGATCAAACAAGAATTACTGACCTGCGCCAATGAAATCGCGATGCAAAGCGGGGCGCAGGTGGACACACGCAACATTCATTCGGTTGATGTCGCGGTCGAGATCGACAAGGACCTGACCCACGCAGCAGAGGAAATGGGGGCCGATCTGATTGTTGTGGGAACCCACGCACCCCGGATCACAGACTATATCCTGTCCAGCCACGCGGGATATCTGGCCAAACACGCCAGCATGTCGGTCTTAGTTGTGCGTTAGGCCTCATCCGGGGGCAGTTCAACTTCAAGAAACCGCTCGAACGCATCCAGATTGACCGGTTCGAACTGTCCGAACCCCTGCATCCAAACCGAGGCCGCTCGAAGCGCGTCGGGTTCTAGTTTGCACCACTTCACCCGTCCGCGTTTTTCCTGAGAAATCAGACCTGCTTTGGTCAGGATCACCAGATGCTTTGAAATCGCGGCTAGCGACATTTCGAACGGTTCGGCCACGTCGGTGACGGCCATGTCATCTTCCAGCAGCATCGCTAAGATGGCACGGCGGGTGGGATCGGCGAGGGCTGCGAAGACAGTGTCGAGGTCGTTGGACATGGTTCCGCTGAACCATAGCCTGTGAGTTTGGTCAACCATTTGGTTGAATATGCGGATTCAGGCTTATCCGCCCGGTCAGCGAACTATACGCCATCGGAAGGTTTCACGCGGTCTGTTATTTTAATATATAAATCATATACTTAGCGACGTTCATGCTGCGGCTTCATTGCCGTTGACTCTGCGCCCTCAGCCCCTTAGCACCCTACCCAAGACTGTGCGAGGGAAACGCCCGTGACCGAAGATGACCAAAAGCAGCGTATGGCGCAGCTGGAGGCCAAGATCGAAGCGGCGAAAAAGGCCAAAGCGCCGAAACCTCGTGCGGATGCTGACGTATCCGGAGGCGAGCTTGCCTGGAGGATGGTCATCGAAATGGTTTCCGGTCTGGGGATCGGATTTGGCATCGGATACGGGCTGGACAGCCTGCTCGGGACGATCCCGATCTTTCTGGTGCTGTTCACATTGCTGGGCCTTGTCGCGGGCGTGAAGGTTATGCTCCGCAGCGCGAAAGAGGTTCAAGAGAAACAAGCGGCCGCAAGCGCGACCGAGAAGGACGAGAGGGACTGAACGTGGCAACCGAGACCACCGCAGAAAAAGGCAGCAGCCTGGCTTTCCATCCAATGGACCAGTTTATCGTCAAGCCGTTGTTCGGCGACGGTGCGATTGCCTGGTACACGCCCACCAACGTGACCCTGTGGTTGTTCCTGGCGATTGCGGCGATCTTTGCCCTGCTGGTTCTCAGCACGTCCAAGCGCGCCATTGTTCCGACGCGGATGCAGTCGGTGGCCGAGCTGGCCTATGGTTTCATCTACAAGATGCTGGAAGACATCTGCGGCAAGGAAGGCGTAAAGTACTTCCCCTATGTCATGACCCTGTTCATGTTCATCGTCTGCGCGAACTTCCTGGGCATGTTGCCCATGTCCTTCACCACCACATCGCATTTCGCCGTGACCATCCCGCTGGCGCTGGCCGTGTTCCTGACCGTGACTGTTTTGGGTTTCGTCAAGAACGGCGCTGCGTTCCTGGGCTTGTTCTGGGTCTCCAGCGCGCCGCTGGCGCTGCGCCCTGTTCTGGCGATTATCGAGCTGATCTCGTACTTCGTACGCCCGGTCAGCCACTCCATTCGTCTTGCCGGTAACGTCATGGCAGGCCACGCGGTTATCAAGGTGTTCGCAGGCTTTGCCGCGATTGCCGTGATCTCGCCCGTGTCGGTTCTGGCGATCACCGCAATGTATGGCCTTGAGGTCCTCGTGTCCTTCATTCAGGCCTACGTCTTCACCATTCTGACCTGTGTGTATCTGAAAGATGCGCTGCATCCGTCGCACTAAGGTCCGAACCCCCAACATCGAAACTTCCAAATCGTAAGGAGAATTCTCATGGAAGGCGATCTCGCACACATCGGCGCAGGCCTGGCAGCAATCGGTTCCGGCGCAGCCGCAATCGGGGTGGGCAACGTTGCAGGCAACTTCCTGGCCGGCGCCCTGCGCAACCCTTCGGCGGCTGCTTCGCAGACCGCAACCCTGTTCATCGGTATCGCGTTCGCAGAAGCGCTGGGCATCTTCGCATTCCTGGTCTCGCTGCTGCTGATGTTCGCCGTATAATCTGCGGAACCTGATCCTTACGCGCAGATGGGCCCAAGCCATAGCGGCCCATCTGTTGTAAAGACAACGTTCCGACGGAGGACATCATGGCGACTGAACCCATTGCTGAAGAAGTAGTAGGCACATGCGTTGATTCCAGCGGCTACGCCGTCGGGATGCCGCAGCTCTGCTTCGATTGGTTCCCCAACCAGATTTTCTGGCTGGTCATCACGCTGGTCGTCATCTTTCTGGTCCTGTCCCGCGTGGCTCTGCCCCGCATCGCGGCAATCCTGGCTGAACGCCAGGGGACCATTACAAATGACCTGGCTGCGGCCGAAGATCTGAAGGCCAAAGCGGTCGAGGCCGAAGAGGCCTATAACAAAGCGCTGGCCGATGCCCGTTCTGAGGCTCAGCGTATCGCAGCGGAAGCCCGCGCCGAAATCCAGTCTGGTCTGGATGACGCGATTGCCAAGGCGGATGCGGAAATCGCTGCAAAGGCGGCTGAATCGGAAAAGGCAATTGCCGAAATCCGTGCCGGTGCGCTGGAAAGCATTCAAGTGGTTGCCAAGGATACGGCGGCTGAACTGGTCACAGCACTGGGCGGCGAGGCGGATGCCAAAGCCATCAACAGTGCAGTAGATGCGCAGACGAAAGGATAAGTGACATGCGGAACACTCTTGCCCTTATCCTGACCGTTGGTGCCGCCAGCCCCGCGCTGGCCGCAAGCGGCCCGTTCTTCTCGCTTGCCAACACTGACTTTGTCGTCACTCTGGGCTTCATCGTCTTTATCGCGGTCCTGTTCTACTTCAAGGTCCCCGGTATGATTGGTGGTGCGCTGGACAATCGCGCCGAAGGTATTCAAGCCGAGCTGGACGAAGCCCGCGCCCTGCATGAAGAAGCACGCAGTCTGTTGGCCTCGTACGAGCGCAAGCAGCGCGAAGTTCAGGGTCAGGCCGATGCTATCGTTGCCGCGGCCAAGGAAGACGCGGTTCTGGCGGCTGAACAAGCTAAGGTGGATCTGGAAAAATCCATCGCGCGCCGTCTCGCGGCAGCGCAGGATCAGATCGCATCGGCTGAGGCATCTGCTGTCAAGGAAGTCCGCGATCAGGCCATCACCGTAGCGGTTTCGGCAGCCAACGCCGTGCTGGCCAAACAGATGACCGCAACGCAGGCGAACAAGCTGATCGATGCATCCATCGCGGATGTGGGTGAAAAGCTACACTGATCGCCTGGATCATATGATTTGAAAAACCCGAGGGCTTCAGGCTCTCGGGTTTTTTCTTTTCGTGGCTTCCAGTTTGAAGGATCAGACCTCTCCAGTCTCGTGCTTCAAACGCTGTTGCGCGATCTCTTCATTGCGCAGGGCCTTCTGCTGATCGGCCATGCAGCTTTTGACAAAGTTCAGATGATCCTCGACCGCCTTCCGTGCCCCTTTCGGGTCGCGGTCCTGCAGGGCTGTGTTGATGGCGCGGTGCTGGTCCAGAATTGCGTCGCGGGTGGTGCGTTGCTGGAACATGATCTGTCGGTTGTAGAATACGCCCTGCCGCAGCAGATCGAACATCGACCGCATCATATGCAGCATCACCACGTTATGACTGGCCTCGATGATCGCCATATGGAACTGGGCGTCCAGATGCGCCTCTTCTTCGGCTGCATTGCGGGCGTGGGCGTCTTCCATCTTGTCCAGTATGGTCTGCACCACCTTCAGATCGCTGCCCGAGCCCATGCGGGCGGCACGCTCAGCCGCTAGACCCTCCATGTCACGCCGGAATGAGAGATAGTCGAACACTGCCTCGTCGTGATTGCCGAACAACCGGATCAAAGCTGGCGCGAAGGCCGAGCCCAGAACCTCGGCCACATAGATGCCCGATCCGGCCTTGGCAGTTAGCAATCCCTGCTCCTGGAGGTCCGAGATTGCCTCGCGCAGCGACGGGCGCGACACGCCCATCCGCTCGGCCAGCTCCCGTTCCGAGGGCAGGCGTTCTCCGGGGCGCAGAATGCCGCGCAGGATCAGCAGTTCGATCTGGCGCACAACAGCCAGTGACAGTTTTTCGGTTTGAACTTTTTGAAAAGGCATCTGGCTACCACTTGGAATTGGTCAAATCACTTGACCACGTTTGTAAGGGGCGTTCAAGTCGCTCACAGAGGTTGAAACATTAGGTCAGAATTATTGACATAAGAGGCGCATTGCCTAATCTGCGACCCAAGGGCGGAGGAGGCCCCCTACGATGGATCAGCTCTACGCCACCCGAACCGCTCGGATGAAGGCTTCCGAAATCCGCGAATTGCTGAAACTGCTGGGCGAGCCCGGTATCATTTCCTTCGCAGGCGGTATTCCCGACCCCGCTTTGTTTCCAGCAGAGGCTTTCGCCGAAGCGTTTCAAAATGCGCTTGGCCCAGATCAACAGGCGCAGGCGCTGCAATATTCGGTCAGCGAGGGCTATGCCCCGCTGCGTGAATGGCTGGCCGACCATATGCGTGGGATCGGCGTTACGTGCGGCATCGACAACATCCTGATCACCTCGGGCTCGCAGCAAGCGCTGGATTACTTGGGTAAGTTGTTCTTGTCACCGGGTGATACTGCGTTGGTTGGGTGGCCCACATATCTGGGCGCGCTCAATGCGTTTGACGCTTATGAGCCGCGCTTTGACCAGCTTAGCATCAATGGCAATCGTGGGGCTGCCGAATACCAGGCCGCCGCCGGCAACAGCCCGATCAAATTCGCTTATCTCTCCGCCGATTTTGCAAATCCGACTGGTGAGACGGTCGATCTGCGGGGCAGGGAGGCGCTGCTCGATCTGGCAGATGAATTGGATTGCGCAGTGATCGAGGACGGAGCCTATCAGGCGCTGCGCTATGACGGCGATCCGATCCCACCGATCCTCGCGTTAGAACAGGCGCGCAAGGGATCGATCGAGAACTGCCGGACGATCTATTGCGGCAGCTTCTCGAAAACTCTTTCACCGGGGTTGCGGCTGGGTTGGGTGGTTGCAGCAAAACCGGTGATCTCGCAACTGGTGCTGCTGAAACAGGCGGCTGATCTGCATTCTTCTACGATCAACCAGATGGCGGTGTATCAGGTGGCACGGGATCGCTTCGACACTCATGTCCCCATGCTACGCCAGACCTATGCCGCGCGCCGCGATGCGATGCTTGAGGCGCTCAACCAGCACATGCCCAATGGCGTCGACTGGACCCGACCCGAGGGTGGCATGTTCATTTGGGTCACTCTGCCCAAGGAAATGAACGGCGCCGACCTGCTGGCGAGGGCGCTGGAAACGGTCAAGTTGGCCTTTGTACCCGGTCAGGCTTTCTATCCCGACGACACCGGGTCGAATACCATTCGACTGAGTTTTTCCAACTCGGATGAGGACACGATCCGCGAGGGTATACGCCGGTTAGGAGAAGTGTTGCGCGCCTGAACCGGGGAAAGGTTTCATTAACCATATTGTCGCTAATAAAGCAGCATGATCCGCGTGCTCGCTTTCCTGTGCCTCGCCGCCTGCTCGGGTGGTACACCCTATTTTCGCGACTTGCCCGCAACGCGCGTCGCGGTGAATGGCAGTATCTTCGACGTCCGCGTCCGCAATGAACTGGCCGAGGCCGTCCGCGTGAACCCGCAATACGCGCCGCGTCTGGGTCCGATCCGTGACCGGGCCGCGCTGGCCATGGCGCAGGTCTCGGGCTGTCCGCTTCTGGACGTTCTTGGCGATGCGGCCGTCACTGTGGGCGTGCTGGGCTGCGACCAGGAACTGGGGAAAAAACTGATTTTCGGCGCACTCCTTCGCCGTCCCTATGAATGCGTTGATTACGGATATTACGAAGACTACGGATATCAGGTCTTTGAATGCTCGCCTTACTGAGATACGCGAGACTCCGCGTAGTTTTGCCAAGATGTTGTGGATAACTTGGTCCAATCTCCCATATCCTGCGCAATCACGTTGACACCTCCCCCATCCGTTGCGCAGACTTCTTACCCATAGGAATCATACCAAGAGCAGCCATTGCGCTTTAGCAAACTCAAACTGACAGGCTTCAAAAGCTTCGTGGACCCGACCGATCTGATCATCGCGGACGGGCTGACCGGAGTGGTTGGTCCGAATGGCTGCGGCAAGTCCAATCTGCTGGAAGCGTTGCGCTGGGTGATGGGTGAAAACCGTCCCAAATCCATGCGCGGTGGCGCGATGGAGGATGTGATCTTTGCGGGCGCTGCCACTCGGCCTGCGCGCAACTTTGCCGAGGTGGTCCTGACGATGGACAACTCGGAACGTTTGGCGCCATCCGGCTTCAACGACAGCGACCAGTTGGAAATTGTCCGCCGCATCACCCGCGATGTGGGCAGTGCCTACAAGACCAACGGCAAGGACGTGCGCGCCCGCGACGTTCAAATGCTGTTCGCGGACGCATCGACCGGTGCGCATTCGCCTGCGCTGGTGGGGCAAAACCGCATTGCCGAGCTGATCAACGCCAAACCTCGCGCACGACGTCGCATTCTGGAAGAGGCCGCCGGCATCTCCGGGCTTTACCAGCGACGCCACGAGGCTGAACTGAAACTGAAAGGCACCGAGGCCAACCTGACCCGTGTGGATGACGTTTTGGAACAGTTGGGCGGGCAGTTGGCGCAACTCGCCCGTCAGGCCCGTCAGGCAGCGCGTTATCGTGAGATCGGCGAGCTGTTGCGTCAGGCCGAAGGGATGCTGCTCTATCGCCGTTGGAAAGAGGCCGACATGGCCCGTCAGGCGGCCGAGGAAAAGCTACGCGACCGGATCACCGAAGCCTCTCGCGCCGAGGCATCCGCCCGTGAATCCGCCGCCAAACGCGCTGAGATCGAGGAAACCCTGCCGCCCCTGCGTGAGGAAGAGGCCATCGCCGCAGCCGTCCTGCAGCGCCAGCAGGTGCAGCGCGATCAGCTGTCGGATCAGGAAACCCGCGCACGCCAGACGATCGAGACTCTGACCAACCGTATCCAGCAATTGGGCAACGACATCGAACGCGAATCCGGTCTGAACCGGGACGCGGGTGAGATGATCGAACGGCTGGAATGGGAGGCCCGCGAGCTTGCAAAAGCCGCCGATGGCTATGACGAAAAGGTCGCTGAAGCTGCTGAAGTTGCGCGCGAGGCCGCGTCGGTGTTGCAGGATCGCGAAGATCACCTGTCGCAGGAAACCGAAGACATGGCCCGTCTGGTGGCTCGCCACCAATCGGCGCAACGACTGGTTGAAGACAGCCGCAAGACACTGGCTCGTTCCGAGGGCGAGGAAGAAAAGGCCCGCGCCGCCGTGGACGAGGCGCGCAATGCCCTTTCCCGCGCCAGCGAGGCGTTCGAGACCGCGCAAGAGGGTGAGGAAGAAGCCCGCGAAGCTGCTGAGGCAGCGGAAGAAGCACTGGCCGCCGCCGACGAGCTGCGCAACGACACGCAGGCGCGTGAGGCCGAGGCCCGCGCCAAACGCTCCGAGGCTGAGGGTGAACTGGGCGCGATAAGGGCCGAGACCACCGCGCTGGCCAAGCTGGTCGAACGCGACACGGCTGAGGGTGGGCAAGTGCTCGACATGCTGCGGGTGGCAACGGGCTTTGAAAAGGCGTTGGGGGCTGCGCTGGCGGATGACCTGCGTGCACCGTTGGTCGAGGGCGACGGACCTTCAGGTTGGGTGCAGGTAGCGGGCTATGACAGCGACCAGCCCTTGCCCGACGGGGCCGAGCCGCTGGCGTTGCATGTGTCCGGCCCCGACCGCCTAAGTCGCCGTATTGCGCAGATCGGTCTGGTCGATGCGGATCAGGGCGCGCGCCTGCAGGCGTCGTTGAAACCGGGTCAACGCTTGGTCTCACGCTCGGGAGATTTGTGGCGCTGGGACGGATTCCGCGCCTGGGCCGAGGATGCACCAAGCGCTGCCGCCCTGCGTTTGGAACAGCTCAACAAGCTTGAGGCGCTGAAACAGGAACTGACCCGCACCGAGGCGCAGGCCGAAGGTGCCCGCGCCGCGCATGAAGCGCTGTCACAGCAACTGGCCAATGTAACCGAGGCTGACCGCCGCGCCCGCGAGGCCCGCCGTGCCGCGGATCAGCGCATGGCGGAAACCGCGCGGATGCTCAGCCGGGCTGAGGCGGATCGAAATCTGGCGCAGGGCAAGCTGGAAACACTGACACTCGCGGTCGACCGTCATAAGGAAGACGCCATGTCCGCCCGCGCACAACTGCGTGAGGCTGAAGGCGCGTTGACTGGCCTGGGCGATCTCGACAGCGCCCGCGCGCAGGTCGAGGACATCAAGCAGACTGTCGAGGCGGCGCGGATCACCATGCTGACCCACCGCTCGACGCATGATGAATTGCGCCGCGAGGGCGAGGCGCGCACCCGGCGCACGCAGGAGGTGACTAAGGACCTCAGCGGTTGGCGGCATCGTCTGGAAACGGCGGAAAAGCGGATATCGGAACTGGCCGAACGCAAGGAAAGCTCGGAAGAAGAACTGACCGAGGCGATGGCGGCCCCCAGCGAAATCGCCGAGGCACGGGAAGAACTGAACGAGCTGATCGAAACCGCTGAGGCTCGGCGCGCCGAAGCCGCCGACAAGTTGGCCGAGGCCGAGACCCAGCAGCGCGAGGTGGTTCTTGCCGAGCGCGAAGCCGAACGTCTGGCCTCGGAGGCGCGCGAAAGCCGCGCGGCGGCTGAGGCGCGTTGCGACGCCGCCAAGGAAAGCGTAGTCGCCGCAGCAGAACGCATTGCCGAGGATCAGCAACTGACGCCGAACCAGCTGCTGAACCAACTGGACGTGAACCCTGACCAGATGCCCGCCGCCGACGCACTTGAAGCCGAAGTGAACCGCCACAAGCGTCAGCGCGACGCCATGGGCGCAGTGAACCTACGGGCTGAAGAGGACAGCAAAGAAGTTCAGGAAGAATTCGACACGCTGAACGGCGAAAAGGCCGATCTGGAAGAGGCGATCAAGGCCCTGCGCAGCGGCATCGCCAGCCTCAACCGCGAGGGTCGCGAACGCCTGCTGACCGCGTTCGAGCAGGTGAATTCCAACTTCGCCATGCTGTTCAAGCACCTGTTTGGTGGCGGTGAGGCCAATCTGGTCATGGTCGAAAGCGACGATCCGCTGGATGCGGGCCTTGAGATCATGTGCCAGCCGCCGGGCAAAAAGCTCTCGACTCTCAGCCTGCTTTCGGGCGGCGAACAGACCCTGACCGCGACGGCGTTGATCTTTGGCGTGTTCCTTGCCAACCCCGCCCCGATCTGTGTGCTGGACGAGGTCGACGCCCCGCTGGACGATGCCAACGTCACCCGCTTCTGCGACTTGCTGGACGAGATGTGCCGCCAGACCGATACGCGTTTCCTGATCATCACCCACCACGCGGTGACCATGGCGCGGATGGATCGGCTGTTCGGTGTGACGATGCAGGAACAGGGTGTCAGCCAACTGGTTTCGGTCGATCTGAAAAAGGCCGAGCAGATGGTCGCTTGATCGATCACTGCAACGTTATGAGCCATCACCCGTGTATGAGGGTAGGCTAGCATCATGATCCGATATTTCACCCTCGCATTGCTCGCGGCCAACCCCCTCTGGGCTGCCGAATGGCCCACGAAACCCGGTGACGTCCCCTTGACGCCAGAAGAATTGGAGGCTTTGGCCGGCCGCACTCTCACTTTCTACGACGACGGCCAGTCCAAATACTCGGCTGGAGGGGCCTATTCTTATACCTATGCCAGCGGAGAATCCGCCTTTGGCACCTATTCCATCGCCGGGGACGGCAGTGTTTGCATAGCGTATCGCAATGGGTTCAGCCGATGCGACCTATATGTCCGCAGTGGTGAGCGGTTGATCCTGATCGACGAGAAAGGCGATCGCTACCCGGTCAGAGCGAGTAATTGATCTGTTTTTCCCGATCAATTGGTAAATTTGATAGAGGCTTTGAGTAAAAACGGAAGAAAACGGGATAATCATCGTCAAATCAAGTTGTAGAATGCCCTGGATCGAAAAACTGATGGGGATGCCAAATGTGCCGCTTTTTGGCTTGGGTTGGGGAGCAGCGATATCTGGATGAATTGATCCAGGAGCAAGAGCAATCGCTTGTCATCCAAAGCCGCAACGCGTTGATCGGGAAGACACCAATCAATGCCGATGGGTTTGGACTGGCCTGGTATTCTGATCGCGAAACGCCTTGTTTCTACAAGGACACTCATCCCGCATGGTCCGATGCAAATCTCAAACAACTGGCTCATCACACACGATCACGACTGTTTTTGGCCCATGTAAGAGCGTCGACAGGCACTGCGACCTCGCGCAACAACTGTCACCCATTTGGATTTGGCAAATGGAGCTTCATGCACAATGGCCAGGCTGGAGGGCATGACCAAATCCGGCAGCAGCTCGATGCTATGATCCCGGCACATTTATACGGGCACCGAATGGGTGCGACAGAAAGTGAAGCGATCTTTTTGATTGCTCATGGCGAAGGTCTGGATTCAAATCCGATCGACGCAATGGCACGGGCCGTGGGGCGGGTGGAAGCGCTGTCCCGACAATGCGGATCGTCGCCTTATATGCGGTTCGCTGCGTGCTGGTCAGATGGCAGCCGTGTATTTGCGGCGCGCTATGCGTCTGATCGTTATGCACCCAGTTTGCATTACCGGGCCTCTGAAGACGGGATAGTGATATCTTCCGAGCCGCTTGATGCAGACAGTGACGGCTGGGTTGAAATACAGCCCAATACCGCCATCGTCACAGAAGGCTCGCTGGTATCTATCCATGCGTTTGATCCGTCAGTGAAACGTGAACCTGCAAAGGTTGCCTAGGCGCTGACCCTTATAGCTGCTTCAGCAGCTGTGTCGTTGGCCACGCATCCGCTGGCAAACCCAGACGCAGTTGTTCAGCCTGCACAGCCGCACGCGTTCCGGCCCCAAGGATGCCGTCGATCTTGCCTACGTCGTGCCCGCGCGCCTGCAGTTTGCTCTGCAACTGTTTCATTTGCGCGCCCGTCAGCCCCGGCGCTGGATTACCTGCATCGTAAATCTGCGCGCCTTCCAGCCGTGTGCCGAAATAAGCGGCGGTCAGGACGTAAACGAAGCTCTGGTTCCATTCGAAATATACGTCGAAATTCGGGTAAGCCAGAAAGGCGGGGCCCTTGTGCCCTTGTGGCAGGATCAGTGAGGCAGGCAGATTTGCCAACGACCCACTGCGCGCCTGCACGCCCATCGCCTGCCATTCGGACACCGGGCGGGGCTTGCCGGGGCCAGAGAGAGACCAGTCCATCTGCGCGGGCACGGTGACCTCTTGCAACCATGGCTGACCCGGTTGCCAACCCAGATGCGACAGCATCTTGGCCCCGGACATCAGTGCATCCGGCGCCGAGGTTTTTAGCGAAACCTTGCCGTCTCCGTCCCCATCCACGCCGTTTTCCAGAATGTCGCGGGGCAGCATCTGGACCATGCCGATTTCACCGGCCCAGGCTCCGGTGGTGCGGGCCGGGTCAAAATTGCCCTGGCTGTACAGCTCGATCGCGGCGAAAATCTGCGGGCGGAACAACTCGGGGCGGCGGCAGTCGTGGGCCAGCGTCACCAGCGCGTTGCGAGTGTTGAAATCGCCCTGAAAGGACCCGTAGTCGGTCTCGAACGCCCAAAATGCCAGCAGCACACCGCGCGAAATGCCGTATTCCTGCTCAATCCGGTCAAACACCGCGTCGTATTTGCCCGACATGGCCTTGCCCCGGTCGATCCGGTTCTGTGAAATCAGGCGCCGCGAGAAGTCGATGAATGGTTTCTGGAATACGCCCTGCGCGCGGTCGGCTTTCAGAACGGCTCCGTCCTGCTGCACGCCCCTGAAAAAGCTGTTGACGGTGGATTTGTCGAAACCCTGCTGAATGGCTTCGGCTTTCAGCCCTTTGACGAAGGTATTGAACCCACCGCCGCATTGGGCGAGTGCAGGCGAGGCGAAGAGGGCGGCGGCAATAAGGCCGGAAAGGAAACGCATAAGGCTGATCCGTCAGAATATGAAGTTGAACCCAACCCACACCGACACGAGCCCAAGCGCAAGCCCCCATACCTGCCAGAGCATGTCTGATGCGCGAAAAACCTCCGCCGCGTCGATATTCTGCCGCGCATTCCCGTTCACCCAAGCAAGATCCCGCATCTGGCCATCATAGCTGCGCGGTCCGGCCAGTGCGATATCAAGCGCACGTGCCATCGCGGCCTCGGGCCAGCCTGCGTTGGGTGAGATATGGCGGCGTGCATCCTCAACCATCTCTCCCCAGCGCGACCATTGGCTGGACAGCGCGACGATCATTACGAAGGTCAGGCGTGCTGGGACAAGGTTCAGCACATCATCCAGCCGCGCCGCTGCCCAGCCGAAGGCGCGGTATTTGTCGTTGCGATAACCGATCATACTGTCGGCGGTGTTGACGACCTTGTAAACCAGCAGCCCCGGCAGACCTGCGACCAGAAACCAGAAGGCTGGGGCAATCACCCCGTCGCTCAGGTTTTCGGCGGCGCTTTCGATGGCCGAGCGCGCCACCTGCGCCTCGGTCATATCTCGCGTATCGCGCGAGACAATCATGGCGACCTGCGCGCGCCCTTCGGCAAGCGAGGTCAACAGGCCTTCGCCAACTGCGCGAACATGGGTGATCAGGGATTTCTGGGCCAGAAGGATGGCGCAGACCACGATCTCGACGATCGGACCAAGCAGCTCCAGCAACCGGCCAAGGATGAGTGCCACCGCAACCAGGATGAGCACCGTCGCAACCCCTTTGAGGCGGCGATACGCCCCATGGTTCAGCCGGTTGTCCAGCCAGCCAATCGCGTTGCCCATCAGTACGGCAGGGTGGCGAATCCGCGACCACAGCCAATCCGGCTCACCCAATGCTGCGTCCAGACACATAGCGCAGACCAATAGGAACGCGGTGCTCACAGCGCTGCTTCCAACCGGGCCCAACCATCTGCTGGCGGTAATCCAAGGCGCAGGTAGGTCCAGGAATAGGGGAAAATTCGGCTCCAGATATGCGCCCGCGCCAATCGGTCTTGCCAGGCGGTCGCGTCATCAACGTCGTAGAGGCGGAACAGGCTGGTGCCGCCAATCAGCCGCGCATCCTTGGCCGTTACAAGCTGATCCAACCGTGTTGCTTCATTTGCCAGACGCATGCGCGTTTCATCAGCCCATTTTACATCGTGCAACGCTTGCGCGCCGATCCGCAGTGCCGGGCCGGATACGGCCCATGGTCCGGTCAGGTCGTTCAATCGTGCAATCAGATCGGGATGGCCAATTGCAAAACCCAGTCGCAACCCGGCCAACCCCCAAAATTTGCCAAAGCTCTTCAGCACCACGATGCCGGGCCGCTGGGCCAGATGAATCAGCGAGGCTTCGGGCGTTACGTCGCAGAAGCTTTCATCGATCACCGTCAGCGGCGCGTCGACATCCGCGTCCTGCCAGATGCGCCCATCAGGATTGTTGGGGTTTACGATGACACGTGCCTGAGCCGGGCCGCTCTCGTGCACCGTCCAATCCTGAGCGGTGAATGCAGCGGCATGTTCGTTATAAGTGGGCATCGTGATCTGCACGCGGCCGGCTTTGGTCAGCGCGGGCACGCGGGCAATCACCGCAGAGGCACCAGGCGATGGCAGAATCTCGGCCCCATCAGGCACGTTCCAAAACACCCGCGCCGCGTCCGAGAGGCGTTCGAACGCGCCATGATCCGGCAGTTCCATCCAGTCCGGAGGCTGCAGGCCCGAGACCTCATAAGCATGCGGATTGATCCCCGTGGACAGATCGATCCAGTCTGCGCGCGTGCCCCCAAACCGAGTCATCGCGCCATCCAGCCCACCGCCATGATCGCGTGCAGCCCGAGGGTTCAATCTGTCATCCTGTCCAACCATCTGCCCCAGCCGGAATTGCCTATTTCTCATGCTTCAAGCGGATTTTTGCCGTTCTTACAAGCGAATCCGCCCGATCACGGCGCTGTGCGGGCCTTGTTAACACTTTGTTAAGGAAATCGCGTGATCACGGACAACAGGGGTCGGCACCACTCACCCATATCACGTGCCGAGGTTGTTGCAAATGAAAGTACTGATTGTTGAGAGTAACCCCGATCTAGGTCGGGTCTGGCAGCGGCATCTGCAAAGGCAGGAGGCCGAAGTCACGCTGGTCGAAACGCAAGAGGCCGCGATCCTGGCACTGTATGGTACCGCATTCGATATCATCGTGCTGGATCTGGTTCTGGAAACCGGCAGCGCCTTGGCGGTTGCCGATTTCGCAAGCTATCGCAGGCCCGAGGCGCGAGTGATCTTCGTCACCAACACCACATTCTTCTCGGACGGATCAATCTTTGCCCATAGCGCCAATGCCTGCGCCTATGTCCAAAGCTCGACCCCGCCCGAGGATCTGGCGGCCATGGTCGAACACTACGCCGCCGGGCGCTGATCTCGTCCATGAGGTTCTGAATAGTCCAACGTTGGATTCACTGGAATAATTCGGTGCGGATTGATGCTGTCATGGCTGAAGTGATAGTGGCGCACGATGTGGTTCATGTTCACTGTCTGCGCCACGCCGGGCCATTGATATAGCTCCCGCGTAAAGGCCCAGAGGTTCGGGTAGTCCACCAACCGACGCTTGTTGCACTTGAAATGTAAATGATAAACCGGGTCGAACCGGATCAATGTGGTGAACAGGCGCCAGTCGGCCTCAGTCACGCGGTCACCCATAAGATAGCGGTTCCGGGCCAGACGATCCTCAAGCCAGTCCAGCGTGTCGAACAGAGGGCCAACCGCGGCGTCATAAGCTTCTTGCGAGGTGGCAAAGCCGGATTTGTAGACCCCGTTATTGACATCGGAATAGATGCGCGCGTTGACCTCTTCGATCTCGTCCCGCATTGCCTCGGGCCAGTAGTCGTCTGTGTTGCCGGTGATCCCGTTGAAAGCCGAGTTGAACATGCGGATGATTTCCGAGCTTTCGTTCGACACGATCGTTTTCTCAACTTTGTCCCACAGGATCGGAACCGTAACGCGGCCCGAATAGTGAGGGTCGGCACGGGTGTAGATTTGATGGGCAAATTCTGATCCGAACAGTTTGTCGCCGGTCGCGCCATGGTCGTCGGTCTCAAAGGTCCAACCTTTATCCAGCATATCCGGATGCACGACCGAGACCGAGATGTGGTCGCTCAACCCTTTCAACTCACGAAAGATTAGTGTGCGGTGCGCCCAAGGGCAGGCGTGCGAGACATAAAGGTGATAGCGCCCCGATTCCGCCTCGAACCCGCCGCGCCCCGAGGGGCCGGGCGCGCCATCGGCGGTGATCCAGTTGCGAAACTGTGCGGCCGAGCGTTTGAACGCCCCGCCTGTGGATTTGGTGTCATACCAGGTGTCATGCCATTCGCCGTCGACAAGCAGGCCCATCGTTATTCCTTTCGCATTGCGATTGGGTCAAAGATAGGCCGTCTTGCGCCACGATCCTATTTCACCGGGCGCGCATCAGGCCTGCATGCGCGCACAGGTGGGATGCGGTGTCTGGGCACCAGAACCGCAATGCCAAAACTTATGTGACGCCGTTCACTGGATTTTTACAGGAATCGCGTCAGACTAATGAGTGTTAAGGGGGGAAGTTTATTATGAGTACCTATGTTTCCAAGGAAATTCGCGCCGAATTGGATGCGGCCCGAATCGCTACCCTCAAGAAATCCAGCCGTTTGCGGGTGGAGGTTGGCGACAATAGCTTCAAAATTTTGACATTGTGGAAGGATGGTTTCACCGTCGAGGCAGAAACCACGCCGCGCCTGCGTGGGCTCGTCGATATCTATGACGGTGCCAACCACATGTATCAGTGCCTGATCATCGCAGATGAAGAAGCGGTGGGTGAGATGCGCTATGAGTTCAAGCGCAGCACCGTGGCAGCCGACAAGGCCCCGCTGGATTTCTACCGCGCCCCGGATGCACCGATCGCATTGCTCGAAAACCGCGACTGACGCGCGCACCGTTTGACCTTTGGCACCGACGCGCCACCGGCGCTGGGGCGGCAATGGTGCCACGAGATTCTCGGTATCAGGCCGGACGGTTTAGTCGGAGGCCGTCAGGGTCAGGTGCACAGGAGCCAAACCATCGATGCCGCCTTCAATTCGGTCTCCGGCGACCACAGGCCCGACCCCGGCGGGTGTGCCGGTCAGGATCAGATCGCCGGGGCGCAAATGGTAGAAACCCGATAGATGGGAGATCAGTTCATCGATCTTCCAGACCAGCTCTGACAATGTGGCGTCTTGTACGACCCGCTCATTGACGCTCAGATAGATGCGCTTGTCATCAGATGGGCTCCAGTCATCGGCGCGGGTCAGCGGAGCGAAGACCGCGCCGTTTTCCACATCCTTGCCCAGATCCCAGGGGCGCTGTTTGTTGCGCTCGCGGATCTGCAGGTCGCGGCGCGTCATGTCCAGCGCACAGCCATAGCCAAAAATCGCGTTGCGGGCCTCAGTGGCTGTGGCCTGAAAAACCGGCTTGCCGATGGCAACGGCCAGTTCCATTTCATGATGATAATCCTCGGTCCCTGCCGGATACGGCACATGCGCTCTGGTCAAAACCGCGTTGGGCGCGGATTTGGTGAAGTAAAACGGCGCCTGACGATCCACCTCATGCCCCATCTCGGCAGCGTGGGCGGCATAGTTGCGGCCGACGCAAAAAATCCGCCCGATCGGATAGGTCGCCTGTTGCCCCTGCACCGGGATGCTCGGGATGTCCGGAAGCGTAAAAAGGTGGTTGGGCATGACGTGCCTCCGTTTATTTTTGAACGGGGTTCATTGTAAATCGCCAAAGGCTGCCTTCAATCGCTCACAGGCCTCTTCAACCCGCTCGCGTTGGGTGGCCAGATTGAAGCGCTCGAAGGTTTCTCCACCGGTGCCAAAACCGGGGCCTGAGGATGTCGCGATCCGCGCATCTTCGCGTAGGCGGCGGACAAACTCATCGTGGCTCATACCCGTGCCCGAAAAATCGACCCATGCCAGATAGGTCGCCTGCAGAGGCATCGACCACAGGCCCGGTATCTCGGCGATGGCAGCATCAAACAGCTTCCGGTTCGCGTCCAGGTGGGCAATTTGTTCATCGACCCATTTTGCACCTTCCGGCGAATAGGCGGCAGTGATCATCGCCACACCCAACGCACTGGGGTCATAGTCCAGCGTGGTGATCCGGTGCCGCATCTCGGCCCGCAGCTTGGCATCGGGAATGATCATGTTGCCGGTACGCTGACCGGCGATGTTGAATGTTTTCGACGCCGCGGTCAGTGTCACCGTCCACGGGCGCGCGTCGGGGGCGGCCGTATCCATCGGTACGAAGGTATTGCCCGGATAAACCAGATCATGGTGAATCTCGTCCGACAAAAGGATCAGCCCGTTGCGCTCCGCAAACGCCGCCACAGCGCGCAGTTCTTCCGGCGTCCAGACCCGACCTGACGGGTTCTGCGGCGAGCACCACAGCAGCAGCTTTTCTGATCCGTCCAACCGCGACTGCGCATCGTCCAGATCAAGCCCATAGCTGTCGCCATCGCGTACCAGCGGGCATTCCACCACGCGGCGGCCGGATTTGTTCACCTTATGGGCAAACTCATGGTAGACGGGCGTGAAGATCACGACGCCATCTCCCGGTTCACTCCAAACATCCAGACACAGGGCAATCGCATTGCCCAACCCTTGCGAGGTCAGAATCCAATCGGTGTCGATCTCCCAGTTGTGGCGTGTCTTCATCCACCACTGGATTGCATTCAGATAATCCGGGTGCATCCATGAATATCCAAACGCGCCATGATCGGCCGCTTCCCGCACCGCCTCGATCACGCAAGGGGCCGTGGCATAGTCGGAATCAGCCGTCCACATGGCCAGCCCATCCTCGGGGGCGACACCGTAAAGCTGCTCCATCTTGTCCCATTTTGAAGAGTTGGTGCCCCGGCGGTCGATCAGGTCGTTGAAAGTCATGTCATCTCCATCTGTCGAGGCGAAAGCTAACCACAAATCCATAAGGTGCAAGGGGGCCGTTGCGGAGGCGGGCGCGATGGCCTAAATCAGCCCCATGAAACGCAATATCCTGATCCATCCCGATCCCCGCCTGAAAAAGGTCTGCGCGCCGGTGGCCGACATCACCGACGATCTGCGCAAACTGGCCGATGACATGCTGGAGACGATGTATGACGCGCCCGGCATTGGCCTTGCTGCGCCGCAGATCGGTGTGCTCGACCGGCTGATCGTGGTGGACTGCGTCAAAGAAGAAGGTGAGGCCCCACGCCCACTGGTGATGTTCAACCCCGAGGTCATCGCCTCCTCGGATGAGACCAACGTCTACGAAGAAGGCTGCCTGTCGATCCCTGAGCAATATGCCGAAGTCACGCGCCCGAAGACGGTTGATGTCACCTGGCTGGACCGTGACGGTAATCTGCAGCAGGAAACCTTTGATGATCTCTGGGCGACTTGTGTGCAGCATGAGATCGACCATCTGAACGGTAAGCTGTTCATCGACTATCTCAAACCGCTCAAGCGTCAGATGATCACGCGTAAGATGCAGAAGCTCAAGCGCGAAAAGGCCCGCACATGACGGTGCGGACCTGCCTGCCGTGGCCCGACAAGCGCCTGCGCACCAAGGCCGAGGATGTCACGGAAATCACCGACGACATCCGCACCATCTGGGACGATATGATCGATACGATGGAGGCGATGCCGGGTGTTGGCCTCGCTGCGCCGCAGATCGGAGTGATGCTGCGGCTGGCTGTCGTGGATGGCTCGACCCAGCGAGGCAAAGCTGTGCGACTGGCCAACCCCGAGATTCTGCACAGCTCGGTGGAGCTGCGTGAACATGACGAGGCCAGCCCGAACTTGCCCGGCGTGTCCGCCAAGGTGAAGCGACCGCGCGCAGTGACCGTGAAATTTCTCAACGAACAGGGCCAGATCGACCGCCGTGATTTTGTCGGCATCGAGGCCACCAGCGTGCAGCATCAGATCGACCACCTGAACGGGCGGATGTATTTCGACCGGCTCAGCAAGGTCAAACGCGACATGCTGCTGCGCAAAGCACAGAAGAAGGGGTGAAACCCCATCCTACGGAGGGACGGATGCGTATCATCTTCATGGGAACGCCAGATTTCTCGGTGCCGGTGCTGGATGCACTGGTCCGTGCCGGGCACGAAATCGCCGCCGTCTATTGCCAACCGCCACGCCCCGCCGGTCGCGGTAAAAAAGACCGTCCAACCCCGGTGCACGCGCGTGCCTTGGCGCTGGGCTTAGACGTTCGCCACCCGACCTCGCTGAAATCGCCCGAAGAACAGGCCAGCTTTGCCGCGCTGAACGCCGATATCGCGGTGGTCGTCGCCTTTGGCCTGATCCTGCCACAACCTATTCTGGACGCGCCAACCCATGGCTGTCTGAACATTCACGCCAGCCTGCTGCCACGCTGGCGTGGGGCCGCGCCTATACACCGCGCGATCATGGCAGGCGATGCGCAAACCGGTATTTGTATCATGCAAATGGAGGCCGGGCTAGATACAGGCCCTGTTCTGCTGCGCGAGGCCACCGAGATCGGGATTGAGGAAACCACGGCGGAACTCCATGACCGCCTGTCGGGCATGGGTGCGGCGCTGATCGTTGAGGCGCTGAACACGCTGCCGAGCCTGACCCCCGAACCGCAGCCCGAGGTCGGCGTAACCTACGCCGCCAAGATCGACAAATCCGAGGCGCGGATCGATTGGTCGGCCCCCGCATCCGAAGTCGATAGAAAAATCCGCGGTCTCTCCCCGTTCCCCGGCGCATGGACCGAGGTCGAGGGTCACCGGATCAAACTACTGGCTTCGCGGCTGGCCGAAGGACGGGGCACTCCGGGCGAGGTGCTGGACGACCACCTGCGCGTGGCTTGCGGCGAAGGCGCAGTTGAGTTGCTGCGCTTGCAACGGGCAGGCAAGGGCGCGCAGGATAGGGAAACTTTTCTGCGGGGATGGCCCATGCCGGCCGGGACCCGCCTGTCATCGGAGTAGGCGTACATGATCATGATCATGATGGGCACGGTCGTGATTGCCGGGATCGTAGGCTATCTGTCTGAACAGACTGGCTTTACCCATAACGGCTATCTGCAGTCGATCATCATCTGCGTGGGTGGTGCTTTCCTGTTCTATTTCGTGCGCATCATGTTCGGCATCAGCTTTGGCCCGCCGGGGTTGGACGCGGTGCTGTCCTCGATCGGTGCGCTGATCATCGTGCCCACGCATTGGAGGAAATGATATGCCGATCATCGCCCTGATCATCGCCCTGATCATCGTCGGAGCCGCTGCAAGTTTCCTCGCCACCCGCCTAATGCGGATCGAGGCCGATATTCCAACCACCATGCTGATCGGCATTGTCGGCGCTTTGGTGGGCGGTTTGGTCCTACGCACGCTCATCACCGTGATGGGATGGCTCTCAGGGTTTATCGGCGCCGTTCTGGGGGCGCTCTTGGTGATCTGGATCTGGCAGACATATATCCGCCGCTGATCGCTTGACCCGACCGTGATCTGCGACCAATGTCCCGTCAATTCTTTGTTGAAAGGCCTCTCATGTCGCATGATCTGACCGCCGGAGTCGTCGCCCTGATGGGTGTGCCGTTGGACCTGCATTCCTCATTCCTGCAAGGCCCCGCGTTTGCCCCGGGTCGCATCCGCGAGGCGTTGCATTCCGGCGCGGCCAACCTGACCGCCGAGGATGGCACTGATCTGGGCGCAACCGACCGTTTCAAGGATACCGGCGATCTGGATGTGTTCGAGATGATGGGGCAGGAACCCATCGACCGGATCGAGGCAGGGGCCGCCGCCCGGATTGAAACCGGCGCACGGCTGCTGTCATTGGGCGGTGATCACTCGGTGGCCTTTCCGCTGATCAAGGCGCATGCGGACCGGTATGATGGGCTGAATATCCTGCATATCGACTCACATCCCGACCTCTATGACAGTCAGCAGATCGGCCCGCTGGGCCATGGCTGCCCGTTTGCCCGCGTGATGGAGACAGGCAAGATCAACCGTCTGGTGCAGGTCGGGATCCGCACCATGAACAAGCACCAACAGGAACAGGCCGACAAGTTCGGTGTCGAGGTGATCGACATGCGCAACTGGAGCCCCGATCTTGAGATCAGCTTTGATGGCCCGGTCTATCTGTCACTGGACCTCGATGCGCTGGATCCGGCCTTTGCCCCCGGCGTTTCACATCACGAACCCGGCGGTCTCAGCACGCGTGAGGTGATCGACCTGATCCACCGGTTCAAGGGCCAGTTGATTGGCGCGGATATTGTCGAGTTGAACCCGCACCGCGACCCCTATGGCATGACCGCCATGGTGGCGGCGAAATTCGTCAAGGAAATCGGCGCGCGACTGCTGACGCGCTAACGTTCGTCGCAGATTGCGGCAGTGCCAAGGCGAGGGGCGGACCGTGTAGTCATGTCGAACCGATTCGCCTCGGACGCCGTCATCCAGTGCATCTCTTCCTCGGATGCTGCATCCAGCGTGAACCAGTAGAAGTCGGGATCGACGCCGATATCTTCGAAATAGTTCAAATACCGGTCATGCTCGGGGTGATCTTCGGGTAGCTCCGCAGCGACATAGCCGCCGCCGCCCCAGCTGTGGACCCCCACGCAGGCGCCGGGTTCCAGCACGCGTCGGTTACCCGCTAGAAACAAATCGGTGCCGCCCGAGGCCACCAGCCCGTTTGACGGAACCACCGTGTCGAACCCTTCCTCACGCACTACGCGACTGAAGACCACATTCGAGTCATCATCGACCGAACCTTCGATATTTTGCAGCACCAGTGTCTTAATCTCGGGGTTTTCGTCCATCACTTCTTCAAACGCGCTGAGCGTTGTGTGGTCGATCGTTCCGGATGCGACGATCTGATTGCCCACTGCCGTGAAGCTGACCGGGGCGTATTGCTCTGCACATGCCGTTAGCAGCAGTGCCGTGGCCAGAAACGAAAGTCTGTAGGTCATCGCGATCTCTTGTCCGTTTCTATCCTATTGCCGAGGCGGTCGGGCCTTGTAAACCGGCAACTGCCAACCGAACAACAGAGATCCGGCGCGCAACGCCCAGCAAATCAATGCACATAAGCCCAATGCCAGCAGGCCTTCCAGCCCGAGGCGGGTGGCAAACACAGCGGTCAAGGCTCCGATAAAGGCGCAGGATACGTAAAGCTCACCTTGTTTCAGTACCAGTGGCACCTCGTTGCACACCACGTCACGCATCAAGCCGCCCAAACAGCCCGTGGTCACCCCCATCAGCACTACGATGATACCGGATTGATCCAACGACAACGCCGCACCCGTGCCAGCAGCGACCGCGATGGACAGGGCGAAACTGTCCAACCAGACTAGCCAATTATACCGGCTTTCCACCAGATGAGCGGTAAAAAATACCAGCACCGCAGCGCCGCAAGCGATCAGGATATAAGCGGGCTGACCGACCCAGAAGATCGGATGTCGGTCCAGCAGCAAGTCGCGTACGGTACCACCGCCCACTGCCGTCAGACAGGCGATGAAGGCAAACCCGACCAGATCAAGCTGCGCTCGGCTGGCCACCAGCGCACCGGTCAGCGCAAAGACCAAAACCGAGGCGTAATCCAGCAGGGCAAGCCCGCTCACGCCTGCGCCTTCTTAGGTTTGAATGGGGCCATGCCGGCGCGTGCCAACTCATCCGCGCGTTCATTTTCGGGATGGCCCGCATGGCCCTTGACCCATTCCCAGGTCACCTGATGCCGCTCTTGCGCCTCATCCAGCCGCTGCCACAAATCGACATTTTTGACCGGCTTCTTGTTCGACGTCTTCCAGCCGTTCCGCTTCCACCCGAAAATCCATCCCGTAACGCCGTTCTTCACATAAGCGCTGTCGGTGACGATAGTCAGTTTCGAGGGCCGCTCCAGCGTCTCCAAAGCACTGATTGCAGCCAGCAGTTCCATCCGGTTGTTGGTTGTCTCGGCTTCGCCTCCGCTCAGCTCGCGTTCTTTCAGGATGGTATCGCCATCCATCGCGCGCAGCAGTACGCCCCAGCCGCCGGGGCCGGGATTGCCGGAACAGGCACCATCGGTATAGGCAAAGAGATCAGGCATGGGCAAACACCAGAATGAAGCCGTCGTAAGATCCGGCCAGACCCTTGCCCATCCCTTGCACGGTACGGTCAATGGTGAAGCCTGCTGTGGTCAGGGCGTCCTCGATTTCGGCCTCCGAATAATAGGTATAGTAGCGGTCCAGATCATCGCGATGCTCGCCCGTGCCCAGCTTCATTCCCAGAAACAGCTGCCCGCCCGGCTTCAGTGCGGTGTGGATCGCGTTCAGATGACGCGGGAAATCGGCGCGCGGGGCGTGCAGCAGGCAGAAACTGGCATAGACGCCGTCATACTCTGCTACCTCTGTGACGTCATCGAAGGTGCCAAGGTGGGCGTCAACACCGTTGCTCCGCGCATGTTCAACAAAGGCAGGGGTTGCATCCAGCGCCCGTACCTTCAGCCCTTGCCGCATCAGAAACGCGCTGTCTGATCCGGGACCCGAGCCCAGATCCAGCACATATCCACCCTCGCGGACCGCATCTACAAAAGCCTGACGCGCCTCTAGCTGCTCGGCGGGCAGGGGGATCCTTAGGTAATCCGCAACGCGATCCGAGTAGGCCTTGATGGTCCGTTCATCACTCACAGGTAAACTCCCACTGCAAGACAGGTCAGCACGCCAGCGGTTAACAGGACGCGCAGCCGCATCCACCAGACCGGGGTCAACCGCCAATATGAGAACATGGCGTCCAGCAAAAGCAAGCCCGCAAACCCATACATCAGGTTGGTGCCCGCATTCACCGGACCGCCGCCGGTCGTGAAAAATGCCCAAAGTGCAGGCAACACCGACAAGGTGTAACAGGCCGCAGCTTTGCTGCCTGAGGTTTTGGTGGCGAAGCCCCACAGCACGCCCGACATGAAACTCAGGATCACCGAGCCATAGAATAGCTGAATATACGGCCCCACGAAGCGCGACCCCAGCGTCTGCCGACCCCAATCGTTCAAATCACCGTTCAGATAAGTCAGCGCGCCCCAGACAAACGGGATCAGCCCAGCCAAACCAAGGAATAACGGCGCGCGGGGGATGCCGCTCATGCTAGTTCCCGCAATACGCGGGGAACTTTGAACTCGACATTCTCGACAGCGGTTTCGACCAGCTCGACGGTGACATCGTAGTGGTCGCGGAATGCATCGATCACCTCGTTCACCAGCACCTCGGGCGCGGATGCCCCGGCGCTAACCGCAATGCTGGAAATTCCTTCCAGCGCACGCCAGTCGATCTCGGTCGCGCGCTGCACCAGCTGCGCATAACTGCATCCGGCGCGCGAGGCGACCTCGACCAGACGACGTGAATTCGATGAGTTCGGCGCACCCACCACCAGCAAGGCATCGGCTTTCGGAGCGACGGCTTTCACCGCTTCCTGCCGGTTGGTGGTGGCATAACAAATGTCTTCCTTGTGCGGCCCGACGATGGCGGGGAAGCGGGCCTCAAGCGCGGCAATAATGTCCTTGGTGTCATCCACCGATAGGGTTGTCTGGGTGACAAAGGCCAGCTTTTCGGGGTTACGCACAGCGACCTGCGCCACATCTTCTACCGTTTCAACCAGCAGCACCTCGCCATCGGGCAGCTGTCCCATGGTGCCGATTGTTTCGGGATGGCCCTTGTGACCAATCATGATCATCTGCAGCCCGGCATCCGCGTGGCGCTGCGCTTCGACATGCACCTTGGATACAAGCGGGCAGGTGGCGTCGACATATATCATCTCGCGCTGGGCTGCTGTGGCGGGTACCGATTTGGGCACACCGTGGGCCGAGAAGATCACCGGGCGATCATCAGGGCATTCGTCCAGCTCCTCGACAAACACGGCACCCTTGGCGCGCAGACCGTCGACGACGAATTTGTTGTGAACGATCTCATGGCGCACATAGACAGGCGCCCCCCATTTTTGAAGGGCCATTTCCACAATCTTGATGGCACGGTCCACACCGGCGCAGAACCCGCGCGGGGCGGCCAGATATAATGTCAGCGGCGGCTTTGTCATTCGGCGATCTCCTGGACCGAACACCTAGGTCTTTTCATTGCCATGGTCCAGACAGCACTGCGTCATTTCACTGACATGAATCGCTGTTAGCACAAGGGTGTTTTCAGCACCTATACCTTTAAAGTCGCGCGGCCAGGGCTTCTGGCCCTGGCCGCGCATATTCTTGCCAACCCTCATTGGTGAGTGGTGGGGTTTGGTGGGGTCAGTGCCCGCCTGCAGCTGCGACGCTGCGGGGTTCAGTCGGCATCTCGCGCGGAGGGCGGCCGATCACGTCGCGCAGGTCTTCCAGCTCAATGAAGTTATCGGCCTGGCGGCGCAGTTCGTCCGAAATCATCGGCGGCTGGCTACGGATGGTCGAAACAACGGAAACACGTACGCCCTGCCGTTGCAGGCTTGCGATCAGCGGGCGGAAATCCCCATCGCCCGAAAACAGTACGATATGATCAACGCGTGGTGCCAGTTCCATGGCATCGACGGTAAGCTCGATATCCATGTTTCCCTTGACCTTCCGACGCCCCATGCTGTCGGTGTATTCCTTGGCCGGTTTGGTGACCATGGTGAAGCCATTATAGTGCAGCCAGTCCACCAGAGGCCGGATCGGGGAATACTCGTCATTTTCCAGTAGCGCTGTGTAGTAGAAAGCTCTAAGCAGTTTGCCTCTGCGCATAAATTCCTGACGCAGCAACTTGTAGTCGATGTCAAACCCCAGTGCTTTGGCGGCTGCATAAAGATTCGAGCCGTCGATGAACAGCGCTAGCCGTTCGTCCTTGTAAAACATAAAATGGTCCTTCCGGTATAAGCCACCGCACCGTGAGCTCCGTGAGTGATAAAGTAATAGGTCAGTGCAATGGTGTCCTTAAAATAGGTGTTTTAGGCTTTATCGCAAGTATTCTCTGGTCCGAATATGGGGTCTGAAGTGGACAAAACCTTGTCAAAAGCGGTCATTGCCCTAGGGGCAAATCTCAGTCTGAGAGGTTGTGGGCCCAAGGTGACACTTGAGCGGTCGCTGATCGCGATGGCCGAGGCGGGCTTGGTGATTCGCAAGACAAGCCAGTTTTTTGCCACCCCATGCTTTCCGGCAGGGGCAGGGCCGGACTATGTCAACGCAGCGGTTTTGATCGAATCGGACCTCACGCCACAGGGTGTTCTGGACCTGCTGCACCGCATCGAACATGATTTTGAGCGCGCCCGTGAACAGCGTTGGGGCATGCGCACTCTGGACCTCGATCTGGTCTGTTGGGATGAACTTGTGCTGCCGGATGACGCCGAATACCAGCGCTGGCTGACCCTTCCCCCCGAAGATCAGACCAAATCTGCGCCGGAACACCTTATCCTGCCCCATCCGCGCTTGCAGGACCGCGCTTTTGTGCTTGTTCCCATGATGGATGTCGCCCCCGATTGGCGCCATCCCGTTCTGGACCGGACAGTGACGCAGATGGTTGCAGCCTTGCCGCCCGATGAGGTGGCAGAGGTCAAGCCTCTGTGATCCTCGCATTTGCGGCATTTCTTGCTTGTCAAGGCGGGGATTCGCGCTTAGATAAACTCCTTCCTGCCACGGATTCATTTACGGAGAGCGCCCCATGGCCCGCGTTACGGTCGAAGATTGTGTAGACAAGGTCCCGAACCGGTTCGAACTGGTGATGCTTGCAGCCCACCGGGCGCGCGAGATTTCTGCTGGTGGCCCGATCACCGTTGACCGCGATAACGACAAGAACCCTGTCGTCTCGCTACGCGAAATCGCCGACGAAACCCAAAGCGCTGATGAGCTGCGCGAGCGTCTGATCGAAGCCAACCAGACCCAGATCGAGGTTGATGAGCCCGAAGAAGATCAGATGGCCCTGCTGATGGGTGCGGAATCTGACAAGCCTGCGGATGACGACATGTCGGAAGAAAAGCTCCTGCGCGCTCTGATGGAGGCCCAGGGCCAGGGTTAACCCAAGCGACAAAGGTGCGGACCGGATGATTTCAGAAGAAGACCTGATTGCGCTGGTCCGCAATTACAATCCCAAGACAAATGCCGACCGCATCGAAAGGGCCTATGAATTTGGGCAACAGATGCATGAAGGCCAGTTCCGCCATTCCGGCGAGCCCTATTTCTCTCATCCCGTTGCAGTTGCCGCCATCCTGACTGAACAGCGTCTGGATGATGCAACCATTATAACGGCCCTGTTGCACGACACGATCGAAGACACCAAAGCCAGTTATGGCAAGGTCACCGAACTGTTCGGGGATGAGGTCGCCAAGTTGGTCGATGGCGTCACCAAGCTGACCAACCTGCAGCTGTCCAGCCGTGAGACCAAACAGGCCGAGAATTTCCGCAAGCTGTTCATGGCCATGTCCAAGGATCTTCGGGTTATTCTGGTCAAGCTCGCCGACCGTCTGCACAACATGCGCACGATCAAGGCGATGCGCCCTGAAAAGCAGGTGCAAAAAGCGCGTGAGACAATGGATATTTACGCGCCGCTTGCGGGCCGCATGGGGATGCAATGGATGCGCGAGGAACTCGAAGACCTTGCCTTCCGCGTCCTGAACCCCGAAGGCCGCCAGTCGATTATTCGCCGCTTTATCACTCTGCAACGCGAAACCGGCGACGTGATCCATCGCATTACCGGCGACATGCGGCACGAATTGGAAAAGGCGGGCATTGAAGCCGAAGTCTTTGGCCGTGCCAAGAAACCCTATTCGATCTGGCGCAAGATGCAGGAAAAGGATCAGGGTTTCTCACGTCTGTCCGACATCTACGGGTTCCGCATCATCACCCAGACCGAAGAAGACTGCTATCGCACACTCGGTGCCATCCACCAGCGCTGGCGCGCGGTGCCAGGGCGATTCAAGGACTATATCAGCCAGCCGAAATCGAACGGTTATCGCTCGATCCACACAACAGTTTCGGGGCGCGACGGCAAACGGGTCGAGGTTCAGATCCGCACCCGCCAGATGCACGATGTGGCCGAAACCGGCGTTGCAGCGCACTGGTCCTATCGCGACGGTGTGCGGTCCGAAAACCCCTTTGCGGTCGACCCGGCAAAGTGGATCGCAAACCTGACCGAGCAATTCGACAGTGAGGATGATCATGAGGATTTCCTCGAAGCTGTGAAGCTCGAGATGTATTCGGACCAGGTGTTCTGCTTCACCCCCAAGGGCGATGTGGTGAAACTGCCGCGTGGGGCGACGCCGATTGATTTTGCTTACGCAATCCACACCCGCATTGGTCATGCCTGCGTGGGGGCCAAGGTTGATGGCATTCGTGTGCCGCTTTGGACCCGGCTCAAGAACGGGCAGTCGGTGGACATCATCACCGCCGATGGCCAGAGCCCGCAGGTCACTTGGCTTGAGATCGCAGTTACCGGCAAAGCCCGCACCTCGATCCGCCGCGCCTTGCGCGAGGTCGACCGGGAACGCTTCATCAAGCTGGGTAAGGAACTGGCCCGCGCCGGGTTCGAAAACTTGGGCCGCAAAGCCACCGACAAGGCGCTGGAAACCGCTGCCAAACACCTGCGTTTAAAAGATCGGGACGAGTTGCTGGCCCGTCTGGGCAGTGCCGAGTTGACCGCCCATGAGGTGGTCGAAGCGGTATACCCCGAACTCACCAAGGATGATGGCGACGCGATCTCGCCCCGCCGCGCTGTGATCGGGCTTGAACCGGGCCAGAAATTCGATCGTGCCCCCTGTTGCCAGCCACTGCCGGGCGAGCGCATCGTCGGAATTACATATCGCGGCAAGGGTGTTGTCGTGCACGCCATCGACTGCGATCGCCTGACCGAGTTTGAAAATGAACCCGAGCGCTGGGTTGATCTGCACTGGCATTCGGGCACCCACCCCGCCGTCTATGGCGCGACGCTGGATTTGACCATCGGCAATGATGCCGGGGTACTGGGGCGTATTTGCACATTGATCGGCGAGAAAAAGGCCAATATCTCGAACCTCGAATTTGTCGACCGCAAACCGGATTTTTATCGGCTGATGATCAATGTCGAACTTCGCGATCTTGAACAGTTGCATTCGCTGATGCTGATGCTCGAGGCTGAAAGCGACGTTGCTGCGGTCGAACGGTACCGGGAAAGTGCGAAACCCGCCGTTGCGGCTGGCTGAGAAGGGGTGATCACGAGTGGTTTTCAAGCGCCGAGATCGCCGCTCGCCTGTCCAAGTCGCGTCAGAGTTCGTCTATCCGCGCGGCGGATGGACCCGTGCCTTTCACTATGTCAAACATCGGGTTCGGCGCCTGCCTGACAGCCCGGAACGCATCGCGCGTGGCATCGGGGCAGGGGTGTTTGCCTCGTTCACGCCTTTCTATGGCTTGCATTTCCTGGTCGCCGCCGTGCTGGCGCGGCTGCTGAACGGCAACATTCTTGCCGCGCTCAGCGGCACGTTCTTTGGCAATCCCCTGACCTATGTGCCGATCGCGGTCATCAGCCTGCAAACCGGGCATTTCCTGCTGGGGACCAAGTTCCGCAAAGACGATACCGATGGGTTGATGGGGAAATTTGCGGATGCGATGGGCGATCTCAAGGACAATTGCATCGCCATGTTCACCCATCGCGAGGCGGACTGGCACGGGCTTAGCCGGTTCTATGACGATGTGTTCTTTCCTTATACGATCGGCGGGGTCATTCCAGGCATCGTGGCCGGAGTGATCTGCACCTATCTTAGCCTGCCGCTTATCCGTACTTATCAGCAACGCCGCCGCGCCAGAATCAAAGCGAAGTTTGAACAAATCAAACGCCTTGCTCAGGCAGAGGCTGACGTTCCCCCGACAAAACCACTAGGCTCGACCTCAGGGACAATGAAGGATTCGAAAGATGTCTGACAACCGTTTGCGTCTGGGCGTGAATATCGACCACGTAGCCACCGTGCGGAATGCGCGCGGCGGGGCCTATCCGGACCCACTACGCGCCGCCCGGATCGCGGAAGAGGCCGGGGCCGACGGCATCACAGCACATCTGCGCGAAGATCGCCGCCACATCTCGGACGCCGATATCGACGGGTTGATGGAGATCCTGTCGGTGCCGCTGAACTTCGAGATGGCCGCAACGGACGAGATGCAGAAAATCGCCCTGCGCCACAAGCCGCACGCCGTCTGCATCGTTCCCGAAAAGCGCGAGGAACGCACAACCGAGGGCGGGTTAGAAGTCGCGCGCGAGGAAAACAAGCTGGCCCATTTCATTGCGCCCTTGCGCGATGTGGGCTGCCGCGTGTCGATCTTCATCGCCGCCGACCAACGCCAGATCGACGCCGCCCACCGCATCGGGGCCGAGGTGATCGAACTGCACACCGGTGCCTATTGCGATTTCCACGCCGAAGGCGAACTGGACGACGCCGCGCGCGAACTGGAAGCCCTGCGCGAGATGTCCGCCTATGCCCATTCGCTGGGTCTTGAAGTTCATGCGGGTCACGGGCTGACTTACGACACCGTGCAACCGGTGGCAGCCTTCCCTGAAGTGCGAGAGCTGAACATCGGCCACTTCCTGATCGGCGAGGCGATATTCCGGGGCCTCACCCCTGCGGTTCACGAAATGCGCCGCCTGATGGACGAGGCGCGGGCATGATCACACCCGGCTTTGTGGCGATCTGGTTTGCATGGCTCATGGCCGGGGGCTCTCCGGGCCCTGCCACCATGGGCATCGCCGGAACCGCCATGAACGAAGGCCGCACCGCCGGTCTGGCCTTTGCGCTGGGCATCTGCGCCGGGTCCGCCGCGTGGGGCATCGCCGCCGCACTGGGGCTGTCGGCGATTATGCTGGCCAATGTCTGGGTGTTCGAGGTGATCCGCTATATCGGCGTCGCTTATCTGGGCTGGCTGGCGCTCAAGGCGCTGCGCCGCGCGCTGACTTCGGATGAGGTCGCGCTGGGCAATCCGGTCACCGGCTCATTGGGTACGATATTTGCCAAAGGTGCGGCGATCCACTTGACCAACCCCAAGGCGATCCTCAGCTGGGGCTCGATCTACGCCATCGTTGCGCCAAATGACGCCAGCCTTGCTATGCTGCTGGGTTATTTCGCCATGCTCTATGCGGGTTCACTGCTGATCTTCATCGGCTACGCCTTCCTGTTTTCGTCTGCGCGCATGGTCAACGCCTATCGCTGCGCCCGCCGCTGGTTTGATTTTGCCTTCGCGGGTTTCTTTGGCGTGGCCAGCTACAAGATCCTCACGGTGCGCCTGTCATGACCTCTGAGGTGCAAGGATGATCCGACATTGCGTGATGCTGCGACTCGAGCCCGATCACGACACCGCAGAGCTTTCCGCTGTGATGGATGGGCTGGGCGCGGTCGCAGACCGTTTGTCGGGCTGCGGTGGCTTCATCCACGGCCCCAACCGCGACTTTGAGGCAAAATCCCCAAGCTATCCCTACGGATTCACACTGGATTTCGCGGCTCAGGCCGACCTACAGCGCTATGCCAGTGACGAAACCCACCAGCAACTTGGCGCGCGGCTTGTCGCGCTGTGCGTGGATGGGGCCGAGGGCGTCTTGGTGTTCGATCTGGAAACGCCCGACGCGGCTGACCAATAGCTGACCAATAGGAGACGAGGGAATGTCATGAAAGCAATCACCTATCGCGGATTTGGTGCGGCGGCGGATGTCCTTGAGTTGGTCGATCTGCCCACGCCCAACCCCGGCCCAGGCGACGTTCTTGTCCGGGTCCATGCCAGCGGCATCAACCCCTCCGACGTCAAGCTGCGCGGCGGCGCGCGCCCAGGCGCTGTGATGCAATACCCGATGGTTGTTCCCCACTCGGACGGGGCCGGAGTGATTGAGGCCGTAGGCGAAGGGGTCGATCCCGCGCGCGTCGGCGAACGTGTCTGGATCTGGAACGGCCAATGGCAACGCGCTTTTGGCACTGGGGCCGAATACATCGCACTACCTTCCGAACAGGCCGTATTCCTTCCAGATACGACCGGCTTCGCCGAGGGCGCGTGTTTTGGTATCCCCGCCTTGACTGCATGGTACGCGCTCTATTGTGACGGACCGATCACCGACCAGACCGTGCTTGTGACCGGCGGTGCGGGAACGGTCGGGCGCTACGCCTGCCAGATGGCCGCACTGGGCGGCGCACGCGTTATCACAACGGTCAGTTCAGATGAAAAAGCCGCCCATTCCGGCGCGTCCGAATGGATCAAGTACCGCACGCAAGACGTGGCCGAGGCGGCGATGGACATGACCAACGGCGCAGGCATAGACCGCATTGTCGAGGTTGATTTCGCCGCCAACCAACCCGCTTCCCTTTCTATGATCCGCCCCGGTGGCACCATCGCCAGCTATGCCTCGGCTTCGCAAATGAAGCCCAAACTGGATTTCTATGGCTTCATGTTCAAGAACATCCGCCTGCATATGCTGATCGTCTACCAACTCGACGCCGCCGCCCGCCGTCGTGGCGAGGCGCAGTTGGGCCAGTGGCTGGAACAAGGCGCACTGTCCCACGCCGTCGTCCCTGGCGGAGGGCTGATGGATGCGGCAAATGCACACGCAATGGTCGAGGCGGGGCAAAAGCTCGGGACCGTTGTGTTGGAGGTCTGACATGATCCTCGGCATCGGCACCGACCTCGCAAATATTGATCGCATTCAGGGCACGCTCGACCGGTTCGGCGACCGCTTCCGTAACCGTGTCTTCACTGAAACCGAACAGCGCAAGGCTGAGCGTCGCGCCGATACTGCGGGCACCTACGCCAAACGCTGGGCCGCGAAAGAGGCGTGCTCGAAGGCGTTAGGCACCGGCCTGCGGATGGGGATCGCGTGGAAAGACATGGCGGTGACCAACCTGCGCACCGGCCAGCCCGTCATGCATGTCACCGGTTGGGCCGCCGAGCGTCTGAAAGAAATGACTCCCGAAGGCCACGAGGCGATCATCCACGTCACCCTGACCGATGATCACCCCTGGGCGCAGGCCTTTGTGGTGATCGAGGCCCGTCCGCTGCAAGAAGCACCCGCGCAGCCTTGACTTGCCTCCACCCGACACGCATGTAGCACCCCAACCACGCATAGACTGGAGAGAGCAGTATGGCCGAGGAAGCCAAATCCGGAAACGCCGTCTGGGAGACGATCAAAACTATCGTCTACGCCCTGCTGATCGCGGGCGTTTTCCGCACGCTTTTCTTTCAGCCGTTCTGGATTCCCTCAGGCTCCATGAAGCAGACGCTGCTGATCGGTGATTTCCTCTTCGTCAATAAGATGGCCTATGGCTATTCCTACGCGTCCTGCCCTAGCCTGATCATCCCCAGCGTCGGCCTGAACATCGATGCCGAGGATGTGTGCGGTTGGATGCAGGGTGATGACAACTCCCGTCTGCTGGGTGGCGATCCCGAGCGCGGCGATGTCATCGTCTTCCGCCATCCGGTGACAGGGCGCGACTATATCAAGCGACTGATCGGTCTGCCGGGTGATCGTATCCAGATTCGTGAAGGTCAAATCATCCTCAACGACACTCCTGTGCCGCAGCAACCCGACGGTGTGTTCACCGAAGTTGCTGAACCGCAGGGCCCACAAGGCCTGCGCCCGCGCTGTTCCAACGGTCCCGTCGGGATCGGCGGTGTTTGCGAAAAGAACCGCCTGATCGAGACCCTGCCAAATGGCGTGTCCTACGACGTGCTGAACATCGGCAATCAGGGATCGGACAATACCGGGGTCTATACTGTACCCGAGGGCCACTATTTCTTCATGGGCGACAACCGCGACAACTCGGCCGACAGCCGCTTACCGCAATCCGCTGGTGGCGTGGGCTATGTACCTTACGAAAACCTGATCGGTCGCGCCGACAGGATCATGTTCTCCTCCGCTGGCCGGTCCATGCTGTTCTTCTGGACATGGCGCGGTGACCGCTTCTTCAAGGCGGTCAATTGAAGCTATCGGCTGAGATAAGGGCGTTCCAGCAGCGCTTGGGGTATGAGTTTTCCGACCCTGAACTGCTGGTGCGTGCGCTGACCCACGGCTCGGTGTCCTCTGCCACGCGCCCCGACAATCAGCGTCTTGAATTTTTGGGCGACCGCGTCCTGGGTCTCGTCATGGCCACTGCTTTGCTTGAGGCCGACAAGAAAGCTTCCGAAGGCCAACTGGCCCCCCGTTTCAACGCGCTGGTGCGCAAGGAAGCCTGCGCCGATGTGGCCCGCCAGATTGATCTGGGTGCGGTGCTGAAACTGGGCCGGTCCGAGATGCTGTCCGGAGGTCGTCGCAAGCAGGCCTTGCTGGGCGACGCGATGGAGGCGGTCATCGCGGCCATCTACCGCGACGCAGGGTTCGAGGCTGCCCGAGACGTGATCCTCGCCCTCTGGGGCGATCGCATCCACAAGGTCGAGGCCGACGCCCGCGATGCAAAAACCGCCCTGCAGGAATGGGCACAGGCCCGCGGCCAGAAACCACCCAGCTATGTCGAGGTCAAACGCACCGGCCCTGACCATGCCCCGATCTTCACGATCGCCGCTCGTCTGCAGAATGGTACCGAAGCTCAGGCCACCGCAGGCTCCAAGCGACAGGCCGAACAGGCAGCGGCAAAGGCGTTGTTGGAACAGTTGTCTTGATCCGTTTTGCGGCCAGATCATGAAGATCAGACCCGCCCAGAAATCCGATGCCGCCAGCCTCGCCGCCTTGTCGATTGAGGTCTGGATCGGAACATATCTAAAGCGTGGTGTGAACGCCTTCTTTGCCGAGTTCGCACTGTCCGAGTTCACGACCGCCCGGTTCGAAGCCATATTGGAGGACGGCCAAGACCTCTTGATGGTTTCCGAAAACGAAGACGGGATCGACGGATATATTCGGCTTGCGGAAAATCGCATCGCACCTGTGGACGGGCTTTCTGACCTAGAAATCGTGACGTTCTATGTCCAGCACCGCCATCAAGGTAAAGGCATCGGCTCAGCGCTGCTCGACATCGCGATTGACTACATGCGTGAAAAAGGGCGCCCGTCGATTTGGCTGACAACCAATTCCGAGAACACGCCCGCAATCGACTTCTATCTAGCCAAAGGGTTCCGGCAGGTCGGAGTCACAGATTTTCGGATCGGGGACCAAGCCTATCCGAACCAAGTTCTGGCGTTGAACACTACAACCTGATCGCGCGATCAAGCCCGGCCAATGCCGGCACCGGCCGACCGGGCAGCGTCGCCCTATGGGCCGCAGACTGGCCTTCGCTCACTGATATCCGCAATGCGACAAATCCCTCTGGCCCGTCCGCGCATTCTGCTATAGGGGTGCGCACTTGCAAACAGGATCGCAGGACACATGAGCACACGCGCCGGATTTATCGCCCTGATCGGAGAGCCCAACGCAGGCAAATCCACCCTTCTGAACCGCATGGTCGGGGCCAAGGTCTCGATCGTGACGCATAAGGTGCAAACCACCCGTGCTCGCATCCGTGGCGTGGCGATGGAGGGCGATGCGCAACTG
This sequence comes from Ruegeria sp. C6, assembly GCF_056537625.1. Taxonomy (NCBI): domain Bacteria; kingdom Pseudomonadati; phylum Pseudomonadota; class Alphaproteobacteria; order Rhodobacterales; family Roseobacteraceae; genus Ruegeria; species Ruegeria sp. C6. The sequence goes on along the minus strand of NZ_JBQFRW010000004.1, from coordinate 24,852 downwards.
GTCTTTGTCGACACGCCGGGCCTCTTCAAACCACGCCGCCGTCTGGACCGTGCCATGGTCGCCGCCGCTTGGGGCGGGGCTGCGGATGCGGATGTGGTCGTGCTGATGATCGAGGCGCATCGCGGTATCACCGAAGGTGTCGAGCGCATCCTCGAAGGCCTGGAAGAGATCGGGCAGGGCCGCACCATCGCACTTGCGATCAATAAGGTCGACAAGGTGCCGTCCGAGAAACTGTTGGCCCTGACCAGCAATCTGAACGCGCGCTACCCGTTTTCTGAGACCTTCATGATCTCGGCCGAAAAAGGCCACGGCGTTGACGATTTGCGCAGATGGCTGGCCTCGGAACTGCCCGAGGGCCCGTGGCTCTATCCAGAAGACCAGATTGCGGATCTGCCTCTGCGCATGATCGCGGCTGAGATGACGCGCGAGAAACTGACCCTGCGCCTGCATCAGGAACTGCCCTACCAGCTGACCGTCGAGACCGAGAACTGGGAAGAGCGCAAGGACGGCTCGGCCAAGATCGATCAGGTCATCTATGTTATGCGTGATGGCCACAAAGGGATCGTGCTGGGCAAACGTGGTGAGACCATAAAGGCCGTCAGTCAGGCGGCGCGTGCCGAGCTGGAAGAGTTTTTGGACCGCAAGATTCACCTGTTCTTGCAGGTGAAAGTCCGACCAAACTGGCTGGAGGAGTCCGAGCGCTACTCGGAAATGGGTCTGGATTTCAAAGACGGCAACGCATGACCCGGGCCAAGAATTTTCGTCGAAAATTCTCAACCCCTACGGAAAGGTCAGAACCATGACCCGGCTGACAGCTGAATTCTGGGTGCATGCCTATCTGGCGCGGCTGCGGTTTCAGGAAATACCGGCTTTTGTTGTGGCGCATGGGGATGACACCGCTGGGGCGGTGCTTATCAAACTCAACACACTCAACGGGCGGGCCGCAGCCTTTCAGCGCAGTTTTGATCTGATGAGCGGCGAGCGCAAATGGGTGGAGCTCTCATCCGGAGAAGAGGCAGACGTAGATGCCGCCATCACCCGCCAACGCAGTTTTGACCCCGACCTTTGGGTGATCGAGGTGGAAGACCGCCAAGGCAGGCACCTGCTGGGTGAAGAAGGTCTGGACTAACCCGCGCCAAATGATCTTGGACGTGCGGCGCAAAGCGACTATTTTGCTTTGCAACCGGCTGAATGAAACGGCCCAATCTTCCGGGGGCCGCAGGAACAGGAGGGGGTTGAGTGGCTGAAACGCTTGCCCAGAAACTGGAAAACTCAAATCTCGGTCACTGGATGCAGCGGTTCGAGGGGTTCATGGTCTTCATCGGCGTCGTTGGCCCCTTCGCCACGCTTCCACAACTGATTAAGCTTTATTTCACCCACTCCGAACACGCGACCGGACAGTCGCTGCTGTCCTGGTCTCTGTATGCTGGGCTGTCGTTTTTGTGGTTCGCCTATGGGCTGGTGGTGGGCAAGTTGCCCATCTATGTGGGCAACGGTATCTCAATGGTGCTGAACCTGCTGATGGTTATCGGCATTCTGATTCACGCTGGTATGACGTTCTAGGGCGCGCGATCAGCCTGCATCGCTAAAATAGACAAAGCTCATCTTGTTGCCATCAGGATCGCGCGCATAAGCGCCATAGAAGTTCGGGCCATATTGAGGTCGATCTCCGGGATCACCTTCATTTGTTCCGCCATTGGCAAGAGCCTCCGCATGCACCTCGCGAACTTCCGCTTCGCTTTCGCAGAGCAAGCCAACCATGTTGCCGTTTCCAACCGTCGCGGCCTCTTTGTCAAAGGGCGTCGCGACCCACATGGACCCACCGCCCCGCAGCTCGTAACAAACAGCGTGGGGCATATATTCAGCAATAACCTTGCCGCCGATTTTGGGTACAACCGCATCGTAAAAGCTTCGCGCTTTGACGACATCATTTGAACCGATCATGACATAGTTAAGTGACATTTCTTAAATTCCTCCGTGCAGAACATAAAGTGAACACTATTGCGTGAACAGATGTCACGCAACGTGTTTTTGGTGTTCCACAGGGTCAACCTGACGCGTTTCTACCTTGAACCTGCAACCGCCATAAGATTTCCTGCGTATATATCTGGTGACCTGACGAGGCCAAACTTGGACTGGCGTGATCACGGCATTCTTCTGACCTCTCGCCGTCATGGTGAGACAGCGGCGATCATCGAGGTCTTTACCGAAGCCCATGGTCGTCACGCCGGCATTGTGCGCGGTGGCACCAGCCGCAAGATCGCCCCGATCCTGCAACCCGGCGCGCAACTGGACGTGCTTTGGCGCGCGCGGCTCGAAGAACATCTTGGCACCTTTCAGGTCGAACCCCTGCGTTCGCGCGCTGCAGCGGCGTTTTCAGGGCGGCTGGCGCTGGCCGGATTAAATGCGGTGGTGGCGCTGCTGTCCTTTTGCCTGCCCGAACGCGAGCCTCATCCGGCGATCTATCAGCAAACAGAACAGTTGATGGACCTGCTGGGTCAGGATGAGGTCTGGCCACTGGCCTATCTGCGCTGGGAACTGGCGCTGCTGGAAGAGCTGGGCTTTGGCTTGGATCTTTCGGCCTGCGCAGTGACAAGGGCGACCGAGGGGTTGGTCTATGTCTCTCCGAAAACCGGCCGCGCGGTCAGTGCGGCGGGGGCAGGGGACTGGGCCGATAAGCTGCTGCCTTTGCCCCCCTGCCTGCGCGGCGAAGGCGCGGCTCCGGATACCGAGATTGCTGAAGCCTTACGCACAACCGGGTATTTTCTGGAAAACCATCTGGCTCCGTCGCTGGGTCATACGCCGTTGCCGGACGCACGCGCGCGATTTGTGGCGCAGTTTACTCGGCGGCTTTGAACACCATTTCGTGCCCGTCCTCATTGCGCAGGATCAGCACATCGCCGGACACCTCGGACTGGGTCATCGCCATCAGTGCGGCGAAATAAAACCCCTCGGCTTCAAGCCCGGCGCAAGCCGCGCGGGTGGCGACAAGATCGGTGATCTCAAACCACGGGTAGGGTGCATTCAGTGTACCTGAATAGGTGTTGCACGGGGCATTGCCCTCAATCCGACCCTCTGCGGGGAATCGCAAAAGGGCGCTGGCCTCAAAAGGCTGCCCGTCGATCTCTTGCAAAGCCCATGTCTGATCCGCTGCGCCATAGGCGGCGACAGTCTCATCCTTGTCGCATTGGAACAGGGTCAAAAGGGGCAGGAACAAGGCCAGACGTAACATCGCAATATCCTGTCAATAGGGGTTCACACCGCTGATTAACTCTTCGCGCACTTCAAGGCGGGGGCGCCAGTTGTATTTGATATCCTCGCGCACCTGATCCCAATAAAGCACCCCGCTGTTGCGCCACGGGTCAAGGATGATGCCTTCATACATTGAATCTCCCTTAGCGCTGATCAGAGCCGAATGGTGGATGATCCGGAACGCAGTTGGAGGCGACGTGGCCCAGTGCAGGTCCAGCGTGCGAAAGTTCTCTTGCTTCAAACGCGTGGTCATGGCCTGCGCCCAATCATTGCACAGACCTTTTTCGCGAAATCCGTTGATGACCTTTGCGTTGTGGATGATGGCTGGATCGGTGACGTTCCAGTCCTGTTTCAGTTGATTGGAATAGGCATAAGATATCTCGGCTGCACGCCGCGCCTCGGCAGGGTCAACCTTGGGGTCAAGCTGCTGGATCGCTTGTGCCAACTGGTCCACATCATCGGGCCCGGTGTTTGGTGCCATGGCGCATCCGGCAAGGGCCATGCAGGTGGCCAAAACTGCGATGATGATCTTCACGCTCGATTCTCCTCTGGCCAGCTTGGGCGTTGGGTTTGGTTGACGCCCTTTACCCGATTTCTGCGCTCGATCCGAGGGGGAAGTTTCGCCCATTAAGCCCTGAAACCGAGTTGTACAACTCGGAAGAAATAGGCCTGAAGATCCGTACAACACGGAAGAAAAAAGAAAACCCGGCGCAAGGCCGGGTTCAGTTGGGGAAACCGCGTCGCTTCGGGCGTCAGCCCAGCAATCGACGCGCGATGACTTGCGCCTGTATTTCTGCGGCGCCTTCAAAGATATTTAGGATGCGCGCGTCACAAAGCACGCGGCTAATTTTGTATTCCAGAGCGAAGCCGTTTCCGCCATGAATCTGCAGCCCGTTATCCGCCGCAGCCCAAGCAACTCGAGCGCCCAGCAGCTTGGCCATCCCGGCCTCAAGGTCGCAACGTTGACCGTGATCTTTTTCCCAAGCAGAATAATAAGTTAGCTGTCGCGCGATCATGATCTCGACCGCCATCATCGCCAGCTTGCCCGAGACGCGAGGGAAATTGATCAGAGATTTGCCGAACTGCTTGCGGTCTTGTGCATATTGCATGGCAATGTCCAAAGCACTCTGCGCTACGCCGATGGCACGGGCAGCCGTTTGGATGCGGGCAGACTCGAAGGTTTCCATTAACTGCTTGAAACCTTTGCCTTCTTCGCCGCCCAGCAGGTTTTCGCCCTTCACTTCGAAGCCGTCAAATCCCAGCTCGTATTCCTTCATGCCACGATAACCCAACACCTCAATCTCACCACCAGTCATGCCGGGCGTGGGGAAGGGGTTCTCGTCGGTTCCAGGTGTCTTTTCAGCCAGGAACATGGACAGCCCACGGTGATCGGTACTGTCGGGATTAGTCCGCGCCAACAAGGTCATCACATGGGTGCGCGCCGCGTGCGTGATCCATGTTTTATTTCCTGTTATCTTATAGTTACCATCTTCACCCTTGACGGCCCGCGTGCGCAGGCTGCCCAAATCCGATCCGGTATTGGGTTCAGTGAAAACAGCGGTTGGCAGGATCTCGGCGCTGGTCAGTTTTGGCAGCCAGTTGGCCTTTTGTTCATCCGTACCGCCCGCGATGATCAGTTCTGCGGCGATTTCGGACCGTGTGCCCAGAGAACCCACACCGATGTACCCGCGCGAAAGCTCTTCCGAGACCACACACATTGAGGCTTTGGATAGGCCGAACCCGCCGAATTCTTCGGGGATGGTCAGACCGAACACGCCCATCTCGGCCAGTTCCTCGATAATCTCGATTGGGATCAGTTCGTCCTTCAGGTGCCATTCGTGGGCATTAGGCTCAACCTTTTCAACGGCATAGCGGCGAAACTGGTCTCGGATCATCTCCAGTTCTTCGTCCAGACCAGACGCACCAAACATGGTGGCACCGGACTGGTCCTGCATCAACTCAACCAGACGCGTGCGCGCGGCCTGAGAGTTGGCTTGCGCCATCAGTGTCTGCACTTCGCTGCATTGGAATCCCGACAGAGCATCCCAGCCAAGGCCAAGATCCTGCAAACGTACAACCTCGCCCTGGTTCATCGGAATACCACCGGCGATCTGATGCAAGTATTCCCCAAAGGCGATCTGATGCAACAGCTGCTCCATCTCGCCGAATTTTCCCTCGGCCTGAAGCGCCTCGGCCCAGCGCTGCATCTGCTGCAGCGACTGGTGGTATGTGGCCAGCCAAGCCAGCCCATGTGCGGCTGTCTGATTGGCCTCGATCAGTGCGCCCGATATTCGCCCTTCGCTAGTCACCTGCGCGCGAACCGATTCGACCGCCTTATCGAACACGGCTTGAACGCCGGGCAGGGCGGCTGCGCTGAGTGTTAGAAGATCGGGCAAAACCGCTGGCTGCGTCATGTTCGTCACATCCTGTCCGTCATGGGCCATGAATCACGTCCTCTGCTGGGTTGTCTGGTCATATCATGCTGCACATGCAGCGCAACAAAAATACGCAAATCATCCATAAAAAGTTCAAAAATTGCTTAGTGACTTTTGCAGTGCAGAAATTTTTTGGACTGGTATGAAGGGTCGATGGGACTGTTTTCACTTATGTCGCCGCAGGATTTCTGTCTGGCTTTGGTCGTTGCCTTCGTCGCGGGCTGGGTCAAAGGCATGGTTGGTTTTGCCATGCCAATGGTGCTTGTTTCTGGTCTTAGCATGATGCTGCCGCCTGAGCTGGCGCTGGCAGGTCTAATCTTGCCCACGCTGGTGACCAATGGGGTGCAGGCCTTGCGGGAAGGTTTACCTGCGGCGGCGGCGTCAGTTCGAAAGTTCAAGGTATTTCTGAGCGTTGGACTGGTCTGTCTATTGGCCAGCGCGCAGCTGATCAACATCTTGTCGCCCAAGGCATTTCTGCTGATCTTAGGCGCACCAGTTTCGTTCTTCGCTCTGATGCAACTACTGGGGCTGAAACTGACGCTGCAAGCGCCCTCAATGCGGGTTGAGGCTATGGTGGGTGCGGTGGCCGGTGCTGTCGGCGGCATCTCGGGCGTGTGGGGACCACCAACCGTGGCCTATCTGACAGCCTTGAATACACCGAAGAAGGATCAGATGCGGGTACAGGGCGTGATATACGGTCTGGGCGCCGTGGCGCTTATTGTGGCGCATCTGGGTTCGGGTATTCTAAGGACTGACACAGCGGTGTTCTCAGCGCTGCTGATTATCCCTGCCTTGGTGGGAATGCGCGGGGGTCAGTTTCTGCAGGATCGTATCGATCAGGCACAGTTCCGCAAACTCACTCTGCTTGTACTGCTGATTGCAGGGCTGAACCTGCTGCGCAGGGGTCTTTTGGGTTAATTGCGTCTTTCAGCAAATCGAAAGGCGAAATAGAGGCCCAACATTAGGAAAAAAAGACCTGAGATATCACCGATCAGATAGGCGATATACTCGGCCGTTGCGCTGCCGAAGGCCATGTTGGTGAGAACGGACACCAATACCGATGTGATGATTCCAACGCCCATCACGCACAGCCAGCATGGCTTCCGATCGACGCGCGGAAACAAATCCCAGCCCAACGCCTTGCAGACATAAAAAACCGCTGGAACTGTGGTGACCGCGATAGTGATCGCCAGCAATCTGCTGGGCAGAAGAACATCCCAACCGCCCACAAGGGCAAAGACGATGGCAACGCCGGGCAACAGTGCGAATATCGCCCTCCATCCCAATAACCAAGCCGACAGAACCCGCACGCCGTGCGGCAGGAACAATAAGCTGGCATAGCTGGGGTATGCGGGAAAAAACACGTTCTGAAGCGGCATCAGCACCTGGAATGTTAGGAACGATGCAGCGACATAGGCCAAAGAGGCATAGAATGTTTCAGAGGCCCATCTGCGCACGAGGTCAGCCGATTACAGATCTGGGGTGGCGATCACCTGGGCGCATGAACCAGATACCGTCCGCGATTGGCGCTACCGCTTTGCGACAGATAACCCTTTTGAACCAGAGATTTCAGCGCGCGGAAAAATGTCGGGCGAGATACGCTTTTGACCAGCGTGTGTTCGATCAGACCAAAGGTGCGTACTTCGCGATCATCTTTCGACAGTTCTTCGGCGGCATAGTAGATGTCGCGCTCAACCGGTGAGAGTTCTTCCAGCCCAAGAGTGCGCTCCATGCTTTGCATCAGTTTGCGCAGTTCGGTGAGTTTTGAGATTTCAGTCATTACTTGCCTATAGTTTCCGTGACGGACCGAGGCAGTTCGAAAGGCTGACCTTTTGAACACATCACGCCGACACCCATCCCCGTGTAGAAATAATCATTACCTTGTTGAACGGCCCGAGACATGATGTGAGTAAGCTAGCCCGGATCGCCCGATGTTCAATTTTAACAGAAGCCGCTGCCAAAGGACGCCGGGCTTCGAAGCGTCTTGGGTAAATTGCGATAGCGCATGTTGCACGTTATCGCAATGAACTTGTCTGTGTGCACACAAGGTGCCGAAGCGTAAGCTTTGGTGGGTCAGGGGCCATGATGGCCCCTGAATTCGATCAACCGATCGCGACAGCTTTGATGTCTTCGTCGATGAAGGGCAGGTACTGCTCGAAGTTTTCCGCGAACATGTGCACCAGCTTTTCCGCCTGTTTGTCGAACGCTTCCTGATCGTCCCAGGTTCGGCGCGGATCCAGCAAGACCTCGGGCACACCAGGGACAGAGACCGGCACATCGAAGCCGAAATTGGCGTCCTTGCGGAATTCCGCATCGGTCAGTGATCCTTCCAGCGCAGCCGTCAGCAGCGCGCGGGTGGCCTTGATTGGCATGCGGCTGCCCACGCCGTAGGCACCTCCAGTCCAGCCAGTGTTGACCAACCAGCAGGTCGCGCCATGCTGAGCAATCTTATCGCGTAGAAGGTTGCCATAAGCCTCTGGGCGGCGTGGCATAAAGGGCGCGCCAAAGCAGGTCGAGAAGGTGGGCTGCGGTTCGGTCACGCCACGTTCGGTCCCGGCGACCTTCGAGGTAAAGCCGGAAAGGAAGTGATACATCGCCTGCGCAGGCGTCAACCGCGCGATCGGAGGCAAAACGCCGAACGCATCGCAGGTCAACATGATGATGTTCTTAGGGTGCCCACCCAATGCAGTTTTCGACGCGTTGGAGATGTATTCCAACGGGTAGGCGCAGCGCATATTCGCAGTCAGAGAGTCGTCGTTGAAATCCAGCTCTTTGGTCTCGGGATCAAAAACCATGTTCTCGATCACGGTGCCAAATTTCGAGGTGGTGGCGTAGATTTCTGGTTCGGCCTCGGCGTTCAGGTTGATGGTCTTGGCATAGCAACCACCTTCAAAGTTGAAGGTGCCTCGATCTGACCAACCGTGTTCGTCATCACCGATCAAGGTGCGCGACGGGTCGGCAGACAGGGTGGTCTTGCCGGTGCCGGACAGGCCGAAGAACACGGCGGTGTCGACCGGGTTGCCAACCGCGTGGTTAGCCGAGCAGTGCATCGGCATCACGCCTTTTTCGGGCAGCATATAGTTCAGCAGGGTGAAGACGGACTTCTTGTTCTCGCCGGCGTATTCGGTGCCGCCGATCAGGATCAGCTTGCGATCAAAGTTCAGTGCAATCACCGTTTCGCTGCGGCAGCCATGCTTTTTGGGGTCCGCATGGAAGCTGGGACAGTTGATGATGGTGAAGTCAGCCGTGAAATCATCCAGATCCTCACGATCCGGGCGGCGCAGCAGGTGGCGGATGAACAGGTTGTGCCACGCCAGCTCGGTTATCATGCGCACATTGATCGAGTAGCTGGGATCAGCCCCGCCCACGAGGTCCTGCACGAAGTAGTCGCGGCCTTTCATATGGGTCAGCATATCTTCATAGAGCGCGTCAAAACCTTCAGGGCTCATGGCGGCGTTGTTTTCCCACCAGATGCTGTCGGCAACACTGTCTGTCTTGACGACATGCTTGTCCTTGGGCGAGCGGCCAGTGAATTTGCCGGTGGTGACCAGAAAGGCGCCGCCATTGCCAAGGGTGCCTTCGCCGCGCTTCAGCGCTTCTTCGATCAGCGCCGGTTCCATGAAGTTGTAATAGACATTGCCCAGACCCTCGATGCCCTGATCTTCGAGGCGGAATTGCGGGTTAACCCGTCCAGATGTCATGTGTGTCTTCTCCTGTGGCGGCGCGAGGGCCTTGGGCCGGGTGCACCATTGGGGCGGATACCGGAAAGAGCCGGCGGTCAAGCGCCTCTTATCACGGTATTTTGGGACATGAACAGGAGGGTTGGGGGTAGTTAGCGCAACCAAGTTGAGGTTTAGCGCCATCACGATTTGTCTGCCGTAAATCAAGGCAGCTATTTGGGCGCAGCAAGGCAAATTTGCCGCATACCTGCCGCAAGAATGGCACGATTCGAGGTTACGAGTTGATTCGGTGGCTCAAAACCGCCAACAATGCCTTACAAAAAAGCGTATTATTGCGCGAGTGAGCAGGAATAGGGGTGAACCCGATGTCAAAGATTGCACTGGTGGACGACGACAGAAATATCCTGACGTCCGTGTCCATGACACTCGAAGCCGAAGGGTTTGAGGTCGAAACATACAACGATGGTCAGGCTGCGCTGGACGCTTTCAACAAAAAGCTGCCAGACATGGCCGTACTGGATATCAAGATGCCGCGGATGGACGGCATGGATCTGCTGCAAAGGCTGCGGCAGAAAACCCAGATGCCCGTGATCTTTCTGACCTCCAAAGATGACGAGATTGACGAGGTTCTGGGTCTGCGCATGGGTGCAGATGACTACGTCAAAAAACCATTCTCTCAGCGGCTGCTGGTCGAACGGATTCGCGCCTTGTTGCGCCGTCAGGAAGCGGTCGATGGTGATGTGACCAACGCGGCCTCGGGCGATACAAAAGTGATGGAGCGGGGCGAGCTGCGGATGGACCCGCTGCGCCACGCAGTCAGCTGGAAGGGCAATGATGTCTCGCTGACAGTTACCGAGTTTCTGCTGCTGCAGGCCTTGGCGCAACGTCCGGGCTTTGTCAAAAGCCGCGATCAGCTGATGGATGTGGCTTATGATGATCAGGTCTACGTGGATGACCGCACCATTGACAGCCATATCAAGCGTCTGCGTAAGAAGATGCGCGCCGCCGATCCCGAGTTTTCGGCGATAGAAACGCTGTACGGTATCGGGTATCGTTATAACGAAGAATAGGCGCGGCCGTTTTATTAAGCCGAAGGGGTCTCGTGCGCGATACTGAACAAGCCAACCAAGAGCACGACGCAGGCGTCGTTCTTGGGGATGACTGGGTCATCCCCCAAGACCCTGATGCTGCCGAGCTACAGGCCAAGCGTTCGCGACGAAACCTGTTTTCGCTGCGCTATTCGCCCCTGGCGCGCAGGATCATCACCTTCAACCTCATTGCCCTTGTCATTTTGGTGGCAGGGCTGCTGTATCTGGACGACACGCGAAAAGAACGGGTTCAACAGACCGCGCAGAACCTGGTCGGTGATGCGCAACTTGTAAGCAACGTTTTTGAAACCCAGCTGCGTCAACCCTCTGCCAATGGTGCAAGGACATTAGATGTCCGCGACACGCTGGCAGGCCTCAGCTTGCCCGAAGGCGGTGAGGTCTTTGTATATGACGGCACTGGCACTCTGATTGGTTGGACACGCGGAGCGCCCATGGCTGACAAATTGCCCAGCCTTTTGCATCTGGACGCCGACAGCGCCGCTGGAAGCACTTTGATCAGCGACGCATTGAACGCGGTTTGGAATGGTGTTTCTGCGATCTTTAGCGGTTCTTCCGAAAGCGAGGCTCCGACGCTGGCGCAACGGGTGCAGGAAATGATCCCGCAAGCGCTGAACGGCGGATTGCAAGTACAGGCCGTGCACGACGATAAAGGCAAGACGGTGATTGTCGCCGTGGCCCCGATCCTATTGGACGATACGCCTGTGGGTGCCGTTGCTATGGCGGGCCCGGCGGGCGAGATCGATGCGCTGGCCCGCAAGGAGCAAGAGCGGATCCTGCAGATGTTTGTGGTGGCACTGCTGGTCTCGATCGGTCTGAGCCTCGTTTTGGCCTCAACGATTGCCAATCCTCTTGCTGATCTGGCCGCCGCTGCCGAGATGGGCAAGGACCGCGGAGCCGGAGTGAACCCCGGACGTATCCGCATCCCGGATCTCAGTGCGCGCCCGGATGAAATCGGCCGTCTGAGCCAGGCTTTGCGCGGGATGGTCACGGCGCTTTATAACCGCATTGACGCGAACGAACAATTTGCGGCCGATGTCGCGCATGAGATCAAGAACCCGTTGGCCAGCCTGCAATCCGCCGTGGGCACCATGCGCATGGTCAAACGCGATGATCAGCGCGAAAAGCTATTGGGCGTGATTGAGCATGATGTGCGGCGATTGGATCGACTGGTCAGCGATATCTCGAACGCATCGCGGCTGGACGCGGAACTGGTGAAAGAAGAAGAGCAGCCCTTTGACCTGCTCAATCTGCTTGGCAATATCAGTCAGTTTCTGGGTGAAGATGCCCGTTCGAAAGGCATCGAATATATCACTGACCTTCCCTCGGACCCCATCGTGGTCAACGGGCTCGAGGCGCGTCTGGCGCAGGTCTTTGTCAACCTGATCACCAATGCGATTTCGTTCTGCGAGGACAAAGACGCCATCCGGGTCTGGGTCCGCCGTCGTGACAACCGCGTGCTCGTGGTGGTTGAAGACACCGGTCCCGGCATTCCTGATCAGGCGCTGACCAAGATATTCAAGCGTTTCTACTCCGAACGCCCCGAAGAGCATTTCGGCAACAATTCGGGCCTTGGATTGGCGATTTCGAAACAAATCGTCGAGGCGCATGGTGGTGTGATCTGGGCAGAAAACATCCGTCCGACCGAAGCCGATATCACCTCGGACCCGCTAGGTGCGCGGTTTGTTGTCGGGCTTCCCGTCTAGGTTATGAGCACCACCCCACTTTCTGAGATAGCGGGTCAAGGGTCGGCCTGCATTCATGGGACCTGTGTTGTGGTTCAGGAAAAAGGCTTATTGATCATTGGCGCCTCGGGTACGGGCAAATCTTCTTTGGCGCTACAGATGATGGCGCTTGGGGCGCAGCTTGTCGCGGATGACCGGGTCGAATTGACCGGAAAGGCCGATCACGTGATGGCAGCTGGACTTCCGCAGATCCGCGGCCTGATTGAAGCGCGCGGCATCGGGTTACTGCGAGCTGAAGCCGCGAGGCCGGTCCGATTGGCATTTGTTGTGGATATGGACCAACCCGAGCCCGCGCGATTACCTGAACCCGCTGAAATTCTTGTGTTGAAGCAAACTGTTCCCTTGCTTCGCGGGGCTGGCGTGCCCAATTTGGCTGCAGGACTTATTCAACTTGTGAAAATGGGGCGCGTAGCCCCGGAATGGCCGAATACATGACAGCACAACAGCGCGTCGTTCTGATAACAGGTCCTTCCGGTGCAGGGCGATCGACCGCAATTCATGTGCTTGAAGATCTGGGGTTCGAGGCGATTGACAACCTGCCGATGGGGTTGCTGGCTCGCCTCGTCGACAATTCGGAGCCTGCGCGCCCTATGGCTTTGGGTATAGACGCGCGCAACCGCGATTTTTCAACCACCGGGTTTATCGAACTTGCCGCCAAACTGGGCCGGATGGAGAATGTCGACCTGACGATCCTCTATCTGGATTGCCGGGACGAGGTGCTGCTGCGTCGCTTCTCGGAGACCCGCCGCCGTCACCCGGTTGCGACTGATGCCAGCCCGGAAACCGGCATTTGTCAGGAAAAGGAACTGTTAGCCCCAATTCGCGAGTTTGCCGACACGCTGATCGACACCAGCGCGTTGAATGTGCATCAGCTGCGGGAAGAGGTCGAACGCTGGTTCGCCCCAAAGGGCGGGCGGCATCTGGCGGTGTCGATCGAATCCTTCTCGTACAAGCGGGGCTTGCCGCGCGGTTTGGACATGGTGTTCGATTGCCGGTTTCTGGCCAATCCATACTGGCGGCCTGAACTGCGGGATGCGGATGGTCGAAACTCGGATGTGGCGGCCTATGTTCAATCAGATGCAAACTATGGCGTCTTCTTTGACCGGGTGGTCGACCTGCTGATCGAACTGCTTCCGGCCTTCCGTGAGGAAGGCAAAGCGCACCTTTCAGTTGCATTTGGGTGCACCGGAGGGCAGCACCGCTCGGTCGCGGTGGCTGAAGCAGTTGCAAAGGCCCTTGCAGAAGGGGGGCAGCAGGTGGCAATTAGGCATCGCGAAATGGAACGACGCGCGATGAATGTGAGGCCGGAGTGATCGGGATCGTTATTGTTGCACATGGTGGGTTGGCTCAGGAGTATCTTGCGGCCACGCAGCATGTGGTTGGAAAGCAACCCGGACTGGTGGCCATCCCGATAGAAGCCGACCATGATCGCGAAGCGAAACAAGTTGAAATCTGCCGCGCGGCGGACGAGGTCGATATGGGCGATGGCGTCGTTGTGGTGACCGATCTGTTTGGCGGCAGCCCCTCGAATCTGAGCCTGCGCGCATGTGCGCCACAAGACCGGCGAATCCTTTACGGGGCCAACCTTCCCATGCTGATCAAACTGGCCAAAAGTCGCCACTTGCCACTGGCCGAGGCCGTGCGTTTGGCTTTGGAAGCTGGACGAAAGTACATCAATGCGCAAAATGTGACATTGGATTGACACCGGATAGATTCATATGACGACCAAGAGTTTGAAAATTATCAATGAAAAGGGCCTTCACGCCCGCGCTTCTGCCAAGCTGGTCGAGGTGGTCGAAGGCTTTGATGCGCGCGCCGAGGTGTCACGAGACGGGCTTTCTGCCTCGGGCGACAGTATCATGGGCCTTTTGATGTTGGCAGCGTCGCGCGGAAGCACTATTGACGTCGAGACGTCCGGCCCGGATGCTGAGGCGTTGGCAGAGGCTTTGGAAACATTGGTGAACGATAAGTTCGGCGAAGGGTTCTGACAGCCACGACACCAAGGACGGAAAGACAAGGCAATTGGCGGAAACCACGCACGATACCAAGACAGGTCCTGTAGTGGATCACGACACCGATCAGGGTGAAATCTACGACCGCAGAACCCTGACCTACGCCAACTCGTTTGACGATGCCTGGACGTCTACGGCCATTCGCGCCATCGAATGGTGCACAGGCAAGCTGACCATCTTGCGCATGGTCAACAAGTTCGAGAAGCAGAACGAACGCTATCGAGGTCAGAAGTTCTGGGGCGGTGCGCTCAAGACCATGGGTATCGAGCTGACAACCCCAGCCGAACAGATCGCCCGCATCCCAAAAGAAGGCCCCGTAGTGGTCGTCGCGAACCATCCGCACGGCATGGTTGATGGCATGATCTTCGCTGAACTCATCGGCCGGGTCCGCAGTGACTATCGCATCCTGACCCGCTCAGTCCTGACCGGGTTGGATGAAGCTGCGACCTCATTCATGATCCCGGTGCCGTTCCCGCATGATCCTGAAGCGCAGGCCAAGATGCTCGAGATGCGCAGCAAGACGATGAAACATCTGGCAGATGGGGGCGTTGTCGCGTTATTCCCGTCAGGTGTTGTGATGTCTTCGGATGATTGGTTCGGACCAGCCATCGAGCGGGAGTGGAATGTCTTCACCGCGAAGATGATCCGTAGGTCGGGTGCCAAGGTCGTGCCGATCTTCTTCCCTGGCAGCAACTCGCGCTGGTATCAAATTGCCAACCGGATATCGCCCATCCTGCGCCAGGGCCTACTGCTGCACGAAATCGTCCGATCCTGCAACAGGCCCCAGTCGCCGGTGATCGGTGACCCGATTTCGGATAAAGACATGGACCTGCTGGAACGCGACCCCCGCGGTTTCATGGCATGGCTCCGTGATCACACCATGGCGCTGGGCAAGACGCTCAAATCCTGATCCGCCCCTTCATCTGGCCAAAAATATCTCGGGAGTGAATTGAGCCATAGGCACAAGAGAGGGCTGGCCCTCTCAGATTCTACCGTGTGGGTACCGGAACCTCGCCTCGATAATCATAAAACCCGCGTTCGGTTTTGCGTCCCAGCCATCCGGCTTCGACATATTTCGTCAACAGCGGGCAGGGACGATACTTGGTGTCTGCCAGTCCGTCATGTAACACGTTCATGATCGCCAGACAGGTATCCAAGCCGATGAAGTCCGCCAGTTCCAATGGGCCCATAGGGTGGTTTGCGCCCAGTTTCATCGATTGGTCAATGGACTGCACATTCCCGACACCTTCATACAATGTGTAAACCGCCTCATTGATCATGGGCATCAGAATGCGATTCACGATAAAGGCCGGAAAATCTTCGGCGCTGGCTGAGGTTTTGCCAAGCCGGTCCACTACGGCTTTACAGGAGTTAAAGGTTGCTTCATCGGTGGCGATGCCCCGGATCAACTCGACGAGCTGCATCACAGGGACCGGGTTCATGAAGTGGAATCCCATGAAACGTTCGGGCCGGTCGGTGCGGCTGGCCAGCCGGGTAATTGAGATCGACGAAGTGTTCGATGTCAGGATCGTATGTGGCTGTAGGTGCGGCAACAGGTCTTCAAAGATTGCCTGTTTCACCGTTTCCCGCTCGGTCGCGGCTTCGATTACAAGATCGGTCTGCCCCAAATCCGGCAGATTCAGCGTCGTCGTGATCCGACCCAACGCGGATTTCACTGCATCATCCGAGATTTTGCCGCGCGACGCTTGACGCGCCAGGTTGGTTTCAATGGTTGCCATCGCGCTGTTTAGCGCGTCCTGGCTGACATCGTTCAGTAGAACATCATACTCTGCCAACGCCATAACATGAGCAATCCCGTTGCCCATCTGTCCAGCGCCGATCACTCCGACTGATTTTACGTCCATTTGTTCGATGCCCTTGTTCGCAGAATATGGCGACATTATCGGCAGTTCCCTATGGGCGGCAAGGGGACGGGGACAGTCAATTTCGCTTCAAATGCGCGCATTAGGACTTTCTCAAGACTTGCGGCGGCAAAATGGCGGTTGGGTGAATATTTGGGTGAGTGTGATGAGCTATCAATCGATCAATGCGGTCCATTCCGCGGAAACGACGTGCGAATATGAAAATTCGAAACTACGTTTCAGGGGCCCTCAAAGGGCGTTGAACAACCCCTATGTGGCATGTTTGGGGGGCGAAGAGACTTTTGGCCGTTTCGTGGAAACCCCCTTTCCCAATGAGTTGGAACGTCGTCTGGATCGTCGATGCCTCAACCTTGGCAGCCTGTTCTGCGGTGTCGAAGCGTTGACGCAGGACAAAGGGCTACTGGAGATCGCAAACCGGTCTGACATATGCGTCCTGCAGTTACCCGGCATGCTGGGGCTATCGAACCGATTCTACCGGGTGCACCCACGACGCAATGACCGTTTCGTTGCGCCAAATGCCGATCTGGTTGCGCTGTATCCCGAAGAAGATTTTACGGATGTCCATTTTGTACAGCACTTGCTGACCCGCCTGTCGGCACGCTCGGATGCCCGTATTGAACTTGTGGAACAAGAGCTGCGCAATGTCTGGATCGAAAAGCTCGGCAAGTTTCTTGCAGAAGTAGGCCCGCCCGTCCTGCTTTTGCATCTGCAAGTGGAGAGAAGCGATTTGGATTCGACACCGGGTGACGGCTTTGCAATCAACCCCGAGATGATTGAGCCTTTGAGACCCCATTGTACGGATATTTTGTCCTTGCAGGTTCAGGTATCCGGCGTATCCGATGAGCTTGAAGACATGTTGTTTGGCACCCTGCAACAACCGATTGCCGAGCATATGATCGGCCCAGCCACACATCGCAATATCGCTGGCTCACTTGCCCAAGTGATCAACGACCTGGGCGTATAAACAGCAAAGGCCCGCCAGTGGCGGGCCTTCTAAGATTTTTCGTCGAGAAATCTTTGTCTGAAATCAGCCGAGTTTTTCAGTGAGTTCCGGTACGGCCTGGAACAGGTCTGCGACCAGACCGAAGTCTGCGACCTGGAAGATCGGCGCTTCTTCGTCCTTGTTGATCGCAACGATGACCTTGGAGTCCTTCATGCCCGCCAGATGCTGGATCGCACCCGAGATGCCGACTGCAACGTAAAGGTCAGGGGCAACAACTTTACCGGTCTGACCCACCTGCCAGTCGTTCGGGGCGTAGCCCGAGTCAACTGCGGCGCGTGAGGCACCAACGGCGGCTCCCAGCTTATCGGCCAGGCCTTCGATCAGTTTGAAGTCGTCTTCCGAGCCAACACCACGGCCACCCGAAACAACAACACCAGCCGAAGTCAGTTCAGGACGGTCGCTTTCAGCAACCTTGTCCTCGACCCACGACGACAGTCCGGGGTTTTCGCCGACCGAGATGGTCTCGACCGCCGCCGAACCACCTTCGCCCGCCGCATCGAAGCTGGCGGTCCGGATGGTCACGACTTTCTTGGCGTCGTTCGATTTCACGGTCTGGATCGCGTTACCCGCGTAGATCGGACGCTCGAAAGTGGTGGCATCGACCACGCCAGACGCGTCCGAGATCACCATCACGTCCAGCAGGGCTGCAACGCGCGGCATCACGTTCTTGGCGTCGGTGGTGGCAGGGGCAACGATATGCTCGTACCCATCGGCCAGACCCACGATCAGGGCTGCGGTCGATTCCGCCAGGCGATGACCCAGCGAGGCGTCTTCGGCCACCAGAACCTTGGATACGCCATCGATCTTGGCAGCGGCCTCACCAGCAGCAGCGGCAGAACCACCTGCGGCCAAAACGGTGATGTCGCCCAGCGATTTGACAGCCGCTACGGTCTTTGCGGTGGCGTCAACCGACAGCTCACCATTGTTAACCTCTGCGAGAAGAAGAACAGCCATTACACAGCCCCCGCTTCTTTGAGTTTCTCGACCAGCTCATCAACCGAGCCCACGATGATACCAGCAGCACGTGCCGGCGGCTCTTCGGTCTTGACGACTTCCAGACGAGGAGTGACGTCGACGCCATAATCGGCGGCGGTTTTTTCATCCAGCGGCTTTTTCTTCGCCTTCATGATGTTCGGCAGCGATGCATAACGCGGCTCGTTCAGGCGCAGGTCTACGGTCACGATGGTTGGCATCTTGACGGAGATGGTCTGCAGACCGCCATCCACCTCGCGGGTGATCTTGGCGGTGTCGCCTTCGATGTCCAGCTCGGACGCGAAAGTGCCTTGGCTCCAGCCCAGCAGGGCCGACAGCATCTGACCGGTGGCGTTCATGTCGTTGTCGATCGCCTGTTTGCCCGCCAGAACGATGCCCGGCTGCTCTTCTTCAACCACTTTGGCGAGGATCTTGGCAACGGCAAGCGGTTCGATGTCCTGATGCACGTCATCCGCCGCGACAACCAGAATGGCGCGGTCGGCGCCCATGGCCAGTGCGGTCCGCAGGGTTTCCTGCGACTGTTTCACACCGATCGAAACGGCAACAACCTCATCGGCCTTGCCCGCCTCTTTCAGGCGGATCGCCTCTTCCACGGCAATTTCGTCGAACGGGTTCATCGACATTTTTACATTGGCGAGATCAACGCCGCTGCCATCCGCTTTCACACGAACTTTCACGTTGTAGTCAATCACGCGCTTGACAGGCACGAGTACCTTCATTTTTGCGTATGCTCCTTACAAAAACGGCAAGCCGCGCAGCGACTCCACCAATGCTCTCGCTGGCTTAGATAGCGGGTCGTGATGTTCTGCGACAGAGCAAAATCGTCACGTCATGGTTTCGAGACGTCGCGTTTTGTCATTTTTTGGACCAGAAACGAAAATTAGTTTCCCGACGGCAGGCGCGATCACCGGTTTGCGCCGGGAATCCAGAGCACATCATCGTGCCCGCCGTTGTTGGCACAGCGCGCGGCGACAAAGAACCAATCGCTCAGGCGGTTGAGGTATTTGACAGCCACCTCATTGACCGGTTCCATGTTTGTCAGCTCAACCGCCAACCGCTCGGCCCTGCGCGAAACTGTTCTGCACACATGCAGATGCGCGGCCAAACGTGAGCCACCGGGCAGGATGAAACTGCGCAAGGGCTGGAGCGCTTCGTTCATCGCGTCGATCTCTGCTTCAAGCCGGTCGATCTGAGCGGAAACGATACGCAGGGGCGGGTAGTCGGCCTCGGCATCCTTATCCATGTCGGGGCGGCAGAAATCGGCACCCAGATCAAACAGGTCATTCTGGATACGGGACAAGGCGGCTTCGACTTCTCCGTCTGCTTCGGTCCGTGCCACGCCGACAAAGGAATTCAGCTCATCCACAGTGCCATAGGCCGCGACACGCCCGGAATATTTGGCGACGCGCTCGCCATTGCCCAGAGCGGTTTTCCCATCATCGCCGGTGCGCGTGTAAATCTTGTTGAGAACGACCATGCCTTACCCTCCCTGCCCACGCAGATAGACGTAAAGTACGATCAGCAGCACCGCAATGAACTGAAACAGGATCCGCAGGCGCATCAGTTTGTTGCTTTTCAGCGCGGCCTCTTTGCCGGGTTTTCCAAAATTGGCAATGCCCATCACCAGCACGACGACGACCGCCGCCATGGCCAGAAGCAGTATGACCATCGTCAGGTCCATAGCTCACCGTCCGTGTTTGTTCAGTTGTTGAGCCGTCATCTAGCGTTGATAGCGGCAAAAGCGAACAGGTAATTTCGCCTCATATGTCCGAGAGGATGCGATCAATGGCCCGGGTAGGCAGAATACGGCGCAGATATCCGGCGATATAGGTGGGCGTCGTCACATAGTATCGCGGACGTGGGCGCTTGGATTCAACCGCATGCGCCAATTTGGCGGTAACAGCCGAGGCAGGCAGTTCGAACTTGTCAGGTCCGGAGGATTCGTAGAGGCGTTTCAGCAGCGTTTCCTCGTATCTCTGTCGCAGGGCTGAGCCTTTCCAGTCAATAAAGCGTTCGAAGACAGGGATCGCGTTCGCACGGATCTTCGAGGTGACCGGGCCTGGTTCGATCAGGATGACCTTGATGTCGGTGTCTCGCAGCTCTAGGCGCAAGGTATCGGTCAGGCCTTCGATGGCGTATTTGGTGGCGACGTATGCCCCGCGCCAGGGGAACGCGACCAGTCCCAACACTGATGAGTTCTGCACGATGCGCCCATGGCCCTGAGCCCGCATCACGGGAATCACTTGTCGGGTTAGTTCGTGCCAGCCAAATACGTTGGTCTCAAAAATTAGGCGAAGCCCTTCGATTGGGACATCTTCAACCGCGCCGGGAAGGCCGTGAGCGCCATTGTTGAACAACGCATCCAGCGTGCCACCGGTCGCGTCCAAAACCTGCTGCAGGCCTGAGGTAATGCTATCGGAATCGGTATAGTCGATCAGCGGGCTGTCGAAACCCTGTGCCCGTAGCCGATCACAGTCACGCTGTTGACGGCATGAGGCAAAAACGCGCCAACCGCGCGCGCGCATCCCGTGCGCCGCGTCCAGACCGATCCCGGATGAGCAGCCTGTGATCAGAATCGATTTCTGCATATTGCCCCCGCCTGTGTACTTCGCCCATAACTATGGCGAGCTTTAGGTCAGGACAATGACACAGTTGCGTCAGTTTGTTGGTTTCCGAACCAGTGAGGCAGAAATCCAACCCACCCGCTGATCAGGGTATAACCGCAAACGCAGCCAGCCGGTGCCGGAATCGCTGAGAACCTCAACGCGCTGGCCAAGTTTGGCTTTGGCGATGATGGGGTAAATCGTTCCGGGCCCATCGCGCATATTGACCCGCGTGCCCGAGATTTCGCGGATATCTTTCTCGGGCTCGATGACTTGATTCACAGGTGTGATGTCATCCTGCACCTCGGCCTCGACCTGCAACAGTCCGGCGGCTCCGTCTTCAAGCGAAGCCAGAGTAAAGCTGACGCCGTTCTCGTCAAATGCAGAGAACTGAGACAGCGGATCGTTGGTGACTTGTGACAGGACGACTGCGGCATCCTCCTCTACTTGTGGCTCGGGCTGAGCGCGCGCCTGTACAATGCGCGCGGCAACGTTGGTCACAAGGTCTTCAGCCCGAGGTGCGTGGTCGTCTTTAGCCTGAGGTGCGTGGTCGGATGCAGGCTCATGTTCTGGCACAGAGGCAACGCGAACCGGTTGCTCGGTGCGGGTGCCGCGCGGTTCGAAATCCGGGCCCCCGCTCATCACATAGAAGCTCCAGCCGAGCATGGCGAAAGTGATAACAATAACACGCTTCATGGCGCACCCCCTGGCAATCGTAACATCAATAAAAGGCAGCAGTCTTAATGTTCGAAAGCCTACCATAGATTCAGCTTCGAGTCGAAAAGCGGGGGAAATCCGATACTTGCCTCCCCCTGTTGCAAAAAGCCCGACTTGTCCCCAGCTAAATATGCGCCGATTGCTTTACCCGCGCGCGCTTGCGTCGTATCACATCATGTATGAACGATACGATCGACGACCCCAATATGGAGACCCCTGACAATGGGGGCGAGGTAGCCGAGCCGCTGCGCCGCGCAATTGGCGAGCGCTACCTGACCTACGCGCTTTCCACCATCATGCACCGCGCTTTGCCAGATGCGCGCGATGGATTGAAGCCGGTTCACCGGCGAATCCTCTACGCGATGCGCGAGTTGCGACTCAGTGCGACGGGCGGTTTCCGTAAGTCAGCGAAAATCTCTGGCGACGTGATGGGTAACTATCACCCTCATGGCGACGCGGCGATTTACGATGCAATGGCGCGACTGGCACAGGACTTCAACGTCCGATATCCACTGGTCGACGGGCAGGGGAATTTTGGCAATATCGACGGCGATAATCCGGCGGCCTCTCGATACACCGAGGCGCGGATGACCATCGTGGCCGAAGCCCTGTTGGAAGGGTTGAACGAAGACGCTGTCGATTTCCGCGACAACTATGACGGCACACTGACCGAACCGGTCGTGTTGCCCGCACAGTTCCCGAATCTACTGGCCAATGGCGCAAGCGGCATCGCGGTGGGCATGGCGACTAATATCCCGCCGCATAATATTTCCGAGCTGTGCGACGCTTGTCTGCATCTGATCAAGACGCCGGATGCGCGTGACGATACGCTATTGAATTATGTTCCCGGCCCGGATTTTCCGACCGGCGGCGTCATTGTCGAGCCGCCCGAAAATATCGCACAGGCCTACCGCACCGGGCGTGGATCCTTCCGGCTGCGCTGTAAATACGAGGTTGAAGATCTGGGGCGTGGCCAGTGGCAGATCATCGTCACCGAGATTCCCTATCAGGTTCAGAAGTCCAAACTGATCGAAAAGATCGCGGAACTGATCCAGACCAAGAAGATCCCGATCCTCGCCGACGTGCGCGATGAATCCGCAGACGACATCCGCCTGATCCTCGAGCCGCGCTCCAAGAACGTGGACCCCGAGGTGCTGATGGGCATGCTCTATCGCAACTCGGACCTTGAGGTGCGCTTCAGCCTCAACATGAACGTGCTGATCGACGGGGTGACGCCCAAGGTCTGTTCGATGAAGGAAGTGCTGCGCGCGTTCCTTGACCACCGGCAAGAGGTGCTGATCAGGCGGTCGCGTCACCGCATGGCCAAGATCGACCACCGCCTTGAGGTATTGGAGGGCTTTATCGTCGCCTTCCTGAACCTCGACCGGGTGATCGATATCATCCGCTACGACGACGACCCCAAGGCCGCGCTGATGCGCGAGGACTGGGGCATAGATCACGTCCGCGCCACGGATGAGTCCGACTATATCTCGCCCAAACCGGGTGAGGGTGAGTTGTCCGAAGTTCAGGTCGACGCCATCCTCAACATGCGCCTGCGTAGCTTACGCCGCCTGGAAGAAATGGAACTGGTCCGCGAACGCGACGAGCTGATGCTGGAACGCGCCAATCTCGAAGACCTGCTGGCCGACCCCGCCCTGCAATGGGCCAAGATCGCCGAGCAACTCAAAGAGACCAAGAAGACCTTCGGCAAAGACTATGAAGGCGGCGCGCGCCGGACACAATTTGCCGAGGCAGGTCAGGTCGAGGAAGTGCCGCTTGAGGCGATGATCGACAAGGAACCGATCACGGTCGTCTGCTCTCAGATGGGTTGGATCAGGGCAATGACCGGCCATATCGATCTGAAGCGCGAGTTGAAGTTCAAAGATGGTGACGGCCCACGTTTCATTTTCCACGCGGAAACTACGGACCGCCTGCTGGTCTTTGCGTCAAATGGCCGATTCTATACCGTCAGCGCCGCTAACCTGCCCGGCGGGCGTGGCATGGGCGAACCGCTACGTCTGATGGTCGACCTGCCGAACGAGGCGCAGATTATCGACATCCTGATCCACAAACCGGGGCGCAAGCTGCTTGTGGCCTCGGATGCGGGCAACGGCTTTATGGTGCCGGAAGATGACGTTCTGGCGCAGACCCGGAATGGCAAACAGGTGCTGAACGTCAAAGGAGACGAGACGGCGATGATCTGTAAGCCGGTTGAGGGCGATCATGTTGCTGTTGTCTCGCAGAACGGGAAATTCCTAGTCTTCCCGACAGAGGAGCTGCCCGAGATGACCCGTGGTAAGGGTGTCCGCTTGCAGAAGTACAACATGGCGCGTGGACGGCAGGGCACACTGGAATTGGATGGTGGGTTATCCGATATCACCACCTTCAACTGGGAAGAGGGCCTGAAATGGTCCATGGGCGGCGACAAAACCCGGCACGAGGCGGATATGTCCCAATGGCTGGCCAAGCGTGCAGGTGTTGGGAAAAAAGCACCTTATGGCTTTCCGAGGGATTACAAGTTCTCGTGATATGCTGTCCGCTTGGTGAAAATCTGCCGATACGGCTTGGCACAACCCGTATCGGTGCGCTACATCCAAAGAAAACAGGCCTATCGAGACGAGAGACATGCTGCGCATTCTGACACTGATCACCGGGTTGGCCCTGATGGGCGCATGCACCCAAACGCAGGTTTATGAAGACCCCGAGTCGCTGGGTGAATTCAAGCTACGCGTGAATTATGCCTTTGCGGAAAAGGCCGTTCAGGGACCGGTTTCGCGGGATGCCACGCCGGATGAATGGACCAAAGCGATCCAGAATGCAGTGGACATCAGGCTTGGCCGGTATGAAGGTTCGCAGGAATACGACATTGGCATCAGTCTCGAGGGCTACATGTTGGCACCTCCGGGAATTCCTGTGATTTACAACCCCAAAAGCACCGCCATCGTTCTGGTAAACGTCTATGATGTCGAAAAGAAAGAGTTCCTTGCTAAAGGCAAGCAGTTTCAGGTGCTCGAAGATACCACCGGTGAAAGCGCCCTTACTGGATCAGGAAATGCGCGCACCCGAGAAGAACAGATGAACGGTCTGGCCTTGAAGGTTGCCGACCGGGTTGAGGAATGGCTGGCCGAAGAGCACAAGGATGATGGCTGGTTTGACAAGCGCCCCAGCTTGATCCAGCCGCTTGAAACCGAAGCTGTCACACAAAATCCGGCGTGATGGATGCATTTCCCTCAGGATGTGCTTGATTTTCCCCCCTGAACCAAATATCTCGCGCGCGCAGATGTAACCACGGGACCAAGGGTCCCCCAAATTGCAAAAAGGGCGCCTGAGGAATGGCAAAGGAAAAGTTTGAGCGTAATAAGCCGCACGTCAACATCGGCACGATTGGCCACGTTGACCACGGCAAGACCACGCTGACCGCAG
>NZ_JBQFRW010000003.1:0-454862 GCF_056537625.1 Ruegeria sp. C6 | reverse complement strand
CTTGAAGCGCGGATGCTAACGAAACAGGTGGGTCAATTTTAATCGCTCATAACCCACCCAAGTGGGTCAATTTCGCATGCCGATTCACAGGCTTGGGAGCTCCTTGATCGCTCTTTGACTAGATGGGGCTCTGGCATGGAAACAAAGGGGCTTGGCTCAGCGCATAACCAGAGCTAGCAAATAGGCGTCAGGATCATGAAATTGGGCTTCTTCGCGCAAGGAAAGCGAAGACAGGCAACATTGTTACGATCCAGACCACGCTATAAATTGCGGATGGGATGGCATATTCGCTTAACCCATTGGTGTTAGGCAACAGCAAGGTGGCAATTGCGATCCCCAAAGCTCCGTTTTGAACGCCGGTCTCAATTGAAATCGTCTTCGCCTCGATGTCTGTGCATCCGAGCATCCCTGAACTCATGATGCCAATAAACGTGAGTGACGCACCTACAACCAAAAGTGCGGGTCCAAGCCTAAGGAAATTATCCGCGACCACCACCCAGTTTGAAATGATCGCACCTCCGATGACCAGCGCAAAAAGTAGCATAGAGACCTTGCTAAAGACTGGTTCGACAGCGGCTACAATCCGCGGCGCCAATGACCGCGCGGTCACCCCGACTAGGATTGGAGAAGCTGTTAAAAAAAACATTGCTAAAGCCGTCGAAGAGATGTCGATAGCGGGCGCAGTTGCCCCCATGAACATCTGCATCGAAAACCCCAGGATAAGCGGTACGGTAACGACACAAGTCAGACTGAAGACTGCTGTAAGAGTAACGGACAAAGCAACATCCCAATTCGAAAGCTTGGTTACGATGTTACTGATCGCCCCGCCCGGACAGGCCGCTAAAATCATAATGCCAACGGCTGTCTCGGCGGAAATCCCAAAGATAAAGATCACCATCAAAGCGATGCAAGGCAGCAAAATGATCTGGTTGAGAGCCCCGACGCAAAAGGCACGTGGACGTCTCCCGATGCGTTGAAAGTCAGCCGCTGTGAGTCCGAGGCCAAGGCAGAACATGATGACAACAACTGCGAGCGGCAGCAGCACAGATATAAAAATTTCGCCCATCTACCATGACCTCTATGGCTGGATGCTTCCGCACGCTTTCGGACGATACCGTTCAGAAAACCTGATGACGAGTGTTATCAGTTTGGCGCATTTATCCTCAAGCGCCCGAAGATCGAGGCTGTCTCTATTTATTATACCTATCACAGGGTTGGACGATCTGGCGTGAAAGAGCTTTCCAGTGCTAATCTCACCGTATGGCAAGTGTAACTTACGCATTCGCCCGCGCGATGGCCAACGCCGCCGGGATGACGCTAAACGACGATGGCGCTCTGATTTCGAATGGCGCTGTCGTGCTGCGTCTACCAGAAGCTCAAGACGGCCAATTGGCGGATGATGCGTATTTCGATCTGATCGATTGGATTCGTGCGCAACAAGCGGACGAGGCCGCGTTGGTTGAGGCCTATGCAAACGCGATTGCGACCGATGATCTCGGCGTCCTTGGCCTAGCCGTAAAGACAGCTCCGACCTTGCGGCAATCTTTGCAACGGATCGAGCGTTATTTTCGTCTCGTCACGGACACCGCAGTTTACAGACTTGATGAAACCGGCGACCCGGTTCTTTGGATTTTTGAAGGACAAACACCACATCGCGCCGCCTTGGAGCTGCGCAACGAATGCGCGCTTGCGGCCTTTGCGAGGAACATGCATCGGTTTGTGGGTGATGGGTTGTCGCTCGCATATGTCACGTTTCAGCATGCATGCAGACAAGAGCCAGAACATTACGCCGAATATTTCGGGTGCCCGGTTCGATTTGGGAGCGCCCACAACGCCATTGCTATGCGCCCTGCTATGCTGGAAAGCGAAAATCGTCTTGGCGATCCGGGCTTGTCAGATTTCATGACGAAGCACCTGGATGAGGAGTTCAACTCTCGCGATGACGACACCTCACTGAGCCAATCAATTGTCCATCGGCTTACACCGGCCCTGAGTAGCGGCGCGCCGCAAGCAGCGCATGTCGCACAAGAGATGGGAATGAGCGAGCGCACTCTTTACCGCAGGTTGGCCGAAGAAGGGCTGACCTATCGCGACGTTCTTGGTCAGGCACAAGTTGCACTCGCTCGTGACCTGCTCCGTGACGGTAAGGCTTCCATAGCCGAGATCGCCTTTATGACCGGGTTTTCGGAACAGAGCACGTTCAGCCGCGCCTTCAAGCGCTGGGTTGGCCAGGCTCCGGCACGATTCAGGCAGCAGGCGACCTCCGACTAGGCACACACCTCAAGACCACATGGCAGGTTCGGCCAAAACCTTGGCAGGGCGGGCCGATACCTCAATCGATGTGGCGCCTAACTTCTTCTTTGTCAGATCCACCTGGGGCGCTCCCGAGTAAAGCAAACCCATTTGCCCCTCTCAGACAAAGGAAATTTGCAATGAGCAATCATGACCACAAACATGGAGCAAGCTGCGCTTGCGACGTCACGCCCGAACGCGTTGATATGGCGCGCCGGCGACTCTTGCAACAAGCCGCCGGTGCGGCCGCGGCAGGTACAACAATAGTGGCTGGCGGGCAGGCCCTTGCCGCGACCGACGAAGCACGCGCCTACTATGCTGACCCGGAAAATCCAGGCCTTCCCCAAATCGACATGACCATTGAGCCGGGGCGTACTGCGCTTGTGGTGACCGACCCCCAGATTGATTTTTTGTCAGAGGACGGTGTGACGTGGGGTGTCGTTGGCGAAAGCGTGACCGAACAGGGCACGGTCGACAATATCGAACGGCTTTTCATTGCCGCCAAGGCTGCGGGGATGCCAGTCTTCATCTCGCCCCACTATTACTACCCGCATGACCACAAGTGGGAGTTCGAGGGCACTCTGGAAGCCACGATGCACAGCATCGGCATGTTTGACCGCCTGGGACCGCTCAATTTGGACAGTTTCGAGGGCTCAGGTGCCGACTGGATGCCGCAATACAAGAAGTACATCGAGGATGGCGAAACCATCATTTGCTCGCCACACAAGGTTTACAGCCCTGCTCAGAATGACCTGAACCTGCAATTGCGTAAACGCAAGATCGACAAAGTGATCCTCGCGGGGATGTCGGCGAACCTGTGTACGCAGGCGCATCTCTACGAGCTGCTGGAGCTGGGCTACGAAGTCGCTGTCGTTCGCGATGCCACAGCCGGGGCCAAGGTGCCTGAAGGTGACGGGTATCTCGCCGCCATAATCAACTTCCGAATGGTCGCCAACGGCGTCTGGTGGACCGACGACGCGGTTGAGCGCATTGGCCAATCGGCCTGACCCAAATCGATCTTCAAATTTGATCCTGACATCCTGAAAGGACATATCATGACACGCATCTTTACATTTACCGCACTTACAACAGCGTTGACTCTCGCCCTGGCGGCGGCGGCATTGGCTGACGATGAATACAACGTTTCGAACAGTCTTACCTTGACCGGGCAGCCCCTCGGCATGCATGGCGTCGATCCTGTATCGATGTTTGAAGCCGAGAATCCTGAGATGGGCAACGCCACTTTTACATCGGCCCTTGATGGAGTGGACTACTATTTTGCGTCGCAGGCAGCGCAAGCCACATTCGAGGCGGATCCGACGGCACATCTGCCTCAATTCGGCGGGTTCTGCGCCTTTGGCGTCTATGTAGGCAAGAAGCTTGATGGCGATGTTCGGTATGCCGATATCGTGGACAACAAGCTCTATCTCTTTGTGAATGAGGACATCTTCAAGAAGTACCTTGAGGACAAAGAGACCGTGATCCAAGGCGCCCATGCCAAGTGGGCAGACATCCACCACACGCCTGTCGGCAGCCTTTGATCGAGGAATTTGGTGGCTTTTGCCGGTCGGAGCCACCGCTGCCTCTCCCCTCCCCAAAAGGCCGGCATTTCTCCAAGACGCCCTGTCCGCAATGACAATTTGCGTGCGTCGAAAACTCTTCCCAAAGGAAACCAGACATGACTGATTTTGAGACCTATACAATCGCCTCAGCCCCTGATGCCGCGAAACCAATTCTGGAAGCATCGCTGAAAGGATATGGTTTTGTGCCCAACCTTTATGCGGCCATGGCCGAAGCGCCCGCAATTTTGGAAGGCTATACGACACTTTCCAACATCTTTGGAAAGACCAGCCTGTCAGAGACTGAGCGTCAGATCATCCTTATGACTAACAACCGGTTGAACGGGTGCAAGTACTGCATGGCCGCCCATACCACTCTTTCACAGATGGCCGGTGTCCCCGAAGACGTGATCGCAGCGTTACGCGATGGCAGCCCTATCGCCGACCCCAAATTGGAAGCACTGCGCAAATTCGTCATCGTGATCAACGAAAGCCGAGGCTGGCCCAGCGACGCACAGGTCGAGGCGTTTCTGACGGCTGGCTATACCCGCCAGACCATGCTGGAAGTCATCCTTGGCACAGCGTTGAAAATCCTGTCGAACTATACGAACCATGTGGCAGAAACGGCTTTGGATGATGCGTTTGTCCCAAATGCATGGACCGCCTCATCCGCGGCGGCGGCTGAATAGCGCGATTGTGCCTAATTGTTGGTCTTGCGCTTAGGCCTGAGTTTGGTTCTGGCCAATAAGGGGATCCGATTTGAGACGTTCGACCGCAAAATCAACAAAAGCGCGTACCTTCGCAGACACGGTTCGACCCTCTTGATGCACAAGATGGATGGGAACCTCGGGTGGCTCATATGACTTCATGACAGTCTTGAGCCGCCCATCTGCAATGTAGGGTGCCACCTGATACGACAAAAGCCGTCCGATCCCATGACCTTGCAACGCCAACTCAATCACAGCGTCATTAGTATTCATGCTGATGCGTGGGTTCACTCGTTTGGCTATACTCTTTCTACTGCTTTGAAAATGCCATTGGGCGGATGCATTCAGGGCAGTAGAATTAATGATCGCGTGGCAGGACAAATCATCCGGAGTTTCAGGTTTGCCATGCGATTCAAGGTAAGATGGCGACGCAAATAGTATTTGATTTACCGCACCGCACCTAACGGCCATCAAACTGGAATCAGCGAGGTTGCCAATTCTGATACCAACGTCGAGACCCTCATCAATCAGATTTACTACGCGGTCCACATAAAGCGTGCGTGCCGATAGCTTCGGATAAAGATCCAGAAATTCGCCCAGAAGCGGAGTGATGAACATACGACCAAACAAGACCGATGCGGTGACACTTAGTTCCCCGGTGGGTTCGGCATAGGAACCGAAAGCGGCGCGCTCGGCCTCTTCAAGATCAGCCAAAATACGTCTGGCATCCTCAAAAAACCTTTGTCCACTATCAGTCAGCATCACCGAGCGCGTGGTGCGCACAAAAAGACGGATCCCCAGGCTGTCCTCAAGCATGGAAACCATTCGGGTCACTGTTGGCGGTGACATGTTGAGGTGGCGGGCCGCCGCGGCAAAACCTTTCAACTCGGCCACCTTCACAAAGACGTTTAGCGCGTGAAATCGGTCCACAGCATTATTCCACTTTTTGGAATAATATATTGCCAAGTATCTGAATTCCGCAACATTGAAGCTCTGATTAACTTCACCTCAGTCCTAGGGCATCGCCCAGACCGAGATGGAGAATTCAATGGCACGACCCTTTGCAGAGATCAGCTTCACGCCTTCCGTGCGCGAAACGCAGGCCAAAAATGGTTCAGCGAACGGCTACGCGAAGTTTCTGGAAGGCACCCGTCACGAGGACCTGATCAGCCCGATTGAGGCCAGCTTCATCGCGCAAAGGGACGGCTTCTATCAGGCCTCGGTCTCAGAAACCGGCTGGCCTTATGTGCAATTCCGCGGCGGTCCAACGGGTTTTCTGAAAGTGTTGGATGAACGGACACTTGCCTATGCCGATTTCCGCGGCAACCGGCAGTATCTCAGCACTGGGAATCTGCTGGGCAATGACCGCATCTCTCTGATCCTGATGGACTACCCCAATCAGAAGCGTCTCAAGATCTGGGGTCGGGCGATGATCATTGGTGCCGAGGACGATCCGGCCTTGATGCAGCGCCTGAGAGCGCCGGACTATCGCGCTGACCCGGAGCGGGCGGTTGTGATCAAGCTTGAAGCGATGGACTGGAACTGCCCGCAGCACATCCCCCAACGCCTGACCTTTGAAGAGTTTGAAGATTATCTGGCCCCGTTTCGCACTGAGCTGGCAGCGCTGAAAGCACGAAACGCAAGGCTCGAAGCGTCGCTCGGACAGCAAAACTGACCCGTGTCAATCCTGGCGTGTTCAGACGCGCCCCCCGTAACCCAATGAAAGGAAATACCCATGTCGCGCAATTTGAAATCCATCCTGAGCGCCAGCATTCTCGCGCTTTCAATCGCTGCACCAATTGCACCAGCTCCTGCAATCGCAGCAGGGACCGGAATTGAGGCCACGCGGGCCGTCTATTTCCGCACCGAACAAATCGACGAAGTCAGTATCGCTTATCGTGAGGCCGGAGATCCGAGCAGGCCCACCGTCCTGCTGCTTCATGGCTTTCCGACTTCCTCGCATATGTTCCGTAACCTTATCCCGGAACTTGCCAAGAACTACCACGTGATCGCGCCCGATTTCCCCGGATTTGGCGCGTCGGACATGCCGATGGCCGAAAACTTCGAGTATTCTTTCGCAAATATCTCTGGAATGATGACGGCGCTGCTCGACCGGAAAGGTATCGATCAATACGCGGTCTATCTGATGGATTACGGTGCCCCGGTTGGTTTCCGTATGTTTGCGGAACAACCCGAACGGGTCACTGGCTTTATCATTCAAAACGGGAATGCTTATGAAGAAGGGCTGCGCGAGTTCTGGGATCCCATCAAAGCCTATTGGGCCGAGCCATCGCAAGAGAATGGCGACCAGCTTCGTGGATTCCTCACTCTAGATGCCACCAAATGGCAGTTCACCCACGGAGTTCAAAAACCCGAGTTGATCAGCCCGGATAACTATTGGCACGTCCAATACCTGCTTGACCGCGATGGCAATCAAGAGGTGCAACTTGAACTCTTTCTGGATTACGGCACCAACGTTGCCGAGTACCCAAAATGGCAAGCGCTGTTTCGCGAACATCAACCCCCGACGCTGCTGATGTGGGGCAAAAATGATCACATCTTTCCGGTCGAAGGCGCCTATCCCTATCAACGCGATCTGAATGATCTCGAGTTTCATCTGCTCGATACGGGACACTTTGCACTCGAAGAGTATGGGCCCGAGATTGCAGCGCAGATGACCGCCTTTCTGAACGGCATCACCACCGCTAGCAACTGACGTGGAACTGGCCGCACCGCGCTCAAAGGTGCGACCTCACGCATGGAGTAAGTCAATGAATACGCAAACAAATACTGCCGTAGAGGTAACAGTGGAAATCGTACACGGCTTTGTCGACGGTGGCGCCGGAGGAAATCCCGCAGGCGTCGTCCTGGACGCTGATGAATTGAGCGAACAGGATATGCAAGCCGTTGCGGCAAGGGTTGGATTGTCCGAAACGGCCTTTGTCTCTCGGTCTGAGACTGAAGGCTTCAAACTTGATTTCTTCACACCAAACCGGCGCATTGCTCATTGCGGTCACGCAACAATCGCCGCCTTCTCGCGCCTTGATGCGCTAGGCCGGATTCCCAATCCCAACACCTCGAAGGAGACGGTTGATGGGCCGAGGCGCATACTCATGAAAGAAAGTGCCGCCTATATGGAACAACTGGCCCCAAAATACGCGATACCAGAGGAATGGGCGGAAAAGGGTGTAAGCATCGACGATGTACTGAACTCCCTTGGGATCAGCAGACATCAACTTGATCAGGAGATCCCACCGGTTTTGGTCAATACCGGCAACAGTTTCATTGTTATCGGCCTCGCTTATGCCGAAGGTCTTGCCAAGGTGAAACCAGATTTCGCCAAAATCACACAAATCAGCGAACAACTGGATCTGATCGGCTATTACGTCTTTACAACAGACCCATCAGCGACCAACCGAGACGCGACAACCCGCATGTTTGCGCCCAGATATGCGATTGAAGAAGAAGCCGCGACGGGGATGGCTGCGGGGCCTTTAGCGTGTGTATTGCACGACTTTGTCGGATCATCTCAACGATCATTTCAAATCGAACAAGGGGTGTTTATGAACCCGGCGAGTCCGAGCCTGATAAAAATCGATCTGGAAATCGATAATGGAACAATCTCTGGCCTCATGGCAGGTGGTTTCGGCAAAGTCATGTGCTCGCGTCGAATTGTTTTCTAGCGTGGCGCTCGCGGCGAATGGCGGGCTGCAACGCAGCAACGACGCCCATCGGGCGACGTCCGAATTGGGCCGTCCGCTGAATTTTGCAAAGTCCGCTGTCTGCGCATTGTAGTCATTGGGACATCACGCAGCACTCGATACTTTGGGCTCTCTCCCGCCGTTCTCTGCGGCTCGCACCGACTGGCGGTCAGAGCCCACTGCTGCCGTTCATCACGCTTTGATCCTTTGCTCGCGCAGCGGGTTGCGAACCGCGCCAAGCGGACATTCAGATCCAGATCTGTTAAAGGCGGCATCGCGGACTAAGCGGGCATTGCGCAAGGCGACTAGTGCCACGCATCAGTCAATTGTCGCTTGCAGCTAGTGATCTGAACGTTATGACCCTTTTCCGATAACGCGTTCGAGGAACTCGGCA
Source organism: Ruegeria sp. C6 (assembly GCF_056537625.1). Lineage (NCBI taxonomy): Bacteria > Pseudomonadati > Pseudomonadota > Alphaproteobacteria > Rhodobacterales > Roseobacteraceae > Ruegeria > Ruegeria sp. C6. The sequence continues at coordinate 446,209 of NZ_JBQFRW010000003.1, read as the reverse complement.
ATCCGACCTTCCACAGACATACTCACTGCATCGCTACCCAAACTGGCTGCGCCAGCGGGATAGAAATGGCCGAAGCCCGGCACCCATGCGAACTCGTGATCCACGCCAACTTTTTGGTAGTGATCGATGAGCATTGGAACGGAAGACAACGCGCCTGCCAAATCATACTGCCCCATAAACATTAGTATCGGTGGTCTGTTTGAAGAGGCCGTGACAGCCTTGTTCACGTCAAACCCGGCATCGGTTCCAGACAGGAGAAAAACGCCGGAGACGGAAACTCCCATACCATGCGCGACGTTCCAAGATGTTACTGCACCCGCGGAAAAGCCACCAAGCGCGATACGGTTCGGATCGATCTCGTATGTGTCCGCGAACTCGCGGATATGAAGCACCGCTTTGCGCAAGTCTTCGGCAGCCGAGATCACGCCATCAACCATTGTCTTCTCTTGTTCGGGGATGCTGAAATCAAGCGGCGGCAGGTCCATAGTCCCCCGAATATGGTTGGCTTGGGGCAACAGAGGCAACAGACTGTCGGGCGCGATCCAATCTGCTTGATACCCTTCCCCTGACGGCACAGGCCCTTCGGGTGTCAGCCGATAGTCGATTGCAAAGCACGTATAGCCCCTCGCGGCAAACCGACGGCAATAGTTGCCCATCGAGGTATCCTGAGCGCCACCCGATTGAAACGTAAGCCGCGGACTGCCGCGATGGAATGCGCCGCCAAAGGTGAGGACTACAGCGGGTCGCGGCGTGGTTGTGGCTTCGGTCGGATGATAGATGTCCATCCACAAGTCGCGCGAAACCTCCTCACCCTCTTTCGTCACGAACCCCTGTCCATAAACCACGCCTGCTTCAAGCGAATAGGTCACCGGAACGGCCTGCTGAGCTTCAAGAGGGGCAGCCATTAGTGTATTTGAAAGAACCAACGCTGTTACAGCACCAAAGTTTGTTTTTCTAGGCTTGTGCAATTTGGTGCCTCGCGGAAGTGTTGACGTGCTTATCGAATACGATCGTGCGATTGATTTGTAACCGATTTAGAGCGTAACCCTTTGGCTGTAGAAAGCTCAACACTCACGCGATGTGTGAAGTAATCGTCTGCCGCAAGCTGGCGAAGAGTAAGATTAGCAACTCTACTTTGAACTTGAAGCAGTTGTGCCGATCATTCCGTTCGACCGACCGCATTTCAGACAATGCCGACGACCGAAACCTATCCTTGGCTTGGCTCCAATCTAAACTCTGGAGGCCCATTCGGACACGACGGCCCACCCCAAAGCATTGGTCCCGCAACAGCTAACAGCAGAGATTTTTCCCGCTGCAGATGTCGTGCACGACTGAGATACGGGTGAAGCGCAACACGAGCATCCGGCAAGCATGCCTTTCTGGGCGATGCCCGATAAATCGGCAAGCGCATACAGCGGCTTTGTTGGTGGATTTATTGTATCCCGGTTTGGCGATAATGACGCGCGGTCGAGATCGAAGTCGTCTGACACTGGAAAAATGTCACCCTCAAGTACGGTCCCCCAGATACCGATGTCTTTAATCTTGTCGGCTTCCACCTCGAATGGGTCCTCTTCAAGGATGGTGAAGTTCGCCAACTTGCCGGGAGCGATAGAGCCAACCTCATCCTCCAATCGCAAGGATTGGGCCGCATCGATAGTCACAGCCCGCAAAGCGTCTTCGACCGACAGGCGGTGTTCTGGGCCTGCGACACGGCCTGAGAAGGTCGTTCGGTTTACGCCAGCCCATACTAGGAACAGCGGTTCACCGGGAGCCATTGGTACGTCGGAATGGAATGAGATCGGAATGCCGTTGGCCTTAATTGGCCCAAGGGGAACGATGTCATCCGCACGTTCCGGGCCCAGTCCAAGCTCGCTATATCGATCTGACAGCGCAGTTACGTAGTATGGATTGCCGCTGACGATGCAGCCCAGCTCAGCGATCCGCTTTGCTTGATCTTCTCTCGCATAACCGAAGTGAACCAATGTTGTACGGTGACCTGCCCGCGGCTTCCGGCGCATGTTTCGCTCAACAGCGTCCAAGATCAAGTCCACGGCAAGGTCGCCGGTCTGATGAACATGTATTTGGTAACCTGCATCCCAATATGCATCGAATACGGGATTGAACTCGTCCGGCTGCATGATCCACTCGCCGTGGAAATCGCCGCCCACATAAGGCTTCGATACCTGCATGGCCAAACTGTAAACAGCGCCATCGGCGAAGAGTTTCACCTGCTTCGGCATGAACGCCGTCTTACCTTCACCCCAGTCCAGCAGTTTTTCGGTCTCCTCAATCATCGAACCATTTTGAAAGTGCAAGGCAGCCAGGGATTTCCCGTCAGGTATGAAATAGGTCCTGAGTTGGGTATCGGATCCTGAAAAGACCGCGTTGGTTGCTTCTTGAAGAGGCCGGGACAGCACGCCACCCGGTTCCGCAGCAACTGTGACGCCTGCACGGTGCATATACTCGCGCGCCAGCCTCAAACCCGCGCCCAGGCGCTCTGGTGTAGCAAGCACCGGAGCGACTGCGGGAAGAACGGCGAACATGCCTGCCTCGAAGAAATACCCGTCCTCGAAACTCGATTGCTCAAGAGCGAGCCCCTCAAAGCCATTAACAAAATCCTCGGTGATACCCAGAAATTTCAATGCTGGAGTGTTAAGGACAAACTCGTGCGCAGATCGGTGGATTATGATGATTGGACGCGTGCTACTGATCTCGTCGAGTTGCGCACGCCTGATCTCGCCATGAAAGAAGTGATGGTACCCCCACGTCAGCAGCAAAGCGTCGGGATCATCCATAGCCGCTTCGGCCGCTTGCAAACGAGACTTATAATCTGCTTCATCGACGGCGGCCTTCGAAAGGCCAGTCGGAATGTTCCAATCCTCGATCGATATTATCTCGGAGGTCAGGGTCAATCCCGCGAGGAAAGGATGCACATGCTGGTCGATCAAACCCGTGATAATAACTTTTTCGGAGAACTGATCGTCCAGCCGAAACGGCTGCGAACCGATCCGGTCAACGAGTTTGTCGCGCGGGCCAGCGGCCAGAATACGGTCTCCGACCACGGCAACCGCGTTAATAGCCGGGTCGTTGTCTTCCATGGTGATGACACGCCGCGCTGTGTAGACAGTGATCTCAGGCAGTGTTTGGAGCTGGCCTCCAAGATCCTGCAATGTCGAGGCCGCATAAGAGGATGTGGCATTGGCAATCGCGATCATCGATGCGCAACCAAGACCGGTTATTGCTGTACGACGGGAGACATTCAGTTTGGTCATAGTTTTTCCATACTCAGCAAGGCGAATTATCCCGAGCCTAGCATCGAGGTGATCTAAGGCAGAAAGGAAAATCTCTGCCGGCTTTAAATTGCGCGCCAAGTTTCCCAATCAAAATGATGCTCTGAAATGGCAGCCACACTAGACCGCTTTGGGCTCAGAGCGGTCGTTCGCTGCGTTCCGTCTCAATGACCGCTCTGCGGACAAAGCGGCCGTTAGTTGCACCGATGCACAGGACCTTGGCAAGAGCACTTTAGAGCTGAAAGTCACGTTTCTCTATCGACTGTTGCGCCCGGTACTATTTCGTAGCTCGAAAAACTGACGGGCTTTGGCCAATATCTCAAGCGAACGCGCGTGAGAATTTGCAAACCCATCGCTAGAGAATTGAGCGTTCGAAGACAAACCGAATGACACGAGCCCTCAGCTGTAACAAGATGATGGTGGAGGTGTAAGTTATGGCGGATGTTTTCGACCGCATTGCAGATTGGCTGCAAAAGCTGGCCTTTTTTGATGCTGATCTTGGCGGACTAGTCGAGCAGTTAAGTCACAGGCTGATCGATGGTGGCGTGCCGGTCACGCGTGTTTCCTTGGGCCGCCTGATGATGCACCCTGTAATTGGATTGCTCGATGCAACGTGGGATGCGTCGAACCATCGTATTGAATGGACCGTTCTTCCACGCAGCTCAGTAACGGCTGATCTCTTCGACAAAGCACCCTTCGGAGAGAATTCGAAATTGGCCAATGAGATTGCGAAACAGCACTTTAATAAGGAAGTCTGGGACTTGGCGGACGGTCTTGCGAACGGCACAATCAAGTTTCCTTTCATGCGAGCAAATCTGACTGACCAAGCGACCCGTGACAAATTTCCGCTATTCCGAAAACTCGCTGAAGCAGGTGTCACCGACTATGTCGTATGCAGTGCACCATTCGGCAATCGCACTGTTGTCTTTGACGGAGAGATGGAGTGGGCTTTGGGCGCGTCTGTGTCTTTTGCTACAAAGCGTCGTACTGGCTTCACAGACCGTGAGGTAGATGGTCTGTCGCGGCTATCTTTACCTTTGCTTGGTGCAGCGCGTGTATTGTCGGAACAGTTCTTGGCAGCTGAGTTGATGGAGGTCTATCTAGGCAAGTTGTCCGGTCGATCCGTACTGAACGGTCAAATAGCCCGGGGAGATGTCAGCATAATTGACTGTGCTCTCTTGTTCAGCGATATGCGCGGCTCTACTGCTTTGAGCCAGCGCCTGTCATCGGAAAAATATGTCGCGACGGTTAACCAATTCTTCGATTGTGTCGGTGGGGCGGTACACGATCACGGCGGAGAGGTACTTAAATTCGTTGGCGATGGGTTGCTTGCGATCTTTCCTTTTGATGGTCAACGAAGACTACCCGAGGACATGTGCGAAGCTGCCCTGTCCGCAGCGCGTGAAGCGTTCCAAAGGAATGAAGAACTTGATCCATCAGACCGTGCTGAATTTGGGGTTGGTTTGCACACTGGGGCGGCTGTCTACGGGAATGTTGGCACTGAAAAGCGTTTGGATTTTACGGTAACTGGCCCATCAGTCGCGATAGCCAGCAGGTTAGAGGGCCTGACGCGAAAACTGGAGGCGCGGCTTTTAGCAACGGGCGATTTTGTGAACTTGGTATCTGAAGAGCCGAAAAAAATGGGGCGGCATTCTTTGCGGGGTTTTGAGGAAGACTTAGATGTCTTTTCTTACGAAATTTTCTCATAACGCTCAATTGCATTAGGCGATTGGCAATCATTCGTTTAGGCGCGGGTACTGAAATGAAACCGGTCAGCTTTGGGCTCAGAACAGTCATTTGCTGCACTTGGCGTGAGCGGCTGATTTTGAGCGCGAAGCAGACGTTGTTCTTTCTAAATGACGTAGCCGCTTTTGTTTTGTCCGCGCTACGCCGCCCGCTCCTTGAAGCTGACAGACTTAGCGATTACATACCAATCGTGGGCGGACAGCCCGCAATTCCCCCAAACATGATGACGCTCCTCTACCGAGCTTTGCCCGTAAGTCGCGGAAGACCGCCGGTGTATGGACCGCCCGAGACATGCTTGCGACCGGTGCCAATGGTCTGGGTCTAGCGCCGATCCACTGATGAGCCTAAGGCAGGGCGAAACCAACAGCATCCAGAGCGTCACGAAAATCGTGATCACCAACCCCGCCTTGGGGTGGTCGCCGGTGGCAACAGCCAACGGGATGCGCATCAACATAATGAATAGGAGACATCACATGGAGCAAGATATCCAACTTGAAGCTGCCGCAGCAAGGCACATCGTCCTGATCGCTATGGCCTACTGTGAAGCCCAAACAGCAACGAGCGGCGAGGAAAGCCCGATTGTGCATGACCGGCAGTGGCAGGCCTGCTGTGGTGTCGCTGCGCGCTTCCTGAGCGATCCTGAAGCTATGACACCGCAACTCTGCCACCATGAATGGCGGCTCAGCCAAATGCGGCACAGTCATCCGCAGATCTGGCCTGCTGCCGCATCTCGCACTTGGGATGAACTCGACCCGATGGACCAGTATGTCGAGCGGGCTGGTTTGGCAGCAATGCGTCAGGCGCTGGACGAAACACGGAGGTCCTCGCGGGGTCGCACCGCAGCGCTGCAATGAACGTCGGGCGTTAAAAAGCAGCATTATGCTTGATGTGAACAACAGAAAATATACAGACGGACGAGACACAAAACATCCCAACCTCCCAACCAAACGCCCGACAGGGAAGTTGGGAGGTTTTATTGCATGTCCACCCAAAACGAAATGGCCGGCCTAGTTCGTTTGGCCTCGTTACAAGCTGTCCCACTTTAAATCAGGCCGTCTTGAGGATAGCAATTTCGAACCGAGCGCCTTTGCTATTGGGTCCTGGAACTAGACGGGGCCCTACATGACGCAAGCGTCGAGCGAAGCTGTTGCGCGCAGGAATTCGGCTGTCCGATACACCTTCTGCGGCACACCACTGACGGAAATTCGAATACAGATCAGCAACAGTGACGACGTTGTTTGCCTTGATGGATAGTCTCTCTGCCGCCCACGCACGAACCCGGTCCGCATCCCTCATCCGCGCTTCCTTGGCTATGCGCGATGTCATGGGATCCGCCATGCGCCGCGTGGTCAAAAGTTCCGCAGCCGCAACCACGACAAGATGTAGTAGAAGATACGCTCTCTCTCTAGTTCGGTGTAGGGGCCAAGTTCATTTCTACGCGCCTTTGCTTTCTTTAGTACTTCCGTGAAGTGCTCATGCACCTTTGTGCGCAGTTCGCCGTGGTTCATGCCCGATATTTCTATGTGCTTTGTTATTGTGTCGCCGCACACTGCAAGACGCCGTGCCAGAGTGCCAGCCTCTTTAGGGCATCTCGTACGCAAAGACACCCGAATGGTCCTACGTGTGGTGCTTGGTCTGGTATGGGGTTTTGGTCTTGTGTCGGGCAATGGCCAACGAAAGTAGTAGATGTCATGTCTGGACATTGAGAGATACGCATGCAGCTTCATTTTGTGTCACACCTGTGTGTCACACCGCTCTAATGCTTGCTATCCAGTTGTATTGTTAGGTTTTGGTGGAGCCTAGGGGAGTCGAACCCCTGACCTCTTGCATGCCATGCAAGCGCTCTCCCAACTGAGCTAAGGCCCCATAAAGGTACCGTCGTAACGGTGGACGGACGTTTATGAGACGCCGTCGATGAGTGCAAGTCCTAAAATCGGAATCCGCAAAAAATTCAGACCGACCTCGCAGGCCGGGTCGAGGCGGCGGGGCCGCCTCGGGATCCATCAGTTTTCGTCTTCTGACGACATGTCCTTTATATCGTCTAGTGAAACGTTGTCGCCGTCGTCATCGTCGTCCAGCAGATCGTCATCCAATTCGACATCGACATTATCGTCATCATCCAAAACGATGTCTTCGTCCGACGACGCTTCGCGCGCCTTGACCGATGCGGCATCTTCAGCATCCGCGGCGATCATCCGGCTTTTTCCGGTATCCAGCTCCACGACCTCGCCCGTATAGGGGCTGACGATCGGGTCCTTGTTCAGGTCGTAAAACCGTTTGCCGGTTGTCGGGCAGACACGCTTTACGCCCCATTCTTCCTTGGGCATATCAAATCCCCTTGATATCAGGTGAATCTCATCAATGATTCAGGTCACCTGCCACATGCGGCAGGCACTGTCAAAGCCTTTGCGCAAAGGAGGCCCACCCATGGGGCGACACGCATTGCCCGGAACACCTCCGGTGCCGCTGACACTGCGCAGATCGGCGCGCGCACGGCGGATCAGTTTGCGAATTTCCCAATTGGATGGACGGGTTACGCTGACCTACCCGACAGGGGTGGCTGAAGCCGAAGCGCTGAATTTCGCACAGCAGAAAGAGGGCTGGATCCGCGGGCACCTGCAGGATCGACCCAGCATTGAAGCAGTTGGCGTAGGGCAGTTCATTCCGATCGAGGGTACGGCGCGGCGAATCGTTCCTGCATCGGGGCGGAGGGTCTTGCTGAGTGGCGATGCGATCGGGGTTCCGCCCGGTGCCGAAGCACGGCGACTAGCGCGGTTTCTAAAAGAGCTTGCCCGCGATCGTCTGACCGGTGCGTGCGATGATTACGCGGCGATGCTGGGGCGGTCGTACAGTAGCCTTACTTTGCGCGATACGCGTTCGCGCTGGGGGTCGTGCAGTTCTGCGGGCGGGTTGATGTTCTCGTGGCGGTTGATCCTCGCCCCGACAGAGGTTCTCCATTATGTGGCCGCGCATGAAGTGGCGCATCTTGCCGAAATGAACCACTCACCTGCGTTCTGGGCGCAGGTCGAGCGTATTTTTGGCCCTTACAAAGAACCACGCCGCTGGCTGCGAGACAACGGGGCTGAACTGCACAGATATCGCTTCGACTCCGTCGCTTGACCTCAGCGCGATTTGTGATCACATAAACTCATGTTAACCTCACGCCCCGCCGAGTCTCATACGGCAACCCATGATCGCGTTTATCGCGCCCTCAGATCCCGCATCATGCATGGAGAGATTGCCCCGGGGCAGGCGTTGACGCTGCGCGGGATTGGCAAGGAATTCGGTGTGTCGATGACTCCCGCGCGCGAGGCGGTGCGACGTCTGGCGGCAGAAGGTGCTTTGTTCCTGTCCACCTCCGGTCGGGTATCAACGCCGGAACTCACGCGCGATCGGATCGAAGAGCTGGCGGCGCTGCGCGCGCTGCTTGAGGTTGAACTGGCCAGCCGGGCCCTGCCGCGCGCGCATATGGCGCTGATTGACCGGTTGCAAAGCATCAACATGGCAGTAGCCGAGATGGTCACGAAACGCGATGCAGTGGGATATATCCGTGCAAATCTGGAATTTCACCGCACGCTGTATCTACGCGCGCAGGCCCCCGCGATGCTTGCCATGGCCGAAACCGTCTGGCTGCAACTGGGTCCAACGATGCGTGCGCTATATGGTCGGTTGCGGAGGACCGAGCCACCGCACTACCATCGCCTGATCATCGCTGCGCTCAAGGCCGGGGATGAGCCCGGTTTGCGACTTGCTGTACGTTCGGATGTGACACAGGGGTTGCGGCTGCTTGTGACCTGAGCGGCTTGTTGCCTATCTCTCTGTTCAGGTGATTTCGAATGTCGCTTTGCTGGCCTGAGCGACAGGGCTGCGCTATCCTGAGCGCAAATCACAACAAGAGCAGATTTAATCATGATTAATCGACGAATGTTCTCCTTCGGGCTTGGGTCAACCCTGTTGGCGGCCTGTTCCACAGGCACCGCACCCAACACTGCTCCGGCTTCGCGGATGCGTGCTGTTCCGAACGCCGGATGGGATGCCTGGGTGGCCAGTTTCAAAAACCGGGCAGCGTCTCAGGGCATTTCGCAGACGACCCTTAACCGCGCGTTTCAAGGCGCAGGATATCTGCCCGAAGTGATCGAACGCGATCGCAATCAGGTCGAATTCAAACGCTCGCTTGAGGATTATCTGGCCATTGCCGCGTCGGACGAGCGGATCAGCACCGGCAAACAAATGCTTGTGCGGCATGCAGGAACCCTGTCGCAGATCGAAGCCCAATACGGTGTCGACAAAGAGGTCGTCGTGGCTGTTTGGGGCCTAGAAAGCCGCTATGGCGCACGGCGGGGCGATGTGCCGGTGATCTCGGCAACGTCGACTCTGGCCTATGACGGGCGGCGCGGAGCGTTTTTTGAGAAGCAACTGGTGGCGGCGCTGAAGATCATTCAAGAGGGCGATACGACCCCGGCTAACATGACCGGCAGCTGGGCCGGAGCGATGGGCCACACACAGTTCATTCCGACGTCCTACCTTGCTTATGCAGTCGATTTCACTGGCGACGGGCGGCGCGATATCTGGTCCGATGACCCAGCAGATTCACTTGCGTCAACGGCGGCTTATCTGGCACGCGCCGGTTGGGTGCGAGGGCAGCCTTGGGGCGGTGAAGTCGGCACGGTTTCGGGCACGCCGGCGGCAGTGCTGCAACCGCAGACGCCTGGCCCACGTATTGCTGTGTTCCGCAATTTTCAGGTGATCAAGCGCTACAACAATTCGGACAGCTACGCGATCGGCGTAGGTCATCTTTCTGATCGCATTACTGGCGGCGCGCCGTTCCAAGCGTCATTCGGGCCGGATGCGACCGGTTTGACACTGGAGGATCGTAAAGAACTGCAGCGCCGCCTGACATCCGCGGGCTATGACACACAAGGCGCAGATGGTGTTGTCGGCAAGAATACTGAGGCGGCAATTAGCGCCTACCAGCGCGCCAACGGGTTGTCCGTGACTGGCCAGCCTTCAGTGGCTCTGTTGCAGCGGTTGGGTGGTTGACGGGTTAAGCCGCCAGCCCTTTCGAACCGATATCCAGGAACTTCTGACGGCGGTCCTTGATCAGGGCTGCCGCGTCTTTCCCATCAAGCTCTTCCAGCATCGAGGCAATTGCAGACCGCACGGCTTCGACCGCCGCCGGGCGGTTGCGATGTGCACCGCCCTTGGGCTCGGTGATGATGTGGTCACAAACGCCCAGCTTGTGCAGATCCTGAGCGGTAAGGCGCAACGCTTCGGCGGCCTCGCGCATTTTTTCGGCATCTTTCCAAAGAATCGACGCGCAGCCTTCGGGCGAAATCACCGAGTAGACCGAATGCTCCAGCATCGCTACGCGGTTCGCAGTCGCAAAGGCGACCGCGCCACCCGAACCACCTTCGCCGATGATTACGGACACCAAAGGAACGCCAATCTTCAGGCACATCTCGGTTGAGCGCGCGATGGCCTCGGATTGGCCACGTTCTTCCGCCCCCTTGCCGGGATAGGCACCCGCAGTGTCGATCAGAGTGATCACCGGCAAGCCAAAGCGGCCCGCCATCTCCATCAGGCGCACAGCTTTACGATACCCTTCGGGCCGAGCCATGCCGAAATTGCGCTCAATCCGCGATTTGGTATCGCTGCCTTTTTCGTGGCCAATCACCATGACGGGTTGATCGTTGAACCGCGCCAGACCGCCAATTACCGCCAGATCGTCGGCAAAGTTCCGGTCACCGGCCAGTGGGGTGAATTCGGTAAACAGCGCATCCACGTAATCGTTGCAGTGTGGACGTTCAGGATGACGCGCCACCTGACATTTCCGCCATGGGGTCAGATCGGCATACAGCTCGTCCAGAAGCTTGGCGGCCTTGGCATCCAGCGCGGCGGCCTCTTCGGTCACATCCATTTCTTCATTGGCACGGGCCAGCGCGCGCAGCTCTTCAGCTTTGCCTTCGATCTCGGCCAGCGGTTTTTCGAAATCCAGATACTGGGTCATGACGCCTCTCAACGCGGAAGTTCCCTGCTATATGACTAATGCTTGTCCGGGATGCAACTCAGCAAGATTTGTGGTTGTGGAATATGCGATCACCGATGGGCAAAGTGAAGGAAGGATACTGATGGCTGCCAGCTATGAAGATCGCGTGCTGCGTGTGTTGACCTACATTCATGACAACCCCGCCAGAGACTTGTCTCTGGACGCCCTGGCCGAGGTTGCGGCCATGTCGCGGTTTCACTGGCATCGCGTGTTTCGCGCCATTACTGACGAGACCTGCGCGCAGGCCACCCGTCGGATACGCCTGCACCGTGCCGCCTGCTGGCTGGTGCAAACAGACAGACCGGTTACGCGGATCGCGACCGACATTGGCTATCCGAACCAAAAATCCTTTGCGCGGGCCTTTTCCGAGGCCTACGGCAGCAGCCCCACCGCGTTTCGACGTGCGGGGCAAATACTGCCGGCCCATCCAATGTTCAAAACCGGAGGACATCCGATGCATCCCGTAACAACCCGAACCGAACCGTCCCGCCGAGTCATAGCGCTGCCACATAAAGGGGCGTATGCCGAGATTGGCCGCAGCTTTGAGGCCTTTGGTGCCCTGTGCGAATCCCGCAAACTGTGGCCGCAAGTCGGCCCGATGATCGGGCTGTATCTCGACAGTCCGGACGATGTGCCCGAGGATGAATTGCGCAGTTTTGCAGGTGCTGAATTCTGCGGTGATGATACGCCCGAGGGGATGGAAGACCTTGAAATTCCGGGTGGCAAAACAGCGGTGCTGACCTTCAAGGGCCCTTATTCCGGCCTTCACGGCGCGTATCAGACATTATTTGGCAATTGGTTGCCCGAGTCTGGCGAAGAACCTGCGGACCATCCGTGTTATGAGATCTATCTCAACGATCCACGAGAAACGGCCCCCGAGAATCTGTTGACCGAAATTTACCTGCCGCTCAGGTAACCTAATTCGGCCACAGCACCGGATAGAGCGAGGCCACAAGCAGGGCCGCCATCGTCCAGTTGAAAACCAGCAATCGGTGCGGGTTCGTCAGGATTCGCGCCATTTGCTGTCCAAGAACCGTCCAGGTGCTGACCGAGGGCAGGTTAATGGCGCCGAACACCAGCGCGACCAGCAGAATGGCGTTCAGCGATTGTTCAGGCGCATAGGCGGCTGTCGCGGTTAACGCCATCGCCCAGGCTTTTGGGTTCACCCATTGGAAGGCTGCAGCTTGCAGGAACGTCATCGGGGTGCCCGCAGTATCGGCACCTTTAGCGGGCGCTGCATGGGCGATTTTCCATGCCAGATACAGCAGATACAGAACCGAAAGAACTTTCAACACGGTATGACTAATCGGATACCGGTCAAAGACCTGAACCAGCCCCGCCCCCACCAGAAGCACCATAAAGGTGAAGCCCAAACCGATACCCAGCATATGCGGGATCGTGCGGCGAAAGCCGAAATTCGCACCTGATGCCATCAGCATAAGGTTGTTGGGGCCTGGAGTGATTGACGAGACAAAAGCAAACGCGATCAGGGCCATCAGGATATCGTAGGTCATGGCTGCATTTTCTCGCTGAACCCGGCAAATGAAATTGCGTATTCGTGCGTTCTTAGGCTAATGTCGCAATAAATGGCGAAGATTGATCAGATCAACCAACAAATATTGCACGAACTTTCGCGCGATGGCCGCGTCAGCAATCTCGATCTCGCGGATCGCGTGGGCCTGTCCCCATCCGCTTGCTTGCGCCGGGTGCAGGAGCTTGAGCGGGCAGGGATCATTTCCGGCTACCGAGCAGTGCTGAACCCGGCGGCGCTGGGGGTGGGTTTCGTTGCCTATATCGGCGTTGGTCTGGGCGAGCACACAAAAGCGGCGCAGGAAGGTTTCGAAAGGGCCTTGCAACAAGCGCCCGAAGTGGTGGAATGTCACAACATCACCGGCACGATCGAATACCTGTTACGGGTCGAATGTGCCGATCTGCCTTCCTACAAAACCTTCCACACCGAGGTGCTGGGTACACTGCCGCATGTGACCTCGATCACCTCATATGTTGTGATGGGATCGCCTAAGGATATGCGTGCGTGACCATTAAAAAGTGATTTTTAACCATCTTGCGAGGTCAAAGTTCAGCGCCTAGTGTCATCTCAACAGGATCGTCGGCAGGGATTAACCCCGAAGCAGGCGCAAATTCAGGGAGTAGACCATGACATTTTTCCGCACCGGAGCGCTGGTGGCTGCCTTGGCAATGTTTGCCGGCGCTGCGACAGCAGCACCTTTGAAGTTACAGCCAGCTAGCCCTCAGCCCAGCCCAAAAGCCGGTTTGAACGTAAAATACAGTTGGGAAGGTAACCCGCCCCGCAAAATCCAGAACCTCTCGAAGGTCAATCATCTGCTGAAAAAGGCAAAGCCGGGTCAGCCCCTCAGAGGTTTGGACTACAGAGACACGAACGAAGGTGATCCTGTCCTGACCTACAATCAGGCGTTCAATGTTGCCGCGGAAATCAGCGGATATATCCGGTTTGATTCACCCGGAGTTTACGAGCTTGAGACCTGGTCGAACGATGGGATTGACGCCTGGGTCGGCGGTCAGCAGATCGGTTATGTCAACGGCCGTCAGGGCTGCGAAGCCAACCAACGCACCGAGGTCGAGGTGCCGCAGGCGGGTTGGTATCCAATCAAAATCAAGTATTTTCAGAAATACGGTACCTCGTGCCTGATGATGAAATCAGGAAAGAAGGGTGAACGTTTCACATGGACACCAAACAATGTATTTGGACGCTGATCAGATCGATTGGGCGCTCAGCTGAGCGCCCTTTTTTCTTAGTTACCCGCCGCGATTAATTCCGCCTGCGCCACAATAACCTCGGCTTGTTTGATCGAAGCAATATCGACCAAACGCCCTTTGTAGACCGTCGCGCCTTCGCCATTGGCTTTTGCCTGTTCCATGGCGGCCAGAATCTCGCGCGCTTCGGACACTGCTTCATCCGACGGTGTGAAGACCTGATTGGCCAATGCGATTTGCTTGGGGTGGATGGCCCATTTGCCGACCATCCCCAGCGTGGCAGACCGTTTGGCCTGTGCGATATAGCCCTCATCGTCTGAGAAATCGCCGAACGGACCATCCACCGGCAGCACGCCATGGGTGCGGCAGGCGGCGACAATTGCGGCCTGCGCCCAGTGCCACGGATCGGACCAGTGCTTCTCACCCTCGCGCAGCATATAGTAGTTTTCCTGCGTACCCCCGATGCCGGTTGTTTGCATGCCCATTGAGGCTGCAAAATCTGCGGCACCAAGGCTCATGGCCTGCAGGCGCGGGGATGAGGCTGCGATTTCTTCGACATGCGCCAGTCCGGCGGCAGATTCGATGATCACTTCGAATGAAATTGGCTTGGTTCGGCCCTTGGCGCGCTCGATCGCGGTGACCAGCGCGTCAACTGCATAGACATCCGCCGCGCAGCCTACCTTGGGGATCATGATCTGATCCAGACGGTCGCCTGCTTGTTCCAGCACATCAACCACGTCACGGTACCAATAGGGTGTATCCAGCCCATTGATCCGAACCGACATGTATTTATTGCCCCAATCAACTGTGTTCAGCGCCTCGATTACGTTAGCGCGAGCGGTATCCTTGTCGGAAGGAGCCACCGAATCTTCTAGATCCAGATTAATGACGTCTGCAGCTGATGCAGCCATCTTGGGAAATAGCTTGGTGTTCGAGCCCGGGCCAAACAGTTGGCAGCGATTGGGCCGGGCCGGAGCGGCAGGTTGGATGCGGAAGCTCATTTGGACCTCATGAGAGTAAGGAAATTGCGTTTAGGGTTGGTCATGGGATATTAAATTGCGCAATGCTGCGCAAGCGTGATTGTGCATATGCGGCAATGCGTATGCAGCATGATTGAAGATACTGGCAAAATGGGGTGCTTAAAGTTTGATCAGTTTAAAAACTTCGAACAATCTTGTGCAAGAAAGCCAAAATACGCAAAACCTTCCCGCTGTGGGCGGGCAGGCAAGAAGAATTTGAGAAACCCTCGTCAAAACGGTTCTCTAGCTTAAGCCAGAATCAAAGGAGTGCACCGCAATGATCGAGACACCGTACCTGTTGTTTTTGGGCGATGCGCCCGACTTGTTGGCGGCCAAAGTGGCCATTGGTATCCGGGACTGGCGTCCTGAGAATGCCGTGGGTCAAATAAGGCTGGATGGTTGCAAGACTGATTTGGGTCTTACCGAAATGACACTTGCCGAAGGTAAAGCTGCTGGTGCCAAGACTCTTGTCATTGGTGTTGCCAACCGGGGTGGGGTCATCAGTGAGGCCTGGAAAGAGGTTCTGATCGCAGCGTTGGAAATGGGTTATGATCTGGCGTCGGGCCTACACAACCTGCTGCGCGACGAAGGCGATCTGGTTGCTGCGGCGCAGACTCACGGCTGCACATTGCACGACGTCCGTGTACCGACCGTAGGATATCCTATCGCAAACGGCCGCAAGCGTACCGGTAAGCGGTGCCTGGCCGTTGGAACCGACTGCTCTGCCGGCAAGATGTACACTGCGATGTCCATGGACGCTGAAATGCGCAAACGCGGCATGAAATCCACCTTCCGGGCCACCGGTCAGACCGGAATTCTGGTCACGGGTCAGGGCGTCCCGCTGGATGCGGTTATCGCCGATTTCATGGCGGGATCCGTTGAGTATTTGACACCAGACAATGATCCGGATCACTGGGATCACATCGAAGGGCAGGGCTCGTTGTTCCATGTGTCCTATTCTGGCGTCACCATGGCGCTGATTCATGGCGGTCAGCCCGACGCGCTGATCTTGTGCCACGAGCCGACCCGGACCCATATGCGAGGATTGCCTGAGTATTCGCTGCCGACGCTGGAACAGTTGCGCGACACAGCACTGCCGCTGGCGCGCGTGGCAAACCCAGAGTGTCAGGTTGCAGGAGTGTCGATCAACACCCAGCATCTGAGCGAAGACGACGCACACGCATACATCGCCAAGGTTGAGACCGAGATGGGTATCCCAGCAACCGATCCTTACCGGTTTGGTGCCGGTAAACTGGTGGATGCGCTGGCCGCACTGTGATCTAAGCAGGTTGCCGATCGCCCCTTGCTGTCGGCAACAGACACCACTTTCGATGAAAGGTTGAACGCGTGCAGATTGACGTTTCCCGCGATGTATTTCGGCTGGCGCAGGTATTCACTATCTCGCGCGGCTCACGGACCGAGGCAAAGGTCCTGACGGTTCGGATCTCGGATGGTGTGCATCATGGTTGGGGCGAATGCGTGCCCTATGCGCGCTATGACGAAACGCTGGATTCAGTCGAGGCCGAGATTGCCGGCCTGCCCGACGTATTCTCTCGCTATTCCCTGATGGATCTGCTGCCTGCCGGCGCGGCTCGGAATGCATTGGATTGTGCGCTTTGGGACCTTGAGGCGAAACGCTCCGGCAAACGGGCGTGGGAGCTGGCGGAACTTGCCGCACCGGGGCCTGAAGTTACGGCCTATACTCTTTCCCTGGACACTCCCGAGGCAATGCAGGCACAGGCGGCAGAAAATGCGTTCCGACCCTTGTTGAAGATCAAACTTGGTACACCGGACGACATGCCCCGGCTTGAGGCTGTGCGGGCTGGTGCGCCGGACTCCAAAATCATTATCGACGCCAATGAAGGTTGGTCTGCTGAAGTGTACGCCGATCTTGCGCCGCATCTTGTGCGACTGGGCGTTGCTCTGGTTGAACAACCTCTGCCAGCCGGTGAGGATGATGCACTGATCGGCATGGATCGTCCGGTGCCGGTATGTGCCGACGAATCCTGTCACGATCGGGCCAGCTTGCCTGCGCTAAAAGGCAAATATGATGTGGTGAACATCAAACTCGACAAGACCGGCGGTCTGACCGAGGCGCTGGAGCTGCGCAAGGCCGCGCTGGCCGAGGGCTATGGCATCATGGTCGGATGCATGGTTGGAAGTTCGCTGGCCATGGCACCTGCAACGCTGGTGGCGCAGGGCGCGATGGTGACGGACCTTGACGGACCGCTTTTGTTGGCAGAAGACCGCGACACACCCCTGATTTTTGATGACGCCGGAGTGCATCCGCCCAAAGCGGCACTTTGGGGCTGAGGAGAAGAACATGACCCGCACCGTTTATGTGAATGGCGAATACCTGCCTGAAACCGAGGCAAGCGTCTCGATCTTTGATCGAGGTTTCCTGTTTGCAGACGCCGTCTACGAAGTGACCAGTGTGCTGGATGGTAAGCTGGTCGATTTCGAAGGCCACGCGGTGCGGCTGAAACGCTCGCTGGACGAGTTACAGATGGCTAAACCCTGCAGCAAAGAAGAACTTCTGGAAATCCATCGCAAACTGGTCGAGCTGAACGACATCGAAGAAGGTCTGATCTATCTACAGGTTTCGCGCGGCAGTGACGGCGACCGGGATTTTGTGTTTCCGTCAGCGGATACCAAGCCTACGCTTGTTCTGTTCACGCAGAATAAGCCAGGTCTGGCCGACAGCCCCGCGTCGAAGAAAGGGGCCAAGGTTATTTCGATCGACGACATCCGATGGGGCCGACGCGATATCAAAACCGTACAGTTGCTGTATCCGTCCATGGGCAAGATGATGGCGAAAGCGGCTGGCTGTGACGATGCCTGGTTGGTTGAAGACGGCTATGTCACCGAAGGCACCAGCAACAACGCCTATTTCGTCAAGAACGGCAAGATCGTCACCCGCCCGCTGTCCAACGACATTCTGCACGGCATCACCCGCAAGGCGGTTCTGCGCATGGCAGCCGAGGCGCAGATGGAGATTGAGGAGCGCCTGTTCACCATCGACGAGGCGAAAGAGGCGGATGAGGCCTTCACCACTTCGGCCAGCGCTTTTGTCATGCCGGTGGTTGAGATTGATGGCGTGGCACTGGGTGATGGTACGCCGGGCCCGATTGCCAAACGCCTTCGCGAGATCTATCTGGACGAAAGCCGAAAGGCTGCAATCTAAACCAAATGCCCGCCAGTATGGCGGGCATTTTTCGTTTTCGGGGCGTCAGCCTTTTTTTGTGACGTTCTCTTCAAACGCGACCTTGAAGGCGGCTTGTTTCTCGGCGTTCGCTTCGGTCTGGTAGTTGGCCTTCCACTCATCCATGGTCATGCCATAGAAAATCTCGCGCGCTTCGTTTTTGTCCATGTTGATGCCCTTGGCATTGGCTGCTTCCTGATACCAGCGCGACAGGCAATTGCGGCAGAACCCGGTCAGATTCATCATATCGATGTTCTGTACGTCGGTGCGATCCTGCATCAGATGCTGCTGCAAACGGCGAAACGCTGCGGCCTGAAGTTCGATTTCAGTTTGCTTGTCCATTGTCGGGCTCCGAATGATTGTCTTGCGATCTGGACCTGACCTAGCAATCCGTGAGCCATGTTACAACGAACAGGAGGGGCCCTAAGGTCCCTTGGAACGTCAGGTTTGGATGCTCTATGCCAGTTTGAGGGCCAGCCACGGCACAAGGCAAAAAATGATTGTCAGGATCTTGTAGTTCGCAAGATATCTGAAATAGGCCCTCTTTACGTCGGCCCGCTCCATTTGGAAGATTCTGCCATGCACGCCTGCAATCCAGTCCTGCATGATGAGGATCATAAGTGTGCTGAACAACAAAACAGCGATGTTAAGGGCGGTCATCCAGCCGAAGACAGTTGTCAGGAATTCCTGAGTCATGGTCGTCTCCTTTCCCTTAATATATGGGTGTCAGTACATTGGCTCACAATATTTCGAGGATCGGAAGCGGCATGAAGTGACCTTACGTCATAGTCCGCTATCGTTCAGTGCATCCTGCAGAATAACGGCCAATCGTTCGGCCCAGCTGCGTTGCCCGTCATGATCCGCAATCAGATCATTACGCAGCTCGATCAGTGCATTAGGACGGCCGAAACTGCTGCAATGCTTGTCGATCGCATCGCCGGGTAGCACACCTGTATAGGGTTCATTTACCCCAACGCACAGATCATCCTCGGCGTTCAACCGGTTGATCAGCGGGCGCGAGAACCGCTCATCCGGTGTGTGCAAGACGCCGATGTGCCACGGCCGAGGATCGCGGCCACGGAGCTGGCGCGTAAAGGAATGCATCGAGATGATGACCGCATGCGGCAGGGCTGCAAGCTCTGCCAGCGCATCGTGATAGGGCCGGTAGCACATGGTCAGACGACGCTCACGCTCGGTCGCATCTGCGTGTCGGTTACCGGGGATGATCGAGCCGTCATAGAGCTTCATCAACAGCGTCGGATCGTCCTCGCCCCGGTTGGGGTCAATCACGAGGCGCGAGAAGTTGGCTGCGATTACGGGGGCGTTCAGAACCTCACCCAGATGCTTTGAGACCTCGTAGGCGCCCACGTCATAAGCGATATGGCGTTCCATATCTTCGCGCGGCAGGCCCAGGTCTCCGCCGCTGATTTCGGGCGGCACCATGTTGGTTGCATGGTCGCAAGTAATCAGCCAACGCGACGGGCGATCCGCGCCGTGAACAAAAAACGGAGAGTATGTCATGAGCCTGTCATCTTGTTTGTCGCAGGTGTAGGACAGTTGCGTTGGAAAGGGAATTGCGCAATAAGCAGCCTGAGCAATGTTTGCGGTAACATTTACGCGTTTGAGGAGAGCCTGATCAATGCGACGCCTGAGAAATGTGAAAATCGTGGCGACGCTGGGACCGGCGTCCAATGACTATGACACCATCCGTGCGCTGCATGAGGCCGGGGCCGATGTATTCCGGCTGAACATGAGCCATGGCAGCCACGATGAGATTCGCGAGAGGCACCGTATAATCCGGCAGATCGAAAAGGATCTGGAAAGCCCGATCGCGATTCTGGCTGATCTGCAGGGGCCAAAGCTGCGCGTTGGCGTGTTTGCAAATGATGCGGAAGAACTGGAGGAGGGCGCCGCATTCCGTCTGGATCTTGATCCGGCAGCCGGGGATATCACCCGGGTCTGCCTGCCACATCCCGAAATTTTTGCCGCATTGGAGCCAGGTGCGCGCCTACTGGTCAATGACGGAAAGATTCGTCTGATCGTGCAGGATTGCGGTCAGGATTTTGCACATTGCACGGTCGAAGTCGGTGGCACGATTTCGAACCGCAAGGGTGTGAACGTGCCTGACGTGGTGCTGCCATTGGCAGCGCTGTCGGCCAAGGATCGCGACGATCTAGAATTTGTCTGCCAACTGGGTGTGGACTGGTTGGCGCTGAGCTTCGTTCAGCGTGCCAAGGATGTGTTCGAGGCGCGCGCACTGGCGGATGGCCGAGCATCGATCTTGTCCAAGATCGAAAAACCTGCTGCGGTCGAAGCTTTTGACGATATCCTTGACGCCTCAGACGGGATCATGGTTGCGCGGGGTGATCTGGGCGTCGAACTGCCTGTTTCGGCAGTCCCCCCGATCCAAAAACGTCTGGTGCGTAAATGCCGTACAGCCGCGAAGCCTGTGATTGTCGCAACCCAGATGCTGGAAAGCATGATCGAAAGCCCAATGCCCACACGGGCCGAGGTTTCGGACGTGGCCACCGCGATCTACGAGGGTACCGATGCAATCATGCTGAGTGCTGAATCGGCTGCTGGTTCTTATCCCATCGAGGCGGTTCAGACGATGAACAAGGTTGCCATCGAAGTTGAAGCTGACCCAACCTACACTCAGATTATTGCCGCGTCGCGTACCGCCAAGGGTACGACCATCGCTGATGGTATCGTGGCTGCGGCACGCGAGATTGCCGAAAAGACTGACATCAAAGCCATCTGCTGCTTCACTCAAAGCGGGACCACCGCCTTGCTCACCGCCCGTGAGCGTCCCGGTGTGCCTATCATCGCAATGACCCCCGCCACTGGCACCGCCCGCAGGCTTTGCCTGAGCTGGGGTTGTCATTGCGTCTTAACCCCTGAACAAGAGCGGTTCAAAGGTGCGGTCGTCAGCGCCGCTCGCGCCGCCCGTTCGGGTGGTTTCGCCGCTGAGACTGATCAGATTGTGGTCACCGCCGGCGTCCCTTTCAATGTTCCTGGCACCACCAACATCTTACGTATCGCCCCTTGTGATGAACGGCTGATCTACAACACTGATCCGGGCTAAGCCCGGATCACCACTACTAATTTCAGTTTGATACCAAGCGTATGCCTAATATTTGGGCATATAATAATATTTATTTACAGTGTCTTAGAAGTTTGAGGGTTGTATCCAGCAATAATCTCTCTGTTTTTGCGTGTTTTTTCGGGATACTTGCCCTTAGGGCGGTCTACTCAAGCAAGTTCCAGGTTCCGGCTGCCCTGCCGGGGGCGAGGGCCCCGGCCAAAGCAACAATAACGGAGGAACGGCATGACAACGAAAATTGTCATAGGACTGGACGGGACAGAAACCGGAGAACGCGCGATCGCCTTTGCCAAAGACTTGGCCGGGCGTATCGGTTCATGCGAGCTTCTGGCGGTTTACGTCATCGAATGGTCTCCTTTCACATTCCAGACACCAGAAGAGAACGCCCTGCGGCACAAACGGCGCGAAGAAGAGGTTGCGTTAGCTACGTCACGGATCATCGAGCCAGCGGTCGAAGCGTTGAAGGCTGCAGGATTCGAGGCGCGCGGCATCGTCCGTCACGGAGATGTGGCGGAAACGCTGAATGCAATCACGGTTGAAAACGGTGGCTCCCAGATCGTTGTGGGTCGGGCCTCGGCAGATGGGTTTAAAAAACGCCTGTTTGGCAGTTCGACCCAGAACCTTGTCATGCACGCCGATGTTCCGGTTACGGTCGTGAACTGAGGGGAGAGATTATGATGAATATTCAGAACAAACTGAGTCTGGCAGCACTTGCCGCTCTGGTTGCGAGCCCCGCTGCCGCACAGGAGGCGGTCGGGTTGGACGATAAAATCAACCAGGCCTTTGCTGATTTCACCGGGCCTTTCGTCAGCTTTATTTTTGCCCCGTTTCCGGGCACCGGGTTCCCTTGGATCGTGGGTTGGCTGGTGATCGCCGCGACCGTCTTCACGCTTTATTTTGCCTTTGTACAATTGCGTTTCTTCGGTCATGCGATCAGCCTTGTGAAAGGTGACTATTCTGATCCCAATGATGCGGGTGAAGTTAGCCACTTTCAGGCACTGGCAACGGCGCTGTCCGGTACCGTTGGCCTCGGTAATATTGCTGGTGTTGCGGTCGCCGTCGGTATCGGCGGGCCAGGTGCAACTTTCTGGATGATTGTCGCAGGCCTGTTGGGCATGGCGTCGAAATTCACCGAATGTACGCTGGGTGTAAAGTACCGCAACGAATATGATGACGGCACCGTTTCTGGTGGCCCAATGTATTATATGTCGAAAGGGTTCAACGAACTGGGCCTGCCGGGCGGCAAAATTCTGGCCGTTCTGTTCTCGATCTTCTGCATCCTTGGCGCGCTTGGTGGGGGCAATATGTTCCAGGCCAATCAGGCGCATCAGCAGATCGCAGGCATCGTCGGAGATTACCCGGGCTGGATCACTGGCCTGGTCTTTGCAGGCATCGTCTTTGCAGTGATCGTGGGCGGCCTAAAATCCATCGCGCGCGTGACTGAGAAAGTCGTTCCTTTCATGGGCGTGATGTATGTGGCCGCGGCTCTGGTGATCATCCTGATGAACGCGGATCAGATCGGTTGGGCCTTTGGCCAAATCTTCGCGGGAGCGTTCACCGGTCTTGGTGTCGCTGGCGGTATGGTCGGCGCATTGATCCAGGGCTTCCGGCGTGCGGCGTTCTCGAACGAAGCGGGCGTTGGTTCTGCGGCGATTGCCCACTCGGCGGTTCGCACCAAAGAACCGATCACCGAAGGGTTCGTGTCGCTGCTGGAGCCGTTCATTGATACGGTCGTAATCTGTACCATGACCGCGTTGGTGATCATCATCACCCAGCAGCTGATCGTCGATCCGGAGACCGGAAACTATATGCTGAACGAAGCCGGTAATGCCATCGCAACGGTTGACGGAAACTCGGGTGTCAGCCTGACTTCAGCCGCCTTTGGCAGCGCGTTCAGTTGGTTCCCTTACGTTTTGGCAATCGCAGTAGTTCTGTTTGCCTTCTCGACCATGATCAGCTGGTCCTACTACGGCCTCAAGGCCTGGACCTACCTGTTCGGTGAGGGTCACACCAAGGAACTGGTGTTCAAGGTCATCTTCTGCATCTTCGTAGTCATCGGTGCAGCGGCTAACCTTGGCCCCGTTATCGACTTCTCGGATGCGGCGATCTTTGCCATGGCGGTTGTGAACGTCTTCGCGCTCTACTTCCTGATGAAAGTGGTACGTCAGGAACTGGCATCTTATGCAGAGCGTTTGAAGAGCGGTGAAATCCGCAAATTCGAACATTAATCCAAACCTCCGGGGCGGCGCGCGTCGCCCCGGTGCCTAGCCAGTCTGCAAAAACGCAGATTCTGGCCCAAACCCCCTTGCCAGTATGACCGAACTTGCGTAAACGGCGCTTCTGATCGCGTGACCGGCCGAGATGGCATGCCGAGTCGCGTCTGAAACCGAACCCCGAAAGGAGACGGAAATGCCTAAGATGAAGACAAAGTCGAGCGCCAAAAAGCGCTTTAAGGTGACTGCGACCGGTAAGGTCCTTGCTGGCCAGGCCGGCAAACGGCACGGCATGATCAAGCGGACCAAGAAATTCATCCGCGACGCCCGTGGCAACACCACCCTGTCCGCCCCCGACGCCAAGATCGTCAAGGGCTACATGCCCTACGACCGCTAAGAGGAGATTAAGAGATGTCCCGCGTTAAAGGTGGAACCGTAACTCACGCCCGTCACAAGAAGGTCATCAAGGCTGCCAAAGGTTACTATGGCCGCCGCAAGAGCACCTTCAAGGTTGCCCGTCAGGCCGTAGACAAGGCCAACCAGTACGCAACCCGCGACCGCAAGAACCGCAAGCGCAACTTCCGCGCGCTGTGGATCCAGCGTATCAACGCCGCTGTCCGTTCGCATGACGAGGCACTGACATATTCCCGCTTCATTAACGGCCTGAACCTGGCCGGTATCGAAGTGGACCGCAAAGTTCTGGCCGACTTGGCTGTGCACGAACCGGAAGCGTTCGGCGCGATCGTCGCCAAAGCACAGGCCGCGCTGGCTGCCTGAACCTCTTTCGAGAGACAGTGAATGAAAGGCTGTCCCAGTTGGGACGGTCTTTTCTTGTTTTCAGAATGGGTGTCAAGTTCGTTAGCATGCGAGGTTTAGCTTTCCAGGGCGACGATATAGATACCCCAAATGGCTGATCGCTGACCCCGCCTACAATGGCAACGGCGGTAGGATGCGATACCTTCGTTAGGTTCCAATTAGGCGCTGTGACTACTTGACTGCTTCGCTCCCAAAATCAGATGAGATGCGAAAATGTGCAGTGAAGAAAGAACAACCTGGCCGTAATCGATTTGTATATGACCGGCTTCAATTGAGGCGATAAGGCACTTCTGATGATGGCATTCCATCCGTGATTTGTGCAGTCAGGGCTGATAGAAGGCGAACTTCAATGGAACAGCGCTGAGAAGTTCGCGGGTTTCTGAGTAGAAGCTGCTTCGCATCCCAAGGGTTCAGCCCCGACAGGCAAATCAAATCATCGAATGTTTCCGGCGCAACTGCGGGCGCGGTTGTCCACGATCAATTGGGACAACAAAGGTTTACAACACACTCACTATGCTGAATGACCGAGTACGCTGGCAGATCGTCTTCGGGGCGTTTCAATGGCTCGCATAGCGGATAAGAAGGCGTTGAAAGGGCTCTCTGCCAAACTTGGAACGTTCACAGCACCGAAGTATAACCAGACCTTGATTTAGAAATGGCGATGCTGCGTTGTAGCAGGTTGGAATGGCATAAATTGCTATCGAATCGTTCTCGGTCGATCAATATCGAGCAACGCGGACGCCAGCGTTAAAGCCGCTGACAGCGATACCTCAAAACCAGACTTATTGAAAATCAGCAGCACTTTAGCGCAGAATCTGTGACTAACTTGCTAGCAGTAACCGCAAGTGTAACCCCCCAGCCCGCATTGGACATACACTACGGCCAGTTAATTCCCCTGATTACGAGCTTCCAGCCGTTCAAGGTTTACAACCGTCGAAAGCATAAGACGATCATGGCTCCAATCCTGAGTTTGACGAACCGAGGCCGAACCAATTGCAAGCACAACAACAAGGGAAAGCGCCGACCCAACGAAAATAGCCGACAATTGGGTCGTCGTCACTGGTGCATCGGTCAGGGCGATCACACGCTGTCGCAGAACATGCTTTGCTTTCGGCCCGTTAACCAAGGCCACATGAAGAATGCGAGGGCTTTTTAGCTTAACCGATCGTGTGCAGTAGTCCAGTAAACAGGCGGTATAGTCGGTCGCGTCAATCCCTTTACGCGAGACGACAGACTGATCGCAGGCCAATTCGCGAAGCCGGTCAAACTGATGCTTCATAGCCAGATAGGCCGGGTTCCAGAACAGCAACGGGCGTAAAAGCTCGAAACCCAGTTCCCATTCCACGTCCAATGCGCGGATGTGCTGAAACTCGTGCGCCAGAGCAAAGCGCAGATCGCGTGGCGAGTTCAGTAGATGGCTGGGCAAAACAACGTGGCGGCGACGAAGGCCGCGTACTGCAAAGGGTACGGTCACGCGATCCGAAAGACGAATGTCCACTTTGGCCGATTGTCGCCATAGAAAGCTGGAGCTTACAGCGTTGCGAATTGCAAGCGCGTTGAGGGCAACCCGAATTGCCAGAACAGCCGCCACCAAAACCAGTGTAATCAACGCACAAGTCACAAAAACAGAGCCGCCTGACATGACATGATCAACCCAGCGTTCGCGCGTGTTCAGAAGGGTTTCGAACTGCGCAGCCGGCATTGCGATTTCGCCGCGCAAATAGGCTGCCACTGCGATATCCCCCAGCGCAACAACCCGTCCGGGCCATACCTGAGCAACAAAACCCGAAACACCCATCGCCAGAACCGGGCTGAGCATAACGCCGATGCAGAGTATCTTGAGCGAACGAAGCTGAGCAACAAAGCCGTACCGCATGGGCGTCAGCGCAAGGCCTCCGCGCACGGCCAGCCAGATCAGCGCCGACAATCCAAGCACTATGTTGAACTCGAGAAACGCATCGAGAACCGGTTTAACCGCTGTCATTTTGCAGTCTCCTCTCTACCAGTGCTCGAATCTCCTCTAGATCATCTTCTGTCAGCCCCTCATCATCGACCAGCCTTGCCACCAGAGTTGCGGGCGTGTCGTCAAACAGGGTCCGGGACAAATTCTGCAACGACCGCGACTGATACCTGTCCTTCTCCAGAAGGGGTCTGTAGATCAGCGACTTGCCGTTCTTCTCGCTTTCGACAAAGCCCTTTTCATCAAGAATACGCAAAATTGTGGCTCCGGAAGTGTAGGCCAGATTGCGATCAGGTGGCAGGCGATCAAGGACTTCACGGACCGAGCCCTGACCAAGCGCCCAGAGTTCGTTCATGAACTCAAGTTCCACGTCGGTCAGAAGATTTGTTGTCTTTTTCTTTCGCATCGATCTCGGTGTCGCCATTATTTAGTATGCCTGACAGACAAGCATCCTTTCGCTGTTTCTCAAAGCTTAAACTTTCCAGAAGACGAAGACGCCCCAACCGATGGACAGGAAAAGAGGCGTCCATACAGGTTGGCCTACCAGCCCAAGCCAGGCAAGGAAGATATAGGTCGAGCCGAGCAGTGTTATGAACAACCGATCGCCCAACGTGGTTGTCAGACCAAGTACACCGCGACGTTCAAGGCCGTCGCGGAATTTGAACCCTTCCAATAGTCCAATTAGTGCGATGGCCGCGAAGATACCCACGAACACCGCCAGCGTCGCCGGGGTCCAGGCCATCCAGAAATCAGGCCAAAGAGGGGCGGTCCACGAGAATCCCTTTTCCTCTTGCTGGCCAACATTGCCCCATCCGGCTTGCTGGGCGAATGCCATCGAAGGCAGGAAGGGGAGGGTGAGAAGAAGTCTACGCATATCGAACCTCACACACGGCCCATCGCGAAACCGCGCGCGATGTAGTTGCGGACAAACCAGATGACAATGGCACCAGGGATAATGGTCAGTGTTCCCGCGGCTGCCAGCAGACCCAACTCATACCCCGCGCTGGAGGCGGTGCGGGTCATCACGGCGGCGATGGGCTTGGCCTCGACCGCGGTGAGGGTCTTGGCCAGCAGCATCTCGACCCATGAAAACATGAAGCAGAAGAAGGCCGCGACGCCGACACCCGCTTTGATGTTGGGCAGGAAGATCGTCACGAAGAAGCGTGGGAAAGAATAGCCGTCGACATAGGCTGTCTCATCCAATTCTTTCGGGATGCCGCGCATGAAGCCTTCGAGAATCCAGACCGCCAGCGGCACGTTGAACAGCGTGTGCGCGAGCGCCACGGCCAGATAGGTGTCGAACAGGTGGATTGACGAATAGAGCTGGAAGAAGGGCAGCGCGAACACCGCCGCTGGCGCCATCCGGTTGGTCAGCAGCCAGAAGAATAACTGCTTGTCGCCCAGAAACCGATAGCGCGAGAACGCATAGGCCGCTGGCAGCGCTACACAGACCGACAGCACCGTGTTGATCGTCACGTAGATTATCGAGTTGATATAGCCCCAATACCACGTCGGATCGGTGAAGATGGTAATGTAGTTCTCCAGCGTGAAGGTCTGGGGGAACAGGGAAAAGCCCGACAGGATCTCGTTCGTGGTCTTGAAGGACATCGCCACCAGCCAATAGATCGGCAGCATCAGGAACGCGATATAGAGGATCGGGATAAGGGACCGCTTTTTCATTGCGCGTCATCCTTTGTCATCAGAGTGTAGAAGACCCAGCTGACCAGCAGCGTGATGGCGAAGTAGATCAGGCTCATCGCGGCCGCAGGGCCAAGGTCGAACTGTCCCAGCGCGATCTTCACAAGGTCGATCGACAGTAAAGTGGTTGAGTTGCCGGGGCCACCGCCGGTCAGAACGAAAGGCTCGGTATAGATGTTGAAACTGTCCATAAAGCGCAGCAGAACGGCGATGGTTAGGACAGTCTTCATCTTGGGCAGCTGGATATAGCGAAACACTGACCACGGGCTGGCACCGTCGATCTTAGCGGCCTGATAATAGGCATCCGGGATCGACACGAGGCCCGCATAACACAGCAGCACAACCAGCGACGTCCAGTGCCAGACATCCATGACGATCACGGTGATCCAGGCCGACAGTGGCTGTTGTGTCATGTCATAGTTGATGCCCAGGACGTCATTCAGGAAGTAGCCCAGCAGGCCGATCTTGGGCAGAGTAAAGATATTCCACATCGAGCCGACCACATTCCACGGGATCAGCATCGGCAGGGCCATCAGGACCAGACAGACCGGCACCCAGAACCCTTTGCGCGGCATGGAAAGCGCCACGATGATACCAAGCGGCACCTCGATCAGCAGGATCAGAAAGGTGAACAGGAACTGCCGTCCCAGAGCTGCCTGAAACCGGTCGGAACGCAGGATCTGTTCGAACCAGCCCAGTCCTTCCCAGAAGAACTGGTTGTTACCGAAGGTCTCCTGCACCGAATAGTTGACCACCGTCATCATCGGCACCAGCGCATTAAACGCGACCAGCGCCAGCACCGGCAGGACAAAGAACCACGCTTTTGGGTTTTCCGTTCTCATTGCGTCCGCTCCTCGGTTGCGATCCAGCCGTCGCGGTAGACGCGAGATTGTTCGGGTTTGAATTGCAGGTACACATGTGAGCCAGGGTTGGGCGCATTGTGTTCTGCTACGGCTTTCACCGGCGTATCACCGACCATGGCACTGACCACATAGTGTCGCCCGATATCTGCGACCTTGGTGACATGGGCAGGGATGCCGGTTTCGCCAAAGCTTATATATTCAGGCCGGATACCCAGATCGGTGCGGCCTCCGTCACCGTGGGTCTGGCCTTCCAGCATCACTTCATGGCCTTCGAACAGGGCCCGATCGCCCTTTGCTTCGCACGGCAGCACATTCATGCCGGGTGAGCCGATGAAATGGCCGACAAATGTGTGCTGAGGGCGTTCGAACAGTTCCACAGGGGTGCCGATCTGCACGACTTCGCCTTCCTGCATCACGACTACTTCGTCCGCGAAGGTCAGCGCCTCGGTCTGGTCGTGCGTGACGTAGATCATCGTGGCTTTGACGCGCTGGTGCAGCTCTTTCAGCTTGGACCGCAGTTTCCATTTCAGATGTGGGTCGATAACAGTCAGCGGCTCATCGAACATCACCGCGTTCACGTCGTCGCGCACCAACCCACGACCCATCGAGATTTTCTGTTTGTTGTCCGGGCTCAGACCTGAGGCCCGGGTATTCAACATATCCGTAACGTCCAGCATTTCTGCAATCTCATCGACGCGACGTTTGATCGTTGCCGGGTCAACCCCCCGGTTCTTCAACGGGAAGGCCAGATTTTCGCCCACAGTCATCGTGTCGTAGATCACCGGGAACTGGAACACCTGCGCAATGTTGCGTTGATCTGGGGGCAAGGCAGTAACGTTCTGACCATCGAACAGAATCTGTCCCTCGGAAGGCGTCAGCAACCCCGAGATGATGTTCAGCAGCGTTGACTTGCCGCATCCTGATGGTCCCAGCAGCGCATAGGCCCCGCCGTCGCGCCAGGTGACGTCGATTTCCTTCAGGGCGTAATCCTGTGGCCCCTTGGGATTGGGGAAATAGCTGTGTCGCAGGTTTGCAAGCTTGATCTGTGCCATGTCAGGCTATCCTTTTGCCGTCTTGGCCGAAATACCGGCAATGGGCCGGGTTCATGTAGAAGCTGTGGTCTTCACCCACCTGATAGGGATGGACACCCGAGGCCAGGGATACCCACGCCTCATCCCCATGTTGGAAGTGCGCGCTGGAATCCGAGCCCGAAAGCTCGGTCACGATGACCCGCCCGGTCAGCTCCACGTCGGCGTCGGAAGAGCGGAACGGGGTCACCCGGTGAGGACGCACGGCGACCAAGTAGTCACCATCGGCTATATCGGTGACTTTCCAGCCTCCACCGCCGACCAATTGCGCCTGCGCATCAGACACAGTGATGCGCGCCACGTTGATGGGCGGGTCAGAGAACACACGAGCTGCAGAGATGTTCTCGGGGTTGCGATAGATATCTGAGGTGGGGCCAAATTGGGTGACGCGCCCGTCCTCCATCAAAGCGGTGTAGCCGCCAAGCATCAACGCCTCTTCCGGTTCCGAGGTGGCATAGACGACTACGGCCCCGCGCCCGGCGAACAAGTCGGGCAGTTGTTCACGCAGTTCTTCACGCAGCTTGTAATCGAGGTTGGCCAGAGGTTCGTCAAGAAACACTGCACGGCTTTCCTTTGCAATCGCGCGGGCCAGCGCGGTACGCTGCTGCTGGCCACCTGACAACTCATGCGGACGGCGCTGTAGCATTGGGCGCAACTGCAGCAAGTCGGCGGCCTCTTCGACGCGGCCTTCGATTTCGGATTTTGCCATCCCCGCCACGCGTAAGGGCGAAGCGATGTTGTCGAAAACGGTCATATGCGGGTAGTTCACGAAGAACTGGTGTACCAAACTGATCTGCCGCTTTTGCGTGTTCAGCTTGGTGACGTCCTGCCCGTCCATCAGAACTTTGCCTGAGGCGATCGGGTCCAGCCCGGCCATCATCTTGATCAGCGAGGTTTTGCCCGACCCCGTCGCGCCCAGCAACACGTTGAAATGGCCAGTCTTGAGCGTCAGGTTCGTAGGCTTGATATGGATGACATTGCCAACCCGTTTGGTGGCGTCTTTAAGTTCGATCATGTCCGTGGGTTCCGGTCCTTCAGTGCGTCGCACTGGCCTTGGGGTGGGGATGCCGCACACGGCACCCCCGGTTTCGTTTGCTTACTGAGACTGCCAGCGCTGAACCAATTCGTCATAGTTGACGGTCTGGCCCTGCGGCTTTTCGTTCTCAAGCTTGGCCTTGGGCGAGCCCGGCTTTTCCAACCAGAAGGCGGCATCCTGCGGCTCGTTCAGACGCGGACCACAGCCACCGTAGACACCGGCGCTTTCGTCAGCGGCCTGCATTCGGGCCATAGTGATGTCCATCTCTTCTGCCAGACGGTCCATCGCCTCTTGCGGGGTGAAGGCGCCCGAGTTCACGTCACCGATCTGCTGCCACCAGATCTGGGCCAGCTTCGGATAGTCCGGCACGTTGATGCCGGTCGGTGACCATGCCACACGGTCGGGTGAGCGGTAGAACTCGACCAGACCACCCAGCTTGGGTGCGCGCTCGGTGAACGACTCGTGGTTGACCGAGCTGTCGCGGATGAAGGTTAGGCCCACATGGGATTTCTTCACGTCGACAGTCTTGGAGGTCACGAATTGGGCATAGAGCCAAGCCGCCTGAGCACGATCTGCAGGCGTCGACTTCAGGAAGGTCCACGACCCCACGTCCTGATAACCAACCTTCTGGCCTTCTTCCCAATAGGGGCCGTGCGGGCTGGGCGCCATCCGCCACAGCGGCGTGCCTTCGTCATCCACGGTGTTGTTGCCTTCGGATTTCGGCTTCACCATGTCTGCGGTGAAGGCGGTGTACCAGAAGATCTGCTGAGCCACGTTGCCTTGGCTTAGCGCTGGCAACGACTGGTAGAAGTCATAAGACGCCGCACCCGGAGGCGCATAAGCCCGCAGCCATTCATCCCACTTGCGGATCGCATAGACCGCAGCCGGGCCGTTCGCAGCACCACCACGCGAAACGGATGCGCCAACAGGGTTACAAGTGCCCGCTTCCATGCGGATGCCCCATTCGTCGACGGGAACGCCGTTCGGTTCACCCACGTCACCGGCGCCGGCCATCGACAGCCAGGCGTCAGTCATGCGCCAGCCGAGGTCAGGCGCGCGCTTACCATAATCCATGTGGCCATAGATCGTGGTGCCATCGACTTCTTTCACGTCATTGGTGAAGAACTCGGCGATGTCTTCGTAGGCCGACCAATTGACCGGAACGCCTAGATCATAGCCGTATTTCTCTTTGAACGCGGCCTTGTTGGCTTCGTCATCGAACCAGTCCTTGCGGAACCAATATAGGTTCGCAAACTGCTGGTCAGGCAATTGATACAGCTTGCCATCAGGGCCGGTGGTGAACTGAATACCCATGAAGTCATCCAGATCCAGCGTTGGCGAGGTTGTCGCCGCCCAATCACCTTCCATCATATCGGTCAGCGGATAGGCCAACTGCAGGCGCGAATGTGTCCCGATCAGGTCGCTGTCGTTGACATAGCCATCATACAGATTCCGTCCGGTTTGTAGCTGAGTCTGTACGGCCTGAACCACTTCGCCTTCGCCGAGAATCTGGTGATTGACCTTGATCCCGGTTATTTCCTCGAACGCCTTGGTCAGAACCTCGGATTCATAGGAATGCGTCGGGATACCCTCGGACAGGACATTGATTTCCATGCCCGAGTACGGTTGTGCAGCTTCGATGAACCACTTCATTTCGGACAACTGTTCATCCTTCGACAAGGTCGATGGCTGGAATTCGTCGTCGATCCAACGTTGTGCTGCGGCTTCGTCGGCCCAAGCAGGACCATGCCCCGCAATGACGGCCGCTGCCGCCACGGCGGAAAGTAGATGTCTCCGCATCTGTCTCCTCCCAAAGATTATGTGATCCGGTGCAGACCGGATGGCAAACAGCATCGGTGATATTCGGCGCTGCTGTCAAACTAAAATTTTAGTAATAAGAGATATCAAATTTAAGCACTTGATAAATAAAAATAATATCTGCTTGCGGCGTGTTGGAAGTAGAAGATACGTTCAAACAAATGGTGTCCGTAGGTGCTGAAAGCATCGCGAAACACCCAATTCTGAAGTGGGCTTAGCGCTTGCTGTTCCAATGCAAATTGGGTGGAACCCAACGCTGAACCAACCATAGCAGCGCTATACCGGATGCACCGGAAAGGCGTGGAAATGAAACTACATCTTGGCGATGAGCCGCCCCAGATTGATCAAATACCTGTTCACAGTGTCATCAAAGTGCGTCAGTGGCTGGTGATGATCGTCGATGGCCAACGTTTTCTGAGATTGTAGAAAAAGAAGGCACCTCCAAACGCCGGGTGCAGGATGTGGTCGATCTGGCCATGCTGGCGCCTGATGCTCTGGATGCCATCGCTTCAGGCGAACAAACTGATGGTCTGACAATGGACTACCAGATCAAGTCGGGATTCCCAGTGATCTGGTCAGATCAACACAAGCGCTTCTCTGCCCTCTGATCTGCCGCCTCTCCGAAACCCACCAAACTCGTACCGTCGGAGTCGCGACCTGGGACTGTGGTCGGAAATCGACCACTGTTGCGCACACGCTCGGGTCTCAGTTGAAATTGCTGGATCTTAAGTCGCTGAAAACACGCTATAATCGGCGTGCAACTTCTCGGTATGTGATTTCCGGGAAAATCATGGCTGGGATGGTAGGATTCGAACCTACGATACACGGTACCAAAACATCAGATAGTCCAACTGATAAAATACAGTAAACCACAACATATTGATTTTCAATGAAGTTACGTGATTCGTTTTGTCAGTATTTGTGACATTGGACAGATTGGACGATGAGATCGGCTAAAATGAAAGAGAATGTGACACGCCTACCCAAATTTGGGCATTTGCCCCGAGCCTGTGCCGTCAGGGTAGTTTAGGTGACCTGAGTTCAAGAATATTTACTTGAAGTGAAGGGGTTGAATTAAGGATATACTCGCCATGCACCTTCGCCAGTTCTGAAAGTAACTGTTTGCGAGCGCGTAGATCGTGTGCATCGGAACGAACAGGCCAAATTTTAAGGGGGTGTTCGCAAATCGCGTTGGTCAGCTATGCGGACAAAACAGTCTTTCGCAGCGACTAAAGCAATGTCCGCTCATAGTTTAGTGATCGTGGTGACACAGTTTATGATCGGCAAGAGACGCGAGTACATAGCAGTTCTCTGACACACCCTCGTCATCACAGCCCTTCGAAATCCGAACCAGCTCTTTTTCAAGAGCCCGTAGTCGTTTGATCTTTGCTCTTACTTCGGAAAGTTGTGAGACGGCGATGTCCGTTGCGGCTTGGCATGAACGATCCGGGTGGCCTTGAAGCACAATCAATTCGGAGATCGCTTCAATTGAGAAACCAAGATCGCGTGCATGCTTGATGAAACTGAGACGCTCCAGCCCTGCCGTATCGTAGCGCCGTTGGTTGCCTTCGGTGCGTTCTGGTGCGGCAAGCAGGCCCATTTCCTCATAGTAGCGGATAGTCGGAACTTTGACCTTCGTGCGCTTGGAAAGCTCCCCGATAGAAAACATGAAAATACCTCTTGAACCTCTAGTAACTAGAGACACTACACTGTGGTCACGACAGACACAAAAGGGCTTCCCAATGTCAGCATGTTGCGGACACAACACCAAATTCGACGGCGTATCAGATGACTACAAAAGGAGGCTGTGGATTGTCATTGCTCTGAACGCGGCGATGTTCGTCGTCGAGATGACTGCCGGTCACTATGCAAAGTCTCAGGCACTTCAGGCCGACGCTCTAGACTTCCTTGGGGATGCTTTGACCTACGGTATCTCGTTGGCAGTGATCGGGGCTTCAATCCGTGCACGCACCAATGCCGCTCTGGCCAAAGGGGTGAGCTTGCTGCTGATGGGTCTTTGGGTGTTTGGATCGACCGTGTACCGGGTGTTCTATGTCGGAGTGCCGGAGGCCGAGATTATGGGCATCGTTGGCTTTTTCGCTCTTTTGACCAATCTCGCAAGTGTGCTCTTGCTCGTCCGTTACAAGGACGGCGATGCAAATGTGCGCTCTGTCTGGCTATGTTCGCGCAATGACGCCATTGGCAATGTGGCCGTTATGTTCGCGGCATTGGGCGTCTGGGGTACAGCTAGCGGTTGGCCTGACCTGATTGTTGCGGCGGTCATGGCAACGCTGTTTCTTTCCTCGGCTTTCCAGATCGTGAGTCAAGCGCTCGCCGAGCGCCGGGAAGTTGGCGAACATCAGCATGTTTGATGTGGATCATGACCTTTGATCTCGAATGATGCGAAATTGACTCAATTGAGTTGGAAATACAAAAGACTCTCACTATGGACCTGAAACGCCGCCAAGTACTGACTTACGCCGCTGGCATTGCCAGCACAGTACCATTTGCCGTGTTTGCGCAAGACACGCCTTCCATCCATGTTCTCAAGGATCCGAACTGCGGCTGTTGCCAGGTTTGGATCGACATCCTACGGCAGGAAGGCTTTCGCGTTACCGAGGAGCGCAGCTTTGGAACACAGCTTGTCCGCCACAAATTGGACAACGGCATTCCCGAAGAAATGATGTCCTGCCACACAGGCGAGATCGATGGCTATATGATCGAGGGGCATGTGCCTGTTGCCGACATTCGTCGTCTGCTGGAGGAGCAACCCAATGCTGTTGGACTTGCTGTTCCTGACATGCCCTACGGTACCCCTGGGATGGGGCCGGAAGATCGTCGTGAGGCCTACGACGTGTTTTTGATCCTCAAGGACGGTAGCACCGAGGTGTTCAAGAGTTACGAAGCGGCCTGAGGCGACGTTCATCGAGCGGAAACAGTAAGGAGGAGAAGATGACGAAGCTTGGATTACGCACTCTTGCCTTGAGCGTTCTGTCTATCACCATTGCTACAGTGGGTTGCGCACAACAACAACGAGGAGATTGGTGGGGTCACGGGCCAATGGGATCTAACCACATGAGGTCTGAGCACATGCGTGGTTGGGGGCACGGCAATATGGGGCCTGGCCAGCAGCAGCGCATGCAACGACATTGGACGTATATGAACGAGGACGTGCCCGTAGCCTACCGCGGGGCTCGGAGCACCATTCGTGCAACGCCCGAGAATGTTTCGGAGGGCAAGACGCTATACACGGAAAACTGCGCAAGCTGTCATGGAGCTGAGGGCTTGGGCGATGGTGAAGCCGGACGTTCGCTCGCGCCCTCTCCCGCTCTCCTACGATGGTTCGTTCAGATGCCGATGTCGGGGGACGAGTACCTTCTTTGGGCAATTTCCGAGGGCGGCGAACGCTTCGGGACAGACATGCCAGCCTTTAAGGAAGCGCTGAGCGAAGAAGACATTTGGAAGATCATCGCTTATATGCGAGCGGGGTTCCCTTGATCTGTCGTCAATCTGCTCGTTTTTGATGAGTGATTTTTCTGTAGACACTATGACAACAATTCTCAACAGGCATAAAGCTGACAATGCGCCATTCTAATAAGTTTCACGGAAGCGGACACTTATCTAACTCTCAGCACAGACGGGTTAGGGCTCAGAGCGGACATCGGCCGACGTGAGCGCGCGTGTCATGATGCTAGCATGACATCGGCTGGCTGCATCCCAGACATCCGAACGGCTGCGGTCACCCAAACAGCTTGAAGGTATCTGTGAACAAGATGGCGGCACACATTGAGATGTTGCTGCAAAATGTGTTCGAGAGGTTTTGGCGATTCAATGCCAAGGTCAAAGTGCGAACTGGCCAACAGAGGCTAGCGCTAGCTAGTAGTCAAGGTTGCGGGAGAGGTCATACACTGCCGACGTCTTTTGGCTCAACTGGCACAGCGTCCAATAGTGGTTTCCCTCCCTCGCAATCGTTAGCATGAAAACTCCCCCCTAACCTTTGCTTTCGCCGTCGTCAGATGACTGATCGGTTTCATCAGAGATTAACCTTCCGTCGGCTGACGCCTTCGGCCCGCTATCGTTAGGTTCATCTTTAGGAGGTGGCATGAACGTCTCTGCTACCATGTTAGCTATGGCCTGCATTTTCGTTCTCTCGTCACTGATTAGATGGCCGTACTGTGACATGGTGAATGACGCGTTATGGTGGCCGAGTAATTTTTGAGCCTCCAAGTACTTTCCGCGAAGCATCAACTCGGATGCAAACATGTGCCGCAGTGTGTGGAGGCCGCGCTGCCTAACCCCTGCAATGCGCTGGACTCGATACCAACCGTAGTTGTTGACTTGAGAATGGTGCATTGGGAGCCCAGCTTTGGTGCAAAAAACAAAATCGTGGTCGTGGGTGGCAAGGTGATCAATTAGCCAGTGTCGCGCTAGCGAACCGATAGGGACAGTGCGGTAAGCATTGGCGGATTTCATTTTCCCAACCCTGTCGCTGTCCGGTCTGCCGCGCCTGCTTTGATCGACTTTCCGGCGCAAAGTAATTGTTGTGAAATCCTCAGAAATATCGGTTCGCTTGATGCCAAGAGCTTCCGAGATTCGAACCCCAGTTGACGCAATCAATGCAATTAGTGCGCTGTACTTTATCCAACTGCGCCTGACCTGCTTATTGGGATGTTCACGAAGCTCTGAGAGCGTTTCGAAGATGATCCTGACTTCTGCCCGAGTATGCAATGACCGTGAGGCGGGTTCGCCCCTGCCGTCGTTCAATTGCACTGCTAGCTTGTAGGCGGGGCTTTTGACGATGAGGTCCCTAGCTACAGCCCAGTTCAAGATCGACTTGGAAAGGTCAAATGCATGCTTGGCAGTTTGTCGGGAGGTGAACTTCTCGGTGAGCTGTCCCATGAACATGCTCATCTTGTCTCTGGTCAGCACGTTCAAACGCACGTTCCCGATGTACGGGAGTATGTGCTCGTCCAAATAGTGTTGGTAGCCCTTTAGCGTGGAGTACTCGAGCGGCAATTTTCCATCCCTGCCGCGCTTTGAAGCTTCCATATATTGCTCGGCGAGCTGAGAGAACTTCATTTCCCGCATGCCCGGTCCGACTTGAGAGGCGTTCATGGCCTCGATTTCTCGTTTGCGTTGCTTTGCTTCAGCCAGCGATTTGAAAGTCTCCTCCTTATAATTTTCACTCCAATCACAGTACCAACGCACTCTGTACCGTCTGGAATCGCCAATGATTCTGTCACTTATACGAACGCTTTTATTGCGCATGTCGTTGTCTCCCGATGTTTTTTGGGGGACGCAGCCGGCCGGAACCGCGACCATGCACTATCTGTGGGGGAGGTGTGGGGCAGAAATCAAGGTAAGTATAACTTACATCTTGAGTGTTTTTAAGTATTTGATTTTTATGATTTTTTGTGGCTGGGGTGGTAGGATTCGAACCTACGATACACGGTACCAAAAACCGCTGCCTTACCACTTGGCTACACCCCAACGGTGAGCGGCTATCTACGACTGTTGCTTTGAGGGTTCAAGGGCTTTTTTGGACAATTTTGATGTGGATATGCAATTTAGTCTGATGGCGGTTGGATCGTCGGGATGGTCGAGTATTGGTCAGGCGATTGTTTGAGGCGAAGCTAGATCTCTAAAACGAAAATCCAACTGGCAATCCTTGGTTTTGCGGTCGCGAGATACAATCCGCGATGCGCCACATCGCTCGTTCCTGCGACTGCGTTTCAATAGCACAGGAATTGGATTAAATTATTGATTAATATCGATAAAAATTACCTTTATCAGTTGAATGTCTTTGGCTTTGGACCTAGCTAGATAAAGTCCGCTAACCAGCACGAAAAAGGAGCGAGCAATGAAATTGAACCCGCAAGTTGCAGAAGCATTGAATAAGCAGATCAACAATGAGCTCCACGCTTCGTACACCTACTTGGCGATGTCGGCTTATTTTGAGGCGCAGGATCTGCCTGGATTCGCCAGTTGGTTTCGGGGGCATTCTGCCGAAGAGGAAACCCATGCAATGCGTATATTCGACTTTATCGCCAAGCGGGGTGGGAGGGTAAATCTCGACGGCATCGCAAAACCGCAAACGGACTATGAATCACCCGTTGATGTACTGGAGCAGGCGTTGGCGCAGGAGCAAACCGTGACGGGCCAGATCAACGCGTTGTTTGAGCTGGCGCATGAGGTCAAAGAATACAGCACACAGAATATGCTGAACTGGTTCCTGGCCGAACAGATAGAGGAAGAAGACCTGTTCACATCGATCCTGGATAAGGCCAAGGCGGCCAGCGGGGACCGATGGAACCTGCTGTTGTTGGATCAGGAACTGGCCAAACGCGGCAGCGCTGCAGGCGCGGAGTAGCTCAGTCGGCGCTGTCGCGCACGCACGTCATTCCCGAATCTCGGCGGGGTCGACCCCCCAAAGATTGCTTTTCAGGGTCCAGCCCCGATAGCCGCCTGCCGAGATGCGGCACCAATCGGGTGAACATTTTTCAAGCCGGGCGACGACGCCGGTTTCAAAATGCGCGTTCACCTGCGATTTGGGATCGGGCATCGCGTAAACCGGCAGCAAGTCGGCTTCGATAAGGACTGTCCGCACACCTGAAAGCAGCGCGTAATGCACCCAACCCCCGGCACCGTCTCGATCCTGAACCTTGCGCCAGTTTCCATATTCGGCCGTGATCTGCAGCGGCATGCCACGGCGTTTGAACACCCAATCGATTCGGTGAGTCAGCGAAGGGCCGCGACGGACATTACCCTCGGCGGCTTTCATCGAGACATATCGTGGAAGCGGTAGATTCGTCACTGGACCGCGTTTTTCCTGCGCGGACACGGCCACTGCGCCGAGCACGAGCAGGAAAACCGATATCAACACCACAAAATGGCGGTTCACTGAAAAACTAGCACTCACTGCCTGTCTGCTCTTATGCCTGTGGATCGTATGCAAAAAAGGTTGAGACGATGCCCAAGGGGTTCTTGTGCCCCGTGTAATCCTGCGCCACGATGCCATGGCGCGCGGCAGTTTGCAAAGCGGTAGGAGGGTCAAGGTGCCAAGAGAACGTCTGAGTGTTGTCGTTACGCGACGGTTGCCCGAAGCGGTGGAAACACGGCTAAGCGAGCTTTTCGATGTAAAACTGCGTGACACCGACGATCCCATGACTCGCGAAGAGCTGGTGGCGGCAGTGAACACAGCAGATGTGCTGGTTCCGACGATAACCGATACAATTGATGGCGGTATCCTGGGGCAGGCTGGTGAGAAATTGCGACTGATCGCCAATTATGGTGCCGGTGTCGACAATATTGATGTGGCGACGGCGAGGCAGCGCGGGATCCTTGTCTCGAACACACCAGGAGTACTGACTGACGATACTGCAGATATGACTATGGCTCTGATCCTGGCGGTTACACGACGTATCCCCGAGGGGTTAGGTGTGATGCAAAAGGGCGATTGGGCCGGTTGGGCCCCGACGGCCTTGCTGGGTGGCCGGGTCGGTGGTCGCCGCTTGGGTGTTCTTGGGATGGGCCGGATAGGGCAGGCTGTTGCGCGACGTGCCAGCGCGTTTGGAATGCAGGTCCACTATCACAACCGCCGCCGGTTGCGCCCCGAGATTGAACAGGAACTGGAGGCGACCTACTGGGATAGTCTTGATCAGATGGTGGCGCGGATGGACGTCATTTCGATCAACTGCCCGTCGACCCCTTCGACCTTTCATTTGATGAATGCGCGGCGTTTGAAATTGATGAAACCCACGGCGGTGATCGTGAATACATCACGCGGTGAAGTCGTTGATGAGAACGCCCTGACACGCATGATCCGCGCCGGTGAGATCGCGGGCGCTGGTCTGGATGTTTATGAACAGGGCACGGATGTGAACCCACGCCTCCGGCAATTGCCGAATGTGGTGCTGCTGCCCCATATGGGCTCGGCGACGCTTGAGGGTCGGATCGAGATGGGTGAGAAAGTCATTATCAACATCAAGACCTTCGAAGACGGTCATCGCCCGCCAGATCAGGTTGTGCCTGCAATGCTTTAGGCGGTGGCCTGAGAAAAGGGGAACGCAATGGTGCAGGCAACTGCTTTGCCGCGAAACGAGGCCGGGATCGACACGGCGCTGGGAATTTTGAAGCAGAGGTTCTCAGACCGGCTGCAATCTGGTGCTGCGATCTGCGAGCAGCACGGGCACACAACAACGTGGATTGAAAACCAGAGACCGGATGCGGTGGTTTTCCCGCATTCAACCGAAGAAGTGGCCGATATCGTCAGGACCTGTGCCGAGCACAAGGTGCCAGTCATCCCATTCGGAACAGGCACCTCGCTCGAAGGTCATGTGAACGCTCCTGCTGGTGGCATATCCGTCGATCTGAGTCAGATGAACAAGATATTGGCGGTCAATGTCGGTGATCTAGATTGCGTTGTCCAACCGGGTGTCACCCGAGCCGAATTGAACACCCATCTGCGGGATCAGGGGTTGTTCTTCCCGATTGATCCGGGCGCGAATGCGTCGCTGGGTGGAATGGCCGCGACACGCGCGTCTGGCAC
This sequence comes from Ruegeria sp. C6, assembly GCF_056537625.1. Lineage (NCBI taxonomy): Bacteria > Pseudomonadati > Pseudomonadota > Alphaproteobacteria > Rhodobacterales > Roseobacteraceae > Ruegeria > Ruegeria sp. C6. Next base: position 405,027 of record NZ_JBQFRW010000003.1, on the reverse strand, counting down.
CAATGCTGTGCGTTATGGGACAATGAAAGATAATGTGCTTAGCCTTGAGGCCGTGATGCCGGACGGGCAAGTGATCCGCACGGGGCATCGTGCGCGAAAATCTTCGGCGGGTTTTGATCTGACCCGCTTGCTAATCGGTGCCGAAGGCACACTGGGAATAATCACCGAAATCACATTGCGATTGCAGGGTATCCCCGAGGCCATCAGTTCAGCTCGCTGTTCGTTTCCATCGGTGGATGCAGCCTGTCAGGCTGTGATGATGACTATTCAGTATGGTATCCCGGTTGCGCGGATCGAATTGCTGGATCAGATGTCGGTCAAAGCGGCAAACGCTTATTCGGGACTGGATTTGCCAGAAACGCCACTGCTGCTGCTGGAATTTCACGGTTCGGACAGCGGTGCAGCGGAACAGGCAGAGACCTTTGGCCAAATCGCGGAAGAATTTGGTGGCAGCGATATCACCACCACTACGACAACCGAAGAGCGCAACAAGCTGTGGCAGGCCCGGCACGATATGTATTGGGCCAGCCTACAACTGCGCCCAGGCGCGCGGGGCATTTCTACGGATGTATGTGTTCCGATCTCGCGTTTGGCCGAATGTGTGACCTCCGCACAGGATAAGGCCGCTGAATTGGGTTTGCTGGCCCCAATCGTGGGTCATGTTGGTGACGGTAACTTCCATACACTTCTGTTAATCGACATGGATGACGCAAAAGAGGTCGCAAGTGCAGAGGAATTCGTCGGTTGGCTAAATGATCTTGCAATTGCGATGGAGGGCACCTGTACCGGAGAACACGGAATCGGGCAGGGTAAGCGCCCCTATCTGGTGAAAGAACTAGGCGCGGCGACAAATTATATGGCGGCGATCAAAGCAGCGCTGGATCCCGATAACATCATGAATCCGGGAAAGATTCTGTAGCCATCAGATCGATTGCCAAATGACGGAATTTTCCAAGCATCAGACACACCTGCGCCTCAATGTTGTGGGACAGATTCTTCACAGAAGAGTATCTGATTCTGAGGTTTTTTATGGGCGCGCTGCGTTTCATTGGTTTTTTGCTGATTGCGGCGATTTTTATCGCGGGTCTCGATTATTACCAGCAAGACAAAAAGCACGATGGATCACTATCGTTCAGTGGATATCTTGAGACGATCAATGACCGTTTCGGTGTGTTTAAGGCAGAACAGGTTGCCAAGCAGGCCGAGCGTGACCGTAAGAAGCGATGGGATGCGGGTGCAAAGCCCTATCTGCCATCGCCGCCAGAGGGTTGGGCCCGGTTTGATCTGGCGGATAGCGAGAGCAAAGCTGTTCAGACGGTGTTGTCCTGGTTCGAGCTTTCGCCCTTGGTCAGCTCGATTTCCAGCCAGGTGGAATTGCAGCGTCTAACGAATGAAGGGCGGGACAGTTTGATACGCAAACTGGCTCAGTCAGGTTATGTGTATGAAAAAGATGGCGACATTGTCTGGTTCGATATCACTTTGAAGCCCAAGAAAGCGCGCAACACGCTTATTGGGTTGGCGCTGGGACGACAGGCCGATTTCATGAACGCGATGGAGCAGTCCAGCGGGTTCGCGGTTATTGATGGCGTGGCCTTTGCAGAGGTGACCGGTGATATCTCTGGCAGGAACGAAGAAAGCGATATCCGCAAGATCAAAGGTCGCATCGGATTTGATGAAGAAATTGTCCTGCGGTTGCACTCCAATACTAATGACGCGACGATTATTCAGTTTCTGGAAACGGTTGATCTGGCCAGTCTGAACGATCTGCTGGAATTCCCCTCGGTCGCGACGGGGGAGGGCATAGTCATACCGGTCGAAGAGCAGCCCGAGAAGGCGGATAAAATGTTGCATCTCTATGACAAGATGCTGGTCATGCAAGACAAGGTAACGCAGCAGAAAATCGAAAACATGGATATGGGTGCGATGATGCTGAACACGTTGACGGCGACAGAGTTCAATGCCGAAGGATTGGCGGACATCACAGGCGGCAAGGTTTTTGAGAATCAGGACAATCTGCAGATGGCATATGGAAAGGCGCTTGAGATGATTTTGCTCTCGGATCAGCGTCACGTCGATTCTGGTCCGGCGAAATCTGGTGGTGGTTTCCTCAAGGGTCTAATTCAAAAGCTTCCCGGACTCGGAGCATTGAGCGGAGGTAGTGAAGTTGCTGCGGCAACCAAATCAATGCCATCCGAAGTCCGTGTGCGAAAAGGTAACGAAGGTTCCTCTTGCGCGATGAGCGGGAATACCAAGCGTTGTTCGTTCGGTAAGAACTGATCTGCCAAATTGTTGCAAACGACGACTCGCGGCATTAGCGGGTCGTTTTTCTATTATCACTGGTCGGATGAATGTCGCGTCGAGCCCCTCAAATGCGCCATATGGTGTCAACTGAATTCAAGGGGAGACACCCGGCTATGAAAACCCAAGTCAAAGCACTGGTCGTTGGCGGCGGCGCCGTCGGGACCTCGATTGCCTATCATCTGGCCAAAGCGGGCTGGGATGATGTGATGCTGATCGAGCGGGACGAACTGACATCCGGTTCCACCTGGCACGCAGCGGGCCTGTTGCCGTTGTTTAACATGTCGTATGCCACGACCCACATCCACAAGTACTCAGTCGATTTCTACAAGACACTAGAGGAAGAAACCGGCTTGAATGCAGGCTTCGCCGTAGTCGGAAACCTGCGTATGGCACAGACACAAGAGCGTATGGATGAATACATGCTCTATGCATCCACAGCGGAAACTTGTGATGTTGCATATGAGTGGCTGACGCCCGAGCAAATCAAGGAACGTTGGCCTCTGATCGAAACTTCCGACTTGAAAGGCGCGATCTACCACACCGAGGATGGCTATATTAACCCCGCCGACGTCACTCAGGCGATGGCCAAGGGGGCTCGTCAACGTGGTGTCGACATCGTGCGCAAGATGCAGGCCGATGCGTTCCACTGGAACGGCACCCACTGGGAAGTCACCTGCACCAAGATGGTCGAGAAGGGCGGTAACCTCGTTCCGTCAGACGAACAGGTGGTTATCACCGCCGAACATGTCGTGACTGCATCGGGCAACCACGCACAGCGCACCGCCAAAATGCTGGGTATCAAGATGCCCGCGATCCCGGTTGAACACACCTTCATCGTCATGGACAAAGACCCTGAGTTGGTCAAATGGCGCGAAGCGGGCAACCCCGAGCATCCGGTTGTGCGAGATGCCGACAACGAATCCTATGCGCGTGAGGAACGCGGCGGCTGGATTCTGGGTATCTACGAACATGGCGCTCCTGCGCAGTTCGAACACGGCGTGCCGGACAGCTTCCGCGCTGACTTGTTCCCGCTGGATCTGGACCGGATTGCTGATCAGTACATGGCGATGGCCGAACGCGTGCCGTCATGCGCTGAATCCGGTCTGAAGGACGATTTCAACGGCCCGATCTGCTATACCCCGGACGGCAACCCGCTGGTTGGTCCGGCTCCGGGCCTGCGTAACATGTGGCTGGCCGAGGGCTTCAGCTTCGGGATCACCGCTGCAGGCGGCACCGGCTACTATCTGGCACAGATGATGGTCGATGGCGAAGCCGAGATCGACATGGCCTCGCTGGACCCCAAACGCTACAGCAGCAGCTGGATGACCACCGAGTTCGCGGCGCGCAAGAACGAAGAGTGCTATGAGCACGTCTACATCCTGCACCATCCCGACGAAGAGCGTGAGGCCTGCCGTCCGCTGCGGACCGTTCCTGCCTACGACCGTCAGAAGGCCCGCGGTGCTCAGTTCGGCTGGGTCAACGGCTGGGAACGTCCGAACTATTTCGGCCCGCTGGATGCGTCGGACAACTTCGACAAAGAAAGCCGTTCGTTCCGCCGCGGTGGCTGGTGGCAGTACGCTGTCGAAGAAGCCAAAGCGATCCGCGAGGGCGTTGGCCTCATCGACGCATCGGCCTTCACCAAGCATGTCGTCAAAGGCCCCGGTGCAACCCAGTTCCTGGATTGGTTCACCTGCAACAAGCTGCCCAAGGTCGGTCGCATCAATCTGACCTACGCATTGACCTCGCACGGCACCACCCGCACTGAATACACCATCGTCCGCAATGGCGAGAACAATTACTACATCGTCTCTGCCGGTGCTTGGACCGAGTACGACGCCGACTACCTTTGCAAGGCGGCCGAGGTCAAGATGGAGGAGTTCGGCTACATCGAAATCCAGGACGTGACCACCCAGTGGGGCGTCTTCGCGATCGCCGGACCCAAGTCGCGTGACGTTCTGAAAGAGGTCATCAAGGACGCCGACCCGGAAACCGCGCTGTCCAACAAGCGTTTCCCGTGGCTGTCCGCCCGTCAGATCGAACTGGGCATGTGCCCGGTCAATGCGATCCGCGTGGCCTATACGGGTGAGCTGGGCTGGGAACTGCACCACCCGATCGAGATGCAGAACTATCTGTTCGACCTGCTGGAGAAGGCCGGTGAAAAGCACGGCATGAAACTGGTTGGTGCCCGCGCCCAAAACTGGCTGCGCCAGGAGAAATCCTATCGCGCCTTCGGCACCGAACTGGGCCGCGACGCGACCCCGCTGGAAGCTGACCTGCCGCGCTTTGTTGATCTGTCGAAAGACTTTTACGGCAAAGCCAAGCTGGAAGAGACCGGCGTGCGCGTGAAGTGCTGCACTCTGCTGATCGACGGACCGGACGATGCCGACCCCTGGGGCCGCGAGGCGCTGTACACGCCGGAAGGTGAGCGCGTGGGTCGTTTGACCTCGGGCGGGTACTCGGTGGCGTTCGAGAAATCCATCGGCATGGGGTATGTGAAGCCTGAGCTGGCGGTCGAAGGCACCAAGCTGCAGGTCAAAATGCAGGACAAGCTGTGGGATGCGGTCGTGACTTGTGACAGCCCCTACGATCCGAAGAACGAAACAATCCGCAAAGACGGCTGACGCTTCCAAGAAATAAGGCGGTACTCACGTAGCACCGCCTACTAAAAGCCCGCTCTCGGTGGGCTTTTTTCATGCGCTCAATTCATCAAAGCAGTCTAGTGCCTTGGCGGCGTACATCATGGACGGCCCACCGCCCATCTGGATGGCCATTGCCAGAACGTCCGAAACCTCATCGCGGGTGGCTCCCGCCTTGGCCAACGCCTCGGAATGCAGGGTAATGCAAGGCTCACACCGTACTGCGATTGACATGCCTAACGCGATGAACTCTTTGGTTTTGTAGTCCAGCGTCCCGCCTTCCTTGACAGATTTTCCCAGCGCCCCGAAGGCACGCGCCGTATCAGGAATGGCTCCGTTAAGGTTACGCAAGCTTTTGCGCGTTTCGTTCAGTGAATCCTGCCAGCTCATTATCACGTCCTTCTTGATACATATGATAATCTGCATATGAATGATGAAGAGCAAAGCAGACTTTGATCCTGATCAGATTCCAGTTTTTTGGGCGACAAATGCCAAGTTGTTCGCAGGCATCTTTACGATTTCGACCAGTTCGAGGGCGTTGTCCTTTAACATAGACAATATATGTGTGTCGTCTTTGTACCCGATCTCAGGGTCTTGTTGGACCAGTGCGTCGTGAAATCGCTGGTCGCCATCGCTTGTCAGGTGTCCGTCACGTTTGAAAGGGCCATAAAGCACCAAACGCCCATCCGTTTTCAGAGCGCACGCTGCTTCGGCAACGAGGGTTTCAGCCTCGGGCAAACTGATCAGGTGCAAGAGGTTGACCAGTAAAACCAAATCTTGCTGCGCCATTGTTTTGTGCCAACCCTCCGCAGTTGCATCCAGATGAACGGCTGCGGCGGTATTTGGTAAACCCTTGGTGTACGCATCGATGCTGGCGCGCCGTTCAGAGGTGACTTCGCTGGGTTGCCAATGCAACCCGGGCATCCGCTGGGCAAAGGCCGAAATGTGTTGTCCGGTTCCACTGGCCAGTTCCAGGGCCTGTCCTGATGACGGGGCGACCCGTGCCAGAAGATCGCACAGCACAACCGTGTTTCGGCTGGCGGCTGGGGCGACGAGTTTGCTGCCGTCGCCCTCGGTGGCGACGCTGGCATTTGGGGGCAGTTTGCGTTTTGACATCGTTACAGCCTACCGGGTGTCAGCGCTTTCACAATCGCCGCGTTAAGGCGCGGCGACGCGCCAGTCACAAGATCCGCCACAAGTTGCGAGGCAGCAGGGGCGGTCTGAAACCCATACCCTCCCTGTGCTGCCGACCAGATAAACGATGGATCGGTTGGATCAGGTCCGAGCACCAGCGTGCCATCGGCAACAAAACTGCGTAACCCCGCCCAATTGGTTTCTACCCGAGTTACAGTTTCGGTAACCATCGCTTCGTATCGTGCCAGTCCTTCTGCGAGAACCATGTCATCGGCGTAAGCGTCATGGGGTGTGGTTGGGTCCGCCTCGCAAGGCGAGACCAGTAGCTTGCCCGCATCAGGTTTGGCGTACCAGCTCTCGCCTGCGCCCAGCATCATTGGCCAGTTTCGCAGGTCATGTCCGCCCGGTGCGGGGATGCGCGCAATCGATCGACGGTAAGGTGTGATCCCGATGGGGGAGATTCCTGCCATCTGCGCCACCTCATCGACCCAGGCTCCGGCGGCGTTTACCAGATTGCGTGCCTCAAAGGATTCTGAGGATTCGACGGTCCAATGAACCGATTTGCGGATGCTGCTGACCCTCTGACGGGTCAGGACTGAACCGCCATTCTTGCGGACGGTTCGCGCAAAGTCCTGCAGGACGCGATCTGTATCGATATCATATGCGCTATTACTTATGGCTGCATAACCGACAGTTTCAGCATTCAGGACAGGAATGTGTCCGATGGCATCTTCCGGCGAAATCTCTTGCACACCAAGATCTTGGGCGTCTTTTTGAAACAGCGCCTGTTGATCCCTTCCGCCAATCAGCATCAGGCCGCGTGGTGTTAGGTACGCATTTGTTTCAAAAAACGCAGCACTTGCCTCGTTCAATGCCTTGACCGAGTTTGGACCGTAACCCTTTTCGAACAGGGCGGCTGAACGACCCGAAGTATGATATCCCAATCCGTCCTCGGCCTCTAACACCGTAACTGTGCCGTGCTCTGACAGGCGCGCACCTGCGCTTAGCCCGGCGACACCGCCACCGATTATGAGAAAATCAATCATGCGTTTTGTTCCGTTTCCGGCCGCCAAGTGATCGAGCCGGTGGTAGGTTGACTGGCGACATTGGCGGACCATGGCACGCGTACTGCCAAACGAAAAGACACAAGCCCACCGCAATGGAAACTTGATCGTAGGCGGCCAGCCTGCTTTTAGTGCAAACAACATAAGATTCGGAGGCGGACGTGAACGCGGCAGATATTCACCCGATGGCAACGGGGCACATTCCGTCATATGTGACACAGGCAGATGGTAGCGACTTCCTCTTCACTTTCATGTTGTTTTTTACCGTCGGGATGGTCGTGCTGATCGGGGTTGCCTACTTCACGTTGCATTCGATCCCGGAAAAAATGGCGCATGAAACCAATCACCCGCAATTCCAATTGGTTGGGATTCTGGCGCTTTTGGCTTTGTTTACGCATAACGGCCTTTTCTGGGTTGCCGCCATCCTTGTGGCTGGGTTCCAGTTCCCTGATTTCGCGGCACCGCTGCGCTCGATTGCCGATGCCATCCGATCTTTGGCGCCTGGGCAGGACAAAGAACACGCTTCACCCCCTCCTGAGCCGGAAACTGAGCCCGAACAATCCAAACCCTCCGAACCGGCAGCACAGGGGCACTGAACAATGATCGAGACGATGCTGTGCGCCCTGATTACCGTGCTTCCTGACTATCTGTTTCGCCGCTTTGTGCAGGGCAAACGGATCGGACACGAGATCACGCTGTTCACCATGTGGTACGAGTTGCGCTGGGGGCTGACGACTTGCGCTATTTTGGCGCTAACCGTTATCACAACGCTGTTCTATTTTCACCCGTCCAGCAAAACAGCGGCTTCCTATTTCCGGACGGTAACGATCCTTCCGCAGCTAGGGGGGCGCGTTTCCGAAGTCTACGTGCGCAACAATGAACAGGTGACAGCTGGACAGCCGATTTTCCGGATCGAAGACTTCACGCAAACCGCACAGGTCGAAGCGGCGCATGCCCAGATTGCTCAGGTTCAAGCCTCGTTGAAGGTGGCGGAAACCGATCTGGCCGAGGCTGAGGCCGGGATTGCAGGCGCGCGCGCAGCTCTGGATCAATCGCTCGAGGATCTGGAACGCAATACCACCCTACGTGACGAGGGATCCAGCGCGGTGCGCTTGGCCGAGATTGATCGGTTGGAAAATCTGGTTGCCGAGCGTGAAGCGCAGGTCAAAGCAGCCGTCTCAAAACGCGCAGCGGTTGTACAACAGATCGAAGAGCTGATCCCGGCCCAACTTGCCAGTGCCAATGCGCAGCTGGATGCGGCATTGACCGAGTTGGACAAGACTGTGGTAAATGCTGGAGTGACGGGCAGGGTTGAACAATTCGGGCTTCAGGTCGGCGACTATGTCAGCCCTTTGCTGCGCCCGGCGGGTATTCTGGTGCCATCCTCCTCCGGACATGACAGATTCCAGGCGGCGTTCAGTCAGCTTTCGGCCCAGGTGGTCAAACCGGGTATGATTGGCGAATTAGGCTGCATGACCAAGCCCTTTACCGTTATCCCGGTGGTTGTCGTCGAGGTGCAGGATGTGATCCCATCGGGGCAGATCAGGCCATCTGATGAGTTGCGGGACGTGCAGAGCAACACCAATCCGGGTTCGATCCTTGTCTACCTTGAACCGCTCTACAAAAGCATGGCCGATGATGTGCCTCCGGGCAGCAACTGTCTGGCGAATATCTATACGGACAATCACGCAAAGCTGGAGGATGAGAGCCTCGGCTTCTGGGAAAAATCGTTCCTGCATGTGGTAGACACGATTGGCGTCGTTCATGCGGCAGGCCTGCGCCTGCGACTGATCCTGATGCCAGTGAACACTCTGGTGCTGGGCGGACACTAATTTCACGCCCTAGAACCTAACCATTGCGGCGATTCAATCGCTTGAAGTCCTGACCCGACGACAGCTGGGTATCGAAACGCTCGTGGTTAATATTGCCCACGGGCCGATGGTGTTGGGTCGCCAATAAGACTGGCCACCAAGTAGACCTTCGCCGCGCGTGCAGCATTTGCTTTCTTGGAATGCAGCTATGCAGACTTAGCGGCTGTCTAGCGATTTGCTCATGCTTTTGAGAACTCGTTGATGGAGTTCGGTTGGTGCATCTTCAACTGCAGGTCTTTCGATCCATTCCAAATCCAAGTTCAGTGATCCCGCAGGTACGATTTTTCTTGCGATTTCGGGCGGCGTGGTATCGTCAATGGTTCCATTCTTCCAGTCGTGAAAGGCTGATGAGTAACGAACGACCGCTCCGCTGGTCGACAATTCGAGCAATCCGCCCTCGGCAAAGAACGTCAGCCTATCTCCCATTTCCTCACCAATAAGTTTGAGCCTGTTTCCCAATCGATGTTTGAGGATGGCTACAAACACTATCGCAGCGGAAAACGTGAATTTATCGACAAGCATAACAACCTGCTTGTTTGCACTTTCTGAGATCGCGTCGATCAAGGGCATCGTTAGAAGAAAGTCGCCACCAGTGTTTCCGCGAACATCAATTAGTAGTGTTTTGTTCGAGGATGCGCGCACACATTCCACCGCGGCTGAGATGGCTTTAGGCAGCGCATTTTCGTTCGGATCAAAGAAGCTTGGTAACGCTATTGATAGCCCTAGCTCTTGCCAGTCCTTTATCTCAACAAATATCTCGGGTTCCCAGGCTGGATCAGCCTTGCCGTGCTCGTTTCTCGGGTAGAGCATCGATCCAGGAACTGTATGTTCATTGGCCACTTTCAGATTGGCTATCCGCCCACTTTCGTCCTGCACACGGTACTCGGTCATGCCGCCGTTTGACGAAAAACCCAAACGTGCCAAAGCGTACGGCCAAGCCAGTAGAATCGGGCCGATGACCCGTTTCCTTTGGTACGTTCCCGCCAGAAATTTCTCTGCAGTGGCTTCAATCTGGCTCAAAGCTGAGCCGTTGACCGCTATCAACTCTCCTCGCGGTGCGGCTATCTCTGGCGCCGCGTCGATGAATTGAACGGAACGTCCAACGCTCACGAATCTCAGCGGTAGCACCGAGATCGCATCATTCGGGATCAGCCGTGTGTGCCCATTGCCGGGAAGTGCAAATAAACGCATCGCTGACAACAGGAAGGCTTCGACAGAGCCCTCTGAAGCATATTGCCGGGTTTCACCAATACAGTCGTCAATCACGGCCTTTTCGATCTGTCGAAAACTGGGATCGGTCGGCAGGGCAGTTTCTAAAATTTGGTTCAGGTCTTCCGTGAGCGACATGTTTCACGATGCGCATAGCCACTCGTCAATGTCCAGATTGGGCTCAGGGCGACTAAAAAGGCCCGCAAAAACATGCGGGCCTTGTTGTTAGTTTCCGGATCAGATTCTACTGCGGAATTTCGCCTTCCAGCCCCTCAACGTAGAAATTCATGCCCGCCAGCGTACCGTCATCGGCGGTCTCGCCTTCGGCCAGCCAGTCACTGCCGTCCTGCTTTTTCAGCGGGCCAGTAAAGGGGTGGTATTCACCGGCTGCCATCGCGGCTTTCAGCGCCAGTGCTTCTTCTTTAACATCAGCCGGAACGGCGTCCGAAATCTCACCAATTGCTACCATGCCTTCCCGGATGCCATCCCACGTGTTGGCACTTTCCCATGTTCCGTCCATCACAGCTTGGGTCCGCGCGATGTAGTAGGGAGCCCAATCGTCGATGATTGAAGACACACGCGGGAAGGGTGCGTATTCGCTCATGTCGGAGGCCTGGCCAAAGGTGACAACGTTTCCTGCCTCTTGCGCGGCTGCCTGCGGTGCAGTCGAGTCAGTGTGCTGCAGGATCACGTCCGCGCCCTGTTCGATCAGAACTGTGGCGGCGTCAGCTTCTTTCGCAGGATCGAACCAAGTGTAGGCCCAGACGATCTTGAACTCGACATCCGGATTCACCTTCTTGGCGTGGATATAGGCTGAGTTGATACCACGGATCACTTCAGGGATCGGGTAGGACCCGATGTAGCCGATGATATTCGATTCCGTCATTTTACCGGCGATGTGGCCTTGGACTGCGCGACCTTCATAAAAACGGGCCGAGTAGACCGAGACGTTGTCGGCGGTCTTGTAGCCGGTTGCGTGCTCGAATTTCACATCCGGGAATTTCTTCGCGACATTGATGGTCGGATCCATGTAGCCGAACGAGGTGGTGAAGATCAGGTCCGCGCCTTCCAGTGCCATCTGGGTCATCACGCGTTCTGCATCTGGGCCCTCAGGCACCGACTCGACGAACACGGTTTCAACCTTGTCGCCAAAGTGCTCTTCCACGGCCAGACGGCCCTTGTTGTGCTCATAGGTCCAGCCGCCATCGCCCACTGGGCCGACATAGACGAAGCCGACTTTGGTCTTGTCTTGGGCCATGGCCCCCGAGGCCAGACCCAGCGCCATTGCGGCGCTTGCCAAAAGTGTAGTGAATTTCATGTGTTACTCCCCAAGTTGGTTCAGTTGGCCTCGCCTAGTGCGAGGCATGGAAGGTCCGGCCCAATGCGGCAGGTGCGCTGCTCTTGTCGGCCGAAAGGATCACAAGCACAAGGATCGTGATGATGTAGGGCGACATTGCCAGATACTCGACAGGAATGGCAACGCCCGCTGCCTGCAAATTAAGCTGCAACACAGTGATGCCGCCGAACAAATAGGCGCCCAGCAAGACACGCCATGGTTTCCAGCTGGCAAAAACCACCAGCGCCAAGGCAATCCAGCCGACACCGGCAGTCATGCCCTCGGTCCACTGCGGCACGCGGATCAGGCTGATGTAGGCGCCGCCCAAGCCAGCGCAAGCACCACCAAACAGGATCGCCATGATGCGAATCTTGATGACTTTGTAGCCCAGCGCATGCGCCGCATCGTGGTTTTCGCCAACGGCGCGCAATATCAGGCCGATGCGTGTGTATTTCAGCGTGGCCCAGACGGCGGCCGTCAGGGCAATTCCGACGTAGAGGATCGGGTCGTGCTGAAACAGGATTGGTCCAATAACAGGGATATCGCTGATCACCGGGATATGGATTTCACCCATGCTGGGCGGCTTGATTCCTACGTAGCTCTGCCCCATCAGCGCGCTGAACCCGAGGCCGAACAATGTTAGGGCCAGGCCACTGGCAACTTGATTGGCCAGCGCCACCTGCGTCAGCAGCACAAACAACAGCGATAGCACCGCGCCACCGATTGCTGCCGCAATAAAGCCCAGCCAGGGCGAACCGGTCTCGACTGAGATTGCGAAGCCGCTGATTGCGCCCACGATCATCATGCCCTCGACACCGAGGTTCAGGACGCCTGCTTTTTCGACCACCAATTCTCCGATTGCGGCCAACAAAAGTGGGGTTGCGGCCACCATTAGCGAGGCGACCAGAAGGACGGGGTTAATTTCACCAAGGTCCATATCACGCTACCTCGCTACGGGCCGCACGGATGCGGTAGTTTGTCAGAAGATCGAATGCCAGCAGGAAGAACAGAAGCATCCCTTGGAATACCTGAATGGCTGCGGCGGGCAGACCCAGCTGAGATTGGGCGATTTCACCGCCAATATAAGTCAACGCCATCAGGCCTCCGGCCAGCAGGATGCCCACTGGATGCAAACGGCCAAGGAAAGCCACAATGATCGCGGTAAAGCCGTAACCGACGTTGAAATCGATGCTGACCACGCCAGCAGGGCCCGAGACTTCGAACATCCCCGCAAGACCGGCCAGCGCGCCGGCCAGACCCAAACAGAACAGGATCAGGCGGGCAGGGTTTACACCGGCGAACTTCGCCGCACGCGGGGCCTCACCTGTCAGGCGGATGTGGAAGCCCAGCATGTGCCGGTTCAGCAAGACATATGCAAAGATAACAGCGATCAGGGCAGTGACTACGCCCCAGTGCATGCCTGAACCCGCAATCAGCTCGGCATTATACGCGCTGTCGTAGGATTGCAGATTGCGCGAACCCGGAAAGCCGAACCCTTCGGGATTCTTCAGCAGGCCTAGCGAGACCGAGGCCAGCATCTGTTCGGCCACATAGACTAACATCAACGACACAAGGATTTCATTGGTACCGAAGCGCACTTTCAGGAAGGCTGGGATCATTGCCCATAGCCAGCCGCCAAACGCGCCTGCAATCACCATGATCGGAAAGATGTAGAATGCATCCAGCGGATAGAATGCCAGACCAGCGCCCGCACCGAAAATGGCCCCCATAATGTACTGACCCTCGGCCCCGATATTCCAGATACCGGCGCGGAAGCCCAAAGACAGGCCGATGGCGATCAAAACCAGCGGCGCCCCTTTAACCAGCAATTGCGGCCGATAATAGAAGGCGAACTCGCCAAACAGGGGTTCCCAGAAAATGGTTCCAATAGCCTCGACCGGGTTTTTGCCCAGAATGGCGAACAGGATGCCACCAAAAACCATCGTCGCCAGGACCGCGACCAGAGGGGTGGCATAAGACCACGCCTTGGACGGCTGAGGCCGTTTCTCCAACACAATCATTTGCTCATACCCCCGCGTTTCTCTTTTCTTTTAACTGTTTAGACATGGGCCACCTCCATGCCATGCGCGCCGCCCATCATCAGGCCGATCTCATCGACCGTCAGACCCGTAGTTTCACGCGGGGCGCTTAGTCGTCCTTCGTTCAAGGCGGCAAAGCTGTCTGAGATTTCCATCAGTTCATCGAGGTCTTGCGAGATACAGATGACCGCAGTTCCCTTGGCCGCCAGATCCAGAATGGCCTGCCGGATCGAGGCCGCCGCCGCTGCATCCACGCCCCAAGTCGGCTGGTTCACGACCAGAACATCCGGGTTTTGCAGCACTTCGCGACCAATCACGAACTTCTGCAGGTTCCCGCCCGACAGCGACCGGGCGGCATTTTCAGGACCCGGCGTACGCACGTCAAAGGCGCTAATGATCTTTTCGGCAAAGCTCTTGGTCTCGGACCACTTCAGAAAGCCGTTATTCTCTAGCCCCTCGCGGACCGACCCAGTCAGCAGAGCGTTTTCGGTCAGGCTCATATCAGGGGCAGCCGCGTGGCCCAGCCGTTCTTCGGGCGCGGTCAACACGCCCAGCTTACGCCGCGCGGTCGGGCCGAGTTTGCCGATGGGTTGACCGCTGAATTTGATCGCATCTGCGGTGGTCGGAATTTCGCCAGAAAGCACACCCAGCAATTCATCCTGACCGTTCCCCGCGACACCCCCGATCCCCAGAACCTCGCCCTTGCGGACGGTCATGTGGACGTTGCGAAGCGCGGTTCCGAATTCCGACGGCGACGGCACTGACAATCCGCTGACATCCAGCGCAACGTCACCGAACTCCCGGCCGGAACGTTCAGGTGTCTGCAGGGTCGAGCCCACCATCATCTCAGCCATATCGCGCGCTGAGGTTTCAGCTGGTACACATTCGCCCACATTCTTACCCAGCCGCAGAATCGTGGCGTGGTCGCATAGCGTTCGAATCTCTTCCAGCTTGTGCGAGATATACAGGATCGATGTCCCTTCCGAGCGCAATTTGTTCAGCGTTTTGAAAAGGATTTCAACCTCTTGCGGCGTCAGAACCGAGGTCGGCTCGTCCATGATCAGCAACTTTGGGTCCTGCAGTAAGCAGCGGATGATTTCGACCCGCTGACGCTCACCCGCAGACAGATCACCCACCGTACGGAAAGGATCCAAGGGCAAGCCGTAGGTTTCGGATACTTCGCGAATACGCGACGCCAGATCTCCCATCGGGGGTGGGTTCTCCATCCCCAGAGCGATATTCTCGGCGACGTTCAATGCATCGAACAGCGAAAAATGCTGGAACACCATCGCGATCCCGTCCGCACGTGCGGCGCGCGGTTCAGGCGGTGCATAGGGCTGCCCTCGCAGCAGCATCGTGCCGCTGTCGGGCTTCACCAGCCCGTAGATCATTTTGACAAGCGTGGATTTGCCTGCGCCGTTCTCGCCCAACAGTGCGTGAACTTCGCCTTCACCGATGTCAAAGGACACCTGATCATTGGCCACGACGCCGGGATAGGCTTTGGTCAGCCCTTGCAAGCTCAGAAGTGGAGTGGTCACGCGCTCAGGTCCTTCTTCAATTCGTTCTGTCGGGCGGGGCGTAACAGTTGCGCTGCCACCCCAACGGCGATCATCTGCGGGTGTTTGCCCAAGCCCGGATCGCCGATCGGACAGGTGATCCGGCTGATCCGCTCGGGCGGATGTCCAAGGGCCGCAAGCCGCGACCGGAATCGCGCCCATTTCGTAGCCGAGCCGATAAGCCCCGCAAAGAGGAAATTGTGCGAAAGCAGCCGGTTGCACAGTTCCAGATCCAGATTGTGCGAATAGGTCAGCACCAGATGCTCGGCATCGGTTGGCGCGTGGCGAACCAGCTCGGCGGGTTTTGCGGTCGGAACCGGGGTTACACCGGTTGGAACCACATCGGGAAACCGCTTGGGTCCGGTATCGACCCAGGTGATTGCCAGATCGGGTAGGGGGGACAAAACTTCCACCAGCGCTCGGCCTACATGGCCTGCGCCCCAGATCCACAGATTACGCGTCGGTTTGTGAACGGGTTCGACCATCCAACCTTCGATCAGTTGGGGCTTGGGTGCGACACCCTGTCCTCGCGCTGCCGCCAGCAGACGTTTGACCGATAGCGGCATCTCTCCGCCCGAGGCCGAACGCGCGATGACGGTATCGTCCAGTGCATTCAGCGTTTCATGATCAAATACTTCACTCAGCAATGAAACTGCACCACCGCAGCATTGCCCCATGTCGGGGCCAAGAGCGTGATGCGTTAGTCGGGTGGCGGTGGTTTGGGATCGCGCAGCTTCGGCTGCCTGATACTCCAACGTGCCTCCACCGATGGTGCCACTTTGCCCGTCCTTCCAGACTAGCATCGCGGCCCCCACTTCACGTGGAGACGACCCTTTGATGCCGGCGATGACCACCCGGACCACTGTTCCGTGGGTTTTGACCGCCTCCCTCAAAGCCTCCAAGTCAAATCCCATCAGATGCCTCCCTTCATCTTTTGGACGCCGCGCCAAACTTCTTCAGCCGTGGCTGGTGCATCAAGAGCGGGGTAGACCTCTCCACAGGCCGCGACCGCATTCGACAAGGCCAGCCATGCTGAAATACCCAGCATGAACGGAGGTTCGCCCACCGCTTTCGAACGATAGATCGTGTCCTCACGGTTTTCGGCATCCCAGAGTGCGACGTTGAATACGTCGGGTCGATCTGAGCAGGCGGGAATCTTGTAGGTCGAGGGTGCGTGTGTGCGCAGGTTGCCCGTGCCGTCCCAGACCAGTTCCTCGGTCGTTAGCCAGCCCGCGCCTTGCACATAACCTCCTTCGACCTGCCCGATATCCAACGCCGGGTTCAAGGAAGCACCGGCATCATGCAGGATATCGGTACGCAGAATGCGGTTCTCACCAGTCAGAGTGTCGACGGCCACTTCGGTGACCGACGCTCCGTAGGCGAAGTAGAAGAACGGACGGCCTCGTCCGGCGATCCGGTCCCATTCGATCTTGGGTGTCTTGTAAAAACCGGTCGCCGACAGGCTGATCCGACCCTGATAGACCAGCGCTGCAGCTTCAGCGAAGGTGTAGCGTTCTGCGCCAACCGAAACATGGCCATCAGAGAAGGTGACAGACGACGGATCGGCCTGATGCCGCTCGGCCAGATAGTCCGCCATTCGATCGCGGATCGTATCGCAGGCCGCCTTCACGGCCATACCATTCAGGTCACTGCCCGAGGATGCTGCCGTGGCCGAAGTGTTCGGTACCTTGGCCGTGTCTGTGGCGGTGATTTTGACCATCTCCAGCGGGATGCCAAAGCGCGAAGCCGCCACCTGCGCCACCTTTTGGAACAGGCCCTGACCCATCTCGGTACCGCCGTGGTTCAGATGGACCGAGCCATCCTGATACACATGCACCAAAGCGCCTGCCTGATTCAGGTGGGTCAGCGTGAAGGAAATCCCGAACTTGACCGGAGAAAAGGCAATGCCCTTCTTGATCACGCTGTTCTCGGCGTTCCATTTCGCAATGGCGGCCTTGCGCGTTTCGTAATCGCTGGATTTCAGTAGCGCCTGAGTCATCCCGTGTAATTCGAAATCGCTGACCTCCATTCCGTAGGGCGTGGTATTGCCGCCAGCGGGCAGAGGGCGCACGGGGGCGTCCCCGGTTTCGACCGCGCCGCGGCTTGTTAGGTCCTCATGCGGGTCGGGATGACCCAAAGGCCTCTCGGACGGCGTGATCTCGGCAATCGCATGGGCCGGTTCGTAATAGTTTCGGCGGCGCAGTTCCACCGGGTCCAGACCCAGCTCATACGCGGCGTGGTCCATCACGCGTTCGATGCCAACCATGCCCTGCGGGCCGCCGAAGCCGCGATAAGCGGTGGCGGATTGGGTGTTGGTCTTCAGCCGGTGGCTTTCGATCCGTGCATTTGGCAACAGATAGGCATTGTCCGAATGCAGCATCGCGCGGTCGGCGACGGGCAGGGACAAGTCCTGCGCCCAGCCGCAGATGGCGTAGTGGTGGAACGAGACGCCCTGAATATGGCCGTTTTCGTCAAATCCGGCCTTATAGGCGATGCGGAACGCGTGGCGTTTGCCGGTGATGTTCATATCATCGTCGCGGTCATAACGCATCTTGCACGCCTTGCCAGTTGCGCAAGCGGCGACCGCGCAAGCAACGGCCAGCGCATTGCCCTGGCTTTCCTTGCCGCCAAAACCGCCGCCCATACGGCGCGTCTCGACCCTGACGGCGTGCATCGGAACGCCTAACGCATCGGCCACCTTGTGTTGGATCTCGGTCGGGTGCTGGGTCGAGCTGTGAACCAGCATATCCGCGCCTTCATTCGGCACGGCCAAAGCGGCCTGACCTTCCAGATAGAAATGCTCCTGCCCGCCAAGCTCGAATGACCCTTCGATCACATGGGCGGATCCTGCAATAGCCGCATCAGCATTACCTTTGGCATAGATGCGCGGGCCGTCTTCGAACCGACTGTCGGCGGCCAGAGCCTCTTCGACGGTTAGGATCGGGGTTTCCTCGGCATAGTCGATCTTGCCCAAACGGGCCGCCTTGCGGGCGGCCAGATGGCTGCTGGCGATGACCAGAAACACCGGTTGACCGATATAGTGAACCGTGCCGTCCGACAGTAGCGGTTCATCATGGATCGAAGGCGATACGTCGTTGGCGAAGGGCAGATCATCCGCGGCCATAACCATCACGACGCCCTCGGCAGCCTTCACCGCAGACAGGTCCATTGCGGTGATCTTGCCTTTGGCAATCGGGCTGAGGCCAAAAGCCAGATGCAAACTGTCCCTGGGTGTTGGGATATCGTCCACATACCGCGCGGTTCCTGAAACGTGCAGCGGTGCTGCGTCGTGGGGGAGGGGTTTGGTCACGCTCATGCCGATACCTCCAGCACATTGGTCACTTCGCCCTGATCTTCCAGGAAGTATCTTTCGAGCATCGCTTTGGCGGTTTCCAGTCGATAGGTGGCCGAGGCGCGCATGTCCGTAAGTGGTGAATAATCGTCAGCAAAGGCAGGCAGCGCGGCGTCAATCGTCTCGCGCGCCCAAGGTTTACCGACCAATGCGGCCTCGACATGGGTTGCCCGTTTCGGGATGCCGGCCATGCCGCCGAACGCGATGCGCGCCTGCGTGACGATGCCGACCGAGACGGTGATGTTGAAACACCCGCAGACGGCCGAGATGTCCTGATCGAACCGCTTGCTGAGTTTATAGGCCTTCAGGCGATCCAGCTGACGTGGGAAACTGACAGCTTCGACGAATTCACCGGGAACGCGGTCCTGTTTGCCATAGTCGATAAAGAACTCTTCCAGCGGAACGGACCGGCGGGTGTCGCCTTTGCGCAGATGAAGGGTTGCGTCCAGAGCAATCAGCGCAGGCGGGTTGTCCCCAATGGGCGAGCCATTGGCGATGTTGCCGCCCACCGTTGCAGCATGGCGCACCTGAACACTGGCGTAGCGGCGGATCATTTCGGCGTAAGAGGGGTGAAGATCGGCCAGAGCCTCACCCATCCGATTCATGTCGACCATTGCGCCAAAGCGAATTTCGTCGTCGGTGATGGTGATTTGTTTGAGATCATCGCAACGGTTGAGGAAGATTACTGGATCCAGGTCGCGCAGTTGCTTTGTCACCCACAGGCCGACATCTGTTGCTCCGGCAACCAGCGTGGCATTCGGGTTTTCAGCATAAACAGCTGCCAGTTCATCGGAAGATTCAGGCAGCATGCGCGACGCAGCAGAAGATGCGAGTGGCTTGTCTTTGACCCAGACTGGCACGGGACGGTCCTCGACCGCTTTCGCAGCGCGAATAATCGGTGCATAGCCAGTGCAGCGGCAAAGGTTTCCGGCAAGCTGGGTGTCATGATCCGTGGCGCCCGTCGCATGACTGGCGACCATCGACATGACAAAACCCGGAGTGCAAAAACCGCATTGCGAACCGTGCAGGTCAACCATTGCCTGTTGAACGGGATGTGCTTCGCCATCCGGGCCGCTTGCCCCTTCGACTGTACGAACCGCTTTGCCATGCAGCTGGGGCAAGAACAGGATGCAGGAGTTCAGAGCTTTCGCACCCTCTTCGTCCGTCACCATGACCGTGCACGCGCCGCAATCGCCTTCGTTGCAGCCTTCTTTGGTGCCTGTCAGACCGCGATCTTCACGCAGCCAGTCCAGTAGGGTGGCCGTCGGATCGACATCCGGCAGCTCCACTGTCTCTCCGTTCAGAAGAAACGTGATGTTCATTCGAGAAACCCGTCGCGTTACCCGGTTGCGCCCGTTCGGCCCTCCTTCGATGCGACGTAGAAAGAGTGGCGGGCGGTAGCTTGCCGTCAGATGTTAGAAACAGCGCACCTTATCTGGCAAGAAAAACTGCCTATATGATACACCATTGCACCCGAGCGGCCCATGATTGTAGTGTATGTGTGAAACTTAATAAATTGAAAATAAACACTTTTTGGGAAGGTGTGCGTTCCTGCGCCCGAAGCACCTTCTGAAAAAGCCGAATAATCACCGATGATTTTTTCGGCATTCGATGGTGCCGGTTCCCGCTTTTGCAACGTCGCTGGCTGAGATAGCTTAGCCTGTATGAGCAGTTCCCCCCGATTCATTCACCTCCGCGTTCACACTGAATATTCGTTGCTGGAAGGCGCCGTGCGGCTGAAGAAGCTGCCGGACCTGTGCCAGAAGATGGAGATGCCCGCCGTCGCGGTGACGGATACCAATTCAATGTTCTCGGCCTTAGAGTTTTCGGTCACCGCCAGCGGGGCGGGTGTGCAACCGATCATGGGCTGTCAGGTCGATCTCAGTTACGTTCAGGCGCAGCCGGGAGAAAAGCCAAAAGCACCCGCGCCGCTGGTGCTGCTGGCACAATCCGAGGTGGGATATGAGAATCTGATGAAGCTCAGTTCCTGCCTGTATGTAGACAAAAGCGGGCAGTTGCCGCAGGTCACTTTGGACGAATTGGCGGAACGATCAGATGATTTGATCTGCTTAACCGGCGGTCCAGACGGGCCCGTAGGGTTGCTGTTACAGCAAGGTCAGCGCCCTGCTGCCGAGGCTTTGGTGGATCGTTTGTCCGCGATTTTCCCGGATCGCCTTTATGTTGAGTTGCAGCGTCACCCTGGCGAAGGAGGTCAACCTGAGGCCGAGCGCTTGACCGAGCGCGGTCATGTCGAGATGGCGTATGACAAGAACCTGCCGCTGGTGGCCACCAATGACGTCTATTTTCCGACTTCGGACATGTACGAGGCCCACGACGCGCTGATCTGTATCGCCGAGGGGGCTTATGTCGACCAGCAGGACGGTCGCCGACGTCTGACCGCGCAGCACTATTTCAAGTCGCAGCAGGAGATGGTGACGCTGTTCGCCGATCTGCCCGAAGCCGTCGAGAATACGGTTGAAATCGCGCAACGCTGCGCCTTCATGGCCTATCGCCGCGACCCGATCCTGCCGAAGTTTGCAGATGATGAGGTCGCCGAACTGCGTCGCATCGCCAACGAGGGTCTGCAAAAACGTCTGGCCGTGATCCCGCACGCCGTGACACCTGAAGAATATCAGGAACGGCTGGATTTCGAACTTGGCATCATCGAAGGGATGGGCTTCCCAGGCTATTTCCTGATCGTTGCCGACTTTATCCAATGGGCCAAGGATCATGACATTCCGGTGGGTCCGGGGCGAGGCTCGGGTGCGGGATCACTGGTGGCTTATGCGCTGACGATTACCGACCTTGATCCGCTGCGGTATTCGCTTCTGTTTGAACGGTTTCTGAACCCCGAGCGGGTTTCTATGCCCGACTTCGATATCGACTTCTGCATGGATCGCCGTGAAGAGGTTATCCGCTACGTGCAGCAGAAATACGGGCGCGACAAAGTGGGGCAGATCATCACCTTCGGTGCCTTGCTGTCGAAGGCGGCTGTGCGCGATATTGGGCGTGTATTGCAGATGCCATACGGGCAGGTTGATCGCCTGTCCAAGATGATCCCAGTCGAAGGCGTCAAACCCGTTTCCATCGAAAAGGCACTGAAGGATGAGCCGCGCCTGAGGGAAGAGGCACGCAATGAAGAGGTCGTTGACCGTCTGCTCACATATGGCCAGCAAGTCGAGGGGCTGCTGCGCAACGCCTCGACACACGCTGCCGGCGTGGTGATCGGAGATCGGCCGCTGGATGCACTGGTTCCAATATACCAGGACCCGCGTTCGGACATGCCTGCGACCCAATTCAACATGAAATGGGTTGAACAGGCCGGGCTCGTAAAGTTCGATTTTCTGGGTCTGAAAACACTGACCGTAATCCAGAACGCAATGGATTTGATCTTTAAGTCAGGCCGTGACCTTCACATAGCTCCCGATGGCACGGAACTCTATGAACCCGCCGAAGGGGCAATAAATCAGATCAACGCCATCCCGCTGGATGACGAGGCGACGTACAAACTCTATTCGGCGGCCAAGACGGTGGCGGTGTTCCAGGTGGAATCCTCGGGCATGATGGATGCGCTCAAGCGGATGAAGCCGGATTGTATCGAGGATATCATCGCCCTCGTCGCGCTTTATCGACCCGGCCCGATGGAGAACATCCCCAAGTTCTGCGAAGTCAAGAACAAGCTTAGCGAACGCGACACGCTGCACCCGTCCATCGACCATATCTTGGATGAGACGCAGGGCATCATCGTCTATCAGGAACAGGTGATGCAGATCGCGCAGGAAATGGCGGGTTACAGCCTTGGGGGCGCGGACTTGCTGCGCCGCGCGATGGGTAAGAAAATTCAGGAGGCGATGGATGCAGAGCGGCCCAAGTTCCTCAAAGGTGCTGCCGAAAACAATGTGGATGAGGCCAAGGCGACTGAAGTCTGGAACCTGCTGGACAAGTTCGCCAACTATGGCTTCAACAAATCCCACGCCGCCGCCTATGCGGTGGTCAGCTATCAAACCGGCTGGCTAAAGGCGAACCACCCGGTCGAGTTCATGGCAGGTGTCATGAACTGCGATATCCATCTGACCGACAAGCTCGCGATCTATTTTGAGGAAGTCCGCAAGGGACTGCAGCTGCCCTATGTTCCGCCGTGCGTGAATCGATCCCAAGCGACCTTTGATGTGGCCGATGGGCATTTGGTCTATGCGCTGGGCGCGCTCAAGAACGTAGGCGTCGAGGCAATGAATCTTGTGGTTGAGGGGCGTGGCGAAAAGCCTTTCGTAAACCTGTTCGACTTCGCCCGCCGTGTTGACCTGAAGAAGGTCGGCAAACGCCCGCTTGAGATGCTGGCTCGCGCCGGTGCCTTTGACGAGCTCGATAAAAATCGTCGCCGTGTGTTTGAAAGCCTTGATCCGTTGGTTCAGTATTCGGCGGCGATTCACGAGCAGAAGAATTCCAACCAAGTTTCCCTGTTTGGCGAGGCAGGCGATGACCTGCCCGAACCGCGTCTGTCCCCTTCGCCTGATTGGCTACCTGCCGAACGCCTGAGCGAGGAATTCAAGGCCATCGGATTCTACCTGTCCGGCCATCCGCTGGATGACTATATGCCGGCCCTGAAGCGCAAACAGGTACTGACACTGGATCAGGTGACTGAAAAGGCGCGCTCTGGCCCATTTATTGCCAAGATGGCAGGCGTCGTTGCCGGACGGCAAGAAAGGAAATCAGCGCGCGGCAATCGGTTCGCATTTGCCCAGCTCTCTGACCCCACCGGAGCATTCGAGGTCACGTTATTCTCGGAAACACTGGAGAAATCCCGAGAGTTTCTGGAAACCGGCGCACAGGTGGTACTGACGGCCGAAGCGACCATGGAGGCCGATCAGCTGAAACTGCTGGGCCGTTCCGTTGGTCCGGTTGATACAGTTGTGGCCGATGCGGGTGCAACGGGTTTGCGTGTGTTTGTCGAGGATTCGAAGGTTTTGCCGAACATGGCCACGGTACTGGAAGGCGCAGAGGCTTCAGCTAAAAGGGTGGCCAAGGGACCTGTTTATGTTTGTCTGTTCGATCCCGGACTGCCAGGCGAGGTCGAGATGGATCTGGGCCGGGAATTTCCGATCAACCCAGAAATCAAAGGCGCGCTGAAGTCGCTCGAGGGGATATCGGAGATCGAAGAAATCTGATCCCGAACCGTAATGTTGCCACACGCGATGGACCCCGCTAGGCTGGGTGAAGATCCTCAAAGGTCATTTCACAGGAGGGTACCGAAATGGCAAGTTCAGGCAATGTTTTCAGGATATTTACACTCGCTGCGGCATGTTCACTGGCATTGGCCACTGCGGTACATGCAGACGACAAAAAGAAGAAAAACACTCTTACCGGGGCCTTGGTCGGCGCGGGCGTTGGCGCGCTGGTAGGCGATGGTAAAGGGGCTGCGGTCGGTGGGGTGGCCGGTGCGATTATCGGACATAACTGGAAGTGATCATGATGTTGAAAAATCCCATCAAATCTTCCTTCTGCGCCATGCTGTTTGTTCTTCCGACGTTTGCTTTCGCGGATGAGGCTGCTGAGCAGATGGTGCAAGACGTCCTGCCTATGATGCACTATACATGCGCCTCGATCGCCGAAGAGGCCGACGGGGACGAAGCCTTTGTTGTCGAAGTCGTAGGAAAGATGACGGCCCTGTCACTTTACAACCGCCAGATTAATATCCAGGATCATGCAGCCTCTGACGAGGAAAAGGCCCAACTGCGCGAAGCCTTCATCGCCGCGCTGTCTGAAGGTTGTGCCGCAGATAAGAACGCCCTTCTGGGCGGGGTGGTCGACAATGCAGTGAAGTCGACGCTGGGGTTGTAAGCGAGCGCTTGGTCTTGCGAGCGCTAAAGCCTGCCCACTGGACAACGCACAAGGCCCCAGCCTCTGTCCATTTGGGCGTCTTTCAGGCCTGAGACGAGACGGTCGGACAAAAAGAGAAGGTTCGGAACTTTCGGGTCCAGCCAGATGTCCGGTCCACCAAGCGCTTCAGGTATGACTACCAGTTTAGATTCCTGATTGCTTCTAGGAAGGTAGCAGATTCCCTTGCCGATGTTGTCCAGCGGTGAACGGATATCGCCCTCTGGCCCCAAAACATCGTAGTTGCCCATGGATCGCTTGTTGCACACGTTCAGAAAATAATACCGCTCGGACGTGGTCAGGTGGTTTTCAGTCGAATCCATCAACGTCAGCGGATGAAATACCGTGCTCCCCAGATCGAACTGTTCCAGAACGGATTTGGCCGCTTCTGAAACCAGAGGATAGCCGCCGCCGCTGATAAACGGCGCAGTGTAGTATTCGGCTTTTGAGTTGTAGTACCACAGACTACCAATATGCGCTTTGGTCAGCAGCTCACCGCGTTTCCAGCCCAAGTCAGATTCCTGAACCATTCGCTTGGACCACTCAACATCCTCGGGCGACTGCCTTTCACGCCATTGAGGGGTGTATTCCTTTCGGATTACCGCTGAGATGACGTTGATGTTGTTCACCGTCGTGGCAATCCACACGCATTGCGCGTTGCTGTCCTCACTCGCCATCAGCTTGCCCTCAGTAATGCGGCGGGCGTTCGTCGCCGAACACAACGCCACCTGAGCCGTCCTGTGCGCGCTCTGCCTCGCGCTGCAGCAACATCTCAACACGGCGGGTCAGGCGGTCGATCTCGCTCTGTTGGTTTGTGACGACCGAGTTCAGCTCTTCAACCGTGCGGGTCAGATGGGCGATCTGCTCTTCCAGATGCTGCATGGGGCTCTCCTTATAGGCGTCTCATAGCGACCCTGTGACGCCCTGGCCAGAGAAACCCCGCCTTGCCCCGAAACAGACCATGGGATAGACCGCGCGCGGAACACTAAATCCCAAGGACGCCCCACATGGCCAAGCCCAAGAAACAGCCCCGCCCCAAGGCCGTAACGCCGAAAGGGTTCCGTGACTATTTCGGCGAGGAAGTCACGCAGCGCACCGAGATGCTGCGGACGATTGCAGGCGTCTATCATCGTTACGGGTTCGATGCCTTGGAGAGCAGCGCGGTTGAAACGGTTGAGGCGTTGGGCAAGTTCCTGCCCGACGTGGACCGCCCGAACGAGGGCGTATTTGCATGGCAGGAATTTGACGAAGGCGGCAATGGCGACTGGATGGCGCTGCGCTATGACCTGACTGCGCCTCTGGCCCGTGTCTATGCGCAGCACCGCAACGATCTGCCGACGCCTTATCGCCGCTATGCGATGGGTCCGGTCTGGCGGAACGAGAAGCCGGGGCCGGGGCGGTATCGCCAGTTTTATCAGTGCGATGCGGATACGGTGGGCACGGCCTCAATGGCTGCGGATGCCGAGATTTGCGCTATGCTGTCGGACACGCTGGAAACCGTTGGAATCCCGCGCGGTGACTATCTGGTGCGGGTCAACAACCGTAAGGTTCTGAATGGTGTGCTCGAAGCGATGGGTTTGGGTGAAGACGCCGCCGCCCGAGATAATGTTCTGCGCACGATCGACAAGTTCGACAAGGTGGGCGAGGCTGGTGTGCGTGAGCTTTTGACCAAAGGCCGATTGGATGCCTCTGGCGCTTTTATCGATGGTGTTGGTCTTAGCGGTGATCAGGCCGAGCCGGTGATTGCCTTCCTGACTTCTAAAGCTGCAGATACCGCCGGAACGCTGGCCAACCTGCGCGCCGCTGTGGGTGACAGCAAGATCGGTGCGGACGGGATCGCTGAGTTGGAGCAGATTGGTGCGCTGCTGGATGCAGGCGGGTATGGTTCGGACCGGATCGAGATTGATCCTTCGGTCGTGCGTGGCCTCGGCTATTACACCGGGCCGGTCTATGAGGCCGAACTGACCTTCGAAATATACGACGAGAAGGGCCGCAAGCGGCAATTCGGGTCGGTCTCGGGTGGTGGTCGTTATGACGATCTGGTCAAGCGGTTTACCGGACAGGAAGTACCCGCGACCGGCATCTCCATCGGTGTTGACCGATTGCTGGCCGCTTTGCGTGAAAAGGGGCGGATCGCGGCGCAAGCGACTGGCCCGGTGGTTGTGACAGTCATGGATCGCGACCGCATGGCGGATTACCAGACGATGGTCGCTGAACTGAGGAATGCAGGAGTCCGGGCCGAGGTCTACTTGGGCAACCCTAAGAACTTTGGAAATCAGCTGAAATATGCGGACAAGCGGAACTCTCCGATTGCGGTGATCGAAGGCGGTGACGAAAAGGCAAATGGGATCGTGCAGATCAAGGACCTGATCCTTGGCGCCAAGATTGCCGAAAGCGCCACGCTTGAGGAATGGAAAGAACGGCCCAGCCAGTTCGAAGTGCCCCGCGGAGATCTGGTTGCTAAGGTGCGCGAGATTCTGGACAATCGGGACTGACCCATGCCGAACCGTTCCCAAATACAGGCCCGCGCCGCCATGATGCGTGTCCGGTTCGAGGCGGCGGGCGCGCAGGTGGTTGATACGCCTCTGCTGCAGCCAGCCGGGACGCTGTTGGACCTCTATGGAGAAGATATCCGCGCCCGTGCTTACGTAACCTCGGACGCGCTGCGGGGTGAGCAGATGCTGCGCCCGGATTTCACCCTGCCGGTGGTGCAGATGCACATGTCCGACGGGGCTGAACCAGCAAGATACACCTATTCCGGCGAAGTGTTCCGCCGTCAGGAACACGATCCGGATCGTGCTAATGAGTATATCCAAGTCGGCTACGAAGTATTTGATCGCGAAGACCCCGCCGGAGCCGATGCCGAGGTGTTTTCGTTATTTGCCCTGCAATTGCGCGGGCTGCCTTTGCGGGCAGCGACAGGTGATATCGGTATTCTGATCGCCGCGGTCGGGGGTCTCAAGACCACTAGTCGTCGTAAGGCTGCATTGATGCGGCATCTCTGGCGGCCTCGCCGGTTCCGCGTTTTGCTGGACCGATATGCCGGACGCAAAGCTAGTCTCGAGGGGCGCGATGCTCTGCTTGACGCGGTCGACCCATTGGCGATTGACGTGCCCATGATAGGCAAGCGCCGCACGCCCGAAATTCTCGAACGGATTGATGCCCTGCGCGAAGACCGCGCTGCGCCGCCGATCTCGGACAATGAACTGGCCGGTTTGGAGACGCTACTTAATGTGCGAGAAACCATGCCTTTCG
Organism: Ruegeria sp. C6; assembly: GCF_056537625.1. Classification (NCBI taxonomy): domain Bacteria; kingdom Pseudomonadati; phylum Pseudomonadota; class Alphaproteobacteria; order Rhodobacterales; family Roseobacteraceae; genus Ruegeria; species Ruegeria sp. C6. Next base: position 377,400 of record NZ_JBQFRW010000003.1, on the reverse strand, counting down.
CGCTGGAACAACTGCGTGACATTGCGGTTGATCTGCCACAGATCACATCTGCTTTGGATCGTTTGGAGGCTCGTATCGCAGCCCTGCAAGCGCGGGGCGTAGATGTGGATACACTGGATTTTGAGGCGTCTTATGGCAGGACCTCGATGGAGTACTACGACGGGTTTGTATTCGGCTTTTATGCCGAAGGCCGCCCTGATCTGCCACCGGTTGCAACCGGTGGGCGCTATGATGCGCTGACCAGGCAATTGGGTGGTGGGGCCGAGATTCCGGCAATTGGCGGCGTGATCCGCCCGGACCTGATGCTCGAAATCGAGGAGGCTGCGCAATGAGCCTGAAACTCGGTGTGCCTTCGAAGGGCCGGTTGATGGACAAGACCTTCGCATGGTTTGAAAAGCGCGGCATTACACTGTCGCGCAGCGGATCAGACCGGGAATACGCGGGCAAGGTTGATGGGATTGGTGGCGTCTCGCTGATCCTATTGTCTGCAGGAGAGATTCCGCGCGAGCTGGCGGCGGGACGCATTCATTTGGGCGTGACCGGCATCGATCTTGTGCATGAAAAGCTGCCGCGCTGGGAACAGCAGGTGGAAGAGGTTGCACCTTTGGGGTTCGGCAAGGCGGACCTTATCATCGCAACCCCAGCCTGCTGGGTCGACGTGGACACTCTGGATGATTTGGATGCAGCGGCGGCAGGTTTTCGCAGGGCGCATGGCCATCGGCTGCGGATCGCTACCAAGTACCACCGTCTGGTCCGCGAATTCCTGACCGAAGCGGGGGTGGCCGATTACACGCTGGTCGACAGCCAGGGTGCAACCGAGGGGACGGTGGTGAATGAGACAGCCGAGGCGATTGCCGATATCACCTCGACCGGGGAAACACTGCGGGCGAACCACCTGAAAATCCTGTCGGATGGGCTGATCCTGCAATCGCAGGCCACGCTGTGGCGCAGCCGCGTGGCCAAATACGATGCGGCTGAAAAGACGGCTTTGAATGAGCTGCTGGACAGGTTGGCCTAAAGCACCCCAATTTCCGCTAATGCGCGGTTCAGATCGTCGGGCAGGGCATCGTCCTGCTCGCGATTTTTAGGCAAGTCGGCAGGGGTGTCCTCAGGCTTGAGATACCGCCAGCCCTGGAATGGACGCTTCAGAGCGTTCTGCGTTCTGTGTACCTCGGGGTCCAGGACGATGGCGCAGCGGCGGATGCCATCCTCACCACGGACTTCATCCAGCCGCAGGATGCGCTGGCGGCACTGGACCACACCTTTGATCACCCAATAGATCGACCCGCCATTCAGAATTTCAGCGTCGCGCTTGGGCCACATGCGGGTGACGTGGCGCGGGTATCCGTCCTCATAGAGTGGTTTGCGGCTGTCTTGCCATGCCATCAACGTGTCGACGCTTTCTGACCCAACCGAAAGTTTGATGAGGTTTACGTACTTATCCACAGCTTTCCCACAGAGTCGTCCCAAGGGTGATCCCTATATTGTAGCCCTCATGCGCTTGTCATCAAGGTGTTGTGGTTTAGATGTGATCTGGGCTAATCTGAATGCCTCTTTCAGTACAGGGAATCACCAATGAGCCGCTTTGCCGCCCCCATCGCCGAGCAGATCTGGGATATGAAATACCGCTTCAAACAGGCGGATGGTACGCCCATCGATCAGACAGTCGAGGACAGCTGGCGGCGCATAGCTCGTGATCTGGCGCGTGTGGAAGAAGACCCGGCGCATTGGGAAAAAAAATTCTATGAGGCGCTAGAGGATTTCAAATACCTTCCTGCTGGCCGCATCACCGCAGGGGCGGGCACCGCGCGACAGGTAACCCTATTCAACTGCTTTGTGATGGGGACGATCCCCGACAGCATGGGCGGTATCTTCGACATGCTGAAAGAGGCCGCGCTGACCATGCAGCAGGGCGGGGGGATCGGTTACGATTTCTCAACCATCCGTCCGCGCGGCGCCGATGTGAAAGGGGTCGCAGCGGATGCCTCGGGCCCGCTAAGCTTTATGGACGTCTGGGACGCCATGTGCCGCACGATCATGTCTGCAGGCTCGCGTCGTGGTGCGATGATGGCGACCATGCGCTGCGACCATCCGGATATCGAACAGTTCATCACCGCGAAATCCGACCCGGCGCGTTTGCGCATGTTCAACATGTCGGTTCTGGTCACCGATCCATTCATGGAGGCCGTCAAGGCCGATGGACCGTGGGATCTGGTATTTGACGGAAAGGTCTATCACACCGTTCAGGCGCGCGATCTTTGGAATAAGATCATGCAGGCCACCTATGATTATGCCGAGCCGGGCGTGATCTTTATCGACCGGATCAATCAGGCGAACAATCTGAATTACGTCGAGACGATCTCGGCGACCAACCCGTGCGGAGAACAACCTCTACCGCCTTATGGTGCCTGTTTGCTGGGCTCGATCAATCTGGCACGGTTGGTTGCCGAGCCGTTCGAGGATGCCGCGCATCTGGACGAGGAGGCCTTGCAAGAGCTGGTGGCCACCGCCGTTCGCATGATGGACAACGTGGTGGACGCGTCGAAATTCCCGCTGGCCGAACAAGAAGCCGAGGCGCAAGACAAGCGCCGCATCGGGCTGGGCGTGACTGGTCTGGCCGATGCGCTGTTGATGTTGGGTCTGCGCTACGGCTCGGACGAGGCGGCGCGTCAGACCGAGCGCTGGTTGCACGCAATCGCGCGCGCCGCGTATCTGGCTTCGGTCGATTTGGCGAGGGAAAAGGGCGCTTTCCCACTGTTTGACGCCGAGAAATATCTGGCCAGCGGCACCATGCAACAGATGGATGACGATGTGCGCGACGCAATCCGCGAACACGGCATCCGCAACGCGCTGCTGACCTCGATCGCGCCGACGGGTACGATTTCGCTGTATGCGGGCAACGTGTCTTCGGGGATCGAGCCGGTTTTTGCCTATGCCTATACGCGCAAGGTGCTGCAAAAGGACGGTTCGCGCACCGAAGAAGAGGTTGTGGACTATGCGGTGCAGATGTGGCGCGACAAGTTTGGCGACGCCGAATTGCCCGAGTATTTCGTGAATGCGCAAACACTAAGCCCGTCCCATCACGTGAAAATGCAGGCGGCGGCGCAAAAGTGGATCGATAGTTCGATATCGAAGACAATCAATTGCCCCGAAGATATCAGCTTTGATGCCTTCAAAGACGTCTACATGCAGGCCTGGGATCAGGGATGCAAAGGCTGCACAACCTATCGCCCCAATGATATCACCGGTTCGGTTCTGAGCGTATCGGAAAGCGACGACAAAGCGCCGGGTGAAAGCGCGGATGCCCCGCATGAGGTTGACGGGGGCGAGGTCGTTTATATGTCCGAACCGCTTGATCGCCCACAATCGCTTGAAGGGTCGACTTACAAGCTGAAATGGCCGGACAGCGAGCACGCAATTTATCTGACAATCAACGATATCGTCATTGGCGGACGCCGCCGTCCCTTCGAGGTGTTCATTAACTCGAAGAATATGGAGCATTATGCTTGGACGCTGGCTTTGACCCGGATGATATCGGCCGTGTTCCGACGCGGTGGCGATGTGTCCTTTGTGGTCGAGGAACTGAAAGCTGTGTTCGACCCGCGCGGCGGGGCCTGGGTCAAAGGCAAGTACATTCCGTCCATTCTGGCCGCGATTGGCGGCGTGATCGAGCAACACATGGTCAATATCGGCTTCCTTGAGGGCGAAGGCATGGGCCTGAAATCCGATCCTCAGGCGCAGGTGGTCAACATGGACGCCCCGCGTGGCAAGACTTGCCCATCCTGTGGTCAGTTCGACATGGTGATGATCGAAGGCTGCATGACCTGCCGCAGCTGCGGTCATTCTAAGTGTGGCTGATTTGGCGTAAAAGCTATCTGCAATCAATCAAAGTCGGCTATCTTCGCGGACTTCGGATCGAAGCGAACTTAGCGCGGTGCGCCAGACGTTCACCAACATTCGACGAAAAGTATCAATATGAGGCTGTTCTTTAGCAACATTTTCGTGATTGCTACATTTCGGTCTCTTTTCCGCCCATTTTTTCGTTGATACACAAGCACAGTTACTTGTGGGATGAGTAAAAGTGCGGGCGGACAGATGAGAACCGGTTATAACGGTCGAATAGCAATATTTTGGACACAGACGGAAGTTGACGGGCTTGAGGCGGCGCCTTTGGCCCACTTGTGCGTTGGTAGCTCTTGGTCCTGGAGGGGGCGAGGGGTCCAACTCGCCGCAAGTGCTGACCAAGTTGCGCTGCACGCAGGCTCCACCGGTCTTGGATCTATATTGGCGGCCAGAGCCAGTTTCGCCAACCCCGGCGAGATCAACGAAAGTGCCAAGATCGAGTTGTCAAACGGGGCTCAGACTTTCGTTGCCGAGCTGGTGCGTGAGGTGAACGAAGCGTCTCTGGTGCTTGTGTTTGAGGATGGATGCCCTGAGCCTGATCAAGATTTCTGGGTCAGTTCGGCAGCTTCGCATATTGAACCTGTTGAGATTGACAGCGGTTATGACGACAAGGTTGTCGTGTTCCCGGCGGCTCGCGCAAATGCAAGTTCAGTGCCGGTAAGTCTATCAAATACTGCCGGTTGGGCCGCTGAATAACGGATACTTCTCAGAAAGATTCCAACTCTAAGCAGAAATCCTACCCTTTGCTTGCTGTGGCGTGTTGACTCTGGCCGAAGCAGGGATATAAGCGCGGCTTCATTGGTGTTGGTGGCCCCCGCGAGGGGATGCCTGTCATGGGGGAAACCTCAAGAGGACAACGCCCTTCATAGTGGCCCATCGGGGCCTCGATCTAAAGAAGGAGATCAGCCGTGACCAAACGCACGTCTGCCAAGTACAAAATCGACCGCCGGATGGGCGAAAACATCTGGGGTCGTCCGAAATCCCCGGTTAATCGTCGTGAATACGGCCCCGGCCAGCATGGCCAGCGCCGCAAGGGCAAACTGTCTGACTTCGGTCTGCAGCTGCGTGCCAAGCAGAAGCTGAAAGGCTACTACGGCGACCTGACCGAGAAGCAGTTCCGCCGCATCTATGCAGAAGCCGAACGTGTCAAAGGTGACACCGGTGAAAACCTGATCGGTCTGCTGGAACGCCGTCTGGACGCCGTTGTTTACCGCGCCAAGTTTGTTCCGACCGTGTTCGCCGCACGTCAGTTCGTGAACCACGGCCACGTTAAAGTGAACGGCAAGCGGGTCAACATCCCGTCCTACCGCGTCAAAGAAGGCGACGTTATCGAAGTGCGTGACAAGTCCAAGCAGTTGGCCGTTGTCCTGGAAGCTGTCGGCTTGGCCGAGCGTGATGTGCCTGACTACATCGACGCCGACCACTCGAAAATGACCGCGACTTTCGTGCGTGCACCGGGCCTGAGCGATGTGCCTTACCCGGTTATGATGGAACCGAACCTGGTCGTCGAATTCTACGCGAAGAACTAATCTTCGCCGACCTGTTGAGTTTAAGGGCCGCGCTTTCAGCGCGGTCTTTTTTGTTTTGATGGGGCTCTGCCCCAGTCGCTGCGCGACTCCCCCGAGATATATTTGGCCAGATGAAGAGGCGGATCAGATAGGAAGCGGGCGACTTTCGGCAATGGCCTCCATTGCGAAATAGGAGGTGACGCTGTCCAGTTCGATCTTATCGATGAGGCGTTGATAGACTTTGTCGTAAGAGGCCATATCTTCTGTAACGACCTTGAGTTGATAGTCATAGTCGCCGCCAATGCGATGGAAATCGACCACTTCAGGAATGGTCAGGACATGACTGCGAAAGGCCTGCAACCATTGGGCAGAGTGGTGGCGCGTGCGTAGCATGACGAAAACCACCAGATTCAGCCCAAGCTTTTCACGCGCGATGCGCGCCGTAGAACCTTGCAGGACACCCGCGTCGTTCAAGGCCTTTATTCTTCGCCAGCAGGCATTTTGGGACAGGCCGACCCTATCTGCCAATTCTCGCTGGGAAAGTGTTGCGTCTTTTTGCAGTTCCTTCAGAAGACGCGTGTCAATTTGATCTAATTTTTTCTCCATATAAACTCATATGACACAAAACTCGGACATATAAAGCATAAAATTGTGAGGTTTCCACAGGATGGATCAATCATATTGGAGTTAGCAATATGGAGCCTGTGTTATGACCTTGTCCAACTTTCGCGCAGAAATTCAATCTGCTGCTCACGGAAATACTCTGCGTGATGGGCTGATCGGTGAGGGGGTACTCATCCCGGGTCTGCATGGGGACGTGCCGCTTGTGTATGCGGACTACGTTGCCTCGGGTCGCGCGTTGCGACAGGTCGAAAATTTCGTGGCTGAGCATGTGTTGCCGTTCTATGCCAACAGCCACACCGAAGCCTCCTATTGCGGTTCCTATATAACCCGTTTGCGCCGCGAGGCGCGGGCCGAGATCGCCTGCATAGTTGGCGCCAAGGAAGAGGACGCGGTGATCTTTACCGGGTCTGGCGCTACAGCGGGTCTTAACCGGCTGGTTAGTCTGCTGGGAGTGCAAGAGGCTAATCAGCCGGTCGTTTTGATTGGTCCGTATGAGCATCATTCGAACATTCTGCCGTGGCGTGAAAGCAAGGCGCGGGTGATCGAGATTCCAGAAGCCGTTGACGGCGGTCCCGATATGCAGGCGCTAAAGGCGGCACTGGTAGAGCACGCAGATTCCGATCTTGTGATTGGGTCATTCTCAGCGGCGTCAAACGTCACCGGCATCATCACCGACCCTGATCCAGTGACGCGGATGCTGAAAGAGCATGGTGCGCTTGCGGTATGGGACTATGCGGGTGGTGGACCTTATTTGCCAATGGACATGGGGCCGGAAGATGCGCGGAAGGACGCGATCGTTGTCTCTCCGCATAAGTTTCCGGGTGGGCCGGGGGCGTCGGGTGTTCTGGTCGTTAACCAATGCGCTGTGAAGCGGACGTGTCCGAGTTGGCCCGGCGGTGGGACTGTCAGCTTTGTCTCGCCTTGGCGGCACGACTACAGCGCCGATCTCGCGACACGGGAAGAGGCGGGTACACCAAATGTGATCGGAGACATTCGTGCGGCCCTGGCCTTCATTGTCAAGGATGCGGTCGGAACGGATGAAATCGCACAGCGTGAGGCGCAGTGTAACCGCATGGCGTTGGATGGGTGGTCCGACAACCCACATCTGACATTGCTAGGTGCCGAGAATGCACACCGCCTGCCGATATTCTCGTTCCTCGTGTGTGATCGGAATGGGCAGCCGGTGCATCAGCAGCTGTTTACCCGGATGCTCAGCGATATCTACGGCATCCAGGCACGTGGCGGCTGTGCCTGTGCCGGACCCTATGCGCATCGTTTGCTGGGTATTGATCGGGCAACGTCGGAAGAATTGCATGCGGCCCTGTCGGAGGGTGAGGAAATGAAGAAACCGGGTTGGGTGCGGTTGAATTTCTCTTACCTCATGAGCGAAGAGACCGTTCAGTTCATTATCGACAGCGTTAACGAGCTGTCGCGCCGGACCGAGGAATTCGTCCCATTCTACAATGCCGATCCGGCGACGGCGCGCTTCAAAGCGGCGTAAGATAATTGCCGCTTTTCTCAACCCGTTGAGAAAGGTATGAGGGGCCAAGCTAGTGGAGCCCCTCATGAACCAGATCACACCTCAACCCGGCATAATGGACATCGCGCTGTATCAGGGCGGACAGTCGCATGTTGACGGTGTTGCGGATGTCATCAAGCTGAGTTCCAACGAAAACCCGTTTGGGCCAAGTCCCAAGGCGATCGAAGCGGTGCGCGAAAGTGCCGTTTCGCTGCATCGTTATCCCAGCACCGATCATTCCAGCCTGCGCGCCGCAATTTCTGAACGGCACGGACTAGATTCCAATCGGATCATCTGCGGTGTAGGCAGTGATGAAGTGTTGCAGTTCGTGGCGCAGGCCTATGCTGGTCCGGGTGATGAGGTGATATATACCGAGCATGGATTCTCCATGTATCCGATCATCGCGCGAATGGCGGGCGCGACCCCGGTCATGGTGCCCGAGAGAGATCGCCGTGTAGATGTAGATAGCATCCTTGCTGCGGTCACTGGGCAGACACGTATTATCTTTGTGACCAATCCGGGAAATCCTACTTCAACCATGATCTCTGACGCCGAATTGCAGAGGTTGGCAGGCGCATTGCCAGCCGATTGCCTGATGGTGCTGGATGGTGCCTATGCCGAATTTGTCGATGGTTTCGATGGAGGCGCAGGGCTGGTGGACCGGTTTAGCAATGTCATCATGACCCGGACGTTTTCGAAAGTGTACGGTCTAGGTGGGATGCGCGTTGGCTGGGGCTATGCGGCGAAAGAGATTATTGATGTGCTGAACCGCGTTCGTCAGCCGTTCAACCTTTCGCTGACGGCTCTTGCGGCGGCCGAGGCCGCCGTGCGGGATGAGGAATATCTGCGGTTCTGCCTATCTGAAAATGCACGCCTCCGGATTTGGTTGTCTGATGAACTGGCGAAGGTTGGCGTCGCATCCGATGTGTCATGCACGAATTTCATCCTCGCCCGCTTTGCTGACAGGGCCGAGGCGGAAGCCTGCGATGATTATTTGAAAACGCAGGGTTTGATCGTGCGGCGGGTCGCGGGCTACAACCTGCCAAACGCGCTGCGGATCACCGTAGGTGACGAATTCGCCTGCGGCCGCGTGGTTGCAGCGATTACTGCGTTCAAAGGGGGCGCTGCATGAGCCAGATTTACGACCGTGTTGCGCTGATCGGGTTGGGCCTGATTGCATCGTCCATGTTCTGGGCGATCAAACGGGCTGGGCTTGCGGGGGAAGTGACGGGCTATGCGCGATCCGAGGCAACCCGCGAGACGGCGCGCCAGATCGGCCTTTGTGACCGGGTTTGCGAGACCGCGGAAGAGGCGGTCGAAGGTGCTGATCTAGTGGTTTTGTGTGTCCCCGTTGGTGCAATGGGACCTGTGGCGCAGCAGATTGCGCCGGTTCTGAAATCCGGTGCCACCGTTTCAGACGTGGGGTCGGTAAAGCGTCACGTGATTGACGCCGTCTCACCCCACATACCCGATAGCGTTCATTTCATTCCGGCACACCCTCTGGCCGGGACCGAGCATTCCGGGCCTGAATCGGGATTCGCCGAACTGTTCGACAACCGTTGGTGCCTGTTGGTGCCGGTCGAAGATTCCGATCCGGATGCGATCGCTCGCCTGCGGGCTTTGTGGGAGGGTCTGGGATCGAATGTTGATGAAATGGACGCTGCGCATCATGATTTGGTGCTGGCGGTCACCTCGCACGCACCTCACCTGATTGCCTATACGATGGTGGGTGTTGCGGATGATCTCCGGCGGGTTACAGACACCGAAGTCATCAAGTATTCGGCAGCTGGTTTCCGCGATTTCACCCGCATCGCGGCTTCGGACCCGACGATGTGGCGTGATGTGTTTCTGACCAACAAAGACGCAACGCTGGAGATTCTGGGCCGGTTCACGGAAGAGCTCTTTGCGCTACAGCGGGCCATCCGAACAGGTGACGGAGAGCAATTGTTCGACTACTTTACGCGCACACGGGCGATCCGCCGCGGCATCATTGATGCGGGCCAGGATACGGATGCGCCAGATTTCGGGCGGGGAAAAACATCGACATGAGAAAGATCGGTTGCAGCCATTTGATTTTCTGCGTTGCTTTGGCGGCAACGACTGCAAATGCGGCGGCGCCTGAGACTTCTATTGTGCCGTTGACGCGCCCGGAAACCACCCAAGCGATGGTGGCAATCGTCACCCCCAACATCCGGCCGGTGCTACGGCCCGCTTCGCCGCAGGTAACGGCCGCTGCAGCCCGTCCCGCTGAATTACCATTGCTCGGGCCCGAGAATTCGATCCGTCCGTTTGTGCGCCCGGAAGCGCTGGAACAGCGAGTCTTTCTTAAGAAACGCAAGCTGCGCAAGGGTTCAGTGTGTGGCGATATCGATATTCAGGGTAAGCCGGTTGGACGTGTGAAGGGCAAGATCAAAGCCTGCGGGATTAAGGATGCAGTGCAAATCACCTCAATATCGGGGGTCGGGCTGAGCCGCCCAGCGACGATGGATTGCGGCACTGCACAGGCGCTGAATAATTGGGTCGACAAAACTGTAAAGCCCACGTTCAAACGCCGAGGTCCGGTGGTCGAGCTACAGGTCGCCGCGCATTACGCCTGCAGAACACGTAACAACCGTAAAGGGGCGCGGATTTCTGAGCATGGTAAAGGGCGCGCCATCGACATTTCGGGCTTCAAGATGGCCGATGGTGAGGTGGTGACTGTTCTGAATGGCTGGCGCAAAAATCCGTCCAAGAAGCAACTGACCAAGGTATGGCGCGGCGCGTGTGGGCCATTTGGCACGGTTCTCGGACCAAACTCTGATCGCTACCATCGGGATCATTTCCACCTAGACACCGCGCGCTACCGCAGCGGCACCTATTGCCGTTAACGCAGCACCAGTCTGGGGGCAGGACCAAGGGGCAACGGACCTAAGGCGACGAACCCATCTCTGAAATTCAGCTGTAAATCCAGCGCATTTGGGTTGCCACCCAGTCCAGCCATGAAGCCCAATGCGCGGGTCACAGGATCGACTGCCTGATCCGGCAGCGCACCTGCGGCGTTTGCCATCGCGATCATGTCGCGCCAGTTTTCGGCTTTCATCGCAATTTCACCCGTTGGAATGCCCTGTTCGTCAACTTCCAGTTCGCCGGTGGCGAACAGACGCAGCTCACCCCATTTCATTTCTGCCAAACGCAGATCAATCGCAACGGGTTGGGGGCGACGCTGCTCAAGTGCGGTGCGGTCCCAGGGTTTGTCGAAAGTGACAAACATATCCATTTCCAGCGTTTCGAACGATTGCGGCAGGGTCGATGCTGAACGCATCAGGCGTCTCAGATCATCGCCGGGGGTAAATCCGTCGATCTTCGCGGTAATCCCATAGCTTTCGGGCGCTCCAGATTGCTCCATCACAAGGCTCAGCGACTGGCCTCCGGCTTGCGGATCACCTTCGGTTGTCAGCAGCCAGCGCATTGAGGTCAGCGCCATTTTCTCGAGCAACAGCGCGACACCGGGTTGGAGCTGCAATTCGGCTTGTAGCGCTTCGGCCTGAACGGTCGTGGTCTGGTCGAAATAGGAAAGGCGCTGCGGCGTACTGGCAAAGCGCAGCATCTGGCGGCCGGGCCAGACTGCTGGGCTTTGGAACTCGACCCAGTCCGCACTCCACGCCGTTCCGTTGACCGGATCGGCCAAAGCGGGATTATTTAGGCGTGTGATGTGCTGAAATGGATATCCTGCCGTCGACACGTCCGAGAATTCGGCCTGCCAGCCCAGTTCTTGCTGCCGGTCAAACCAACCGGTCAGGGCGTTTCGCAGACCATAACCGGCGACAAACCAGTAGGCGCTCCACGCGAGGGCGATAAATACGAAAACGCGTATCAGACGGCGCATGATGAATGGCCCTTTTTCCTGCCTCGGATTTGATGTTTATAGGGCCAAACGGGCAAGGACCAGTGCAATGACGATGTGGGTATTCGGATATGGATCGCTGCTGTGGAACCCGGGCTTTCCGGTGGCACGCAGCGAACGCGCTAAGTTGCACGGATATGCGCGGTCGTTTTGCATGCGCTCTATCCACCATCGCGGCACGGAAGAAGACCCCGGTTTGGTATTGGCGCTGGACGAACAGCCAGACGCGCATTGCACTGGATTGGCGCTTGCTGTCGAGGCAGGTCACGAAGAGCGCACTTTGGCTGAATTGCGTGAGCGTGAGCTGATCTCGTCAGCCTATCTGGAGCGGATGCTGGACGTGCATCTGGATTGCGGGCAGATCGTAAATGCAGTGACTTACGTCATCGATGCTCACCACGTTCAGTATTGCGGCGGTCTTCCATTGGAAGAGCAGGCTCAGATCATCGCCCACGCGGTTGGCGGACGTGGGCCAAATACCGAATATCTCTACAATACTGCCTCGCACTTGACCGAGATCGGACTGCACGACCCTGATCTTGAGTGGTTGTCGCAACGGGTGCGGACAATCAGCGCATAAACTCTTGGCGTCACGGGGCGAACTTCGATAGGTTCAGCCCAGAGCAGACAATACCAGGAGCCACGCGCATGGCGCAGGCACAACAGGGCGTGAGACCACATTTCTCACAACCGATCCGTCAGATTTTGATGATGCTGATCGCAATAGGGCTGTCAGGACTTGGCGTGTTCATGGCGTTGCCATATGTGCTGCCGGTTATTCAGGCCAATCTGTATCTTAACGGGTTCATTTTGCTGGTTTTTGTCATCGGTGTCGCTGCCTGTTTTCTGCAAGTCACACAGCTGATCGGATCGGTTCGTTGGATCGAAGCCTTTGCCGGAGGGGTCGAACGTGACGATGTGCGCCCGCCGCAACTGCTTGCCCCACTGGCGTCGTTGTTGAGGGAACGCGGGGCGCGGTCTCAGATCAGCTCTAGCTCTACCCGATCGATCCTCGATTCCGTCGCCGAACGGGTCGAAGAAGAGCGCGAGATCACCCGCTACATCACCAACGTGCTGATCTACCTTGGCCTACTGGGGACATTTTTTGGTTTGGCCACCACTGTCCCCGCCATCGTTGATACGATCCGCAGCCTGAACCCGCAGGAAGGTGAAGAAGGTCTGGCCGTCTTCAACCGTCTGATGACAGGATTGGAAGCGCAGCTGCAGGGCATGGGCGTTGCTTTTGGGTCGTCATTGCTGGGTCTGGCCGGATCCTTGATCGTCGGTTTGCTGGAACTATTCGCGGGCCATGGCCAGAACCGGTTCTATCGCGAATTGGAAGAATGGTTGTCCTCAATCACCCGCGTTGGCTTTGCTGCGGGCGATGAGGGCGGCGCGGAACTGGCCGTGCTGACCCCAGTACTGGACGCCATGTCTGAACAAATGGATGCACTGCAGGACATGTTCTCGGCGCAAGAAGTTGATCGCACGAACGTCTCGACCAAACTGGGACATTTGGTCGATGTCATCGGGGAAATGAACCAGCGGCAGGCCCAGACCGAAGGTGTTACGGCTGCGCTTGAACGTGTGGCGCTGGGGCAGGACGCTTTGTTGGATCACATGCGCGAACATGGCGCGGGCGAGGGGATCGATGCGGAAAGCCGCATGCGCCTGCGGTCGATGGATGTTCAGTTGCTGCGTATACTCGAAGAAATCTCCGCTGGTCGTCAGGACAGCATGAACGAACTGCGCAAGGATTTTGAGTTACTGGTCAAAGCGTTGACCTTGCCACGGGGCGCCGTACGCACCCCCCCGGAAGGAGAGTAACCCATGGCGCTGTCCCGCCGCACAGGTCAACGATTTTCGGGCTCGGTCTGGCCCGGCTTCGTGGATGCGATGACGGGACTGTTGATGGTGCTGACCTTTGTGCTGACCATCTTCATGGTCGTGCAATTTGTGCTGCGCGAAACCATTTCGGGGCAAGAGGATGAACTGACTGCGCTGTCCGACGAAATCGCCGCGCTGGCCGGGGCGCTGGGGCTGGAAGAGCGGGAAAACAGCCGTCTTCAAGCGCGTCTTGGGAACTTGAATGCAACGCTTAATCAGGTCGAAGATGATCTGGCGCAGGCACAAACCCGCATAACCGACTTTGAAGCACAGGTCGCGGCTTTGCTGGCTGATCAGGCGCGTGCGCAGGGGGATATCGCCGCGCTAGAAACGCAACGCGATGAGTTGCTAAATGAACAAGATGCCTTGAATTTGGCACTTGCTCAAAGCAGACAAGAAATCGACGCACAGGCTGAAGCCGCCCGCCTTGCCGCGGCTCGACGCGAAGCACTTGAAGCTCTCGTCGCCGAACTTGAAACCAGCGAAGATGCACAGGCAGCTCAGATATCCGAGCTAGAACAGCAACTGACCGAGGAAGAAGCCGCGCGTCTGGCCGAAGCCGCCGCTGCTGAGGCGTTGCGTGATCGATTGCAGAATGCAGATGCCGAACTGACAGCGATGACCTTGGCGCTGGAAGCGCAGCGAAAGGAAGCAGAGGATACCCTGACTTTGCTAGCTGCGGCACAGGCTGCCAAGGCAGAGCTTGAGCGTCAGTTCGGTGAGATCAATGCCGAAGAACTGAGGGAACAACTGCAGGCGGCGCTGGATGCCCAAACCCAAGCACAAGCAAATGAAGCTGAACAAAGGTCGCTGGCCGAGGAGCGCGCGGCGCTGCTGGCGCTCGCCCGAGAGGCGCTTGCATCGGAACAGGAAATCTCGACCGAAGCGCAACGTCAGACCGCGCTGCTTAATCAGCAGATGGCAGCCCTGCGCAGCCAGTTGGGATCGCTGCAGGCTTTGTTAGACGATTACGAAGAACGTAATACCGCCGCCGAGATCCAGATACAGACGCTGGGCCAGGATCTGAATGCCGCTCTAGCGCGCGCAGCCTCGGAAGAACGCCGTCGCCGACTGCTGGAAGAGGCTGAACGTATTCGGCTGGAAGCCGAGGCCGAGAAACTGGCGGGCCAAAATCAGGAACTAGCCGCACAGGCCGAGGATTTGCAGCGCTATCGCTCGGAATTCTTCGGGCGGCTGCGCGATGTGCTGGGTGATCAGGATGGCGTGCGCATCGAAGGTGACCGTTTCGTGTTCTCGTCTGAGGTGTTGTTTGCCACCGGGTCCGCAAACCTGTCTGCGGAAGGTCGTCAGGAGGTTGCCAAAGTTGCCAATATCCTGCGAGGCGTTGCCGCAGAAATACCCGAAGGGTTGAACTGGGTCATCCGTGTCGATGGTCACACCGACAATGTGCCACTTGCAGGAAGCGGACGATATCGCGACAACTGGGAGCTCAGCCAGGGTCGTGCCCTTTCTGTGGTGCGCTACATGGTTGATGCGCTGGGCATTCCACCTGATCGTTTGGCGGCAAACGGGTTCGGAGAATTCCAGCCCGTTAATCCCGCCGACACACCCGAGGCGCGCGCCCAAAACCGTCGGATCGAGTTGAAGCTGACAGAGCGGTAAGGCTGGTTCGAACCGCTGTGGATTACCTGCCAAACAAGAAAAACGCCCACCGAAAAGGCGGGCGTTTTTCGTTATAGAAGCCGTGGGTTAGTCCGCTGTCAAAAGCGGGGGCTTGTCGCCCGGAATGCGGGGCTGATCGGGGCCCAGGATTTCCAGGTTCAGCTCGCCCTTCTTCATCGAGACACGGACCACGCCGCCTTTGGCCAGTTTGCCGAATAGCAGTTCCTCGGCGAGAGGTTTCTTGATGTGCTCCTGAATGACACGGCCTAGAGGACGCGCACCCATCTTGTCATCATAGCCCTTGTCGGCCAGCCATTCGGCGGCACGCGGTGTCAGATCGATGGTCACGCCACGATCCAGCAACTGTGCTTCCAGCTGCAAGACAAACTTCTCAACGACCTGCAAAATGACCTCTTTCGGCAGCGGCGCGAATGAGATCACGGCGTCCAGGCGGTTGCGGAACTCCGGCGTGAACATACGTTCGATCGCTGCGGTATCCTCACCTTCGCGCCGGTCGCGGCCAAAGCCAATGGCAGCCTTAGCCTGTTCCTGTGCACCCGCGTTTGAGGTCATGATCAGGACCACGTTGCGGAAATTCACCGTCCGGCCATTGTGGTCGGTCAATTCGCCGTGATCCATCACCTGCAACAGGATATTGAACACGTCAGGGTGCGCTTTTTCGATCTCATCAAGCAACAAGACGCAATGTGGGTGCTGGTCGACACCGTCGGTCAGCAAACCACCCTGATCAAACCCGACATAACCCGGAGGCGCACCGATCAGACGGCTGACCGCGTGCTTCTCCATGTATTCCGACATGTCGAAGCGCAGCAGTTCAACACCAAGCGTGTCAGCCAACTGTTTCGCCACCTCTGTTTTGCCAACACCGGTGGGGCCAGCGAACAGATAGTTGCCGATGGGTTTTTCGGGCTCACGCAGACCGGCGCGCGCCAGTTTGATCGCACTGGACAGCGCTTCGATCGCTTCATCTTGACCAAACACCACGCGTTTCAGCGAGGTTTCGAGATCTTTGAGAACCTCAGCATCATCCTTGGTGACGTTCTTGGGTGGGATACGCGCAATCTTGGCAACCACCGCCTCGATCTCTTTGACGCCGATGGTCTTGCGACGTTTGCTTTCGGCCAGCAGGTGTTGCGCTGCCCCGGCCTCATCGATCACGTCGATGGCCTTGTCGGGCAGTTTGCGGTCGTTGATATAGCGCGCCGACAATTCGACAGCTGTCTTGATCGCGTCGGCAGTATATTTGATCGAGTGATGCTCTTCGAAATACGGTTTCAGACCGCGCAGAATTTTGACACTGTCCTCGACCGACGGCTCGTTCACGTCGATTTTCTGGAATCGGCGGCTAAGCGCGCGGTCTTTTTCGAAATGCTGACGGAACTCTTTATACGTGGTCGAGCCCATGGTGCGCAGTTTGCCACCCTGAAGCGCTGGCTTCAGCAGGTTCGACGCATCCATCGCACCGCCCGAGGTTGCACCCGCTCCGATCACAGTGTGAATCTCGTCGATGAAGAGAACCGCATCAGGGTGCTCTTCCAATTCGGTCACAACCGCTTTCAGACGCTCTTCGAAATCGCCGCGATAGCGAGTTCCCGCAAGCAGGGCGCCCATATCGAGCGAGTAGATAGTGGTTTCCGACAACACGTCCGGGGCCTCGCCCGCAACGATCTTATGCGCCAGACCTTCGGCGATGGCGGTTTTGCCGACACCGGGGTCACCTACCAGCAGCGGGTTGTTCTTGCGCCGGCGACACAGCACCTGAATACAGCGTTCAACCTCGTCCGAGCGTCCGATCAGCGGATCTACATCACCGGCGCGTGATTTGGCGTTCAGATCAACGCAATATTTGCCAAGCGCACTTTCTTTTTGCTCGGCGTCACCAGATGTCGTCTGAGCCTCTTCTTCGGCTTCATCAGCACCCGTTACAGGACGATTCTCTCCATAGGCCGGGTCTTTGGCCACACCATGTGCGATGAAGTTTACCGCGTCATAACGGGTCATGTCCTGCTCTTGCAGGAAATAGGCTGCGTTGCTTTCACGTTCGGCGAAGATGGCCACCAGTACATTGGCCCCGGTCACCTCTGTGCGGCCAGAGCTTTGAACGTGGATCGCGGCGCGCTGAATGACACGCTGGAAGGCTGCAGTCGGTACTGCTTCTGACCCGTCGATATCAGTGACGAGGTTTGACAGATCTTCGTCGATGAATTCGACCAAGGTGCTGCGTAACTCGTCCAGATCGACGCTGCACGCTTTCATGACGCGCACCGCATCGGGTTCTTCCAACAGCGCCAGCAGCAGATGCTCTAGCGTTGCGAATTCATGTCGCCGTTCATTCGCCGCCGCAAGGGCCGCGTGGATGGCTTGTTCAAGTGTGCTCGAGAATGAAGGCACGCGGGTGCTCCTCTGTATTGGGCCGGAAGGGGGCGGGCTGCAGGCCGGATCCCCATCCCAACCATGTCCTCATACTATTAGAGTTTGGTTGATCCCGCCCCGGCTTCAAGGGTTTTCTTTCACTTGACAGTCACATTTGTTGTGACCGTGGCCGTGATTGGGGCTTGAAATAGGTTAAAAGCTGTCTTTTTGGGCTCGAATTTCGGCGAATACGGACACGGGATCAGAGTTTTCCATGCCCAGATGGGCCTGAATCGCCGGATCAGTGGCCCTTAGAAACGGATTTGTCGCCTTTTCCAGGCCTAAAAGCGAAGGCACAGTAGGTTCTCCAGCAGCGCGGGCGCGATTAATATCGGCCACGCGGTCAAGCAAGGCTGGGTTGTCGGGATCGATGGTCAGGGCGAACTTGGCGTTTGCCTGTGTGTATTCGTGGCCTGAGCACACGATTGTTTCATCGGGCAGGGCCGCCAACTTGCTGAGAGAGGCCCACATTTGCGCAGGCGTGCCCTCGAACAATCGTCCACATCCCAGCGCCATCAGGCTGTCAGCGGTGAATACAACGCCAGTTTGGGGCATGTAGAATGCAATGTGCCCAATTGTATGACCGGACACATCAAGAACCTCGACCGGCTCACCGCCGATATAAAAAGTGTCACCTTCAACCACCGCCTGATCAAGTTTTGGCAAGCGATGCTCATCTGCTTTTGCGCCGATCACACGCGCGGGCTGTTTCGCTAGAATGCCGCTCAGCCCGTCCACATGATCCCAATGATGATGTGTCAACAACACATGGCTTAGCTGCCAGCCGCGCGAATCCAGTTCGGCCAGAATCGGAGCTGCCTCTGGCGCATCGATCAAGGCAGTCTCACCGCTGGCCGGATCATGGGCGAGAAAGGCGTAATTATCGCTGAGGCAAGGAATGGTGACGATCTCAAGAGGCATGGCCTTTTGCCCTTTCATTGCTAGACTGCGCCCAGCTAAGCCGATTGACCGGGTGTCCGCAATGCATCTTGATGTGCAGGATCTGAGGAATTTCTACTATCGCAGCACCCTGGGGCGCGCGGCCCAGGCAGCGATCCGTGGTCGGTTGGTGGATCTTTGGCCCGAAGCCAAGGGGCAAACTGTGGTCGGATTTGGTTTTGCCGTACCTTTATTGCGGCCTTACCTCAAAGATGCGCGCCGTGTGATTGGTCTTATGCCTGGTCCGCAGGGTGTAATGCCATGGCCTGCGGGGATGCCCAATGTTTCCGTTCTGACCGAAGAGACGATGTGGCCAATCGAAACTGGCCATGTGGATAAACTCGTGGTGATGCATGGTTTGGAAACTTCAAACCGACCCAGCCAATTGCTGGAAGAATGCTGGCGCGTTCTGGGGCCCGGAGGGCGTGTGCTATTTGTCGTACCGAACCGGGCCGGGCTTTGGTCGCGCTCAGACCGGACGCCGTTTGGCTTTGGGCAGCCCTATTCAACTACCCAATTGGAAAACCAATTGCGCGCGCACCACTTCGTCCCTGAAAACCATTGCTCGGCGCTTTACCTGCCGCCTTCGTTCCGTCGGTTCTGGCTAAAATCAGGTAGCCTGATCGAGAAGACTGGACAACGCATCCCAACCGTCATGGCCGGAGGCGTGCTTATGGTTGAGGCCAGTAAACTCATTCGCCCGCCTAGCGGGAGCGTTACCAAAGACACAGCGAAGCGCCCGATCAAAGCGTTGGATGGTTTGTTAAAGCCTGCGTGACAGTCCGGCGCATTTTGAACGGAAAAAATGCGGGAAAAAGGTCACAGGAATCGCAAAAACCTGCATATTCGTAACATTTTTCAACTGCCCCAATCGGTCCAAAGGGTCGCAGTTGGGTTAAGTGTATGAAAAATAATAATTTGTGGATAAAACTGTTACCGCTATAGCGTATTGCTTGGTTGGAACACCTCTGCTACATCCCCGGTGATTTTGATCCCCGCCCTAAATGGACGGGGTTTCCTCACGCCCCAAGGTAGCGGCCGCTACTCAAAATCGGGGCCTCAAATATCGGAAGGGTGGACGTGTCCGAACCAGCTTCGATTTCCACTGGCATCGCCGAGCGCTATGCCACCGCGATCTTCGAGATCGCCAAAGAGAATAATGACCTTGCAGGTCTGGAAAGCGGAATCAACGATCTGGCAGCCGCATTGGGTGATAGCGCAGAATTGCGCGACCTGATCGCATCGCCTTTGGTTTCGCGCGCCGAACAGGAAAGCGCAATCACTGCTGTTGCTGACAAGATGGGCCTACATGCTATCCTGCGCAATACGTTGGGTCTGATGGCGCAGAAACGTCGTCTGTTCGTTGTACCGCAACTGGTGCAGGTTTTGCGCGACATGCTGGCTGACGAGCGTGGCGAGGTGACCGCCGATGTCGCCTCGGCCAAGGCGCTCACCAAGACCCAAATGGATAAACTGTCCAAGACGCTGTCCGAGCGTGTGGGCAAGACCGTGACAATCAATGCGACCGTTGATGAAAGCCTCATCGGCGGTCTTGTCGTTAAAGTGGGCTCGAAAATGATCGATAGCTCGATCCGTTCGAAGCTGAACTCCCTACAGAATGCAATGAAAGAGGTCGGATAAATGGGAATCCAAGCTGCAGAGATTTCTGCAATCCTGAAGGACCAGATCAAGAATTTTGGTCAGGAAGCCGAAGTGGCCGAGATCGGCCGCGTGCTGAGCGTCGGTGACGGGATTGCCCGTGTATACGGCCTGGACAATGTGCAAGCCGGTGAGATGGTCGAATTCCCCGGTGGCATCATGGGCATGGCCCTGAACCTGGAAAGCGACAACGTTGGTGTCGTTATCTTCGGTTCTGACCGTGACATCAAAGAAGGTGACACTGTTAAGCGCACCAACTCGATCGTGGACGTTCCGATCGGTGACGAGTTGCTGGGCCGCGTTGTTGACGGTCTGGGCAACCCGCTGGACGGCAAAGGCCCGATCAACGCGACCAAGCGTGGCGTTGCAGACGTTAAAGCGCCGGGCATCATTCCGCGTAAATCGGTTCACGAGCCGATGGCAACGGGCCTGAAATCGGTTGACGCAATGATCCCAATCGGCCGTGGCCAGCGTGAGCTGATCATTGGTGACCGTCAGACCGGTAAAACCGCCGTTGCTCTGGACGCGATCCTGAACCAGAAAGTTTACAACGACGCAGCAGGCGAAGACGAGTCGAAGAAGCTGTACTGCGTGTACGTTGCGATCGGTCAGAAGCGTTCGACCGTTGCTCAGCTGGTGAAGAAACTGGAAGAGTCCGGCGCGATCGACTACTCGATCGTTGTGGCGGCAACCGCGTCCGACCCGGCACCGATGCAGTTCCTTGCACCTTACGCCGCAACCGCGATGGCCGAATACTTCCGCGACAACGGCCGCCATGCGCTGATCATCTATGATGACCTGTCGAAGCAGGCTGTGTCCTATCGTCAGATGTCGCTGCTGCTGCGCCGTCCGCCCGGACGTGAAGCCTATCCTGGCGACGTTTTCTACCTCCACTCGCGTCTGTTGGAACGTTCGGCAAAGCTGAACGAAGACTTCGGTGCGGGCTCGCTGACTGCTCTGCCGGTTATCGAAACTCAAGGTGGTGACGTTTCGGCGTTTATTCCGACCAACGTGATCTCGATCACCGACGGCCAGATCTTCCTGGAAACCGAACTGTTCTATCAGGGTATCCGCCCCGCCGTGAACACCGGTCTGTCGGTTTCGCGTGTGGGCTCCTCGGCTCAGACCAACTCGATGAAGTCGGTTGCCGGTCCAGTTAAGTTGGAACTGGCTCAGTACCGCGAAATGGCTGCCTTTGCGCAGTTTGGTTCTGACCTCGACGCCGCGACCCAGCAGCTGCTGAACCGTGGTGCGCGTCTGACCGAGCTGATGAAACAGCCGCAGTACTCGCCGCTGACCAACGCTGAAATCGTCTGCGTAATTTTCGCCGGTACCAATGGTTACCTCGATAAGATCGACGTGTCCGATGTTGGTCGTTACGAAGCTGGCCTGCTGGCGCATCTGCGTGGCAAGCACGCGGATCTGCTTCAGTGGATCACGGACGAAGATCCCAAGATCAAGGGTGACGCTTCCGACAAGATCAAGGCTGCGCTGGACGAATACGCCGCAACCTTCGCTTAAGGGAGAGGCGGGCATATGCCAAATCTTAAGGACCTTAAAAACAGGATCGAGTCGGTCAAATCGACCCGCAAGATCACCAAGGCCATGCAGATGGTCGCGGCTGCAAAACTGCGTCGCGCCCAGGAATCTGCCGAAGCCTCGCGTCCCTATGCCGAGCGGTTCAATGCCGTGATGGCGGGGCTGGCGGCTTCGGTCGGGGGCAGCGACAGCGCCCCCAAGCTGCTCCGTGGCACGGGCAGTGATGATGTCCATCTGCTGGTTGTCATGACGGCTGAACGCGGCCTGTGTGGCGGCTTCAACTCGAACATCGCCAAGCTCGCTCGCCAAAAGGCGGACGAGTTGCGCGCCAAAGGCAAGACGGTCAAGGTTTTGACCGTCGGCAAAAAAGGCCGCGACGCGCTCAAGCGTGATTTTAGCGATCTGTTCGTTGGACATATCGACCTGAGCGAGGTCAAGCGTCTGGGGTATTCCAACGCGCAAGACATCGCCAAGGACGTCCTGTCTCGTTTCGACGGGGGTGAGTTCGACGTTGCCACGATCTTCTACTCGAAGTTCGTCAACGTTGTGACCCAGATCCCGACGGCACAGCAGGTCATCCCCGCCTCGTTCGAAGACGAAGCGACGGGTGACGACAGCGGTGCGGTATTCGACTACGAGCCCAGCGAAGAGGCCATCCTGGCCGACCTGCTGCCCAAGGGGGTTGCCACCGCGATCTTCTCGGCTCTGCTCGAAAACGGAGCGTCTGAACAGGGTGCACGGATGTCCGCAATGGACAACGCGACACGCAACGCGGGTGAGATGATCGACAAGCTGACGATCCAGTTCAACCGCTCGCGTCAGGCCGTGATCACCAACGAGCTGATTGAAATTATTTCCGGCGCCGAAGCGCTGTAGAGACATACCGGAGACGAAACATGGCGAATGCAAAAGGCAAAGTCACACAGATCATCGGGGCCGTCGTCGACGTGCACTTCGAAGATCAGCTGCCTGAAATTCTGAACGCGCTGGAAACCACCAACAACGGCAAGCGCCTGGTGTTGGAAGTTGCTCAGCACCTGGGTGAAAACACCGTCCGCACCATCGCGATGGACGCGACCGAAGGTCTGGTTCGTGGCGAGGCAGTCACCGACACCGGCGCACCGATCTCGGTTCCGGTTGGTAACGCCACCCTGGGCCGCATCCTGAACGTGGTTGGCGAGCCGATCGACGAAAAAGGCCCGGTTGAAGCAACCGAAGCCCGTGCGATCCACCAGCCCGCACCGACTTTTGACGAACAGTCGACCGAGTCGGAAGTTCTGGTAACCGGCATCAAGGTTGTTGACCTGCTGGCCCCATACGCCAAAGGCGGTAAGATCGGCCTGTTCGGCGGCGCCGGCGTTGGTAAAACCGTTCTGATCATGGAACTGATCAACAACATCGCAAAAGTGCACTCGGGCTTTTCGGTGTTCGCGGGTGTTGGTGAA
The DNA here is from genome assembly GCF_056537625.1 of Ruegeria sp. C6. Lineage (NCBI taxonomy): Bacteria > Pseudomonadati > Pseudomonadota > Alphaproteobacteria > Rhodobacterales > Roseobacteraceae > Ruegeria > Ruegeria sp. C6. Next base: position 354,438 of record NZ_JBQFRW010000003.1, on the reverse strand, counting down.
CGGACTCGTGAAGGGAACGACCTGTATCACGAGATGATCGAATCGAACGTTATTAAGCCGGACAACCTGTCGGAATCGCAGGTGGCCCTGGTTTACGGTCAGATGAACGAACCTCCCGGAGCACGTGCACGTGTTGCGCTGACCGGTCTGACGCTGGCCGAACAGTTCCGCGACCAGTCCGGTACCGACGTTCTGTTCTTCGTCGACAACATCTTCCGTTTCACGCAGGCGGGTTCTGAGGTTTCGGCTCTGCTGGGTCGTATTCCTTCGGCTGTGGGCTATCAGCCGACGCTGGCGACTGACATGGGCGCTCTGCAGGAACGCATCACCTCGACCAAGTCGGGCTCGATCACGTCCGTGCAGGCCATTTATGTTCCTGCGGACGACCTTACCGACCCTGCGCCAGCAACCTCGTTTGCTCACTTGGACGCGACCACCGTTCTTAACCGTGCGATCTCGGAAAAGGGTATCTACCCTGCGGTTGACCCGCTCGACTCGACCTCGCGTCTGCTCGACCCGGCCATCGTTGGTGAAGAGCACTACAAGGTTGCGACCGACGTTCAGCAGATCCTCCAGCGCTACAAGTCACTGCAGGACATCATCGCCATCCTCGGCATGGACGAACTGTCGGAAGAGGACAAACTGACCGTGGCACGTGCCCGTAAGATCGAGCGCTTCCTGTCGCAGCCGTTCGACGTGGCCGAAGTCTTCACCGGCTCGCCGGGCGTTCAGGTTCCTCTGGATGTGACCATCGCGTCGTTCAAAGCGGTTGTCGCTGGCGAATACGATCACCTGCCCGAAGCGGCCTTCCTGATGGTTGGCGGCATCGAAGAAGTGATCGCCAAAGCGGAGAAGATGGCCGCAGAAGCCGCCTAAGGAGTATCCCTGATGGCAAACACGATGCAATTCGACCTCGTCAGCCCTGAGCGGAGCCTTGCTTCGCTTAGCGCGACGGCGGTCCAGATTCCCGGCGCGGACGGGGACATGACGGCAATGCCCGATCATGCCCCCACAATTACAACTCTGCGCCCGGGCATCCTGAAGGTCGAAGCACCCGAAGGGGCCAGTGAATACCTGGTCACCGGCGGGTTTGCTCAGATCAATGGCGATGGCCTGTCGGTTCTGGCCGAAAAGGCCATTCCGGTTGCTGAAGTAACACGTTCGCATCTGGACGATCTGATCGCTGACGCCCGCGCCTCGCACGAGGCAGCCAAGGCCGGTGACGATCAGACCATCGTCGACGATGCTGCAAAGTTGCTGGCTGACATGGAAGCTCTAGGAACGCATATGAGCCTGTAAGGGTTCATGACATTCTGATCACTTGGAACGGCCCCGTATACGCGGGGCCGTTTTTTTGTCGTGATTTTGCCATTCGCTGAAGTTAAGCTGCAGGAATTGAACAATAAAAGACGATAGATGAAAAAGTTTCAAACCCATCCCATCGGCATTGATCAGGGCGAGGAGGTCTTGTTTTCCGATTTCGCCGATGGTGGCGTGATGTGGACTGGTGAGGGCCCGCGTGAGCGTCGCGTAAGCGTCCGTTTTTCAGAAGTGTTCCGCTCTGTGCCAATCGTCCAGATAGGCGTGGTGCTTTGGGATGTGGATACGTCTTCCGCTTTACGCGCTGAAGTTCAGGCCGAAGATATAACGTCGGAAGGATTCAATGCGGTGTTTCGCACCTGGTCCGATACGCGTATCGCCAGAATTCGGGTGAATTGGACCGCAATTGGAGATGTTTCGCATGAAGACGATTGGGATATCTCGTGAAGCAGGCCTGTTCGTGAGATAAGATTGCGCACCTTCGCGCGTCGTCCCATAAAGAAGACTGTCCACCCCAAATAGCGGCTAACGCAACCGGAGGATCTTACAGGTGTTTGCACGAGATCATATCGAATACGAAGCCTTGGATCTTCCGGATCGTATGGACTTGTCTGATGAAGAAATGCTGACCGAAGCGCGAGCGTTCTACGACAAGATGAAACGCCGCCATACCGTGCGTGATTATTCGGACCGGCCCGTCGAGCGCACGGTCATCGAAGAGTGCATTCGCGCAGCCGGAACAGCGCCCTCAGGGGCCAATCATCAGCCCTGGCACTTTGTGGCCATCTCGAACCCTGAGATGAAACGCCGTATTCGGGAAGAGGCAGAAGCTGAGGAGCGCAGGTTTTATGAAGGCGGTGCCGGAGATGAATGGCTGAAGGCGCTTGAACCAATCGGGACTAACGATCAGAAGCCGCATCTGGAAGACGCACCGTGGCTGATAGTGATTTTCGCCCAACGTTGGGGTCATTTCGATGATGGAGATCGGTTCAAAAACTACTACGTGCCTGAAAGCACGGGCATTGCCACGGGCTTTTTGTTGACGGCGCTGCACCATGCAGGGCTGGTTTCACTGACCCACACACCCAACCCGATGAAGTTCCTGAATAAACTGCTAAACCGCCCTGATCATGAAAAGCCTATTATGATCGTAGCTGTAGGCCACCCGCAAGACGACGCGAAGGTGCCAAAAGTTGCAAAGATGAAAAAACCGTTGGAAGAAATCATGACGGTCGCCGAATAGGTAGGCCGTCATGAATTCAGACATTATCTATGGTAGCCAGCAGTTTTTTCGATCAATCCATATGATAAAGTGACTCGTAGATCGGCGTCAGTGTCTTGTCTTCGAACAAAGATGACACGCTGGTGCCATTCCAAATGTTCAGGATCGCCTGCGTAAAGATCGGCGCGGTGGGCACGATGCGGATATTGGCGGCCTTGTTGATCTCAGCCGTAGGCTGGATCGTGTCCGATAGGACCAGAGATTTCATCACCGAATTGGTCACACGTTCAACCGCCGGTCCACTCATGACACCGTGGGTGATGTAAGAGTGTACTTCCTTGGCGCCGTTATCCATCAGCACCTGGGCAGCTTTGCACAGAGTGCCAGCGGTATCGCAAATGTCATCGACAATCAGGCAGATTTTGTCTTTCACGTCACCAATGACAGTCATCTCGGCCACTTCGCCTGCCTTTTCGCGGCGTTTGTCAACGATCGAAAGGGGCGCATTGATGCGTTTGGCCAATTCACGGGCACGTGCAACACCGCCGACATCCGGCGAGACCACCATCAGGTCGTCCATCTGATCCTTGAATTGTTTCTTCACATCCAGGGCAAAGATCGGAGAGGCATAAAGGTTGTCCACCGGCATGTCGAAAAAGCCCTGAATCTGGGCTGCGTGCAGATCCATGGTTAGAATCCGTTCGATACCCGCACCAGTCAGCATGTTTGCCACCAGCTTGGCGCTGATTGGTGTGCGCGCCTTGGTGCGGCGGTCCTGACGGGCGTACCCGAAATACGGAATGACAGCGGTGATCCTGGCTGCGGATGAACGGCGCAGGGCATCTGCGATGATCAGCAGCTCCATCAGATTGTCATTGGCGGGGTTCGAGGTTGGTTGAACGATAAACATATCCTCACCGCGCACATTCTCGAAAACCTCGACGAAAATCTCTCCGTCGTTGAACCGTTCGACCCGTGCATCGACCAGCCCCTGGTCAACGCCGCGATGCAGGCTCATGCGACGTGCAATGGTTTCGGCAAGCGGAAGATTGGCGTTCCCAGCGATAAGCTTGGGTTCGTGAAGTGTCGGCATCGGCTGATTTTCCCCGGGCAGCAGTGGCAATGTGACAGATTCGTGATGTTGACACCGCTTAGCATGGGTCTACCGTCCCGCAAAGATAACGCAGCGGAGAAAGTGAACATGGCCCAGATTGACTACTTTTTTGCGACACTCTCGCCCTATTCCTATCTGGCGGGAATGCGCCTTGAAGAGATCGCGGCAAAACACGGTGCGACGATCAACTATAAACCATTGGATATTGTTGCCCTGTTCGGCCGGACAGGTGGAACACCACCAAAAGACCGACATATATCTCGCATCGAATACCGCGCGCAGGAATTGGTGCGCCAAGCGCGTAATCTGGATATGCCGTTGAACCTGCAGCCTGCGCACTGGCCGACGAACATGGCACCGTCCTCTTACGCTGTGATCGCAGCAGTACAGGATGGATCAGGTGATGTGGGTAAACTTTGCCATTCCTTCTTGCGTGCCTGCTGGGCAGAAGAAAAGGACATCTCTGATGATGGCGTGATCCGGGATTGCTTGGAACAGGCAGGATTTAGTCCAAATCTAGCTGATAGTGGCCTGTTGGTAGGTGCGGAAACCTACGCCGCAAATCTGGAAGAAGCCGTGGACCGGGGTGTTTTCGGGGCACCTTTCTACATCACACCGGACGATCAGAGGTTCTGGGGACAGGACCGTCTTGATGATCTGGACAAGCATCTGGCTGAGATGAAATAGCCGGGGCAGGGAGGCACGGCTACAAGAGGTTCAGAAACCGATCGATCTGGTCGGTTTCGATGGACCAGTCACAGACAAGGCGGCAGGCCAGCATCTCGTCTTCGTCGACACCGTCCAACGTATCGCCCCACAGGTGATAAACGGCGCCGGCCTCGTGCAGGCGCTTGTGTTGGCTGCGAGGAAAGCTTGCGAAAATCATGTTTGCCTGGGGTTCATGCAGGAATTCTGCCCCGACTGCCCGCAGACCACCCGCCAATCGCGCGCAATTGGCATTCGCTTTGCGAGCTGATTTCAGCCACAGGTCATCCTGCAGATAAGCAGCCATCTGGGCCGACAGATAACGGTGCTTGGAAAACAGGTGCGCCCCGCGCTTGCGCCGCAGCTCGAACTCCCAAGCTTTGCTTTCGTCGAAGAAGATTACGGCCTCGACACCCATCAGCCCGTTTTTGGTGCCGCCAAAGCTGACTGCGTCAACACCAGATTTCCACGTCATCTCTGCCGGTGAGCAATTCAAAGCGACCAGAGCGTTAGTGAAGCGTGCACCATCCATATGCACCGGCAACCCATACTTCTTGGCAACGCCACACAAGGCTTGAAGTTCGGCAAGCGAGTAAACCGAGCCACGCTCGGTCACCTGAGTGATCGAGACAGGCCCGCGCTGCGGACCATGCACGCCGCGGGTTTCTTCCCCCTCAATGGACTTGGTCAATGCTTCGGGGGTCATCTTGTCGCCACCCGGCACCAGAGTCAGTTTCGCGCCGGTGTAGAATTCGGGGGCATTGCACTCATCCTCATGGATATGAGCAACGGGTGAACAGAACACGGTTTCCCACGGCTTGCTCAGCGTTGCCAACGCCAGTGAATTCGCTGCCGTTCCCGTAGCGACCAGATAAACTGCCGCACCCGGTGCTTCGAAAATGCCGCGGATTTGGTCGCGCACTTCGTTCATCAAGGTGTCGGCGCCATAAGCCATCTGATAGCCCTGATTGGCTTCGGCCAATGCGGCCAGAACTTCGGGATGAACAGGCCCGGAATTATCAGAGGCAAAATGCATTAATTCGGCTCCTCGATGATGTAGTCTTCCCACTCTTCCATGGGCGTTTCGAATTCAGATACGGTTCGCCGCTGCACGGAGACTCCGGCGGTGTGAACGCTTTCAGGCGTACCTGATAGCAAAGGGTGCCAGTCGTAAAGCGGTTTGCCTTCCCAGAGCAGTCGATAGGCGCAAGTCTGGGGCAGCCAATAGGCATGGTTGTCGATGTTATCGGGTGTCATGACGATGCATTCGGGCACGAATTGGTGGCGGATATCATATTGGGTGCACCGGCAAGTTTCGTCATCCAGCAGGCGACAGGCAACACAGGTCAATGCGACCTCGCCCGTATCTTCGTCTTCCAGCTTGTTAAGACAGCATTTGCCGCAACCATCACACAGGGCCTCCCACTCACGCTGGTTCATCTTGCGCAGCGGCTTGCGTTCCCAGAATCGGGGCGCGAGGCCAGCTCGATCGATTGGATCCGTAGTCATGTACTGGCCAGTATCTCTCTCGCGCGCGCGCAATCGGCATCCATCTGCGAGATCAACCCGTCAAGGCCGTCGAATGTCATTTCGGGCCGCAGATAGTCGACCAGACCAACGGACAGCGTGGCACCGTAAAGATCACCTGAGAAATTGAACAGAAATGTCTCGATGTTAGGAACCTCGCCTTGGAACATGGGCCGGGTCCCGACCGATGCCGCCCCGTGATAGCTGCCCTGATGCGGGCCATCCAGGACGTCGACCAAAACTGCATAAACGCCGAATCTCGGAGGGTGTAGTCCTTCGATCGACATATTGGCTGTCGGGTACCCCAACTCTCGTCCGCGTTGCTCGCCTCCGACGACCTCACCCTCGATCCGGTGCCAGTGCCCCAGCATTGTTGCCGCATCGCGCGGGCGCCCCTCTGACAGAGCTGTCCGGATCGCAGTCGACGAAACCACATTCTCGGTGCGCTCCAACAGGGGCGCGATTGTCACACCGAACCCCATCTCTTCGCCAAAGCGAACCAGGTCCTGAGGGTTACCGCTGCGCCCTTTGCCAAAACAAAAATCGGCACCCACGACAACATGAGAAAGCCCCAGACCATCGCATATGACATTTCTCGCAAAAGCTTCGGGCGTCATACCCGCGAGCGTTGAATTAAAAGGCAGTTCATAAAGCTTCTGCACGCCGAGTTTTTCCAGCCGGTGCGCGCGTGCATTGCCGCGCATCAGACGAAAGGGCGGTGCCTCTGGGGAAAAATACTCTCGTGGATGCGGCTCAAATGTCATGACCCCCAGCGGCGCGTTCAATTCAGCATTGCGCGCCAACTCGATGACGGATTGATGGCCAAGATGAACACCGTCAAAGTTCCCGATGGCGACACTTGCGCCTCGGTCTTCTGGTTCAACAAACTGGAAGTCCCGGATGATATGCATGCGGCTTGCCTAGCGGGACTGCCCGTCAGGTTCAAGCCGCAGTTCGGTTAAGGTGGATTATCAGTCGAACTTGCGGCTCGGAGCCAGCACCATGGCCTCACCCACCAACACTTTCTTTCCGTCAACTGCGCAGTGGCAATCCAGTTTCACCCGACGTTTGGCAAAATCGATATCGATCACCTTGACCTCGGCATAAACCATGTCGCCCGGACGCACCGGCGCCAGAAATTTAAGCGATTGTCCCATGTACACGGTTCCATGTCCGGGCAGCTGCTCTCCGATCACGGCAGAGATCAGGCCGGCGGTCAGCATGCCATGCGCAATGCGCCCTTCGAAAATCGTATCGCGGGCATAGTCATCATCCAGATGAACCGGATTCCGGTCGGTCGATACTTGAGCGAACATCTCGATATCTTCATCGGTCACGACTTTGCGCAAGTGCCGTGACATGCCCATTTCGATGTCTTCGATGCAAATCGTTCCGCGCGGAAGGTTGTCCAACATGCTGCCCTCATTCGAGATCGAAAGAGCAACAAAAGACCATCATCTGCCGCTCGTCGGCAACTTTATTACTTCGCAGTTGCAGAAAATCAAGTCTTTTTTGCTATCTCAGGCGACCAATCGAATAGGTTGGATTGATCTGTTCCTTCTCGTTATGAGCTTTCAACGCGTCTTCGTCTGGATGATGTGATGTTTTGGTTTCTGCGGCTGCCAAACCGCCGGTGATGAAGAGGGTTTCAATGCCTTCCCCCATGCCTCCAGCGATATCTGTTTGCGGCCCGTCCCCTATGGCAAGTATTTCAGAATCCGACACATCAACCCCAATCGCCTGCAACCTGCGCCGGGCCAGATCGTAGATCGGCGGGTGTGGCTTACCGAAATATAGGCTTTCACCACCCATCTCGGTATAAAGTCGGGCCAAAGCACCTGCGCACCATTCGCGCGTTTCGCCTCGGTCCACCACGATGTCCGGATTTGCGCAGAGCAGTTTCATCCCTTTCTGCTTGGCATAAAGAAAGTCGGGCCGGTTCACATCTGGGTCCGCCATCGGGTCGAACGGGCCGCAACATACGATGCCTTCGGCCGCGTCCAGCGGAACGCGTTCAATGTGGATCGGATGATCCAGCAGTTTCAGGGGTTCAAAAAAACCGGCATCCCGCTGCCATTCCCCCATGAAGTAGACTTTTTCGCCAATCGCCCCGCGAAACATCGCTGAACGCGCCGAATCACCGCTGGTTGCAATCGTGTCATAGGAATCTGCCGGCACATTGAAATGTAAAAGCTGCTCGGCAACCCCGGCCCGAGGCTTGGGGGAATTGGTTAAAAGAACCACCGTGCCACCACGTTGACGATAAGCTTGCAGTGCCGCGACGGCCTCTGGGTAGGCAGTTATCCCATTATGAACGCAACCCCACAAATCAACAAACAGCGCTTTGTAGCGGTCAGAGATTTCATCGAGTGAAGAAACGATCTGGGTCATGGCGCGCCTCGTGCAGCAGGGAATGCGAGATGTCAAAGCCTATGGCAGAGCGTGGCGCAATTGGCCAGAGGTGCAGCCCAAGGCGGAGCGGCCGAAATCAACCCCCCCTTGTTCATCTGGCCAAAAATATCTCGGAGCACGAGGCAGAGCCTCGCAAAAAAAAGCGCCCGGTTTCGGGCGCCTTTGATGATCTAAATTCAAACCTTGAGGTTCGGAATGATCTGCTTTTTCCGGCTCATCACGCCGGGCAACACAACCGCGTCACCGTCCACGGTTGCGCCAAAGCTCTTCTCAGCGACGCTTTTCACCAGATCATTTGGAACCAATAGCGTCGCTTCTTCGTTCAAAATATCGACCACGAACAGCAACACCTGATCAACGCCGTCTTCCTTGGCCACATCAGCCATCGAGCTTACGATGCTGTCCTTGCGATCCAGCACGACACCGGGGGCAGTGGTTTCCAGAACCGAGACCCGGAACTTGGTGCCGTCGACTTCGTATTCTTTGCTGTCCATGCGGATCAGTTCGGCGTCCGAGAATGACGATACATCCGATTTTGCTGCAAACATGTCGGCGGCGTAGGCCGAGACATCCAGACCAAGTTCAGCCGCCAGTTTCTCAGCCACGGCGCGGTCGTGCGCGGTGGTTGTGGGTGAGCGGAATTCCAGTGTGTCCGACAGGATGCAGGTCAGCGCGGCACCTTTGATCGCGTCGGGCATCTTGGCGGCGTCGTCACCCATCAGGTCGACCATGATGGTTGCCGTGCAGGCCAGCGGGCGCACAGTGATGTCGATGGGGCCTTTGGTTTCAAGCCCGCCAACCAGTTTGTGGTGGTCGATTATGGCGCGGATATCGGCGCTGTTGATGCTGGCGGGCAGCTCGGCCGGATTGTTGGTGTCGACGATGACAACCGGTGCATCCTCGGCCACGTCCTCGATGATTTGCGGCTTGGGCAGGTCCCAACGCTCAAGCATAAAGGCGGCTTCGGTGTTGGGTTCGCCTAGCAAAACGGGCTGTGCCTGTTCACCTTTCACTTCGTTCAGATACCACGACCACAGGATTGGAGAGCCGGTGGAATCGGTGTCGGGAGATTTGTGGCCAAAAACTAGCGTTGTCATGTCTCGTGTCCTGAAGAATATGGATTTGCGCGCCTTATAGGGTGGTCAAACACGGTTGTCACCCGGAAGCAAACTTGCTGCGACCCTTGGTCTGAAAACCTAGAATTCAGCGCGTTCCAGTGTATATCCGGCTTGATGTAGCTGGTTCAGTAAGCCGTAGTCGTTGCTCAGATGTCCGGCCCCGACAGCGATCACCGCGGTCTGATCCTTCAGGTCCAGAATCTTTTCCATCCAGTTGGCGTTGCGTTGCACCAGAAGCTGATCCTCGAACCCTTTCCATTCGGCGTTAAACTCTTCTGGTGTCATCCCTGAAGCTTCAAGTCCCTGAATTTTCGCAAGCTCAATGATCGCGGCGTGCTGCTCTTCGATATAGGCGTTCGCCATGGTGATCATTTGGTCGTCCCCGGCCTGCAGCGCCCCGGCCAGCCTGGTCAGTGACGCCACTTGTTCCTCCAGAGGATGGCTGTCGAACATGGCGATCAGATCCTCGATCCGCTCTAGCGAATACTGGGGTATCCCGTGTTGTTCGGCCAGTTCCGTCAGGCGCGTGTCCATGCCGCGATCAAAGTCTGGGGTATTCATCAGGCAAGGCGGAATGCCCAACATCATGCTTAGAAACCAAGGGCGCATCTTGGCGGCCATCCAGGCGGGAATGCCACGCTCGGCCAGAGTCGCGGACAGCGCTGTCCAATCTTCTTCCGACATCAGGTCAATCAAAGTGGGGCCGGACGTAATCAGGACCGGGCTGAAATCATCGGCCAGATCTTTTTCGAACGCGTCCATTTCGTCCTGCGTGACCTCGAAGAAAAACGCGTCGGCCTGACTCAGAGCTGGCTCCAAGCGCTCGACCACGGGTGCCATGCGGGGGTCGCTGGTGTGTAGGGTGCCGATCAGGTGCAAGACGGTCCCGTCTTTTGTCGCGATCCAGTGGTTGCCCTCCGGAAACGGAATGTCACTGATTGTCTTCTCGAGATCAGCTTGACTTTCGGCCGACAGGTCAAGCCTAAGATCTCTCCCTTCGCAGGCCGCATGGGCGGTAATCGGAAGCAAAAGGCCGAGACAAAAGCTGAGCAAGCGCATATGGAACCTTCCGGAAATGGCGAATATGACCAAGACGTACTCCTGCCTTCTTGTAAGTTGCAATGTAGTTTGTCTTCAAACCGTGGCTGGCAATCCGCGCGAAACTACATAGCATAGCGTTATGAAGCTCGAGCAGGATCTCTATCCACCCATCAAAGCCTTGTTGGAACGTCAGGGATACACCGTGAAAGGTGAGGTTGGCGCCGCCGATATTGTTGCTCTGCGGGATGGGCAGGAGCCGGTGATCGTGGAACTCAAGCTGCGCTTCAGTCTCGCGCTGTTTCATCAGGCCATCACACGACTGAAAATAACCGATCAGGTCTATATTGGGGTCTGTAAACCAAAAGGCCGGGCAGCGAGACGGGCGTTGAAGGATAATCTGGCGCTGTGCCGCCGCCTGGGATTGGGCCTGATCACCGTGCGCTCTGATGGAGCGGTCGAGGTTCAATGCGATCCCGGCCCCTATGCGCCGCGCAAGGATAAGGTCAGGGCTAAGCGATTGCTGCGCGAGTTTGAAAGGTTGCAGGGCGATCCCAATGCGGGCGGTGCCACGCGTCATGGGATCGTAACGGCCTATCGGCAAGATGCGCTAAAATGCGCGGCCCATCTGGCAGAGAACGGAGCGGGCAAGGGGGCCGATGTCGCAAAGGCCACTGGCGTAAGTGCGGCGACACGTTTGATGTACGACAATCATTACGGCTGGTTCGAAAAAGTGGAAAAGGGCGTCTACGCGCTGTCTGAGGCAGGGCAAGAAGGTCTGAAACACTGGGCGTACAGCTGGGATCAGCCAGACTAGGTGCCTTGTTCTTGCCTGCTTATCGCGCCAGGCAAAAAAATCTTTCACATATTGTTGACTCGCTTCCTGCAACTCCCTAGCTATGCGTCGTTATCACTCATGAGACCCGAGTGCTAACGCCTCGTCAGTCGGCGAGGGGAGGATAACAAACTTTGAGCCCAAGGAGCTGCAAAGATGGCATTGAAACCGCTTCATGACCGTGTGCTGGTTCGTCGCGTAGAAAGCGAAGAGAAAACCGCAGGCGGACTGATCATTCCCGACAGTGCAAAAGAAAAGCCCAGCGAAGGCGAAGTCGTTGCAACCGGTGAAGGCGCGCGCAAGGACAGCGGCGAACTGATCGCGATGGCTGTAAAAGCTGGCGACAAGATCCTGTTCGGCAAATGGTCGGGCACCGAGGTTCAGGTCAACGGCGAAGAGCTGCTGATGATGAAAGAAAGCGACATCATGGGGATCATCGAGTAAGCGCACCCGCTTTCTCTGATCTTCATTTCAACAGATATTCTCAAGGAGAGACAACATGTCTGCAAAGGACGTCAAGTTTGACACCGATGCCCGTAACCGCATGCTGGCCGGTGTAAATGTTCTGGCCGATGCTGTTAAAGTGACCCTGGGCCCGAAAGGCCGCAACGTGGTTCTGGACAAATCCTTTGGCGCGCCGCGCATCACCAAAGACGGTGTTTCGGTTGCCAAGGAAATCGAACTGGAAGACAAGTTCGAAAACATGGGCGCGCAGATGGTGAAAGAAGTCGCCAGCCGCACCAATGACGAAGCCGGCGACGGCACCACCACCGCAACCGTTCTAGCCCAAGCCATCGTTCGCGAAGGTCTGAAGCAGGTTGCTGCTGGCCTGAACCCGATGGACCTGAAGCGCGGCATCGACCTGGCAACTGCCAAGGTTGTCGAAGGCATCAAAGACGCTTCGCGTGAAGTCAAAGACTCGGCAGAAGTTGCTCAGGTTGGCACCATCTCGGCCAACGGCGAAGCCGAAATCGGCCAGCAGATCGCAGACGCGATGCAGAAGGTTGGCAACGAAGGCGTTATCACCGTCGAAGAAAACAAAGGTCTGGAAACCGAGACCGATGTTGTCGAAGGTATGCAGTTCGACCGTGGCTACCTGTCGCCTTACTTCGTCACCAACGCAGACAAGATGATCGCAGAACTCGACGACTGCATGATCCTGCTGCACGAAAAGAAACTGTCCTCGCTGCAGCCGATGGTTCCGCTGCTCGAGCAGGTGATCCAGTCGCAGAAGCCGCTGCTGATCATCGCGGAAGACGTTGAAGGCGAAGCGCTGGCGACCCTCGTGGTCAACAAACTGCGCGGCGGCCTGAAAATTGCTGCTGTCAAAGCACCGGGCTTCGGCGACCGCCGCAAAGCCATGCTGCAGGACATCGCGATCCTGACCGGCGGTCAGGTGATCTCGGAAGATCTGGGCATGAAGCTCGAGTCTGTCACCATGGACATGCTGGGCACCGCCAAGAAAATCGAAATCACCAAAGACGAAACCACCATCGTGGACGGTGCTGGCGAGAAAGCCGAGATCGAAGCACGTGTTGCTCAGATCCGCACTCAGATCGAAGAAACCTCGTCGGATTACGACCGTGAGAAGCTGCAAGAGCGCGTTGCCAAACTGGCAGGCGGTGTTGCCGTTATCCGCGTTGGCGGCATGACCGAAGTTGAAGTGAAAGAGCGTAAGGACCGTGTGGACGATGCTCTGAACGCAACCCGCGCTGCTGTACAAGAAGGCGTTGTTGTGGGCGGTGGTGTTGCTCTGGTTCAGGCCGGTAAAGCACTGGAAACTCTGGAAGGTGCAAACGCCGACCAGAACGCAGGTATCAACATCGTTCGTAAGGCAATCGAAGCGCCTCTGCGCCAGATCGCCGAGAACGCTGGTGTCGACGGTGCGGTTGTTGCTGGCAAAGTTCGCGAAAGCGACGACGCAGCATTCGGCTTCAACGCTCAGACCGAAGAATATGGCGACATGTTCTCGTTCGGTGTGATCGACCCGGCCAAAGTTGTCCGTACCGCTCTGGAAGATGCGGCATCGGTTGCGGGCCTGCTGGTCACCACCGAAGCAATGGTTGCCGATAAGCCCGCCAAAGAAGGCGCGGCACCTGCCGGCGGCATGCCCGACATGGGCGGCATGGGCGGCATGATGTAAGCTGCTTAAGCCTTAGTGCTTATTTATGGGGTCGCCTTTGGGCGGCCCCGTTTTTTTGTTCGGAACACCGCTGTGCCTTCGTACCATCGGCGACAGAACGTTCTGATCCGAGGAGGATCGGGATTGGTTTGGCAATCGGGAATGTAGTGTGCAAATCCCTTTGAAACGGCTATGCGGTTGATATGCGACTGTTTCTTCTGACCGCTTTAACCATGTGCGCGTTCGCTGCGAATTCGATCCTGAACCGCCTTGCTATCGACATTGGCGCAAGTGATCCGGCGGGATTTGCCATCATCCGGGTTTTGGCTGGTGCCTTGGTTTTAACGGTATTGGTGGCGCTTCGGGGCAGCTCGATCCCTGTTTTTAATCGTCGACGTATTGTTGGGGCCGGGTCACTGTCGCTTTATATGATCGGGTTTTCAGTAGCTTATCTGACGCTTGATGCCGGGCTTGGTGCGCTGATCCTGTTCGGGGTTGTGCAAATTACCATGTTTGCGATTGGTGCTATGACCGGTTCTGCACCCACGTTGAGACAGATATTGGGTGCCGGTATTGCGCTTGGTGGACTGGCGTTTGTTCTTTGGCCTGCTGGGACGGTTCAGGTCGACCCGACAGGGGCCGGCTTAATGACGGCTGCCGGGGTCGGGTGGGCCATATATTCCATCGCGGGCCGGTCCGAACCAGATGCATTGTCGGGAACTGCAGCAAATTTCATCATGGCGTTGCCCGTCACGGGATTTGCCCTGTTCCTGCTGGGAAGCAATTGGCAAATGTCTCCGCTTGGCTATGGGCTGGCTGCGCTTTCCGGAGGCGTCACGTCCGGTCTCGGCTATGCGCTATGGTACCGTGTCGTGCCACAGCTTTCACCGGCGGTGGCCGCGATCGTGCAACTCAGCGTTCCAGTTATCGCAATTGCTGCCGGGGTCATCCTGTTAGCCGAGATGGCAAGTCTAAGGCTTCTGCTCGGCGCCGGATTTGTACTCGGCGGCATCGCACTGGCGGTGCTGCGCCGGAACCGTGGCTAGGGGTTCCCTCGGCCTGGGTTAGGCCTTATCTGGCGTGTATGAAATTTCTTGCTGTTCTCCTCTTGTGCCTTATGCCTGCGGTGGCCAATGCGAAATGCGTGGTCCTTCTGCACGGCCTCGCGCGCACAGAGGCCTCGTTTACCGTCATGGAACAGCTATTTCATGCGCATGGTTACACTGTGGTTCGTCCCGGTTACCCTTCGACAGACCTACCAATACCAGACCTCGCCAACCAGACTTTACCAGCTGCGTTCGCCGCCTGCGGGGAGGATACGGTTAACGTTGTAGCGCATTCGATGGGGGGCATTCTGCTGCGCTATTGGTTGCAGGACAACGACCCCGAGAATCTGGGTCGCGTTGTCATGCTCGGACCTCCTAATCAGGGCAGCCAACTGGTGGACGAGCTTGGCGCCTGGGAGGTTTTCGGCTTTCTGAATGGCCCTGCAGGGCTTGCGTTGGGAACCGGACCAGAGGGTATTCCACGCCGCCTGCCGCCCGTGGACTTCGATTTGGGGGTGATTGCAGGCGAGAACTCATTGAACCCATTGTTCTCGTCTCTGATCGATGGTCCAGATGACGGCAAGGTATCGATAGAGACCACAAAGGTTGAGGGTATGGCTGATCACATCGTCTTGCCGGTGACGCATACGTTCATGATGAACAACCCGCGGGTCATGGCGCAGACCCTGCATTTCATCGAATTCGGACAGTTCGATCCACAAATCACCTGGCTTGACGGGGTGATGGATATCATCGACCAGATCTGTCTTGGGGAAGATTGCTCGGAACCGGACTCGGAGCCCACTCAATGAACTCATTGGAACTGACATTGACCGGCGCGAATGTTCTGTTGCCCGGCGAAGGGGTGTCGCGTGCTGAACTGACGATCGCCGAAGGTACCATTCAATCCGATAGGGCAGGGCGGCAGATTGATTTGTCAGGATACCTCATCCTGCCTGGCATCATTGATTTGCATGGCGACGGTTTTGAACGTCACATCGCGCCCCGGCGCGGTGCCATGAAGCAGATGGCAGAGGGCATTTTATCGGTCGAGGCGGAACTGGCCGCGAATGGAATAACCACAGCTGTTCTGGCGCAGTTCCACAGTTGGGAAGGCGGCGTGCGCGGGCCCGAGTTTGCTGGTCAGGTTTTTGACGCCATCGCTGCGGTTCGGGATGATGTTGTAACCCAACTGATCCCTCAACTGCGCTTCGAAACCCATATGCTGGACGACTATGACGGGCTGCCCGAACGTATCGCGGATTGGCAGGTGCCTTATGTGGTTCTGAATGATCATCTACCTCATGACCGGCTGGCTGAGGGGCGAAAACCACCCCGCTTGACGGGGCAGGCACTGAAGGCGGGACGGAATCCCGAAGTGCATTTTGAGATGCTGAAGGCAATGCACAACCGCAGCGCCGAGGTGCCAGCAGCACTGGACAGCCTTTGCACTGTCCTTGCGAACCGAGGAATTCGGCTCGGCAGCCATGATGATACAACGCCGCAGGATCGTGCTGAGTGGCGCGAGCGCAGGGTGATGATCTCGGAATTTCCGGAAACGCTGGAAGCCGCCGAATGTGCCCGGGCGGGCGGAGATCACATCATCCTCGGCTCACCCAATGTTGTCCGGGGCGGCTCACATAAGGGAAATGCCAGCGCGGTGGATCTGATCTCGATGGGTTTGTGTGATGCATTGGCATCGGATTACCACTACCCCAGCCCGCGCCGCGCTGCGCTGATGTTGGTAAAATCTGGCCTGCTGGATTTTGCGGGCGCCTGGGCGCTTGTCTCGTCCGGTCCCGCGCGGGTTTTAGGCCTGAAGGATCGCGGAACGCTACAGCTCGGAAATCGTGCTGATCTGGTGATACTGGATGCGGTAACCCACCAAGTCGCTGCCACACTGTCAGGCGGGTGTGTCAGCTATATGTCCGGTAGTATCGCAACACGTTTCTTGAGCTGATCCCGGCTTTATCTGGCTAAAAATACCTCCGCCGGAGGCATCGCGCGTAAGCGCGATTACCTCATCGCGAAATCCGATTGAAATGCCCCATCTTGCGGCCGGCCTTGACCTCGGCCTTGCCATAGAGATGCAGTGCTAGGTCCCGTTCGCGTGAAAGCTCGGGTACGCGGTCCATGTCATGCCCGATCAAATTCTCCATCACGACGTCCGAATGGCGCTGACCGTCGCCCAAAGGCCAACCGGCGACGGCGCGAATATGTTGTTCAAACTGATCCACGGCGCAGCCGTTCTGGGTCCAGTGACCCGAGTTATGAACGCGCGGCGCGATTTCATTCACGATTAATCCTTGTGGCGTCACAAACAATTCGACACCCATGACGCCGACATAATCCAGCGCGTTGAGAATGTTGGCGGCCAGCAATACCGCATCTGTCCGCTGCGCCGGAGACAGGCGTGCCGGTATTGTGGTCGTGTGCAGGATGCCATCGCGATGGACATTCTCGCCCGGATCGAAACAGGCAACTTGCCCGTCCAGACCGCGTGCTGCGATGACCGAAACCTCGTGGCTGAAGTCCACAAACCCTTCCAGTATGGACGGCGCGCCCGCCATATCGGCCAGTGCCGCCCCGGCATCTTCGGGTGCGCGCAGCCGAGTCTGACCTTTGCCGTCATAGCCGAATCGGCGGGTTTTCAGGATGGCGGGGGTGCCAATGTCATCAATTGCTGCGCGCAAGCTGTCCAAATCGGAGATGTCTGCAAAGGGCGCGGTTTGCAGGCCTAAGCTTTGTAGAAATGTCTTTTCGGTCAAGCGGTCCTGACTGACCCGCAACGCCTCTCGACCCGGGTGAATGGGGCGGTGTGCCTCAAGCAGATCCAGCGCCTGGGTGGGGATGTTTTCAAACTCGTAGGTGATCACGTCCACCGACTCCGCAAAGGCCTTCAATGCGTCGGCGTCATCATAGGCGGCGGTCGTGACCTGATTTGCAACTTGACCGGCCGGAGGATTTGCGCCCGGCTCGAATATGTGGGACTTGAACCCCAACCGTGCAGCCGCGATCGAGAGCATCCTGCCCAGCTGACCGCCCCCCAATATCCCGATTGTCGCACCGGGCGTAAGCATATCTGACATCGTCATGTCTCCAATCTCTTGCCAATCGCACTCAGTGCAGCACGCAAGGCATCATGCGCGCCCTCGGATTGCAAAATATCCGTCATCTGAAGGCTCAGTGTGCCCTCGGTCGCAAGCGCGTCACGCTCGGCTGCCAGTTGGCCCGCATGCTCTTTGTGCATTGATGTCAGAAACCCTGACACAAGCTGCGTGGTGTAGAATTCGGCCCGGTCTTTGTCGCCGGTCTGATCAGCCAACCAGTCGGTGCCTGTTGCCATAAGATCCAGGATACCTGGCACCATGGCGCAGATGGCGAAGTGGGCGTTCAACGCGGCCTCATTGGCAACCTTCACCACAGGGTTTTCAGGCTCAAACAAATCAGCCAAGAGGCGATCGTTGCCGTAAGCGGCCAGCGGGCAACCCCCTGTCTGAAGGAACCCCAGCGGGATGGTTTGCACAAAATCTGTTGCTGGTGCGCACAGGTTGGTAAGCTGCAGCTCAGAAACGGCGGCCATCACCGAAACAACTTTCTGATCTGCGCGAAAGCTTAGCGGGGCCAGAACGTCCTTGGCGATTTGGGGGCGCAGGCAGAGAAACACGATCTCGGACGCATCAATCACGTCTTGCGGAGTGCCAACTTGGACCCCAAGCTCGGCCTGCAGAGCCGAGGAGACTTGGGCATTGCGCTCGGTGACATAAAGGTCATGACCTTTCGCAGCCATCAGCCGCGCGATTGGCGCAGCGATGTGGCCTGTGCCGATCAAACCGATACGGCTCATTGCTGAGGTTCTTCCGGGATCGAAGCGGAGAGAGCCTCGCGCCAGGCATCCAGCCGTTCCGCAAGTGCGGCATCCTGCAGCGCCAGAATGCCTGCGGCCATCAGGCCGGCATTGGCCCCGCCGGCGGAACCGATAGCCATGGTTGCAACCGGAAAACCTTTGGGCATCTGTACGATGGAATAGAGCGAATCCACACCCGACAACGCGCGGGTCTGCACCGGAACGCCAACTACCGGCACGCGGGTTTTCGAAGCCATCATGCCCGGCAAATGCGCTGCACCTCCCGCACCCGCGATAATGACCTGCAAGCCGCGCGACATGGCCGTTTTGCCATAGTCCCAAAGACGGTCCGGCGTGCGGTGGGCTGAGACGATACGCGCCTCATATGCGATGCCCAGCTCATCCAGAATATCGGCGGCCTCTTTCATCGTGGGCCAGTCCGACTGACTGCCCATGATGATCCCTACTTTCACATCGCTCATCCGCTTACGCCCCTGCCATCGGAAAGAGCGCGCACTATAGCCAAATCCGCATATGTGGCAATGCGGTACGCGCGTCTCAGGCGATGATATCGGGGGTCAATCTGTCTTCGATCAGACGGATGATGTCTTTCAGGCGCAGTTTCTGCTTTTTTAGCCGCTTGATCGTCAATTGGTCCGAGGTCCCCTTGGCCTGCAAGGCCTCGATCGCTTCGTCCAAATCACGGTGCTGGCGTCGAAAGACCTCTAATTCCACCCGTAGGACTTCATCGGTTTTCATCGAAAGATCGGTGGGTGCGTTCATGGACGACTCAGTGTTTCAAGTGGTGCTTCTAACACAAGATAGTGTGTCAGGGTTTATCCGGCCAGACCTTGTGGACATCCCTGTATCTTCCCATATTCTATATCACGCGGTTGCCGACATCGGGACCGCAGAATACGTCGCTTTGACAATGAAGGACGAAAATACGTGTCGAAACTTACCTTAGGCTCATACCCGCATCTTTTGGGGTTCGAGCAGTTGGAACGCCTTCTGGAACGGTCTGCAAAGGCCGGAAATGAAGGATACCCGCCCTATAATATCGAGCAGACCTCGGATTTTTCCTATCGCATCACCTTGGCGGTGGCCGGTTTCGCGGAAGAGGACCTGTCGATTACAATCGAGGATCGCCAGTTGGTGATCCGGGGCCGTCAGCGCGACGACAGCGAGGGGCGCATATTCCTGCACCGTGGCATCGCGGCGCGTCAATTCCAGCGCATGTTTGTGCTGGCTGACGGGGTCGAGGTGGGCGAGGCGATCATGGAAAACGGTCTGCTGCATGTGGACCTGACCCGCGCCGTGCCTGAAACCGTGGTTCAGACAATCAACATCAAGAAGGGGTAAGAGCAATGAATACACCGATTGAGATCAACGCCGAAGGCAATCGGATTGTCTATGTAAAGGCCGTTGATGTGGCAGACCTTCCGCAGGATCTGCGAGAGCAGGCAGGCGATCTGGATCAGTTGTATGCTGTCCACGATTCCGATGGGCAGCAATTGGCACTGGTTGCCGACCGCAAGCTGGCCTTTGTACTGGCACGCGAACATGACCTGTCCCCGGTGGCCGTTCACTAGGCCACCAAACATTCCGCCGAATTGACGTGACATTTTCTGCCTCAGCGGTGATCGTGCCGCTGATTGAAACGCAGGAGTGCGCGATGAGCTGGTATGATTTCGATTGGGTGGATGCGTTCAGCGATCAGGCCTTTGGTGGCAACGGCTGCGCAGTTGTGCATGAGGGTGCAGGGCTGTCGGACGCGGTTTGCATGGCATATGTGCGCGAGACTTCTCTGGTTGAATGCACTTTTACCGGGCCATCCGATATCGCTGATATCCGGGTCCGGTACTTCCTGGCCAGCCGGGAAATCCCATTTGCCGGGCACCCGACCATAGCAACCGTTGCAGCGATGCGATCACGGGGGTTGTTTCAGCGTGATGCTCTGACGCTTGAGACCGGAGCAGGGATTGTATCGATCAAACTGAATGGTGATGACATCGAAATGACGCAGGTCGCCCCGCAATTCGGCGATCATGTGCCCGCAGATCTGGTTGCCGCCGCCATCAGCCTGCCGGAAGAGGTGGTAATTTCTCCACCGCAGTTCGTTTCAACCGGTCTGCCCTTTTGCATTACGGTCCTGCGCGATCACGAGGCGCTGCGCGCTGCCAAGCTGGATGTTGCTTTGCTCAGTCATATTACCGAAAAGGCCGGTTTCTCGGGGTCGGACATGGCTGAACCGTTTCTTGTAACACTGAAAGGCGCAACGACTACGGGCGACACATTCTCGCGCCTGATGATGGCGCCCCCCAGCCCGCCCGAGGACCCGTTCACCGGATCGGCCACCGGTGCGATGGCGGCCTATCTCTGGAAACACGGACTGATGGACAAAGAGACATTCATCGCCGAACAGGGCCATGACATGGGCCGCCCCGGTCAGGCGACCGTGACACGCGTTGGACCTTCGGATGCGATGACGGGGATCAAAGTTGCCGGGCGCGGCCATGTCCTGATGCGCGGGCAGGTGAATTTGCCCGACTGAACCAGACCCGCACCTGCGAAAAAGGCCCTCAGAAATCTGAGGGCCTTTGATGTATTTTTTCGTCTTAAGTGATCAGGATGCTGCAATCAGCCCCATGCTTTCCAGCTTAAGCAGAACCTGATGTGCGCAGTTGTCAACCTCGACATTCTCGGTCTCGACGCGCAGCTCTGGGTCTTCAGGGGCGTCGTAAGGGTCGGAAATCCCCGTGAACTCTTTGATCTTGCCCTCACGTGCCAGTTTGTACAGACCCTTGCGGTCTCGGCGCTCGCATTCTTCAATGCTGGTCGCGACATGCACCTCGCAAAATGCACCGAATTGTTCGATCTCTTCACGCACAGCACGACGGGTAGTTGCGTAAGGCGCGATAGGAGCACAGATGGCAATACCGCCGTTCTTGGTTATCTCAGACGCGACATAACCGATGCGGCGGATGTTCAGATCGCGATGTTCCTTCGAAAAGCCCAGTTCCGAAGACAGGTTCTTACGCACGATATCCCCGTCCAGCAGGGTAACCGGACGATCCCCGGTCTCCATCAGCTTGACCATCAAGGCGTTGGCAATGGTGGATTTGCCCGAGCCTGAAAAACCGGTGAAAAACACGGTGAATCCCTGTTGCGAGCGCGGCGGGAAGCGGTTGCGCAGTTCCTGAACAACTTCGGGGAACGAAAACCATTCCGGAATCTCCAGCCCTTCGCGCAGACGGCGGCGCAGTTCAGTGCCCGAGATGTTGAGGATCGTGACGTTGTCCTTGTCCAGAATCTCGTCATTCGGCTCGTATTGCGCGCGTTCCTGCACGTAGACCATATGTTTGAAATCGACCATCTCGACGCCGATCTCGTCCTGATATTGTCGGAACAAGTCTTGCGCATCATAGGGGCCGTAGAAATCCTCACCGGCAGAGTTTTTGCCCGGACCTGCGTGGTCACGACCGACGATGAAATGGGTGCAGCCGTGGTTTGCGCGGATCAACCCGTGCCAGACTGCCTCGCGCGGGCCAGCCATGCGCATCGCAAGGTTCAGCAGCGACATCGACGTAGTCGAGGCCGGATATTTATCCAACACGGCTTCGTAGCAACGCACGCGGGTGAAATGATCCACATCGCCCGGTTTGGTCATGCCAACCACGGGATGGATCAGCAAGTTGGCCTGTGCTTCTTTTGCGGCACGGAAGGTCAATTCCTGATGCGCACGGTGCAAAGGGTTACGGGTCTGGAACGCAACGATCCGGCGCCAGCCCACTTTGCGGAAATAGGCGCGCAGCTCGTTCGGCGTGTCGCGGCGGGCTTTGAAATCGTAATGCACGGGCTGCTGGATGCCAGTGACCGGGCCGCCCAAATAAACTTTGCCCGCTACATTGTGCAGGTAATTCACAGCCGGGTGCGCATCATCATCAGCGCCAAAGACCTTTTCCGCCTCACGCGCCTTGTCTGGTGTCCAGCGGTCGGTCACGGTCATGGTGCCGAGGATCACGCCTTCCTGATCGCGCAGGGCAATATCCTGGCCCAGCTCGATCGATGCGGCAAAATCTTCGTCAACATCCAGGGTGATCGGCATTGGCCACAGCGTCCCGTCGGCGAGGCGCATGTTTTCGACCACGTTGTCATAGTCTGCCTCGCTCAGGAAACCTTTGAGCGGGTTGAACCCACCGTTCATAAGCAGTTCCAAATCGCAAATCTGCCGGGGCTTAAGATCCCAGCTGGTCAGATCAGATGCTTCGATCTTCAGTTTTTGTGCAGATTCATAGGAAACATACAATTCAGGGATTGGGGCCAGATTGCTTAACATCGTCATCGGAAAACTCTTATTGCGTTACTGTTGGCATTTGTTTCAAGGGCGTGTGCCTCGGCCTGAGGGTGAAGTCCATAGACTCGCAAAAACTAAGGATGAAATGTGTGGTTTTTTCACGAAATGGAACGGTTTTCTGTTTTTTGTTTCAGGTTATTGAAAAAATCCCGCCGCTCAAGCTCATTAGGCACATTCTCAGGCAATCTGTTCCAAAGGCGAAGTCTGCGACTTAAGGTCGGCTGCGTGCCTGACGGGCAGGGCGGGGACAGGTTCAGAGACACCGCGCAGGCTGAATTCCCGTAGATCGCGGGGATCACATTGTAACCCAGCCGCGTCCAAAACCTTGTCCGACACAAGGAGTTCGACCCCCAACGCTTTGGTTTCAGCCTCCAAACGGCTGGCAACGTTTACAGCGTCTCCAATGATGGTGCGTGGCGCGTGTTTAGCCGCTCCGATTTCGCCCAGCACAAGATCACCAAGATGTAGACCCATACCAATGCGCACAGGTTGGCTGCCTTCTGCCTGGAGCTGCTGGTTGAAACGCTCCAATGCGTGTCCGATCCCAGCCGCCGCCCTCAGACCGGCACTTGCCGAACTTGCGGCGTTGGCTGTTTCGAACATCGCCAGCAACCCATCGCCCATGTATTTGTCGACAACCCCGCCTTGTGCCGTGATTGCTGGGACAATTGCGTCAAAGAAACGATTCAACAGAAAAACGATATCATACGGCAATTGCCCCGTTGTGCGGGCGGTGAACCCGCGCATGTCCAGAAACAGAACCGCCAGCTGCCGTTCTTGCCCCTGGCTCGCATGCGCACGATCACGCGCGCCGTCGGGGCGGAAAACACGAAATACAGTGAGCGGGTCGGACGGCCGCATCTGGCAGGCCAGGCGGGTCCCCTCTGGCGCGCTGATCGCTTTCAGGCTGCGGGCTTCAACTTCGGTTGGTGGGTTCAACTGATCGGCGCCATCTTCAACCACAACGCGACAGGTCGTGCAGCGCCCCTTGCCGCCACACAGCGCGGTATGTGGGATGCCGTTTGCGCGCGACATCTCCAAAAGGGTCATGCCTTTCTCCGAAACAACTTCTGGACCGTTGACATAGCGCACCCGCACCGAATGCCGCCGCCGCCAAAGCTTGCGCCCGAGATAGACCAAGCCTGTTAGTGCAAGCGCGGCCCAGAATACCCACTGCGTATAGTCTGTGACGGAAAACAAAGACTGAAACTCTTCTTGCGAAGGCCAGTTATAGTATTCGACATACTGTTCTCGTAGATCGGGGTCGGCAAAATCGGCCCAGATACGCCGCCCCTCGGTCAGAAGGCCTGCGAAGGCGAAGCCCGGTACAAAGACGGCGAGACCGATCAGATATGGAACCATCGCGCGCCACCATGTGGTCAACCGTAACCACATGTGTAGCCCAATACATCCGTGGACCCACACCAGCAGAAGTAATAGGCTTTGGAACCAGATCGCGGTGCTGGGCCACATCAGAATGATGATGTAACCCATTTCATCATTCACCCCAAAAATCTCATGCGCGTATCGGGTCTGAACCAAATGTGAGATAAGCTGCAGCGGGATCAACAGGCCAAGAATAACCTGAAGCGCGACGCTGAAAGGCATTCTGAGCGTCCGGCGCTGCGCGAGTGAGATAAGCGCCAGTCCCATGTGCATCAGCAATGCGCCATATATCACGACGCTGCCGATCTCATTACGGCTGACAGCTTTACGTCCGCCCTGCATCCCGTGCAGCAAATCAGTGTGAAACAGACCAAGGCCGATATTGATGAAATGAAAGAACGCAAAGACAAACAGCACGAGGCCGCTTGCGATTCTGAGCCGGCTCATCCATCCGCCGCGCCAAAGAACGTTTTCCAAAAGCTCACCTGTTCTTCGCGTTACTATGGTTGATCCTGATACGGTGCCGGGTGCCGGTCAAGATAGGCGCGGTCACCTTTCGGGGAACCAGTCGCAGGGGGCACCTGCGGTTTGTATCATCTGGTGTTCTGCGTTGAACAACACCAAATGGCTCAGTTTAGGACGCGAGCGCGAACTGTATAGCAGTCCATCCGCGCCGTATGTGCGGGCCTTGTCCGAAAATCGCCATGTTGGAGAGGGTATGCCGGTTGCCCGCATGTCTTGCCAGACGATCGAGGCAGAAGGTTGCCCCCGCAAATCCAATACTTGCGCCTTGGATATCTTCAAGCGATGGATCGTCCGTGGAGGGTCGCACTGCGAGACATAGCGCCGAATGGCGATCCCGGCCCCTTCAGCGCTAAGCGACGCATAAAGCGCGAATTGGCCAGAATGATGAAACCGTCCTTCGGGGGCACGGGCCGATGAGAGCGGGTCACCCGATTGGGTGAAGAACAGAATTCTCCAGACGAGGCCGGAGAATTCTGTGATCATCTTAGTCGTTCTCCGCCAAGAATCGTTCTGCATCCAGCGCGGCCATGCAGCCCATACCGGCGCTTGTCACAGCCTGACGGTACACGTGGTCGGTCAGGTCTCCGGCAGCGAAAACTCCCGGAACCGAAGTTTGCGTCGTGCCCGGCTTGGTCACGACGTAGCCACCCATGTGGGTTTCCAGCGTATCTTTGACCAGCTCATTTGCCGGAGCGTGGCCGATAGCGACAAATACGCCTTTGCACGGAATCTCCGTGATTTCGCCGGTCTTTACATTCTTGACCTTGACGCCTTCCACACCCAGTGGGGCATCGGTTCCGATCACCTCATCCAGTTCGTGAAACCAAAGCGGCTCGATCTTTTCGTTCCTGAACAGCCGATCCTGAAGGATCTTTTCAGCTCGCAACTCATCGCGGCGGTGGATCAGAGTGACTTTGCTTGCGAAGTTGGTCAGGAACAGCGCTTCTTCTACGGCAGTATTTCCGCCGCCGATCACAACGATTTCCTGACCGCGATAGAAGAAGCCGTCACAGGTGGCACAGGCTGATACGCCAAACCCTTTAAATTTCTCTTCCGAGGGAATGCCTAACCACTTGGCTCGTGCGCCCGTAGCCAGAATCACCGCGTCAGCGGTGTAGACGGTGCCACTGTCGCCTTTGGCTGTGAAGGGACGCTCGCTTAGATCGAGATCGCTGATGATATCGCTGATCACTTCGCATCCCATTGCCTTGGCGTGGTCCTGCATCCGAACCATCAGGTCTGGACCTTGAACCTCGGTGTCACCCGGCCAGTTTTCCACCTCGGTTGTGGTGGTCAGCTGCCCACCGGGTTCGATACCCTGCACCAGGATCGGTTCCAACATGGCCCGGCTTGCATAAACGCCCGCGGTGTATCCTGCAGGTCCCGACCCGATGATCAGAACCTTGGTGTGTCGTGTTTCGGCCATGGTATCCTCACTCAAACTGCCTCGGCGGACGTGTTGTCCGGTGCGGATCGATATAGCGACCGCAGGGCAGGGCTTAAAGCCCCTTCATATTGCAGGTCCGTGATGTGCCTAGTGTTTGGCTTTGCGGCCAATTATGTATCTGAAATAACGAAAATTGCGTGGCTGTGAAATATTATTGCGCCTCCCGGGGCTGCTGATATAACAACTGAAAAACTCAGGAGCATTCGATGGTCACGACCCGGTTGGATGAAATCGACCGCAAAATTCTTGCGGAACTGCAGGCCGATGGCCGTATGACCAATGTTGAGCTTGCCAAGCGCGTAGGAATATCCGCTCCTCCTTGCCTGCGACGGGTGCGGACGCTGGAAGATTCGGGGTACATTCGCGGCTATCATGCCGAGGTGAACGCCCGCGAGCTTGGGTTCGAAGTGCAGGTCTTTGCCATGGTCGGACTTGAAAGTCAGGCTGAATCCGAACTCAGCGCTTTTGAAGACCGGTGTCGGGAATGGCCATTGGTTCGCGAATGCCACATGCTGAATGGCGAGGTTGATTTCATCCTGAAATGCGTCGCGCCGGATCTCAGCAGTTTTCAGCAATTTCTGACAGGCGAGTTGCTGACCACGCCAAACGTGGCCAGCGTCAAGACTTCGCTTGTTATCCGAGGCGCAAAAGACGAGCCAGGCGTACCATTTGACGTACTGGAAGACCGGATGAACCGGACGGCCTGAACCTACCTCTTGTTTGATCCACAGGACAGGGTGGCAGCATCGCTGCCAGTGCAAGGGTTAAAACCCAACTCAGTAAAATCTGCATAATGCCCCACGCTTGCAGTAATAGTTAACCAGTTCACGCTGTCATAGCGTCAATTTCACCATCTCCGGCTCTTGGCAAGAGCAACGGCCCAAAATCATTCAACGATTCGATATGTGAGAATAGATTCAAATAGATCGAACGCAAAGAGTGACTGATCATTCGGACTGCGTTGATGCCCGGATGATAGGTCTCGAATTGCAGGCCATCGACTCGAATCACGGAATGTCGGGCGACACAGATATGAAACAGCTCGACCGGTGTCGGCGGCAGCGTTTCAATGATACCCATTCCATCCTGAAACTCACTGACGGGTGTCAGCATGGGCTGCCCGCCGTTCAAATGACGCATATGCGTGGGCGTACCCAGCAGACGTGCGGCGGGGCCCGTGATGACGCCCGACATCGGTTTTTGCATCCCGAACGTGTCGGCCATGATCCGTGTCAGCGGCCGGGTTCGCCCGCGCGTATCCTCGCGTCCGGGTATCAGCGTGACAGACCCTTTCCAAAGCACGGTTTCCGATGATCCGTCCTGAGTGAGGACATCATCACCCGGCAGCAGATCTTCGATTGCCATCTGGCCTTGCGGCGTCTCGACCAACGATCCGCGCGTGAACGCACAAAATGCATCTTCAAACATCGGCAAAGCTGGCGCGATATGGCGTGTCTGTGAAATATCCCCGTTTTTCAGCAGACTGCACACTTCATAGCGTCGAAGCTGTGCTTTTTGTTTTGTCGCGGGACGAGGCGCATCGCGCAATAGCGCTGACGTCTCGACCGCGTTTCTGGCAGCGCGGGCCAGAGAATTTGGAATAGTCATGGTATTCCGTCCCCTCTAAATTCCGTCCGACGGCTTGAACCCCCGTGCAATATCGCCGGACGACCTTGTTCTTTGTCTGTAATCAGATGGGTAAACACAGGCCGGTCGCCGCGAATGCACAGCGCCGCATCAGAAAACACCAGTGTTTTGGTCAAGTTCTTGACCCCCCAGACAAACTCGTAAACCGCAGGCTGCAATTGCCTGCACACACACGCTCCGAACCCTGGTCGCAGTCCTGATTGCGACCCCACACACCGAACCGGAGCTTCATCCGGTATGCGTTTGCCCTCTGAGACCGGCAGCTGGTCTCTTGGGGTTGCTGTGTCAGCGTCGCGCCGCCAGACGGCGTGCAACCCTGACTGAGTGACTTGAAACCCGCTTCCAGGGCATTTCTGGTTCTTGATCCCTGACAGCCGCAAAAACGGCGCTGAGAAAGCGTGATTTCGATTTCATATCCATTGTCCTGCTTCGATAGGGCGGTCGCCCTGTTCCCGTTTATGAAGCCAATGTGACGCTGATTTGCGGCGCCTATAAGGCTGATCCGGGTTGAATTGAGGACAAATTGAAGGTTTCAGGTACCTCTTAGTTGCTTCCGCCCATGCCATGACGAACCCACTTGGGGTAACCGTCTGTGCATTGGCGAAAATTTGAGACGATTCTGACTCTGATAAACACAAGAAATGTGGCAGAAACTGGGCAAAGCTGCCTTAATATGGGCCAGATTTACAACCTGATAGCAGAAATCAATCTGCCGTAGTCGGCCTCGTTGGCATGGGTCGATCGCCGGTAGGAATAAAACCTGTCGGGGTCGGAATAAGTGCAGTGACGGACCCACTCGGCCTGGCCGATACCAGCTTCGCGCAGACGATGCAGGCCAAAGGCGGGCAGGTCGAAATGCATCCGGTCACCTTTGCCATTTGCAAAAAAACGCGCGTTCTCTGGCGTGTCAGCAAGGAAGTCGTCCAGAAACTCTGAGCCGACCTCGTAAGCGCGTTGTGAAATCGTGGGGCCGATTACGGCAACTGTGTTATCCCGGTTGGCTCCCAGCGCTTCCATCGCGTCCAGTGTTGATTCCAGCACACCATCCAACGCGCCGCGCCAACCGGCATGTGCGGCCCCGATCACATTTGCGTCAGGGTCCGCGAACAGCACTGGCTGACAATCAGCGGTTAAGATTGTAAGCGCCAAACCCGGCGTTGATGTGACAACCGCGTCAGCTTTGGGTTTGTCACCCGTCATCGGCCCATCGACTGCAATCACGGTCGGCGAATGCACTTGATGCACACCGATCATCGCCTCAGGTGCCACTTCCATCGCGTCGGCGACGCGCCGACGGTTCAAAGCTACGGCCTCAGTCAAATCTGTCGACCCGGTTCCGCAGTTGAGTCCTTCGAAGATACCAGAAGATGCGCCACCGCGGCGGCTGAAGAACCCGTGTCGTACGGGGGACAGCATGTCTGAGGTAATGATTTCCAGTGTCATGGTTCCAGTCCCGGTGGCGGCGTGGCGTTTGGCGGATAAAGGCCCAGTACCTTGAACAGGTTTCCCATTTCGTCGGGGTGCGTCAACCGTCGATGTGCAGAGACGAGCGCCTCAAGCTGTGACCCGCTGAGAGGGGCGGCAAGCGATTGCGCGCGCGCAGTGATCCCGAGCCGTTCAAGAAACACCCCCTGCGGGGTCAGTTTTGTATATGCGCAGCCCGAAGCATGAGACGCCTTCGCCAAGACCTCAAAGTCGACATGTGTGGTCAGATCCGCCTGACCGGGCTGATCCAGGGGATCGACACGTTCATGCGCTTGCAACGCCTGCAAAGTGTCGCCAAGCGAGCGCCAGTCACCATAATCGATGATCAGCGCGGCTCCGCCGTTACGAGCGATCTGCCCGGCAACAGAGTACATAATGGAACTGGCAGCAGCGCACAGTTCTACCAGATCTCCGTCCTGCGTATCCTCGACACGTCCGCTGAGCGCAGCTTGTGCCGATTGCGCACCAAGACCGAACGCAAGCGATGCACCATTTTTGCCAACTAACCTCTCGCGCCAACCTTCGCCTTCGCGCAGGAACTGGCGGATGGGCAGGGCATCAAAGAACTCGTTTGCCACCAGAAACAGAGGAAGGTCTTCAAGATCAAAAATTGCCTCGATCCACTGAAGTTCATACCCTTGCAGTGCCTTGGCTTGTACGTCGCGCAAAACAGGTGAAGCTTCGAGTAACGCGATCTCGGCCGCTTTGTGAAAG
The DNA here is from genome assembly GCF_056537625.1 of Ruegeria sp. C6. Lineage (NCBI taxonomy): Bacteria > Pseudomonadati > Pseudomonadota > Alphaproteobacteria > Rhodobacterales > Roseobacteraceae > Ruegeria > Ruegeria sp. C6. The sequence goes on along the minus strand of NZ_JBQFRW010000003.1, from coordinate 324,571 downwards.
CCAGGAACACTTTGAGTGGCGCGCAGGATGTCTGCCATCAGGGTGCCACGACCAGGGCCAAGCTCGGCCAGAACAAACTTTTCGGGTTTGCCTTGTACCAGCCAGCATTGCGCCAGACACAGTCCTATTAGCTCTCCGAACATCTGACTGATTTCAGGCGCTGTAATGAAATCGCCCTGAGCGCCCAGCGGATCGCGGGTTATGTAGTATCCATGTTCCGGATGCATCAGACACTCGGTCATGTAGTCAGCGATGGTCATAGGGCCATCATTCTGGATGCGCAGGAGCAGACGATCCTTCAGGTTCATGATCTGCGTTGTGCCCGAAATGCGAACCAAAGGCCAAGTGCAATCATTGGTAGCGACAAGAGTTGCCCCATCGTCAATCCATATCCGCCAACATGCCACGCCAGCCCTAGCGGATTACCGGGCGATACAAATTGCGCATCGGGTTGACGGAAGAATTCGACAAAAAACCGCGATGCACCGTAGCCAGCCAGAAATACGCCCATAACCAGACCTGGTTTTTGAAACGCGCCGCGCCGGTAGGCCAGCCATATCAGAATCGCCCCGAGGATCAGACCCTCAAGTGCTGCCTCATACAGTTGCGACGGGTGGCGGGCGCACATCCCCGCAACAACGCCGGGACAATCCTGGGCCGCAGTTCCGGGAAAGATCACCGCCCATGGCAATTCACTGGGTCGACCCCAAAGCTCGGCATTAGTGAAATTCGCCAATCGTCCCAGCAACAACCCGGGCGGCACTGTGTAGGCAACCAGATCTCCCAGCGAAAGAATCGGTATAGCGTGGCGCTTGCCGAACAGATACGTGGCGATCACCACGCCCAACAGGCCGCCATGGAAGGCCATGCCACCCTGCCAAACCATCAGAATTTCCAGTGGATACGCAAAATAATATGCGGGTTGATAGAAAAGGACGAACCCCAATCGACCACCAAGAATTACACCCAGTATGATCCAGGTGACCAAATCCTCAAGCTGATCGGGTTGCATCGGTGGTGTGTCATCAGCCCAAAGCATAGGCCGCCTGAGCGCCATCAGCGCCATGCGCCAAGCAATCAGGATGCCGACGATATAGGCCAGCGCGTACCACCTGAGAGCAAACTCCATCCCGAACAGAGAGATCGAGAAAATTTCGGGTGACAGATCGGGGAAATTCAAAACAGCCTGCATGTGCGTCTCATTGCCCGGGGTTTGCGTGGCAAGTCAACCTTGAGCCCGGGCCAATCTTTACCCATATAGAGAGCAATCGCGAAATCGGAGAAAGCCCATGCAAACCCGTAACAAGATTCTGGACGATATGTCTCAACTGATGACCAATGCCATGGGTGTGGCGCAGGGGGCACGAGAAGAGGCCGAAAATGCGATGAAATCAATGATGGATCGCTGGCTGGCCGACCGGGATTTCGTAACCCGTGAAGAATTTGATGCTGTGCGTGCCATGGCGCAGAAAGCGCGCGAAGAGAACGGTGCACTTGAACAGCGAATTGCCGCGCTCGAGGCGAAGCTGGACAAATAACGTCCGCAGGAATTTAAGATTTTGGGTAAAAGCATCCGCCGCGCAATCCGAACTTGGATTGTGCGGTGTTGTGCATTTTGCCGCTCTGCAGAAATTTATCAAGACAAAGCTGCATCCAATGCCAATATTTTGATCGGCGTTGCCAACTGTCCACAACTTATTGCTGTTATCCCCAATAAATAGGGTTGCCAGAGCTGTGCTCACATCGCACCATATTTAGTACAGGCAGACTGGGGAAGCCCGGCTTGTAGAGCAGGCAACTAGCGCTGGGGCGCTGCCAGCCCCAAAATGCTAGAGATTAGTGAGGTGGCATTATGGCCCTTTCCGAGCAGTATCTCGAAGAAGACCTTCATCCGATCGACATTGTTGAACATCTTGCAGAACATCACGACTGGGATTTTGACCGGATCGGGGATGATCAGATTGCCATGGCTGTCGAAGGACAGTGGCGCACATATTCGATAACTTTGGCCTGGTCGAATTACGATGAAACGCTCCGCATGGTGTGTTCCTTTGAGATGGAGCCTCCGGCCGAGCGCGAAACCGAGCTTTATGAGCTACTGAACAAGATGAATGATCAGTGTTGGGCCGGGGCGTTTACCTACTGGGCCAACCAGAAATTGATGGTCTATCGCTATGGCTTGGTGCTGGCCGGTGGTCAGACGGCCAGCCCAGAACAGATCGATACCATGATCACCGCAGCGGTACTGAGCGCCGAGCGCTATTACCCCGCGATCCAACTGGTGACCTGGGGAAACCGAGACCCCGAAGAGGCGATGCAAGTCGCCATTGCAGAGGCCTACGGCCGCGCGTAAAGCTTTGCCCCGAACCATAGGGGAGGGGCAATCATGGATATCTCGCGCGTCGCCGAACAGGGGTTGGTGCTTCTGGGATGCGGCAAGATGGGTTCAGCAATGCTTGCGGGTTGGTTGGAACATGGCCTGCCCGCAGCATCTGTTTGGGTGATTGATCCTTACCCCTCGGATTGGCTGAAGGCGCAGGGCGTCAACATCAACACTCCTCTCCCCGAGGCACCCGCAGTTGTACTCGTAGCGGTCAAACCACAGATGATGGGCGAAGCCCTGCCAGCCATTCAAGCGCTGGGCAATGGTGACAGTCTTTTCATATCGGTCGCAGCGGGTACATCGCTGGCCACTTTCGAGAACGTCATTGGGGCAGATACGCCGATCATCCGTGCGATGCCAAATACGCCTGCGGCGGTTCGGCAGGGGATCACGGCGCTGATTGGGAATGCCAACACCTCGGACGCGGATATCCTACTGGCTGAAGACCTGCTTTCGGCCATTGGTGAGACGGTTCGATTGGATGATGAGACACAGATGGATGCCGTCACCGGGGTCAGCGGTTCGGGCCCGGCCTATGTATTCCACCTGATCGAAACACTGGCGCAAGCTGGCGAAGCGCACGGCTTACCGCCGGAACTGGCGATGAAGCTAGCCAAATCAACCGTCGCTGGGGCAGGGGCGTTGGTGATGGCCGCTGACGAGCATCCGTCTCAATTGCGGGTCAACGTCACCTCTCCCAACGGCACCACTCAGGCCGCACTGGAGGTGTTGATGCATGAAGAAGAGGGTTTCCCAGACCTGCTACATCGTGCCGTCAAAGCTGCAACCGACCGATCTAAGGAGTTGTCTCGTGAGTGAGATTTCATTCGACGAATTTCTCAAAGTCGACATTCGTGTAGGTGAGGTGATACGCGCCGAGCCGTACCCGGAAGCCCGCAAGCCCGCGATCAAGCTGTGGGTCGATTTTGGCGATGAGATCGGTGAGCGCAAAACTTCGGCCCAGATCACCGCGCACTACGATCCGGCGACGCTGGTGGGCAAGCAGGTGATGGCCGTGGTCAACTTTCCCCCGCGCCAAATCGGTAAATTCATGTCCGAGGTTTTGGTGTTGGGTCTTCCCGACGAAAACGGTGAGATCGTGTTGATAGGCCCCGATGGCGCTGTGCCCATCGGTGGAAGGATGCATTGATGAAACTGCTGATTGCCCGACCGATGACTTCGGCTGTGCAAGTGCGCGCCCGTGCCGAATTCGATGTGGAATTCCGCAGTGAAACCACGCCTATGACGCATGAAGAAATGTTGCGGGCGCTGACTGAGTTTGACGTTGTGGTCCCAACGTTGGGCGATCAGTTTTCGGCAGAGATCTTTGCTAAGGTGCCAGAGCCTCGCTGTAAACTGCTGGCAAATTTCGGAGTTGGTTACAATCATATCGACGTGGACGCCGCGCACGCTGCCGGGGTAGCGGTAACCAACACGCCGGGTGCCGTCACCGATGCCACCGCCGATGTTGCCATGACACTTTTGCTCACGACGGCCCGCCGTTCAGGTGAGGGGGAAAGGTTGGTCAGGTCAGGCCAGTGGCAGGGGTGGCATCCTACACAGATGCTAGGCCAACATGTGACCGGCAAAAAGGTGGGCATCATCGGAATGGGCCGCATAGGTCAGGCCATTGCCCGGAGGTGTCATTTCGGATTCGACATGACCGTTGCCTATCAATCACGCAATCCAAAGCAGCTGGACCTCCAAGCAGAGTATATTCCGGATCTCAGTGCATTAGCTGCGGCAGTGGATTTTCTTGTCATAGCCGTCCCCGGAGGAGCTGAAACACGACACTTGGTCAACGCGCAGATTTTGGCTTCGATGAAGCCCTCGGGCATTGTGATAAACATTGCGCGCGGTGAAGTTGTGGACGAAGCCGCCTTAATCCAAGCGCTTCATGCGGGTCGGATTGCTGGCGCTGGGCTGGATGTCTACGAGTTCGAGCCCAAGGTGCCGCAGGCCTTGTGTGACATGGGAAATGTGACTCTGCTGCCCCACCTCGGCACCGCGACCGAAGAGGTGCGCACCGATATGGGTCACATGGCGTTGGACAATGTCGCGGCGTTCGTGGCCGGGCGAACGTTACCCAACCCGGTTTAGGAACCCACCGCCTCGCGCCAGTGTTTGCGGCAGAGCGAGACATAAGTCTCGTTCCCTCCAATCTGTACCTGCGCCCCTTCAGTGATGGCGTTTCCGTTTTCATCCTGACGAATCACCATCGTCGCCTTTCGCCCGCATTCGCAGATGGTGCGTACTTCGCGCATCTCATCGGCCAGAGCCAACAATGCTGCCGACCCGGGGAACAGTTTACCCTGAAAATCCACCCGCAACCCGTAGGTCAACACTGGGACCTTCAGATCATCTACGGCGCGCGCAAGTTGCCAGACCTGCTCTTCCGAAAGAAACTGGGCTTCATCAATGAATACGCAGGCGATGCCCCCTTGTGTCAGGCGGTTTTCGATCATGGCAAACACATTGTCGTCGGGACGAAACATGTCCGCTCGTTCCGAGATTCCGATTCTTGATGCGATCCGCCCCTCACCGGCGCGTCCGTCAATGGCGGCTGTCATCAGGTAGGTATCCATGCCGCGTTCGCGATAGTTATGCGAGGCCTGCAGCAACACGGTCGATTTGCCAGCGTTCATAGTCGAATAGTTGAAATAGAGCTTTGCCATGCCGTGGGTCTAATTCGCATGTGCTGCCTGGGCAAGCCGTCTCATGGGGGTAAATCGACGCCACCATCGCTACAGCTGAGGTTGAGCAAATGCTCTTGGGGATGGATTACCTCGCCTTCGCGACAGTGGCGTCGTCGGCCTACAAGTGGCCTATACAATGCAAGGCTAAAATCCTGCCCCGCATACACTCTTTACCGGCTCGAACAGCCGCCACTCACTCACAAAATCCCTGCATATCTGAGGGATAGTCAATTATTGCCATTTCAATTATGAATCGAATATGGGAAATTTCCCTACCCTTTCCCCCAGCATGGACAGGCAGAGGGGGCAGGGCGCAGGTAACAAGGGTAGCAAAATGGCAGATATCGGGGCCTATCTGAAAAAGCATACCGAAGCATTGGTTAAGGATGTCGGAATCGAAGCAGCGTGCGAGATCACCGGGAAATCCAAAGCCACGCTTGGCAGGTACTATTCAGACAACGCAGAACATTCTGACCGGTTCATGCCGGTGGATGCTGTTGCCCGGTTGGAAAACGCGGCTGCCTATCCACACGTGACTGCGGCATTGGCGGATTTGAAGAATATCACGCTTTCTTACGATGGACGAAACTCGGACAGCCCACGTACGGGCGGGGTAAATTCCGATGTCATTGCGCTGAGCCAACGTTTTGCCATGCTGATGACGGAATACCAGTCGGCGATAGAAGATGGCATCATCACGGTGAACGAGGCGAAGCGGCTGCTGAAAGAAACCAGTATGCTGCAACAGGTTCTGATCGAAATGAAGCTGCATCTGGAAGAGGAAAGCGTCAGTTAAGGTGTCATGTCCCTGTACTGAATTGTTGTGAATGCGCAAAATAAAGGCGGCCCATGTGCCGCCTTTTTGTTTGTCTGCTGGGCAGATTAATATTCAGCGTTCATCATTGTTGGCGTTCTTGCCGCGCCCGGGGCTTGCCCCCTCTGGTCCGTTGCCGCCACCGTTATTGCCTTTGGCACCGCCTTTGCCTGGCTTGTCACCACCGTCGTGGCCACCTTTACCACCGCCTTTGCCGGGCTTATCACCACCGCCGTGACCGCCTTTACCACCGCCTTTGCCGGGCTTGTCACCACCGCCGTGACCGCCTTTGCCGCCGCCTTTGCCGGGTTTGTCACCACCGCCGTGACCGCCTTTGCCGCCGCCTTTGCCGGGTTTGTCACCTCCGCCGTGGCCACCTTTGCCACCGCCCTTACCGCCGCCATCGCCAGGACTGCTTCCACCATCACCCGGATCACCGTTGCCGCCGGAACTCCCGTCGCTGTTGCCTGAGCTACCGCCGCCGTTGCCCGAGCTTCCGTTTTCACTCGAGCCAACGGAATTGGAGGATGGATCTCTGCTGCGCTCTTCACCGGCATTGGTGTTGGAAATCGACGCAGTGGGCAGATCGCTCAACAACTGAGTCAGACCGGGGCATTGCGCCGAAGTGTTCTGCAGGATCGAAGCAAAATCAGATCGTTTTTGCAGATGTGATACAAACCCTCGCGTGACCTGCGAACAGCCGCAGAGCGTGTCAAAATCGCCTTCATTGGCGGCAACACGCGCGGTGTTGACCGTGCAGGTTTGCGGTTCTGCGATTGCCGCGCCGGTCGCCATGACCCCAATGAAAGGTGCGGCGACCAAGGCGGCCAGTCCAACGCGAGTATTATTTCCCATAACAGCGGGCTCCCATAACTACATCACTCGGATGCACAGGGCATCCGGATCTTGATGTGTCGGTCAGAGATGAAGGAGCGGTTGAGCCCGTCTGAATAATTCTTGAGAAAGCGGTTTGGTCTTGCAGCGATTCCAGCAGCGCAGTTAAGGCGCGCGCTTATTGATGCCGTTTGACGATCACAGAACCCACCGAATACCCGGCTCCGAACGAGCAAATCAGGCCCACATCGCCCGCATCCAGATCATCGGAATGCTTTGAGAAGGCGATAATCGACCCGGCGGATGAGGTATTGGCGTAGTCTTGCAGAATGTTGGGTTGCTCACCCGGTTCTGGCTCACGCCCCAGAACCTTCTTACCGATGAAGTCGTTCATCGTCTTGTTGGCCTGATGCAGCCAGAGGCGTTTTAGATCATCACTACTGATGCCCTCTGCCTCCATATGGTCACTGATATGTTTACTGACCATGGGCAGGACCTCTTTGAACACCTTGCGACCATTCTGCATGAACTGCATGTCGCGGCGATCCACCAGACCATCGGGGCGCGATCGGCGGAGGAAGCCGTTATTGTTGCGGATATTGTTGGAAAACGCAGTTGCGCACCGGGTCGAGACAATCTCGAAATGTGGGCCTTGGGCGTCTTCGATCCGCTCGATCAGCGTCGCGGTCGCGACATCGCCAAATATGAAATGGCAATCCCGGTCGCGCCACTCGAGATGACCCGAGCAGATCTCGGGGTTGACGACCAGCGCCGCCCGGACCGAGCCCGAGCGCACCATATCCGCCGCCGCCTGAATGCCGAATGTGGCCGAGGAACAGGCCACGTTCATGTCAAACCCGAATCCGCTGATCCCCAATGCCTGCTGAATCTCGATCGCAATTGCAGGATAAGCACGTTCATGGTTCGAAGCGGCGCAGATCACCAAATCGACATCCTCGGCGCTGCGCCCCGCTTGTGCTAGCGCCTTAAGGCACGCATCCACCGCCATCTCGGTCATGATCCCAGGCTCGTCGTCGCAACGCTGGCGCAGCGCGGGATGCATGATCTCGGGGTTCAAAACACCGGTCTTGTCCATCACGTACCGGTTCTCGATCCCTGAGGCCTTCAGGATGAACTCTTCCGAGGAATGCTGCATCGGTTCCATGTCGCCCGCTGCAATCGCATCCGCGTTTTCGACGTTCATCCGGTCGGCATAGGCATTGAACGCTTCCACCAGTTCAGCGTTGGTGATTATGTTTTCTGGTGTAAAGACACCGGTCCCGGTGATGGCAGGAGTGTACATGGCTGGCCCTGAGTTCATGATCTGCACAAAATGCAGTCCCTATTAGTATTGATCAAGATGTGTTGACCCAAGGGAATGTATCGCCTCTCGCTTCATAACTTGAATAGTTCAAAATTCGAAGTATATTTCGCCGCGACTCGCACGGAAAAGATTCATGTCAGACGATATCAGTATGCGGTTAGGACGCCTCAGCCCTGAGATTCAGGCGATGATGGGGGTCTACGCGCTTTATTGGAAACTGGAAGAGAGCTTTGACAGCATCGAAACAGACCTGAGCCATCAGGAATGCCACATGCTAATCAAGCTCGATGTGCCCAAACGTATGGGAGTGCTGGCCGCAGATATGTTGACAGTGCCGTCAACGATTACGGCGACCGCCGATGCACTTGAACTGGCGGGGCACCTGACCCGACAGCGTGATCCCGAAGACCGTCGCGCCTGGCTTTTGGTGCTGACCGAACAGGGCGAAGAGGCCCGCAATATGCTGGTGGCCGTGGCGGGTGAGCTTTTCCACAGCGCATCGGGTCTGAACACCGAAGAAACCGCCGAGTTCGCACGGCTGGCTCACAAAATCCGTGACAACATTCTGAAAACCGGAATTCCCGAGGGATTGACGAAATGAAACTCCTGACCTCTGTATGCCTCGCACTGTCCTTGTTGACTGCGCCTGCCATGGCGCAAGAGCCTGCCAAGCCTGTGAAACTGATGCAGGTAAGCGAAACCTCTCCCGGCTTTTCGCGCCAATTCTTTGGTCGGATCGCCGCTCGTCAGACCGTTGATCTGGCGTTTCAGGTCGCAGGGCAGATCGTTGAGATGCCTGTGACCGAAGGCTTTGTAATCCCAAAGGGTGAGTTGATTGCCCGCCTCGATCAGGAACCGTTCGAACTGCAGCGCGACCGGACGCGCTTGCAAAAAGATCAGGCGGATCGAACACTTGCCCGCCTGTCGCGTCTGCGTGGAACCGCAGCCAGCCAGGTTGCCGTCGATGATGCCGAAACAGCTGCGCAACTGGCTGCGATTGCGGTTCGAGATGCAGAATATGAGTTGGAACATGCGACGCTGACCGCTCCGTTCGACGCGCTGGTTTCAAGCCGTGCAGTTGAGGCGTTTACAACTGTTTCTGCGGGTACTCCGATCGTGCGGATTCACGATATGTCTGAACTGCGTATCGAGGTGGATGTGCCCGAAATCCTATTTCAGCGGTCCGGACAGCAGGACGACATCACGATTACTGCCAAGTTCCCTGTCAGCGACGAGATCTTTCCGCTGGAAATAAGGGAATTCGATGCTGAATCTTCAAGCGTGGGCCAGACCTTTCGCATCCAGTTCGGTTTGACACCGCCCGAGGGATTGCAGATTCTTCCCGGTTCATCCGTGACCGTCACCGTGCAGGTGCAGGATGAACGCACCGGTATCATCATCCCGCCAACGGCTGTAGTTGCTGATGCCAGCGGCGCGCTGGGCGTTCTGGTCTTCTCGCCGGCTGGCGCCGACGAAGGCACCGTCCGCCGGGTTCCCGTGACTGTTGAACCTACGCAGAGCGGCGATGTCCGCGTGCTCACCGGCCTGATGGATGGAGACGAAATCGTCGTCGCCGGTGGGGGTGCATTGTCCGATGGTCAAACTGTCCGCCGCTTTGTCGGCTTCTCGAACTGAGGGCGGTTTCATGAGCATCGCACGCGCTTCGATCGACCGGCCTCTCTATACGTGGCTGTTCATCCTGATCGCCCTGTTCGGCGGCATTTGGGGTTTCACGTCGCTAGGTCGCCTTGAAGACCCGGCCTTCACCATCAAACAGGCGGTGATCGCCACGCAATATCCCGGTGCGACTGCCGAACAGGTGGCGCTGGAGGTGTCAGAACCGTTGGAATCTGCCATTCAGCAGATGGGCGAGGTGGATGTCATCACCTCGGTCAACCAGCCGGGACAGTCGCTGATCGAGGTTGAGATTAAATCCACCTATGACGGCAGTGAGTTGCCCGACATCTGGACCCGTCTGCGCGCCAAGGTGCGCGATGCAGCACGCGGTCTGCCTTCGGGCGTGGGTGCGCCTTATGTGAATGACGGGTTCGGGGATGTGTTTGGCCTGTTCTATGCCGTTACGGCAGACGGGTTTTCTGACGCCGAGAAGCACGAACTGGCGACCTTCCTTCGCCGCGAATTGCTGACGGTAAGCGGTGTTGCAGATGTCGAGGTTCAGGGCTTGCCGGATGAGGCGATCTTTATTGAGCCGGACCTGTCGATCTCGGTCAATCAGAACGTCCCGCTGCAGGCGATCAACGAAGCTATCGCAAACGCGGACTCGGTCAACGCCTCGGGTTCGCTGCGATCCAATAGTGACCGCACCACGATCTTGACGGCCGAGGGCTCGGACAGCGTGTCGGCGATCGCCGGCCTGTCGGTTGGATCGCAGGGGCAGGTGATCAATCTGTTTGATATGTCAGATGTCTATCGCGGGCGGCAGAATGATCCCGATATCATGATCCGATTCAACGGCGCTGAAGCTTTCACGCTGGGTATCGCTGGGCTGGCCACTGAAAACATCGTCGAAGTCGGGCAGCGTGCAGATGCCAAACTGGCCGAACTGGATTCCGAAATCCCCTTTGGTGTCGAAATCCTGCCCATCTATCAGCAGCATGTTGTTGTCGATGAGGCCTCGAACGCCTTCCTGCTGAACCTCGCCATGTCAGTCAGCATCGTGGTCGCGGTTCTGGGCATTTTCATGGGCTGGCGCGCGGCCATCGTCGTGGGTTCCACACTGTTGCTGACCGTTGTGGGTACTTTGCTCTTCATGTCGATGTTCTCGATCGAGATGGAACGGATCTCGCTGGGCGCTCTGATCATCGCCATGGGGATGCTGGTCGACAACGCCATCGTGGTGGCCGAAGGAATGCAGATTTCGATGTTGCGGGGAAAATCCTCGCGCGATGCTGCGGAAGAGGTTGCGTCAAAAACGCAGATCCCACTTCTGGGCGCGACGGTGATCGGGATCATGGCTTTCGCCGGGATCGGGCTCAGTCCTGACGCGACCGGGGAGTTCCTGTTCTCGTTATTTGCCGTGATCGGCATTTCACTACTGCTGAGCTGGGTTCTGGCGATCACGGTGACACCTTTGCTCGGACACTATTTCTTCAAGCAGGGCAAAGAGGGTGAGGTGGATGCCTATGGCGGCATCCTGTTCCGCGTCTACGGTGCAATCCTGAACTGGGCGCTTCGGTTCCGATGGCTGGTAATGGCCGGGTTGATCGGGGTCACAGTCGTCTGTTTTGCGGGCTTTGGACTGATGAAACAGCAATTCTTCCCAAACTCGAACACGCCGTTGTTCTTCGTGCACTACAAGCTGCCACAAGGCACGCCGATCGCCCGCACGGCGGAAGATATGGCCGTATTCGAGGGCTGGCTGGCCGAACGTGATGACGTCGTCTCGGTTGCCACATTCGTCGGGCAGGGGGCCACGCGGTTCATGTTGACCTACGCTGCCGAGAAGCCAAACCCAAGCTATGGACATATGATCATCCGCACCGAGGCTTTGGACGATATTCCTGCCTTGCAAGCCGATCTTGAGGAGTTCGGTTCGGCCCAGTTCCCCGAAGGCGAGTTCCGCACCAAACGCCTGATTTTTGGTCCCGGTGGCGGCGATCCAATCCAGGCTCGGTTCTCGGGTAGTGATCCGGTTGTCCTGCGTCAACTGGCCGAAGAAGCGGTACAGCGCATGTCAGCCGCATCTCCGAATGCGCTACATGTGCATCACGACTGGCGTGAGCAGGAATTGGCCGTGCAGCCGATCTATGCCACGGAGCGCGCCCAAACAGCAGGCGTATCGCGCGAAGACATTGCAGCTACGTTGCAGTTTTCGACCGATGGCATCACGGGCGGCGTTTTGCGCGAGCGCGACCGCCAGATCCCGATCATCTTGCGCCGTCCGGCGGATGGGGACTATTCGATCGTCGATCAGGTGGTTTACTCCGATCAGTCGGAACGTTTCGTTCCAATCGAGCAGATGGTGGATGGCTTCGACTACAAGGCGCTCAATACGTTGGTTCACCGCCGTGACCGGGTGTTGACCATCACGGTTGGAGCGGACATCCCCCCTGACATGACCGCCGCGCAGGTCCACTCCGAAGTACGCAGTGCCATTGAAGCGATGGAACTGCCGATCGGCTATCGTATGGAATGGGGGGGCGAGTTCGAGGATTCAGGCGACGCGCAGGCCAGCCTTGGGCGGCAGTTGCCGCTGAGCTTGCTGATTATGGTGTTGATTTCCGTATTGCTGTTCAATGCTATCCGGCAACCGGTCATTATCTGGCTATTGGTCCCGATGTCTGTAAATGGCGTGGTTATCGGTCTGCTTGGAACAGGTCTGCCCTTCACCTTCACAGCGCTATTGGGGCTGTTAAGTCTGTCAGGGATGCTGATCAAGAACGGCATCGTACTGGTCGAAGAAATCGACCTGGTCCGCGCTACTGGTAAAGCCCTGCGTCCTGCGATTGTTGAAGCCTCTGTCTCGCGTCTGCGCCCGGTAATGTTGGCGGCGATCACGACGATTCTGGGTATGGCACCGCTTCTGACGGATGCGTTCTTTGTATCCATGGCAGTCACAATCATGGGCGGTCTGGCCTTTGCCACGATCCTGACCATGGTTGCCGCACCTGTCTTCTACATGTTGTTTTTCAACCGTGAAGAAAAGCGACGTCTGACTGCTGGTTGATCAACCGCCCGCATCCTCCTTTGGATCATAATGGTAGTAAAAACAGGATAGCTTGTTGCCATCGGGGTCGCGCAGATAGGCCACATAGAATCCGGGCTCGTAATGGGGGCGGACACCCGGTTTGCCTTCATCTGCGCCGCCGTTTTTCAAACCCGTGGCATGGAAACGCCGGACCTGATCGGCACTTCTGGCGGGAAAGGCGATCATCGTGCCATTGCCGGTACTGGCGGGGGCTCCATCAAAAGGTCTACAGATCCAAAAGCCGGTCCCGCTGTCGGGATCGGCGCCCCATCCGGCCCAACCGTCGATCCATCCGGGCAGGCGTGGCTGACCAAGAACTGCGAAGATCGCATCATAAAAGCGGATGGCCCGAGGCAGGTCGTTGCTTCCGTATGTGGTGTAGAGGTCCATGAGCACTCCTTCCCCGCCCATCATGTGGGCGATGGGCAAGGAGGGGAAGAAAAAAGACCCCGGCCGAGGCCGGGGTCCATTCATTCATACCGTTGCCGGGGCTTAGCCCTGCAGCGATTTCACCTCAACATCGCCTTCGGCCTGCGCCTTGATCGCCAGCGCGGCGGCATAGCTTGCTGCGGCTGTGGTGTAATAGGGGATCTTGTCATACAGCGCGATCGACCGGATTGATCGGCTGTCTTCCACCGCCTGTGCGCCTTCGGTCGAGTTCATGACCAGCTGCACGCCGCCGTCCTTCATCAGGTCGGTCACATCCGGGCGGCCTTCGTACACTTTGTTGACCACGCCGCACGGCACACTTTCTTCAGTCAGCCAGGTTTGTGTGCCGCGGGTCGCAACAAGCTCAAAGCCTTGCTCAACCAGAACACGCGCTGCTTCGAGCATATCCGGCCCTTTGTCAGCATCCTTGATCGAGATAAACGCACGACCTGCGCTGGGCAGCACCATACCGGCCCCCATTTGTGCTTTCAGGAAAGCGCGCGGGAAGTCGCGATCCCAGCCCATGACCTCTCCGGTCGAACGCATTTCAGGGCCCAGGATGGTGTCAACGCCGGGGAAGCGGGCGAAAGGCAAAACGGCTTCTTTCACCGAGAACCACGGCATGTCGGGATCGGCCAGCGTCATCTGGTCGGCGATTTTGGTGTCATCGACCGTTTTGTAAGGGGGGCGTTTCGGGAAATTCGCCAGTTTCTCGCCCGCCATCACCCGCGCCGCAATCGACGCAATCGCGCTGTCAGTGGCTTTGGCCACAAAAGGCACGGTGCGGCTGGCACGAGGGTTGACCTCAATCAGGTAAATCTCGTCATCCTTGATGGCGAACTGCACGTTCATCAGGCCGACGACATTCAGCGTCTTGGCCAGCTTGAACGCCTGATCCTTAATCTGTTCGATGATCTCTTTCGACAGCGAATAAGGCGGCAGCGAACAGGCCGAGTCGCCCGAGTGCACGCCGGCCTCTTCGATGTGCTGCATGATGCCTGCAACATGCACGTCGTTACCGTCGCACAGCGCGTCCACGTCCAGTTCGACCGCACCGGCCAGATAGCTGTCCAGAAGAACCGGGCTATCGCCCGAAACCACCACGGCCTCGTTGATGTAGCGCCGCAATTGATCCATGTCGCGCACGATTTCCATCGCGCGGCCGCCCAGAACATAGGAGGGGCGGATGACCAGCGGGAAGCCGATATCTTCGGCAATCTCCAGCGCCTTTTCGTCGGTCGAGGCGATGCCGTTCTTGGGCTGCTTCAGGCCCAGTTCATTGACCAGCGCCTGGAAACGCTCACGATCTTCGGCGAGGTCGATCGCGTCGGGCGTGGTACCGAGGATCGGGATACCTTCAGCCTCCAACGCATTGGCCAGTTTCAGCGGGGTCTGCCCGCCAAACTGAACGATCACTCCATGCAGCGTACCGGCTTCCTGTTCCTTCGTAAGGATTTCCATGACGTGTTCGAAGGTCAGCGGCTCGAAATACAAACGGTCCGAGGTGTCATAGTCCGTTGAGACCGTTTCGGGGTTGCAGTTGACCATGATCGTTTCATAGCCCGCCTCGGTCAGCGCGAAACAGGCGTGACAGCAGCAGTAGTCGAATTCGATGCCTTGACCGATCCTATTCGGGCCACCGCCTAGGATGACGACCTTTTTGCGGTCGCTTGGACGCGCCTCGCATTCGACCTCACCCATCATCGGGGCTTCGTAGGTCGAGTACATATAGGGGGTCTGCGCCTCAAATTCCGCAGCGCAGGTATCGATGCGTTTGAAGACGGCATTCACACCCAGATTGCGGCGGGCGCGGCGAACATTGTCTTCGTCGCGGCCGGTCAGGTTGCCCAGACGCGCGTCGGTGAAGCCCAGCATTTTCAGCTTGCGGATACCGTCCTCGGTCACCGGCAGGCCGTCTTTACGAACCTGACGCTCGGCCTCAATGATCTCGCGGATACGGGCAAGGAACCACGGGTCGAACTTGGTGACGCCGAAAATTTCATCGTCCGTCAATCCGTGACGCATGGCTTGGGCGATGGTGCGCAGACGATCAGGTGTCTGCTGGCTAATCGCCTTGATCACGGCGGCCTTGTCGTCGGCTTCGTCCCAGACACCCACGTTCAGGCCGGGAATTTCAACTTCGTCAAAGCCGGTCAGGCCCGATTCCATCGACGCCAGTGCCTTTTGCATCGATTCGTGAATGGTGCGGCCGATGGACATTGCCTCACCCACCGACTTCATCGCGGTGGTCAGGTAGGGTTCGGAACCGGGGAATTTCTCAAAGGCGAATTTCGGGATTTTGGTGACAACATAGTCGATGGTCGGCTCGAACGAGGCCGGGGTGACCTTTGTGATGTCGTTGTCCAATTCGTCCAGCGTGTAGCCCACGGCAAGTTTTGCCGCGATCTTGGCAATCGGGAAACCGGTCGCTTTTGAGGCCAGCGCAGATGAGCGGGACACACGCGGGTTCATCTCGATCACGACCATGCGCCCATCAACCGGGTTGATCGCCCATTGCACGTTCGATCCACCGGTTTCGACGCCGATCTCGCGCAGCACGGCAATCGAGTGATTGCGCATGATCTGGTATTCTTTGTCGGTCAGCGTCAGGGCAGGGGCCACGGTGATCGAGTCACCGGTATGCACGCCCATTGGATCGACGTTCTCGATCGAACACACGATGATAGCGTTGTCAGCGGTGTCGCGCACCACTTCCATCTCGTATTCTTTCCAGCCCAACAGGCTCTCGTCGATCAGGATCTGACCCACGGGCGAGGCATCCATGCCCGAGCGGCAAATATGGATATAATCCTCGCGGTTATAGGCGACACCACCGCCAGTGCCACCTAGGGTAAAGGCAGGGCGGATGATGGCGGGCAGGCCCACTGTCTCCAGCGTCTCCAGCGCCAGAGCGACACCGGCGTCCAGATCTTTCTTACCGCTTTCGTCCTTGGGGGCGGTCACGATTTCGGCCTTGGGATTTTCGATGCCCAGCCGATCCATCGCCTCGCGGAACAGGGCGCGGTCTTCGGCCATTTCGATGGCGTCGCGCTTGGCGCCGATCATCTCGACACCGAACTTGTCCAGCACGCCCATCTCTTCCAGCGCCAGCGAGGTGTTCAGGCCGGTCTGTCCGCCCATGGTGGGCAGCAGGGCATCGGGGCGTTCTTTTTCGATGATCTTGGCGACAACTTCAGGTGTGATCGGCTCGATATACGTGGCATCTGCCAGACCGGGGTCGGTCATGATCGTCGCAGGGTTCGAGTTCACCAGAATGACCCGGTAGCCTTCCTCGCGCAGCGCCTTGCAGGCCTGAGCGCCCGAATAGTCGAACTCGCACGCTTGGCCGATAACAATGGGGCCCGCCCCGATAATCATGATCGACTGGATGTCGGTTCTTCTCGGCATGGCCTTGTTCCTTCGATTGTCCGCGAGTCAGGGCACCGCCCCAGCGCCCAAATTGTCCTGCGTTATAGGGACCGCGCGAAAAGGTGCAAGAGGTATCGGAAACGGGTTTGAAATTGCCGCTTTCCCCTCTTTCCCTTGGCGCGCTATTCTCTATACCGCGCAGCACGGCAAATGAGGATGCAATTGCGTATTCGTTTCGATCAAGGACCTGCCGGGCGCGGTACCCGGTTCAACAGTCCATCCCGGATCATCCGCGCGGACAACGCGGAAGAGGTGCCCCAGGCTCTGGCGGCGCTGGATCAGGCGCGCGCCGATGGGGCCTGGTTGGCGGGGTACGCAAGTTATGAACTGGGCTTTGTGCTGGAACCGCGTTTGGCAGACCGTCTGCCAGATGGACGGCGGCTACCGCTTTTGTGTTTCGGAGTGTTCGATGCGCCGGATCGCGTTGGTCTGCCAAAGGAAATGGGCGGTGTCACTGCGTTCCAGCCCCGCTGGGACGAGGCGCGATATACGCAGGCCTTCCGTACCGTGCATGACGCTATTGGTGCCGGTGACATCTATCAGGCAAATCTGACCTTCCCCATCGACCTTGAAGTCACCGGCGACAGCGCCGCACTCTATGCGACACTCGCCGCTGGTCAGCCCGTCGGTCATGGAGTCTTGGTCGAACAGGAGGGGCTGCCTGATCTGCTGAGCCGCTCGCCCGAACTGTTTTTTCGAACCGACGCCGAGGGCCGGATCGAAACGCGCCCGATGAAGGGAACCCAACCGCGCAGCGAGGACCCGGTCGAAGACGAGCGCCGCCGCGCTTTCCTGACTACGGATGAAAAGAATCGGGCCGAGAACCTGATGATCGTCGATCTGCTGCGCAACGATATCAGCCGGGTTGCGTTGGCCGGATCGGTGAAAGTGCCCGAGCTGTTCAAGATCGAGACCTATGCGACTGTCCATCAGATGGTCTCGCTTGTTCAGGCGCAATTGCATGTGGGCGTCGGGTTGTCGGATATTTTGACGGCGCTCTTCCCGTGCGGCTCGATCACCGGAGCGCCTAAGATCAGGGCGATGGAGATCCTGTCCGAATTGGAACCTTGGCCTCGCGATGTTTACTGCGGAACCATCGGCTGGGCGGCGCCGGATGGGCGGTCGGAATTCAACGTGGCCATCCGGACCCTTATGGTCGAAGACGACAAGGCGACCCTGAACGTCGGCGGCGGGCTGGTCTGGGACAGCACCGCCCCATCGGAATATGAGGAGGCGCTATGGAAAGCCCGCTTCGCCCACCAGCTGAGCCTGATTTCCGTCTGATCGAAACTTTGGCCTATAGGCCGGGGCAGGGGTTCGTTCGCCTCGACCGCCATCTGTCCCGCATGGCCCGCACAGCACAGAAGTTCGGCATTGCTTTTGACCGAACCGCCGCGCGGACGATATTGGACGCGAGTTCGGGTGAGATTGCATTGCGCTTCCGTTTGACCTTGGACGCGGATGGCAAATTTGAACTGACGTCCGGAGAATTGGCTGCCAATCCGTCGGTCTGGCGTGTGGATTTGGCCAAACAGAGACTATCATCATCGGATATCTGGCTGGGTTACAAAACGACCCGACGGGCCGTCTATGACATGGCGCGGGCGGGCTTGCCGCTAAGAGTTGATGAGCTTTTGTTTTTGAACGAACGGGATGAGCTTTGCGAGGGCACTATCACGAACCTGTTCCTGACCATGCCCGACGGCAGACGACTTACGCCCTCACTGCGATGCGGATTGCTTCCCGGGGTTTTGCGCGAGGAATTGTTGGATAATAAAGAAGTTACCGAATCCGTTCTGACCTTGACCGATCTAAAAAACGCGCAATCTATCCACTGTGGAAATTCCCTTCGCGGGCTGATCCGTGCGGAGCTTGTGGCACCTTGAGCAAAAATACCGAATGGGTGGAGACCCCTGTTACCAACTCACGCCTCAGGATTGAGTTTGTGCTCTTCTTTGTGGCGGTTCCCATAGCCATCGCGACAATGTTCCCGCCAAACTGGATGTTCCCCTCGCTTTTTGCGTTTACCGGACTGGGCATACTGCTGCTGCAAGATACGCCCGGTTTTTCCTGGGCGGAGCTTCGGTATGGCTGGCGAAACTGGTCGTGGACCGAAGTCTTTGTATTTACCCTGTTCATGGCTGCCTTCTGTTCCGCCCTGGTGCTGTGGGCGCGACCGGATGCAGCCTTTGTTTTGCTGCTGCATCGGCCAGAGATGTTGATATTCATCTGTATCGGCTACCCGTTGTTGTCCGCTCTGCCACAAGAGCTGCTTTTTCGCTCTCTCTTTTTCCGACGCTATCACGCGATCCTACCTGAAGGGCGGGCCGCATACCTTTTGAACGCTGGCCTGTTTTCGCTTGCGCACCTCATGTACTGGAGCTGGGTCGTAGCCATCATGACTTTCGTCGGAGGCCTCCTGTTCACCTGGGCTTACCGCAAGCGCGGATCATTCTTTTATGCAGTTCTTCTGCACGCAATTGCCGGTAATATTATCTTTGCAGCAGGGCTGGGCGTCTATTTCTACTCGGGCAACGTGCAAAGGCCGTTTTGACGGCGCGACCCGCCTTGACTTTCCAAGCCTGACGGGGTGTATCGGCGCGACGAATTCTGCGCCCGAAGGGATATGATCCATGCACGCCTATCGCAGCCACACCTGCGCCGCTCTGACCGCCGCCAATGTCGGTGAAACCGTCCGCCTGTCCGGTTGGGTGCATCGTGTCCGAGATCACGGCGGCGTACTGTTCATCGACCTGCGCGACCATTTCGGTGTGACCCAGGTTTTGTGCGACGGCGATAGTGCGGCATTTGCTGAACTGGAAAAGGTACGGTCCGAGTGGTGCATCCGCATCGACGGCACTGTCAAAGCCCGCGACGCTGATCTCATTAACCCGAAATTGCCGACAGGCGAGATCGAGGTATATGTGCGTGAGCTGGAGGTTCTTGGTGCTGCCGACGAATTGCCGTTGATGGTGTTCGGCGATCAGGAATACCCCGAGGAAACACGTCTGCGCTATCGCTACCTCGACCTAAGACGCGAGGCGATGC
The DNA here is from genome assembly GCF_056537625.1 of Ruegeria sp. C6. Taxonomy (NCBI): domain Bacteria; kingdom Pseudomonadati; phylum Pseudomonadota; class Alphaproteobacteria; order Rhodobacterales; family Roseobacteraceae; genus Ruegeria; species Ruegeria sp. C6. The sequence continues at coordinate 304,906 of NZ_JBQFRW010000003.1, read as the reverse complement.
AGCAAAACATGACCCTTCGCTCGGACGTTGTCGCATCTATGCGCCGCCGGATGTGGGATCAGGGATTCCGTGAATATCAAACACCGATCATTACCGCATCGTCGCCCGAAGGCGCACGCGACTTTCTGGTCCCCTCGCGACTACATCCGGGCAAGTTCTACGCCCTACCGCAGGCCCCGCAGCAATTCAAACAGCTGATCATGGTGTCGGGCTTCGACAAGTATTTCCAGATTGCACCCTGCTTCCGCGATGAAGACCCGCGTGCAGACCGATCGCCCACCGATTTCTATCAACTCGATCTAGAGATGTCGTTTGTCGAGCAGCAGGATGTGTTCGACACCATCCAGCCCGTGCTGACCGGTGTGTTTGAAGAGTTCGGGGGCGGGCGCAAGGTCGATCAGGAGTGGCCGCAGATTTCCTACAAGGACTCAGCCCTATGGTACGGCACCGACAAGCCTGACCTGCGGAACCCCATTAAGATGCAAGTGGTCTCTGACCACTTCCGCGGTTCTGGCTTCGCGATTTTCGCGAAGCTGTTGGAGCAGGAAGGCACCGAAATCCGCGCTATCCCAGCGCCGAGCGGTGGCAGCCGCAAATTCTGTGACCGTATGAACGCATTTGCCCAGAAAGAAGGTCTACCCGGCATGGGCTACATCTTCTGGCGTGATCAGGGCGAGGGTATGGAGGCCGCAGGTCCACTGGCCAAGAACATCGGCCCCGAACGCACCGAGGCGATCCGTCAGCAATTGGGTCTGGGCGTCGGTGATGCCGCGTTCTTCCTGGGTGGTAAGCCAAAAGCCTTTGAAAAGGTGGCCGGAAAGGCCCGTGACGTGATCGGAGATGAACTGAATCTCACCGAGAAAGACCGCTTTGCCTTTGCCTGGATCGTCGATTTCCCGATCTACGAGCAGGACGAAGAAACCGGTGCGATTGATTTCGAACACAACCCCTTCTCGATGCCGCAGGGCGGGATGGACGCTTTGCAGGGCAACCCTCTGGACGTACGCGGGTACCAATATGATCTGGCCTGTAACGGCTACGAATTGGTTTCGGGTGCCATCCGGAACCACAAACCCGAGATCATGCTGAAAGCCTTTGAACTGGCGGGCTATGGTGAAGACGAAGTGAAGTCCCGCTTTGGCGCACTGTTCAATGCCTTCCACTACGGCGCCCCGCCGCACGGCGGCTGTGCCGCAGGTATCGACCGGGTCGTGATGCTGCTGGCGGATGAGGCCAACATCCGCGAGGTCATGATGTTCCCGATGAACCAGCGCGCCGAAGACCTGATGATGGATGCGCCATCCGATCCGACCTCGGATCAGTTGATGGAACTGGGTCTCAGGATCATCCCGCAAGACTAAATCTAGCCGCCCGCCCTGAGCGGGCGGTTTACGTTTGGGGCAGTGCAATACAATCGGTGTATTCGCCGCGCCACGCAAATCTGAGTTGCGTGGTGGTCTCAAAACAAGCTCAACTCAATCCAGTGGATTTGCGGCATCCCGACGATTGCGGATGCTCCTGGCCGTCTGTCGTGTCAGGCGGTAGACCCAGATGCAAAGGATCGATGCGGTAATAAAGTACGCGGTCAGCATCTCAGATCGCCTCTTGCCGCTCGAGCCGATCCTGAACCAGACCCGCAATCCGTGCAGCCTGGGCGGTGACCGGTGTCCCCTGCGCACGAGATTGGGCAAGGTCCCGGGCTGCTTCGGCAAGCACAGTATCTTCGGCGTCTCGCGCAACGCTTTGCAGGAATTGTACCGCATAATCCAACGTGCGCTGATCAGTGGGGCCGGTAAGCACGTCGGCGATATGGGCCATGTCGTCCCGATAGGCCAGCGGATCGGGCTGAACGATATTATCCCTGACGGAATCCAGACCTCCTGGGCGGCGATCTTCGGGCAGAAGTTCAAGTATGGAGGTCTGGAAATAAGCGACCGAGGTCAGGGGTTTGGCCAGAAACCCATCTGCACCTGCGCGTCTGGCGATAACCTGCATGCTGTCATCGCCAGACAGCCCGAGAATGACACCGATGCGGGGTACAGCGTGGGTCATTTCGGCTATCAGGTCAGCGCCGGACCCGTCAGGAAGACCCATATCGACGATCAGGACCGAGGGACGATAGATTTGCAGATGGCGCCGCGCTGATTTCAGACAATCCGCACGACGGATACGCGCACCGCTATGCAAGCACATCAATCGTATTGCATCGCACGCATAGCGGCTGTCTTCGACCACAAGGATTGTTTGGCCCAGCAGCGGTCGCATCTTGGTGGCCAGCGCTGGAGAGGCGAAAGGTCCCGAATCGTCCATGGCAGAACTCCTGTTTAGCAGATGCCTCACGCTAGGAACTTCTGGCTAATACAGGGTTAACGACGATTTGGCGCACTTGTCCTTTGGGTATACTGCCCCCATAACCGCTGCAACGCAGAAGGAAGGAGAGTCCCATGATTGGTCGCCTGAACCACGTAGCCATTGCTGTTCCCGACCTAGAGGCCGCATCGGCCCAGTATCGCAATGCGCTTGGCGCCAAAGTCGGCGCTCCACAGGATGAGCCGGATCATGGGGTCACCGTGGTCTTTATTGAACTACCCAACACCAAGATCGAATTGCTGTATCCGCTGGGTGAGAACAGCCCGATCAACGGGTTTCTGGAAAAGAACCCATCAGGCGGCATCCACCATGTCTGCTATGAGGTCGAGGATATCATCGTAGCACGCGATCATCTGAAAGAGACCGGCGCGCGCGTTCTGGGATCGGGTGAACCCAAGATCGGGGCGCATGGCAAACCGGTGTTGTTCCTGCACCCGAAGGATTTCAACGGCTGCCTCGTTGAGCTGGAGCAGGTCTGAAGTCGATGACCATTACCGCCGCTCTGGTTCTTTTCGCTGTAATTTGGTTTCTGACCTTGCTGATTGTTCTGCCTGTGCGCATCAAAACGCAGGGGGATCTGGGGGATATTGTTCCGGGCACTCATGCGGGTGCGCCGGAAGTCCATCACATGAAGAAGAAGCTGTGGATTACCACCGGGATATCGGTGGTGCTGTGGGCGATCATTGCCGGCATCATTATCTCCGGCGTAATCAGCGTGCGCGATTTCGATTGGCTGAACCAACTGGAACCGCGCGAGTAGCTCAGGTTCGGCTACCCGACAGACCGTGATAAATGTGCGTGAAGGTCGCCGCTCCTAGGATCGGGATCAACAGGTTGACCAATGGCACAGAGAGCGGGACCGCCATAAGAATACCGGCGACCCAAATGGTTGTCGCGTGCTTCGCGCGCAGCTTTCGCGCCCCCTCGCGCCCCAGTCGGCGCATCGCAGCCAGGGTGAAATATTCTCTCCCCAGAAGAAACCCGTTCATACCCCAAAAGATAAACAACGCGAATGGCGTGAAGAGTGCATAGAGGATCAATGCCAACAGGTTGGCAACAATCAGTACACCCAGAAAACTGAGCGTATCCCTTAGCGCATCGCCAAAGGGGATGCGCTGAGCCGGCGGCAGACCGGGGTAATGCTTATCCTCAACCGCCTGTGCGACCTCATCCAGAAACATCGAGGTGATGGCTGACGCAACGGGGACCATCAGAAACACCGACAGCACCATCATCAGCAGGAATGATGACACGCTGAGCAGGTCGTTCAACCATGTCACCTCACCCAGTATTGGCAATGTGGCCTGATCGCCGACCAGCGCGTTGATCAGCCACAAAAAGCCGGCATAGGCAGCCACCAGTAGCGCGAAGGTCAGGCCAACACCCAACAGAAGTACCTTGCGGAATCTTGGGTCACCGATCTGTCCCAGCGCCTGTAGAAACGACTGGATGATGATCATTCGGAAACCCATTGGGTTAGTGCCGCCACATTGGGGCGCGGTCGTTCGGGCGGGGTCGTACCTTCGGTTGCGATATGGATAAAGCCTGCAATCTTCTCGTTTTCGGCCAAGCCAAGCCCCTGTTCGCAAAACTCGCGATCATGCGATTGCCAGCCGGACAACCAATTGGCCCCCCAACCTGCGGCCAGCGCTGCGTTCAGCAGAGCCAGACATACCGCACCCGCTGAATAGGTCTGTTCAATTGCCGGTATCTTGTCAGAAGGTTTCTGCACCTCAATAACAGCAACCGCCAAATGGCCCATTTCGAATTGGCTGCGCGCCTTGGCGATATCTTCGGGCGATTTTCCCAAGGCGAGACCACAAGTTTCTGTAAGATCTGCAAGGCGTTGCATGGCCCCATGCTCGACAACAACAAAACGCCAGGGTTCCAGCTTTCCATGGTCCGGGCTGCGCGCTGCAGCAGTCAGCAGCGGCCTCAGCTCTTCCCGGGTCGGGGCCGGGGATACGAGCGTTTTGGCCGGACGAGACCGGCGCGCGTGCAGAAAATCCAGCGCAGCTTGGTTCTTCAGGGTCATATGTTAACTTCCTTCACATGGCAGTCTGTATGTCGGAGGCATACTGTTCTCTTTCAAGGGCAAACTGCTCATCAAAAGGCGACAAATTCAATCTGAATTGCTGCTTGTGATCAGACGCAAGATCCAAAAGGAACCACTAGTCTTTGGTGCTCTCGGACTCACGTATCTGATAAACGCCCTCGGGCAAATCCAGCGCAGCGGCCAGATCGCGTACCTGCTCTGGTGATAGGGTAATCTTCTGAATCTGATCGGTCCGCGGGTCCAACTGCTCGAGCGTGACGCATTCAGCGAAGTTGTTGATGACGACATCCTCTTGCAAAGGCTTTGCGCCTTCGTCCACCAGCGTAATCACCGTCGAGTCGAATTCGTGTTCAATTGAAAACATATGTGCAGAGTGCAGGGCATAAGATCGCAATGCAACCCGTTGCAAGCTGTAATCGGCTGTGGCCCGGCCTTAAATGCCGCGCTATGCTTGTCTGCCGACAGAGTGACCGAAAGGAATGTGAATGCGCCGTCTTGCCTTGTTGCTGGTGATGCTCTTGGCGGCTTGCGATATGTCGCCTGTTATCGCGATCCCGGCCGATCAATGGCGGCCATCGTCATCAGAACAAAAGGACAGGGCGCGCGTATTCGAGCAGGTCAGCCGGGCTGTCGGAACGACCGCAAGCCGGGAATGCCGCCGCCAATCGAGGACTGCCAATTGTGATTTCGTGATTTTGGTTGATCTTTCGTCAAAGGCCCCAGCGAATGCGTTTCAGACCTTGGACAAGGATGGGCGGCCGCTAGTCGTTTTTACACAGCCGATGATCGATGCAACGCAGAACGCGGACGAGATGGCCTTTGTCATGAGCCATGAGGCCGCCCACCATATATTGGGTCACATCGCCCGGCAGGCGCAGAACGCCAAAGAAAGCGCGCGGATATTCGGTGAACTCGCGCGCAATCAGGGCGCGGACGATGCAGGTATTGAGCGCGCACAGGCGCTGGGTGCTGAGGTCGGGGTGCAGAACTACACGCGTGAGTTCGAATTGGAAGCGGATCGTCTGGGGACACAGATCACTTACGCGGCGGGGTATAACCCGCTGGCCGGGATGGCTTTCTTCCAACGCATTCCTGATCCGGGTGATCGTTTCCTTGCCACGCACCCTCCCAATGCCCAGCGGGTCGAAGTTGTGTTGCAAACGGCTCGGGAACTGGGATTACGGTAATGGTCAACTTAACCCGATTGGGTGTCGTTCTCAGTGATCGCGGGTCGAAATATGCTGTGACCGGCGCGGGGGTCACCAGTCGTGCTGATGTCGATGCGGTACTGGCGGAACTGAAATCCGACAAGGCATATGCGAAGGCAACTCACAACACTTGGGCGGCCATCTTGCCAAACGGTGCGCTCAAGGCTGATGACGGAGAGTCTGGCGCGGCAATGGTCATTTTGCGGATGATGGAGCGGGCTGAGCTGACGGATCACGTAATCATCGTGACACGCTGGTACGGTGGCAAGAAGCTGGGCGGGGACCGCTTTCGCCGCGTGCAGGACGCCACGCGGGCCTATCTGGACCAGCTGGCAACCGGGCATTGACCTGAGTCAAGGGCACTGTGCGGGGCATGCGTTACTCTTTCCATAGAGTGACTGGAAAAGGAAACCGCATGTCTGATCGTGAAACGCTGCGACGTCACGCCGACCTTGTAGATCGGATGGCCACGACGCTGGGCGTAGATTTGCAAGAAGTTGCCATCAAAGGGGCCTTACAGTTCGACGAAATCTCGGACGCGGTATTGCGGTGCACGGAATGCCCGAATCCGGGCCATTGCAAGGCGTTTCTGGCCAAGAACCTGACAGCGCCCGACACACCTGAATACTGCCGCAATCACGAGCTGCTGAACAGGCTCAAGCCGTAACGCCAAAGGGGGGGGGTACCGTGCCACGACTTGGACGGATCATGACCCATCTTCGTCTTGTATTGCGAATGGCACAGGCGACGGGAACCGACCTTGCCACCGCACATCGCGACGGGCACCTGAGCCAACAGGAATGGGCAGATATGGTTCAGCTCTGCCGCGGGTGCGAATGGGCGCGGGCATGCCCAGACTGGTTGAACGAGAACGAAACGGCGGAAAGCGCGCCCTGCACCTGCCCAAACCGGCACAGGTTCGCCACCTTGAGGGTCAGCAAGCAAAGGTGATCAAATGGATCGAACATCTCTGGGCGAGATCGAAAAACACTTTTGGCTGACACGCTCGGTCGCGCGATCCTTAGGGATTTCTCTGACCGAAGCAATGGCCGAAGGGAAACTGACACCTGCCGACTACGCTCAGCTGGTGACCCGATGCCGGGGCGCAATATGCGACGAACGTTGTCAGATATGGCTTGCCGCACAACAAGGATTGGCTGGGGAAGCGCCTGATTTTTGTGCCAATGCTCAGGTTTTGAACGACTTGACCTGACCTTCAGAGCTTATTGTGCGTTCCGTCGCATAACGGCGGGTTGGCGCAATGCTTGCAGCCACAGAAGAAGACCTTCTTGCTGGCATCAGCAGTATATTTTACGGGTTCAAACGACGTATCTTTGTGCGAACCATCGCAAAACGGTTGCCGCTTGGATTTGCCACAGGCGCACCAGAAATAGGTTTTTCCTTCGGTCACTTCGACCGGATAGGGCGATTTCTGGGCGATGATCGGGGCGTCTGACATGTGGCTACTCCGTCTTTGGCTGATGTCGAAGTCAAAGTTTAGGGCTCTTTGTCAAAAAAGGTAGACTGCGAATGAAAACCCGCCTTCCAGCGTGGTTTCGCCTTTATTCACGAATGCGTTATCGATTCGGTTGCCATATGAAATTCTTGGTCCTATTCTGATACCGGCCCCGAAAAACTGGGCAATATCAGAAAAGTAATAGAGGATTGATGGACATGAAACTGAAATTTGCTGCTATCTGCGCCACGGCCGTTGTATTGACTGCGTGCTCGCAGCAAGAGGAACCGACCCCGGTTTACATCCAGCCCGACTATGACAAGTTTGGTACACCCAGTTGCTCGGCAGGCTATGAACTGGCCACAACCGAAGCAGGCCAGACCGTATGTAACCCGGTCACCCAATAAGTATTAAGCAGGCGGTTCTGATCGCAGGGCCGCCTGCACACCTCTAAAAAGAACACCGCCCTCGAGGCGGTTTTTTCTTGCCTTTCTGCTGTGGGTCGCGGACGTCTTCTTGAAGGACGACTGATCGGAAACCCCATGCGCAAATTCTTTGACCACCTAAAGGATCGTACCCGCTGGAGCTGGCAGGGCCTGGCTGCAACCTGGCGGCAAGAGTATTCGTTTCGTGGGTGGGTTTGGGCCAACCTGATTTCGGCTTTATTGGCGCTTGCACTCCCTCTAGGTACGGCAGAACGGGCGCTGATCCTTGCTTTGGGCATTCTGGTCTTGGTGGCCGAGTTATTTAATACGGCCATCGAGCGTGCCGTCGATCACACCTCGACCGAGCACCACGCGTTGGCGGGGCAAGCCAAGGATGCAGCAAGTGCAGCGGTGGCGTTGTCTGCAGTCGCTGCCGGAGTGGCGTGGATCGTGATTTTGATCGGCTTGCTCTAGAGACAGACGCCTTTCGTTACGCCGAGGGGTGCAAACGCCCCCACAAGTCGTATTCTCCGGCTTCATCTACCTCGACCGTGACGATATCACCGGGTTTCAGGCCTTCGAAGCCTTCGTCGATAAACAAGTTGCCATCGATTTCTGGAGCATCGGCCTTAGTGCGGCAGGTCGCGGCCTCTTCATCCACCTCGTCTACGATGACATCGAGTTTTTGGCCAACCTTTGCTGCCAGCTTGGCCTCAGAAATGGCCTGAGCTTTCTCCATGAAACGCTCCCATCGCTCTTGCTTGACCTCGACCGGGACGTGATCCGGCAGGTCGTTCGAGCGGGCGCCATCGACATTTTCGTACTGGAAACAGCCGACACGATCCAACTGCGCTTCGTCCATCCAGTCCAGGAGCGTCTGGAACTCTGCCTCGGTTTCGCCGGGGTAGCCGACGATGAACGTGGACCGCAAAGTGATATCCGGACAAATAGCGCGCCAGTTGGCAATCTCGTCCAGAGTTTTTGCCCCGGCGGCAGGGCGGGCCATACGTTTCAGAACATCGGGATGCGCATGTTGGAATGGAATGTCGAGATACGGCAGCACATTGCTACCCGCATCTGCCATCAGCGGGATCAAATCGCGCACATGGGGGTAGGGATAGACGTAATGAAGCCTGACCCACGCATCGAATTGGCCGAGTTCCCGTGCCAGATCGGTGATATGGCTGCGCACCTCCCGATCTTTCCATGGGTTCACGTCATACTTACGATCCAGCCCATAGGCCGAGGTATCCTGTGAGATCACAAGCAGTTCGCGCACACCGCTGTCGACAAGTTTCTCAGCCTCGCGCAGCACTGCATGGGCCGGGCGGCTTGCGAGTTTACCGCGCATGTCGGGGATGATGCAAAACTTGCACTTATGATTACAGCCCTCGGAAATCTTGAGATAGCTATAGTGGCGCGGGGTAAGTTTGACGCCCGAAGCGGGCAGCAGATCGACATAAGGGTTTGGATCGGGTGGTACGGCTGCATGTACTGCGTCCAGCACTCGTTCGTACTGATGCGGTCCTGTAACCGCCAGAATGCGCGGATGGTGTTCCCGGATATAGTCAGGCTCAGCCCCCAAACAGCCGGTCACAATGACCTTGCCGTTTTCAACCAATGCCTCGCCAATTGCGTCCAGCGACTCGGCCTTGGCGCTGTCCAGAAACCCGCAGGTATTCACAATAACGGCATCAGCACCCGTGTAGTCCGGCGAAATGCCGTACCCCTCGGCCCGCAACCGGGTCAGGATGCGTTCGCTGTCAACCAGCGCTTTTGGACAACCCAGCGACACCATTCCAAGGGTCGGTTGGCCACGGCGGGGCGTCTCGGCGATCCGGGCCTCTGGGGCTAGATCGGGGCGGAGGTTCGGTGGGTTCGTGCTCATGGCCGGGCATATAGAGGGGAAAGCTTCCCCTTGCAAATCCCGCCCGCTCGGGGCTGACTTGAAACAGAGCAGAAAGGCCGGAAAGGCAGACCCATGAAGTGGCTCATTCGTTTTCTATTTCTCATAGTTGCAGCCTTCGGGCTGGTCATTGGTGCCTTGCTGCTGATGCCGGGCGAAAAACTGGCGACAATACTCGCTGAACAAGTCAAGGCGCAAACAGGCCGCGATCTCGAGTTGACCGGTGACGTCAAACTGTCATTTTGGCCGGTATTGGGGATGGAAACCGGCCCTGTGACATTTGGCAATGCGCCTTGGGCCGGGCCGGAACCGATGCTTCGTGCCCAAAGCCTCGCGGTTGGGGTCGATGCCTCGGCGTTGTTGTCTGGGAATATCCGGATCAAACGGGTGTTGGCCGATAGCCCGGTTCTACGCCTTGAACGCGCCGATGGGCGCGGCAACTGGGAGCTGCATCAGCCAGGTAACTCCTCGCAAACCGGCGCTACGGCGCAAGCCGTTGAAAGCCGACCCATCACGCTCGAGCGGTTGGAACTGACCAATGCGCGCCTAATCTATCTTGAGAATGGCGCGGTTAGTATGGATTTTGCCGATGTCGATCTTTCGGCCCGCTGGCCTGACGTAACGGCCCCAATGGAAATGCAAGCCAGTATGTCCGTCCCCGGAGGCAGCGTCGCAGTGGACCTTACCATCCCCGACTTGCCCGCATTTTCCAGCGGCGCTGTCACGCCGTTGCAGCTGAGCCTAACCGCGCCTGGCGGAGATATTCAGTTCTCGGGCCGGGTGAATCTGGCCGGCGAAATGGATGGCAAGACGACGGTCACGGCCAAGGACACTCAAAAGATGCTGGCCGCGTTTGGTCAGGGAGGAGTCACCGTTCCGGAGGGACTAGGACAGGTCGCGAGCGTATCCGGGCAGATGACCTATACCCGGGACGGGCGGATTTCATTGCGCAACATGATCGCGGTTCTGGATCAAAACCGGCTTGAGGGCGAAGCTGATATCCAGATTTCAAATCCGCCCCAGATGACTGCGCGTCTGAACGCAGGCGATCTCGACTTATCGAAGGTAAGCGGAGGCAACGCTTCTGACGGCACCTTAGATACGGAAGGGTGGTCAAAAGCCCCAATTGATGCGTCGTTTCTGGCGCTGGCAAATGGCAAGATCCGCTTGCAAGCCACCTCGATTGCGGTTCCGGGTATGACCTTTGGGAAAAGTGATCTGACACTCAGCCTTGATCGGTCGCGGGCTGTATTGCAGATGCACCCGGCCTCGCTGTTCTCGGGGCAACTGAATGGCCAGGTGGTCGCCAATAATCGCAACGGTCTGTCGGTTGGTGGAAATCTGAAAGCCGCCAATATCGATATCAACGAGGCGCTCGAAACGCTGGGGGATATCAAACGGCTTTCGGGCACCGGTTCAGGCAATCTTGAATTTCTGGGCGTCGGACAGAGCGAAGATCAGATCATGCGATCGCTCAGCGGCAAAGGGGACATCGAGGTCGGGCGCGGCGTTATCTCGGGGCTGGATCTTGATCGCCTTATGGGGCGCGGAGAGGGATCGGGTGGTACGACCGTATTCAACAGCCTCACGGCCAGCTTTACGATGCAGAATGGTGATCTGACCAACAAGGACCTGTTGATGCAGCTGGATAATTTCCGGGCGGACGGTGCCGGTAGGATCGGGCTAGGTGCGCGCGATATCGATTATCTGTTCACTCCGGTCGCCTTGCGCGCCAACTCAGGGCAGGGGATTTCGGTGCCTGTTCGGATCAAAGGTCCGTGGAGTGATCCGTCGATCAAGCCGGACCTTACCAAAGTCATTGAGGCAGCAGCCGAAGGCAAAGTTAAAGAGCTGGAAGATGACGCAAAGCAGAAGGTTCTGGAAAAGGTTGGGAAAGAACTGGATACCACGGTGACGGATACCGATCACATCGAAGATGCGCTGAAAAACAAGCTTGAAGAGGAGGCCAAGAAAGGTTTGCTCAAGCTATTTGGCGGGGATTGATCTAAGCGCGATGACAAAGGGCGCCGAAATGGGCGCCCTTCATAGTGTCATTTAGATTGTCTGATCGTATTCGCCCACGCCGGGTTCAGTTCGAATGACGGCGTCGATATCTGCGAAGATCGCGCGCATTTCATCCTCGCTTTCGCTGCTTTCGCAGACGACGACCAGATTGGGTGTATTGGATGACGCGCGAACGAGGCCCCAACTGCCATTGTCCAGAATGACCCGGGCTCCATTGACGGTCACGACCTCTTTGATAGCCCGCCCTGCGAAGTGTTCGCCGGCGTCGGCCTTGGCAACCAATTTGCCGACCAGGCGCTGCAGTATATCGTATTTTTCTGTATCCGCTGCGTACGGAGACATGGTGGGTGTCGACCATGTCCTTGGTAGTGCTTTCCGAAGGTCTGACATGCTTTTGTCCGGGTTGCGGTCCATCAGTTTGCAGATTTCCACCGCCACGCGCATTCCGCAGTCGTATCCGCGCCCGACCGGTTCCGCCAAGAAATAGTGTCCCGATTTCTCAAACCCAGCCAGCGCACCGATTTCCTTGACCCGGCGCTTCATATGGCTATGGCCGGTTTTCCAGTAGTCGGCTTTGACCCCAAGCGCTTGCAACTCGGGATCGCTGGCGAACAGCCCAGTGGATTTCACATCGGCTACAAAGGTCGAACCTGGATGCAGCTTGGCCAGATCACGGGCCATGATGATGCCGACCTTATCGGCAAATATCTCTTCGCCTTCGTCATCCACAACACCGCAACGATCGCCATCCCCATCAAACCCTAGCGCCAGGTCCGCGCCGGTGGATTTGACTGTGTCGGCCATGTCATGCAGCATTTCCATGGCTTCCGGGTTCGGGTTGTAATTGGGGAATGTGTAATCCAGCCGTGTGTGGCTGGGCACAACCTCAACCCCGATCCTTTCGAAAATCTCGGGCGCGAAGGCGGCGGCGGTGCCGTTTCCGGTGGCGCAGACCACTTTCAGCGGACGTGACATTCTGAAGTCACCGACCAGATCGTAGATATAGGCTTCTTTCACACCGTCGACGAATTCATATGACCCGCCCGGGCGCGCGACGCCTTCCCCATTCAAGACGATGTCGCGCAGTTCCGACATTTCGTCAGGGCCGTGGGTCAGTGGGCGGTCAAAGCCCATTTTGACGCCGGTCCAACCGTTCGGGTTATGGCTTGCCGTGACCATCGCAACCGCCGGTACGTCCAGATGGAATTGCGCGAAATACGCCATCGGGCTGAGCGCTGGGCCGATATCTTTCACCTGAATACCCGCCTGCATAAGTCCAACGATCAGAGCGTTTTTGATCGACAGGGAATAATCACGATAGTCATTTCCCACTGCAATCACGGGTTCGATCCCGCGTTTGAGCATCTGTGTGCCCAGACCCAAACCCAGGGCCGTCATGCCTGGCAGATTGATCTCATCGGGGTATTTCCAACGCGCGTCATATTCGCGAAAGCCCGTGGGCTTGATCATCGGATCGCGCAGAAAGCTCCAGGTGTTTGGGGTCACCTCAGGCAAAGGCTTGGTCATCACAAATCTCAATCGTTAAATCTGAATTGGGTTTTCTTTGGCCAGCGCATCAAATCGCATCAATGTGTCAACCAGATGGCCCATTTGATCCAGAGGGATCATGTTCGGCCCATCTGAGGGGGCGGTGTCGGGATCCTGATGGGTTTCTATGAAAACGGCTCCGACGCCCAGAGATACAGCGGCGCGCGCCATCACCGGCGCAAACTCACGCTGTCCACCCGAGGAACCACCTTGGCCGCCGGGCTGTTGCACCGAGTGGGTCGCGTCCATGACGACCGGGTATCCGGTTTGCGCCATCTGCGGCAGCGATCGCATGTCCGCGACCAGCGTATTGTAGCCAAACGAAGTTCCACGCTCGGTCAGCAGGATGTTCTGATTGCCTGTGCTTTCGATCTTAGTGACGATATTCGGCATTTCCCACGGGGCGAGAAACTGTCCCTTCTTCACGTTGACCGCTTTTCCGGTATTGCCCGCCGCCAGCAGCATGTCCGTCTGACGACACAGAAACGCAGGGATTTGCAGAATATCGACGGCCTCAGCCGCAATCGCGCATTGCGCTTCGGTATGGACATCGGTCAGTACCGGTATGCCCATGGTCTTGCGGATATCTTCCAGCACCTGCAGCCCGGAATCAATGCCCATGCCGCGCTTGCCGGACAGCGAGGTCCGGTTGGCTTTGTCATACGAAGCCTTGAATACATACTGCGCCCCGGCGGCGTCACATGCTTCTTTCATAGTGCCTGCGATCATCTGGGCGTGATCGGCGGTTTCAAGCTGGCAAGGGCCGGCAATGATGGTCAGCGGAAGGTCGTTGCCAACCGTCAGGTCGGCTATTTTTACATGTTTCATGAGTCTTACGAGGATACCTGTTCACGAAGGACCGACGCGGTAAGCGAGATCATCAGGTAGATACCAGCAAATAACAGGAATGCCAAAATCGTATTTTCGAACTTGCGCGGATAGCTAGGCTCTTGGCTGGCGACCGGGTTCACCGAGACGGTCAGATACCGCACTTTTCGATTGGCCTCGGTCCGCGTAGCTTCCATTTGCTGCATTGCCGTTTGCAGCATCATGTCACGCGCCGCCAGATCGGCCTGAGCCATCTGGATTCGCACGCTCAAACGCGCCAGCGAATTTTCGCCCGCTGACACATCCAGCATCTCGGCATTCAACTCATCAAGGACCGCTTGCAGCCGCGCGATATCTGCCCGTGTACCATCCACCTTGGCCTGGTTGGGGCGCGTATTATCGAGAAGCGCGGCCAATTGTAGTTCTTTGTCCTGCAGCTCGAATTCGAACTGATCGATCCTTCCTCGCAGGCTGGCGATCACACTTTGCGGGTCCAGTATCGCACCTTGTAGCTGCAGTTCGATCAGGTCTTCCTGAGCCTGTCTGCGTGCCTCTTGCGCAGCCTCAAAACTCGCCAAGGCATCGCGCATCTGGTCTTCGCGTTTCAATTCAGTCAGACCATTGATGGTCTCTTCCGCGTAAGAGATAAGCCGCCTGGACAAATCGACCGCTATCTCGGGGCTCGGCGCTGCGACCTCCATTCGGATGACGCCGTCACTAGGATCATATCCGATTGTGATCATACGCTTATAAAGCTTGTAGGTTTCTTCAAGCGTCGCATCAGCCGGCAATCGTTGGATCGGGTCTATCCAATCCTGCCGAAAAAACTCAGTAAATCCGACATCACGCTCAAGCCGTTCCAATGCATCCTTGGATTCCAGAAATTCCTGAGTGGACACGGAATCCTGCGCCGTCGCAAACTGCGTGCCCGCCAGAAATCCACCGAACGAGGCACCGCCGCCATCCGCTTGCAAGATCGAAAACACCGAGTCGCTGGCATACATCGGCGTCGCCACGCGATAGAAATAGTAGCCCACGATAAACGTTGGAATGAATACGAACACCGTCAATCGTGCGAATAGCCCGGCAAGCTTGCGGCGGCGGCGGCGGGCGATGTCTTTCTGGATCTGCCCGATTTCATATTCACGACGTTCGGCCGGGCTGAGTTCGGGTCCTGGCAGGTTCTTCTGCGAGTCCCTGGTCGTTTGCGGCAGGTGAATCTTTATATTGTCTTGCGCGGCGTCATCACCAGTTGGCTTACCTTGGTCAGGAGCTGCCAGATCAAGCAGGTTTGTGCGCTGAAACGGATCAATTCCTTTCTTTCGTAACAGCCGGACCGCATCGTAGTCTGACGTCGCCGCCAGCCCGTTCTTGTGCGCCAAACGCCGCGCGACGCGCAATTGCCGCCCTGTCAGACCTTCGCGTTTGATCGCATCCAACTCGTTGCCCGGTTGCTGAGTGTCGTCAGCCGAGTCTGTGCCTTGGGTCGCCTTTCGGATGCGTGAAATGGCGTCCGAGCGTGCCTCAGCAGTGCCAGAACCGCGTGCCGTGCGGTCGGGATTGTATTTCCTAGCCTTGGGTTTGGTAGTCATAGAGCTGCTTTGCCTCTTCCAAGGTTTCAAACATGTAAAGCTGGCCGTCTACCAAAACCGCAGCCTGCCGCGCGAATTTTTCAAGAAGCGAAGGGTTGTGCGATACGATCACCAAAGTCGTTGTCCGCAGCTTCTCTTTCAGAATGTCGCCCGCCTTCTTGTTGAACTCGACATCGGTTGTCGAGGGCATCCCCTCATCGATCAGATACATATCGAAATCCAGGGCCAGCATCAGTGCAAATGTAAACCGGGCCCGCATTCCGGACGAATAGGTTCCGAGCGGCTGGTCGAAATACTCACCCAAGTTGCACAGCCATTTGCAGTAGGCTTCGACATAGTCGGGATCCATGCCGTAGATCTTCGCGATATAGCGTGCGTTCTCCAGCGCGGACAGGCGCTTGGCCACACCTCCTGCAAAGCCCATGGGGAAGGATACGCGGCAGTCGCGCCGAATCACGCCTTCGTCGGGCTTTTCCAGCCCTGCCATCATGTTGATCAACGTGGTCTTGCCGGTTCCGTTCGGGGCCAGCACGCCAAGAGATGTTCCAAGCTCGACCCGGAACGAGACCCGATCCAGAATCACCTTGCGGCGGGTTCCGGTCCAGAAAGACTTGCTGACATTTTCGAATTCCAGCATGTGCGGCCTGCAGATCGCTCGGGGTTTTGACGGTTTGAGGATCGGTGTGCTACCGATCCATGTTGGCCACATTATGTCGAAATATGAAACAAATGATCAATGCGCATCCGCGTTCATGACATTGATGTGTTGCAAGGACGGTTTCATTGGCTCGAGGGTAGATGATGCCTATCTTCATCGATGAACATTGCAAAAGCCTGTTGATCCGATGAATTCGCTGATTGAGGACATCCAAGCCTGCCGTTTGTGTGCGGACAGGTTCGCGCAGACCGCGACTGCGCACCAGCCGCGCCCGGTGGTCTGGTTTCGCCCCGGTGCGCGCATTTTGATCGCAGGTCAGGCACCGGGCGCGCGCGTCCATGCTTCAGGGAAGCCTTTCACCGATCCTTCGGGTGACCGGCTGCGGGATTGGCTGGGACTGGATGAGAACGCATTTTATGACCGTTCGCGCGTATCCATCGTGCCGATGGCGTTTTGCTTCCCCGGATACAATGAGCGCAAGGCCGACCTGCCTCCGCCGCCGATATGCGGGCGCACCTGGCATGACAAAGTGATGGCTACGTTGGGAGAAGTACCGTTGACGATCCTCGTCGGGGGTCATGCCCATAAATACCATCTTGGCGTAAAAACACCGGTTACCGAGACCGTCAGCCTTTGGCGAGACCATGCGCCGCGCGTCTTTGCCTTGCCTCACCCGTCCTGGCGCAATACGGCTTGGCTGAAGAAAAACCCCTGGTTCGAGGCCGAGCTTTTGCCGGTGCTACAGAAACGGGTGCACGAGGTTCTGAATGACTGAAGCCACAGCTTTGGATGCTGCACATAACGCCATGCAGGCGGCCCCGGAAGACGACAACGCTCGACTACGCTTTTTCGAAAGACTGGCCGATAGCGAGCTGTTCCTGATGCTGACCGAGGAAGCGAAGGATGAAAGCATTTCGCCTGAGCTGTTCGATGTGGCGGATGGTCGTTTTGTTCTGGTGTTTGATCTTGAGGAACGACTGGCGGCATTTGCGGGTCGACCGGTCCCCTATGTCGCTCTGTCGGGTCGTGTTCTTTCAGGGATGTTGTCGGGGCAGGGGGTCGGGCTGGGTCTGAACCTTGATGTTGCACCGTCGTCGATGTTGATCCCCGCTGAAGCGCTCGGTTGGTTGTCTGACACGCTGCAGCATGGTCCTAGGGAGGTGCAGCAGCGACTTGCCGAATTCCATCCGCCCTCCGGTTTGCCTGATGTTCTGTTGACCGCGCTTGATGCAAAGCTGGCGACGGCTGCAGGTCTGGCTGCGGCGGCGTTTCTGGTTGGGACAAAGACTGAAGATGGGGGGCAGGGCCATTTATTGGGTTTTGTTTCAGCGGTCGAAGGCGCGCAGCCAGCGCTTGCACGCGCCGTATCCGAGGCATTGACCTTTTCGGGGATCGAGGCCGGAGCGCTGGATGTTGGCTTTTTTGAAGTGCAGGATCCGGCTACTTCTGCCTTGGCAAAGGTTGGGCTGCGGTTCGATTTGCCCCAGCCTCAAGCGCCCCAAATGGAAAGGGCCGCGCCGGGCAGTGATCCCGAGCGGCCCCCAATATTGAAGTAGCGCAGGGCGTTAGTCTGCCGCTTCCAGTTTATCCTGCGTGCGCGTCTCAAAATCGCTGGCGTCATGGCGTTCGTGCAACTGCGTATGCGGCTCTCCAAACGCACGATTGACCATCCGGCCGCGCTGAACGGCGGGGCGAGCATCGATGGCTTTGGCCCACCGCATCACGTTTTCATAGCTTTCGACATCCAGGAATTCTGCCGCATCGTATAGACGGCCCAGAACAAGCTGCCCGTACCACGGCCAGATCGCCATGTCGGCGATCGTATAATCCTGACCTGCAATATAAGGCTTATCGGCAAGTTCCAGTTCCAGCACATGCAACTGGCGTTTGGCCTCCATCGCGAAACGGTCGATCGGATATTGCCATTTCTCAGGCGCATAAGCGTAGAAGTGGCCAAAGCCACCGCCCAGATATGGCGCGCTGCCCATTTGCCAGAACAACCAGTTCATCACTTCTGTCCGTTCGGCACCGCTGGCGGGCAGAAACTCACCGAATTTCTCAGCGAGATGCAGCAAGATGGAGGCGCTCTCGAAAACGCGCACAGGTGTTTCACCTGAATGATCCCACAGCGCCGGTATCTTCGAGTTAGGATTGGCCCCGACAAAGCCCGAGCTGAACTGATCACCTTCACCGATGTTGATCAGCCACGCATTGTATTCGGCCCCGGAATGGCCCAATGCCAAAAGCTCCTCCAGCATGACCGTAACCTTGACGCCGTTCGGGGTGGCGAGCGAATACAGTTGAAGCGGGTGCTTCCCGACCGGGAGATCCTTTTCGTGGGTCGCACCAGCGATGGGCCGGTTTATATTGGCAAAGCGTCCTCCGCTTTCGCTGTCCCAAGTCCAGACCTTTGGGGGTGTGTAAGTGGATTGTTCGCTCATCTTTTGCCTTTCTGCATCATTTGGCCAAAACGCCGCCGCCTTCACAGCTAATATTGCAAAACTCAAAGTCCAACCCCGGATGTGGCGAGATATTTGTAACATTGCACCTCGTTCACCTCACAAAACCCCTCTGGTTTTCACAGCGGCGCGAGCGGGTCTTCGCGCCGGGCCAAAATTACCTATTGTTTGACCAGACCCGCAGTTCGGGTGACCAGAAACCTTAAGGACATGAGGACCAATCACATGAAACGCTTTGCGCTGACCCTTGCCGCGACGATGGCTTTTGCCGTGCCCGCGTTCGCCGGAGAACAATATGTTGATGGCACCGGATTTGCCGTATCGGGATACGACGTTGTTGCTTACCGCAGCCTGGATCAGGTGCCCTTAGGCCAGTCGCAACCCGAGGCTGTTCGCGGTCGGGCCGACATCACCGCAGACTATAATGGTGTTACCTGGGCGTTTGCGACCGAAGAGAACCGTGACAAGTTTCTGGAAAACCCGGCCTTTTACGCACCGCAATATGATGGCCATTGTGCATACGGCGTGTCGAAAGGCGGCAAGGTTCCGGGCAACCCAAATCTGTGGCGTATTGTCGATGACAAGCTCTATCTGAACATCACTGATGTTGTTGTTGGTTTCTGGGAAGAGGATGTTCCGGCCAACATCGACCTGGCGGAAGGCAACTGGCCCGGAATCGAAGGGGATGCCGCTTCGACCAGCGTGATCCCGAAATTCACATCAGAAGGCCCGATTTCCAACTGATTCCGATTAATGAAAGAAAGCCCGGCCACTAAGGCCGGGCTTTTTTCGCTGGCGGGTTCTCTCACCCCGCCAACTCGAACATATCCCGCATGTGTTGATCCGCTTCGAACCGTATTGTTACACTCTTGGCACCGGGAAATTTCCTCTCGCGTATCGGGTCAGGAATGACAATCTCACCGGAGCCCGAGCCCTTGGACCGAAAGGTCAGAATCTCTGTTTCTGACTTGCGGTAGCCGGAAAGTACCGAGGTTGGCAATGCAACGCGGTTAGACCCTTCGCAGACTGACGATGCGACGAAGTAGGTAAGATCGCGCCCGAAGCATCCGATTGCATCAGGAACATGGTCCGAAGATTCGCGGGCGCTTTTGGCGGCGTCCGGTTCACCCAGTTCCGATAAATCCTTCAGCGCGCGTTCAGGTTTTAACAGATCGTGACAAGCTTTGATTTCATCTGCGGCCAGTTCGATTACGCGTTTCTTCAAACGAGGACGACGCGGTGTAGAAGAATCTAAACCGTTTTTGCGTGTCATCCCTTCTTTACGCAAAAAATCATAGGCTGATTTAGCATCCGAAAAACCGGAATAATCACCGTCGGTATGATCAGGATGATCGTGGAACGCGATTTTGCGCCAGGCTTCACGAATCTCGTTTGCGTTTGCATTTGGGGGCAGACCAAGAACCTGCAACGCTTCGGCCCGAGCCTGTACCTTGCTCACTGGCTTCATACTCAAAACACTCATTAAAACTACAACGGGGTCAGATTGCCATTGATCACATTTTTGTCAAATTTTTTCAGGAATTAGACTGAGGTAGGGCAACAGTTGACGGGTGCATATCGAGATTGTCGCCTGCGCAGCGGTTGTCGCAAATGAGCATGGCAGACGACTGCCACGCCCGGCGATACAGGGCAAACGCAAAAACTGTGGGATCAGGCGACGTTCTGCAATTCGGTCTGGGGTGTAATGCCCAGGGCAAAGCAGACATCTCGAGTAAGCTCAGGTCGGTTGAGCGTATAGAAATGCAGTTTGTCCACGCCGCCTTCTATCAGGTCCGAGCAGAGTTCGGTGCATAGCGCCGTCGCCAGAAGATCTTCGCGATCGTCCCGGATTGCTTTGTCAAATGCGTTCTCGATCCAGTCGGGAATGTGGGCGCCACAGCGTTTTGCAAAGTTACGCGCACCCTTCCAGTTCTCGATGGGAAGAATGCCCGGTACGATAGGCTTGTCGATCCCCGCTTTTTCGCAGGCATCGCGAAACCGGAAGAAGGTTTCAGCCTCGAAGAAGAATTGGGTCAACGCCTCGTCCGCGCCCGCATCCAGCTTGGCCTTTAACCAATCCACATCAGCGCGGGCATTGCTTGCTTCTGGATGTTTATCCGGATAAGCGCCGACACGGACGCTGAACATCTCGGTCTCGGCTAGTGCAGAAATCAGTTCTACCGAGTTGGCGAAGCCATCCGGGTGGGGGGCAAACCGGTCTTGACCTTTGGGGGGGTCGCCACGCAGGGCAACGATATCCTGAACGCCTGCGCGCGCGAATGTGTCTGCAATCTCAAGCGTCTCCTGACGCGAGGCATCGACACAGGTCAGATGCGCAGCAACAGGCAGCCCCGAGGATTTGTGTAAGGTTGCAACTGCATCACGCGTCAACTCACGTGTTGTACCACCAGCACCATAAGTCACCGATACAAACCGCGGGTTCAGCGGCGCCAAGGTCTGAACCGTATCCCAAAGGCGAAACGAGGCCTCCAGAGTCTGCGGCGGGAAGAACTCGAATGAAATCTCAGGCTTGGTCATGGTGGCCTCGTAGCTGTCATTTATGCCCTTGTGCCATCAGATGCATTGTGAGACAAACTCATATTGTTCAACAACAACATGAGTTGCGTGAGTAATGCATATCGAATTTCGCCACTTACGGACGATCAAAGCCATCCACGAATGCGGTGGGCTTGCGCGTGCAGCTGATCAGCTAAACATCACGCAATCCGCACTAAGTCACCAGATCAAGGGGTTGGAAGATCAGGCCGGGGTCGAGCTGTTTTTACGTCGATCCAAGCCGATGAAGTTGTCGGCAGCTGGTTTGCGGCTGCTGCGTCTCGCTGAACAAATTCTGCCTCAGGTCGAGGCGATGCAGGATGAGTTTTCATCGCTGCGCGACGGTCGCACCGGTCGGATGCACATTGCGATCGAATGTCACGCTTGTTTCGAGTGGCTGTTTCCGGTGCTTGAAGCTTTCCGTAAATCCTGGTCAGACGTTGATGTGGATATCCGCCCGGGCCTTGCATTCGACGCGTTGCCCGCCTTGCAGAAGGAAGAGGTTGATCTGGTGGTGTCCTCTGACCCCGAAGATCTGCCGGGTGTCGAATTTGTCGAACTCTTTGACTACCAGGCCGTATTTGTCGCGGCGTCTTCGCATCCATTGGCTGAAAAGCCCTATATCGAAGCTGAAGATTTCCGAGGTCAGACACTGATTACCTACCCGGTCGAACGAACCCGTTTAGATGTTTTCAGTCAGTTGCTGATCCCGGCCCGGGTCGAGCCTGCCACCATCCGACAGGTTGAACTGACCGCTGTGATCTTGTTGTTGGTGGCTTCGAATAGGGGCATATCCGTTCTTCCGGACTGGGTGGTGCGCGAGGTAAAGTATAGCTCGGACTACGTCACGCGCCCGCTTACCAAAGATGGGATTACCCGCAGGTTATATGCTGCGGTCCGCAGCGAAGACCTTGAAAAACCCTTTGTGCAAGAGTTGGTGAAACTGGCGCGGACCGAGGCGCGTAAGCTTCAGACTCAATAACACCGGACGCAGATCAGCCATGCGCATCATTCCTCTTGGCAAGGGCGCGTTGCCCCAGTATACGCGCGGCTTGACCGGACAGGAGCCTTTGGAAAATGGTTGGCAGTGCAAATCTCAACATCATGATCAAGGCCGCGCGCAAGGCGGGGCGTTCTCTGGTCAAGGATTTTCGTGAAGTCGAGAACCTGCAGGTGTCGATGAAAGGTGCGGGCGACTTTGTATCGAAGGCCGATATCGCGGCCGAAGCCATCCTGAAAGAGGAATTGCTGGGTGCCCGTCCGACCTATGGTTGGCTGGCCGAAGAGGGCGGCGCGATTGACGGCGAAGACCCGACTCGTCGCTGGATCGTCGACCCGCTGGATGGGACCACCAACTTCCTGCACGGGCTGCCGCACTGGGCCGTTTCAATCGCGTTGGAACATAAGGGCAAGATCGTTTCGGGTGTGATCTATGACCCTGCCAAGGATGAGATGTTCTTTGCCGAAAAAGGCGAAGGTGCGTGGATGAACGACATGCGCATCCGTGTGTCGGGCCGCCATCGCATGATCGAGTCGATCTTCGCGACAGGTCTGCCATTCGGTGGCCGTTCGGACCTGCCTGCGACCTTGCAGGACCTGGCCCGTCTGATGCCTGCCTGTGCAGGTGTTCGTCGCTGGGGTGCTGCCGCGCTGGACATGGCCTATGTGGCCGCCGGTCGTTACGAAGGCTTTTGGGAGCGTCGCCTGAACGCCTGGGATCTGGCCGCAGGCATCATCATCGTGAAAGAGGCGGGCGGCTTTGTTCAGGCGCTGAACCCCGAAGGCAGCGTGCTTGAGGATGGCGAAGTGATCTGCGCCAATGAGCCGATCTTTGACAATTTCGCAAAGGTAATTCGGGGCTGATATTCAACCCCGGTCATTTGATCATGGTACGCGCGTCCGGTCCGGGCGCGCGTTTTGGTTTAGAAGTCGACCTCGATCGCGATCCCTTGCTGGACCGCCAGATCAACTGCCGCGCTGGCCACCGCAAGATCTTGCAGCCCCACGCCAGTACCGTCGAACACGGTCACCTCAGCCTCGGACACACGCCCGGGATGGGTCCCGTTAATGACCTCTCCGATCTGCCGGATATCGCCTTCGGCTTTCATTTCGGCAGCCACGGCATGTTGGCTTTCACCCAATGTCACGGCCTGCGCGACCTCGTCGGTAAAGACGCTTGCGCGCGCGATCAGGTCTGTGGCGACCTCTTGCTTACCGACGGTATCGGTGCCCATACATGCGATGTGTGTGCCGTCGGAGACGTGCTCGGACATCAGTGTTGGCGCGAAGGAGGAGGTGATGGTGATAATCACGTCCGCCTGCACCATGCCGGGCAGATCCACAGCTTCAAAAGGCAGCCCCGCTTCAGCCGCGACCTTTTCGAGATTTGGCAGCATTTCTGGATGCAAGTTCCAGCCTATGACTTTCTCAAAGTCCCGCTGTTCCAATGCCGCGCGCAATTGGAATGTCGCCTGATGCCCGGCGCCAACCATTCCGATCACCTTGGCATCCTTGCGTGCCAAATGGTTGATCGAAACCGACGAGGCTGCAGCCGTGCGCAGCGCGGTCAGCAGGTTGCCCCCAACGATGGCCCGAACGCGACCCGTATCTGGATCAAACAAAAACACGGTGGATTGGTGATTGATCAGCCCGTGCGTTTCCAGATTGTTTGGCCAATACCCGCCTGCTTTCAGGCCAAGGTTCATGCCCTCGCGATCAAACCCGCCCTTGAACCCATAGAGCGCATCCGCATGACCTATGGCCTCGCGCACGACCGGGAAGTTGTAGGCATCCCCAGCCGCCATCGCGGCAAATACCTGCTCAACCGCAGTATAGCTTTCCTGTCGGCCTAACAGAGCGCCGATTTCCTTTTCAGGAACGATGATCATCGCGTTTGTCTTTCTTTTTGATGGCATTAGAAAGGGCGGTGCTAAACGTCCGCCCCTGCATTCATCTGTTGATCAATAGGCCTTGCCACGTGCAGAGACCGGCCAAAGGGCTTCAACCTTGCCGCCGCGCACACCGACGTACCAGTCATGAACGTTGCAGGTCGGGTCACAGTGGCCGGGCACCAGCCGCAGCTTGTCGTTGACCTTCAGCACCCCATCCGGATCGCCAATCACCCCGTGTTCGTCCGAGCACTTCAGGTATTCCACATCGTCCCGCCCAAAGATGAAGGGCAGGCCGCTATCGACTGATTGGGCCTTCAGACCCGCATCGCAAATTGCCTTGTCCGCTTTGGCGTGGCTCATCACGCTGGTCAGAATGAACAAGGCGTTTTCCCATTCACCCTGATCGATCCGTTGACCGTCCTTGTCCAGAATCCGACCGTAATCAGCATCCATGAAGGCATAAGAGCCACACTGCAGCTCGTTATAAACGCCCGAGTTGCTTTCGAAGTAATAAGACCCCGTACCGCCGCCCGAAACCAGCTCGCATTCGATCCCTTCAGCCTTCAATCCGTCGACGGCATCCTTGACCATGGCGATTGCGGTATCCAGTTTTTCTTTGCGTGCCTCATACGTATCCAGATGCTGCATCGCGCCTTGATAGGCCTGAATGCCGGTAAATTTCAGGTTAAGGGTGGCCTCAACCGCCTTGGCGATTTCGATCACGGCGGGGGTCGTGGTGACACCACAGCGGCCCGCGCCGCAGTCGATCTCGACAAAAACCTCCAATTCAGTGCCATGCTTAGCGGCAGCAGCAGAAAGGTCAGCGACGTTGTCCACATCGTCGACGCAAACGATTGTGCGTGCACCAAGCTTCGGCAGGCGCGCCAGACGGTCAATCTTGGCCGGGTCCCGCACTTGATTCGAGACCAGAATGTCTTTGATGCCTCCGCGCGCAAACACCTCGGCCTCGGAAACCTTTTGGCAGCAGACGCCGACTGCGCCGCCCAATTGTTCCTGCAGCTTCGCGACGTCTACGGATTTGTGCATCTTGCCATGCACCCGGTGCCGCATCCCATGTGCCTTGGCATAGTCGCCCATCTTCTTGATGTTACGCTCGAGCGCGTCCAGATCAAGGACCAGGCAAGGAGTCTGGATTTCGGATTCATCCATGCCGATCGCGGCAGGAATGTCATAGCCAACTTCGAATTGATCACTGTTCATCGGTTTGTTCATCCTGTTTCTCCTTACCCTTTCAGCCAGGGCAGCTTATCCAGATCCACGTTGCCGCCGGTGATGATGACGCCGACGCGTTTGCCCCGGAAGATGTCGGGGTTCTTGAGAATGGTGGCCAGCGGAACGGCCGAAGACGGCTCCATCACCACGCGCAAGTATTTCCAGGTGAGTTTCATTGCGTCGATGATCTCTTGCTCGGACGCGGTGAAGATGTCGGTCACATTGTTCGACACAAAGTGCCATGTGTTTTCCTTGAGCGGGACCAACAGCCCGTCCGCCACCGTTTTGGGGGCATCGTCCGCGATGATATGGCCCGCTTTGAAGGAACGGTACGCATCGTCCGCCTGCTCAGGCTCAGCCGCATAGATCGCGGTTTCTGGTGCCAAGTTCGAAACCGTCAGACAGGTGCCTGAGACCATCCCGCCACCGCCGATTGGCGCGATCACTGCATCCAGGCCATCGGTCTGCTCAAGCAATTCAGCCGAACATGTGGCCTGACCAGTGATAACACGAGGGTCGTTGTACGGGTGCACGAACTCTCCGCCTGTTCGGGCCTGCACCTCGGCAAACGTCGCCTCGCGGGAAGAGGTGGATGGCTCACATTCAGTGATCGTACCACCAAAGCGTCGTACCGCGTCTTTCTTGGCCTGCGGCGCGGTGCGCGGCATCACCACATTGCATGGAATGCCCCGGCGACCAGCCGCATATGACAGCGACAGGGCGTGGTTCCCGCTTGAGTGGGTGCAAACACCCTTGGTCGCCATTTCATCGCTTAGGCCGAAGACCGCATTACTGGCACCGCGCACTTTGAATGCACCTGCTTCCTGAAAGTTCTCGCATTTGAAGAACAGCTGTGCGCCGGTCAATTCATTCAGATAGTCCGAGGTCATTACCGGTGTGCGTCGGATGTGCGGCCCGATCCTTTCGTGCGCAGCCTGTACGTCGGCATAGGTCAGTTCGGCGACGGGGATTTGATCCAACATGACTGTCCTTCCTAAGCTGCGGCTTTTGCGTGGCTGGTTGAGCTGGCGCGATAGAATTCCTGCGCCGCAGCAACCCCGCTGCCAAGCTTCACTGGGTAGTTCAGATCGGCCATGGCCATCTCGACCGTGGCCAGCCCCGACAGGACCATAACATCGGTCAGGCTGCCCAAGTGGCCAATGCGGAACGCTTTGCCATTCAACTCACCCAGACCAATGCCGAAGGATACCCCATAGGTGTTGAAGGCATGGTCAGTCAGTTCGTTGCTGTCGAAGCCTTCGGGCACAAAAATGGCGCTGACGGTATCCGAGTAGAGGTCAGGAGATTGTGCGACCAACTTCAGGCCCCAGGCCGCAGTCGCGCGGCGCACACCTTCGGCCAGACGGGTGTGGCGGGCATAGACATTGTCCAACCCTTCCTCGAACAACATCTTAAGGCTTTCGCGCATACCGTAGATCAGCTGCAAAGGCGGAGTATAGGGAAAGCCGCCAGACGCATTTGCCGACATCATATCACGGAAATCAAAGAAGGTGCGTGGCAGTTGCGCGGTCTCTATCGACGCCAGTGCCTTGGGGCTAACGCATAGGATTGCCATGCCGGTGGCCAGCATGAACCCCTTTTGCGACCCCGAGACTGCAATATCCACGCCCCACCGGTCAAACTCGAACGGCATTGAGGCCAAAGAGCTCACGCAATCCACAAACATCATGGCCGGGTGATGTGCCGCATCCATCGCATCGCGCACAGCGCTGATATCGGAACGCACACCTGTCGCGGTTTCGTTATGCGTCACCAATACGGCCTTAATTTCATGCGCTTTATCCGCGGACAGGATGGCCTCGAACCTGTCGGCTGGCGCGCCTGTTCCCCATGGACATTCAACAATCTGAACGTCCAACCCGTGTCTTTCGCACAGATCGATCCAGCGATGGCTGAAGACGCCGTAGCGGGCGACAAGAACCTTGTCACCGGGGCTGAGCGTATTTGTAATCGCTGCCTCCCAACCGCCCGTTCCGCTGGCTGGAAAAGTGATTATCTGGCCTTCGGTGGTGCCGAAAACCTGTTTTGTGTCTTCCAGTACCGGGGCGAAGGTTTCAACGAAATCCGGGGCGCGGTGGTCTTGCGTCTGAACTTGCATGGCAAGGCGCAAACGATCAGGAATATTGGTTGGGCCTGGGATAAAGACCGGGTTTTGATGCGACATAACTCAATCCTCTGCTTTGGGCCCAAGTGTCGCTTGAACGGTTGTGTGTTGCAATTTTCTTGAAAAATATTTTCATTTTATCCGTTAAATTGATAAGATGCTGAAACGGATAGGAATTCAGTTTATCAAAATGATCTCTGAGAATTCCGGGCCAAAAAAATTGGTTCGAGTTTTCGGGGGGGATCCGAAGGTCAGGTGAGAAATGGAAGCGCAAAAGCGGCCGCGCGGCAGACCCAAATCGCTGTTTAAAGAAAGTTCGGCCGGGACCATGCAATCATTGGATCGGGCGCTGGGCGTACTGACCACTGTTGCCCGGCTAGAGCGCGTCGCGCTGAGCGATCTTGCCCGCGAGGTTGATGTTCCGACAGCCACCACGCATCGCATTCTGGTGACACTGCAAAAACATGGGTTCGTATCCTTTGATGAGGAACGGCAGGAATGGCTGGTCGGAATCGAAGCCTATCGGACCGGTGCGTCTTTTCTGCGGCGCAACAGCGTTCTGGAAATCGGCAGGCCGATCCTGCGGCGTCTGATGCAAGACAGCGGTGAGACCGCAAATCTGGCCGTACCCGATGGAGCAGAGGTGGTCTTTGTCGGGCAGGTCGAAACTCAGAACCCCATCCGGGCCTTCTTTCCACCCGGTGCGCGGACGCCCATGTATGCGTCCGGTACAGGAAAGGCTATTCTCGCTGCGTTGAGCGAAGAGAGTTTAGGCAAAGTTCTGGGCCGGATTGATCCGGTTGCTTTCACTGAAAATACGCAGTTGCCCGCTTCGGGCCTGTATGCAGATCTGGCTGAAACTCGTACCCGAGGTTGGTCTTACGATCACGAAGAACGGTATGAAGGTATGTCTTGCATTGGTGCGGCCATCTTCAATGACAGGGCTGAGCCTTGCGCCGGTATCTCGGTATCCGGACCCACCGTAAGGTTCAGCCGTGAACGCGCGCCCGAGTTGGGCGATCTGGTCATGCGCGCGGCGCAAGAGATCACCCACCTGAGCGGCGGTAGGCTACCCAAGAGCTGACGCTTGATTATTTGCGCGGCACTCTGGGGATGCGTGATTGCGAGAGTTTGTACTTGTGTTCCGGATGCGGTGGATGGCCGTGGGTGCGGTTCCAGAACCCAGTCCCTCCACGCCTGAGCCATAGGGGGATGCACAGTATCAAACCAACAAAGAACCCTCCGGTATGCGCCCAATAGGCAACGCCACCTTCATCGGGATTGCTGGAGAGGCTGCCAAGGAATTGCAGGCCCAGCCAGACACCCAGCATGATAAAGGCCGGGATAGTGAAGATCCGGATATAGACGATCAGAATCAGCAGGATATCTACGCGCGCTTTTGGGAAAAGCAGAAGATAGCCGCCCATGACACCGGCTATCGCTCCGGACGCGCCAATTGTTGGCACCACCGAATCCGGTGCCGAAATGACGTGAATCAGCCCCGCTCCGATTCCCGCCAGCAGATAGAACACGAGAAACAGCACATGCCCCATTTCGTCTTCGAGGTTATCGCCGAATATCCACAGAAACAGCATGTTTCCCGCCAGATGCATCCAGCCCCCATGCAGGAACATTGACGTCACGAGTGTCTCGAACCCATAGCCGTCAGTTATCCGGGCAGGAATGACCGCGTAGTCAATATAAAGCTGATTGATCAGCCGCGCATTCTCCATGACACCCACATAGCTGAGGAAGATCAGTATGTTCGCAGCCATAAGGGCATAAACAACAAACGGAGTACGCCCCGAAGGCTTATGGTCTCGGATCGGAAACATGGCGCGACGCTGGGCTTTTCGCCGCCCAGCGTCAAGGTCCGGTTATGCCGCACCTCCCAGAAGGGCGGCGTTGCCTCCGGCGGCGGTGGTGTCGACACAGACATGGCGTTCCCCCAGCACCCGCGCACGGTCGGGCTGCCCGGGGATCAGCGGGATGATCGGGCCATCGCGCCGGGCCAGGTGCTGTTCGATCTGGCGGGCAGTGTCATCGTCGCCCCACCACAGAACGCCCGAGAAACCGGTCAGGTTTTCAAGGCGGTGCAGGTCCAATGTGCCGGTCATCTGGATCGCAGTACCACCCAACGATTTGACCGCATCCGCCTGAGCCTTGGCGGCCTCGGCCCCCGGACCCATGCACAAAAGCGGCGCACGGGCATATTCGGTCAGGCGGTTTGATTCGCCGGTGGGACCGGGCAGAGATTGGGTGCTGGGCGTTGCAGGTTGCCCTTCGGGCGCACCTGGTTCAGCCGAACTGTCCCAGCGTCCCGAAGCATTCTGCCGATCAGGCGCGCAGAACCGTGCCATATAGTTCGGGCCGCCCGCCTTGGGGCCGGTGCCGGACAGACCTTCGCCGCCGAAGGGTTGCGAACCGACGATCGCGCCGATCTGGTTGCGGTTGACGTAGATATTACCGGCATGGATCGCCTCGGTCACATGCTGCACCCGGTCGTCGATACGCGTGTGCAGGCCGAAGGTCAGGCCGTAGCCCGTGGCATTGATATCCGCGATGACCTTGTCGATCTCTTGTGCCTTGAACCGGGCGACGTGCAGCACCGGGCCGAACACCTCGCGCTCTAGCGCCGAGATGCCGGGTATTTCGATCAGTGCCGGTGCGATGAATGTACCCTCGGGAGGCGTTGTCATCTCTTTCAGCACCCGTCCTTCGGCACGAGCGCGAGCCACGTGGTCCGCGATGGTTTGCCGGGCTTGCGCGTCAATGACCGGACCACAATCGGTCGAGATCAGCCAGGGATCATCCACCTGCAAAGCGTCCATCGCCCCTTGCAGCATGGTCAGAACGTCATCGGCAATATCCTCTTGCAGATAGAGGCAGCGCAGGGCCGAGCATCGCTGGCCTGCCGATTGGAACGCGCTTTCGATAATCGACTGCACGGCTTGTTCCGGCAACGCGGTGCTGTCTACGATCATCGCGTTCAGGCCGCCGGTCTCGGCGATCAATGGCGTGCCCGGACGCATATGCTGTGCCATGGCGGATCGGATTTTCAACGCGGTCGCGGTCGAGCCGGTAAAGGCCACGCCCGAGACGCGTTCATCCGACGTCAACGCCGCGCCCACTTTCGGCCCACCCGGAAGCAGTTGCAGCGCATCGCGTGGAACACCTGCTTCGTGCATCAGCTGAACTGCGCGATGGGCGATCAGTGGCGTTTGCGGGGCAGGTGCCGCCAGCACGGCATTGCCAGTGGCCAACGCAGCCGATATCTGCCCGGTGAAGATCGCCAGAGGGAAGTTCCACGGGCTGATGCAGGTGAATATTCCGGCGGGTTTGGCGGCAGGAATATTGGCGGCGTAGTAGCGCAGGAAATCAACCGCTTCGCGCAGCTCGGCAACTGCATCGGGCACAGATTTTCCGGCTTCGCGGGCGAGCAGGGCAAACAGCTCTCCAAAATGCGCTTCGTAGAGATCGGCTGCTTTATTTAGAATGTCAGCGCGCTTCTCGGCTGAGGCCTGCCATGGGCAAGCGCTGGCCAACGCCAGTTCCACGTCTTCGGGGCTGGCCGCAGCAACCGAACCGGGGCGATCCTGCGGTTGCGCAGGATTGATCACGGGAGTGTCTGCCAAAGGCTGTGCATCATCCGACAATAAGGGGCGGGCGTACCAATGATGGGCGCGGAAGGCGTCGCGTGCGATGTCAATCTGGTCCAGCGTCGGCGTATGGTGCAGATCAAAGCCTTTCGAGTTTGGGCGTTCCGGTGCGAACAACTCAGGCCCGGTTGGCAGCGGTTTGCCAGGTGTTTGAACGGCCACGAACGGATCTGCGGCAACGGTTTCTGGGGCGACTTCCTCATCAACGATCTGATTGACGAACGAGGAATTTGCCCCGTTTTCCAGAAGGCGACGTACCAGATAGGCCAACAGATCCCGATGCGCGCCGACCGGAGCATAGATACGGCAGCGCGAGGTCCGCTTGTTGCGCACGATCTGATGCAGGGTCTCACCCATCCCGTGCAGGCGCTGGAATTCGAATGGCTGGCCGTCCGCCATATGTAGGATGGCGCTGACCGTATGGGCGTTATGCGTGGCAAATTGCGGATAGATACGGTCGGTCATTCCCAGCAGTTTGCGGGCGTTGGCGATATAGGACACATCCGTCGCCGCCTTATCGGTGAAGACCGGAAAACCATCGACGCCCTCGACTTGCGCGCGCTTGATCTCGGTATCCCAATAAGCGCCCTTTACCAGCCGCACCATCAGCTTGCGGTCGTGCCGCTGGGCCATCTCGTAGAGCGTATCCAGCACCAACCCGGCGCGTGGGCCGTAGGCTTGCACGACGATGCCGAACCCGTCCCAACCGGCCAGTGCAGGCTCTGCCATAACTTCTTCGATCACCTGCAGCGAGAGCGACAGGCGATCGGCCTCTTCCGCGTCAACGTTCAGCCCCATGCCCGCTGCCTTGGCCAGCAAAGCCAGCGCGCGCAGCCGGGGCACCAGTTCGTCCATCACCCGTTGTTCCTGTGCCAGCTCATAACGGGGGTGCAGGGCCGACAGCTTGACCGAGATGCCCGGATTCTCGCGAATGTCTTTATGGGTGCAGGCCTCGGCAATAGCGGCGATCGCGCGCGAGTAAGACAGGTGATAGCGGGCAGCATCGGCCTCGGTACGTGCCGCCTCGCCCAGCATGTCGTACGAGTAGGTATAGCCCTTATCTTCCATTCCTTTGGCGCGCTTCATGGCGGATTGAATGGTTTCGCCCAAAACGAACTGACGCCCCATTTCTTTCATCGCACGACCAACGGCGGTGCGGATCACTGGTTCACCCAGCCGCTTGATGGCCCCTCGCAGCGCGCCGACGGGCGAGGATTTGTCTTCGTCCAGGACCCGGCCTGTTAGCATCAACGCCCATGTCGACGCGTTCACCAGTGACGAGGATGATTGTCCCAGGTGTTTTCCCCAGTCTGACGGGGCGATCTTGTCTTCGATCAGTGCGTCAATGGTATCCGCATCTGGTACACGCAACAGCGCCTCGGCCAAACACATAAGCGCAACGCCTTCATCTGTGGACAGGCCGTATTCAGCCAGAAACACTTCCATCATGCCAGGCGACGTGCTTGAGCGGATGTCGCGCACCAGCTGTGCTGCAGCCTCACAAATGGCCGTTCGGTCGGCCTCTGACAGCTTGGCCTGATAGATCAGCGCGTCCAGTACAGTGGACTGGTCGGCATAAGTCTGAGTGTCGATTTTGGTGCGTAGGCTGTGTGACATGTGTACTCCGGGGCTTTTGCCTAATATAACCGCCTATAGTCAGGAGAATGGACCGAATTTCCTCGAATTCTGGTCGAATTGACTGAAATATAGGAGCCTGATTATGCAAAACGACTTGTCCAGCCTTGATCGCTTTGACCGTGCGATCCTTACGGCATTAGCTGAAGATGGCCGCATCTCAGTGACGGACCTTGCGCGCAGGATCGGCTTGTCAAAATCGCCGACACAGGCGCGGCTCAAGCGGCTTGAGGCTGACGGGATCATCACAGGCTATCGCGCCATGTTGGACCCGATCCGTCTGGGCCTTGACCATGTGGCCTTTGTCGAGGTGCGTCTCACAGATACTCGTGAAAAAGCACTGGCCGAGTTCAATGCAGCGGTGCGCAGAGTTGCTGAGATTGAACAGGCTCATATGATCGCGTCCAACTTTGACTATCTGCTTAAAATCCGGACCCGATCGATGACAGAATACCGCACGGTGCTAGCCGAGAAAATCTCATCCCTGCCGCATGTTGCCAACACCTCCACCTTCGTTGCGATGGAGGCGGTGAAAGAAACCGGGTTGCTGGCTCCGCTATAAAGCAGTTGACCTAAACGCCTGATGGATCAGGTTAGAGAGGATGAAAAACGTACTTATCGTTGCCATACTCGCTGGTTCTGCCGCTCAGGCTTCTGCAGATTGCCCGGTTGCGCCGGATCATATTTCTGGCGTCGACGCCCTGATTGCGCAAGCCCAAACCGCGTCGTCTGAGCGCGAGGCGCGGGGTATTTCGGGACGGATGTGGCAACTCTGGACCGATGCGCCGGACGCCCGATCTCAAACCCTGTTGGATCGCGGGATGTCTCTGCGCGAGTCTTGGGATTTGACCGGTGCGCTGGCCGAGTTTGACGCTCTGGTCGCTTATTGCCCGGATTATGCCGAGGGGTACAATCAGCGGGCATTCGTCAACTATTTGCAGCAGGATTACGGTGCGGCCCTGATCGATCTGGATCGGGCCATTGAGCTGTCCCCGAACCATGTAGCGGCGCTTAGCGGGCGGGCATTATCGCTGTTGGGTCTCAAGCGGCTGGACGAAGCGCGAACGGCGCTGAACCATGCACTCGAACTGAACCCGTGGCTTTCAGAACGTGCCTTGCTTGCGCCGGGCGGGCTGCTTGATCCACCGGGTGAGGATATTTGAATTGAGACGAAAAAGCGGCCCGGAACCGAAGTTCAGGGGCGCTTTTGATGCAAGGGCTTGATTAGCCGACCAGCCCGTTGTCGGTGCGTTTGATCGCAATCACCGACGAACGCGGCGTACCGCCATCGGGCCAATTGCTGCCCGGATGCTGGATGCCAACAAACATGGTGCGCAGGTCGGTCGACCAGGCCAGACCGGTGACTTCACAGCCATTCGGGCCGGTCATGAAGCGCACAATCTCCCCGGTCACGGGATCGCCAACTAGCATCTGGTTATTGCCGTTTCCTGCGAATTCTTCCTCGTTGTCATCATTCCCGTCTGTCTGAATCCAGACCAGACCGGTCGAATCGATGGCCATGCCGTCGGGTGAGTTGAACAGGTTGCCTTCGTTCACATTTGCCGATCCGCCACGGTTATCCGAATGAACAGTTGGGTTTCCGGCCATGACATAGAGATCCCAATCAAAGCCAGTGGCCGCGTGATCTTCATCCGCTGGACGCCAGCGCACGATCTGGCCGTATTTGTTGGCCTCGCGCGGGTTAGGGCCGTTGACTGCAGTGTCATCACCCCCAGCATT
This sequence comes from Ruegeria sp. C6, assembly GCF_056537625.1. NCBI lineage: Bacteria > Pseudomonadati > Pseudomonadota > Alphaproteobacteria > Rhodobacterales > Roseobacteraceae > Ruegeria > Ruegeria sp. C6. The sequence continues at coordinate 270,536 of NZ_JBQFRW010000003.1, read as the reverse complement.
TGGCTTAACTCCACGGTTCTTGTTGTTGGTCAGGCAGCAATATGCCTCGACCGCAACAGGGCTTGAGGCCACCCATTCCGGGCGGTCCATTGTGGTGCCGCCCGCAGCCGATGCGGCCATACGGGTAAAGATCAGAATTTCGGCCGCGTCCATGCCGGTTGTTTCCGGCGTCAGCGGCAGCCATTCGCCGCTCATGTCGTCATTGAACTTGGCGACATATAGCGTGCCGTCATTCAACAAGCCCTGAGTGTCGACACCGGGCGCATAGGCCGCGTTCGAGACGAACCTGTAAAGATACTCGCCACGTTCATCGTCGCCCATATAGACCACAACACGACCGTCCGCAGCCAGCGCGACCTCAGCATTTTCATGCTTGAAGCGACCAAGGCCGGTGTGCTTGACCGGAGTGCTGTCGGGTTTGGTCGGGTCGATTTCAACGATCCAGCCTGCGCGGTGCGGCTCATTGGGGTTTTTCGAGGTGTCGAAGCGGGGGTCAAACAGTTCGTAGCCATTCCAGCTTTCGGCTTTGATGCCATAGCGTTTCATGCCGTCCGCGACCTTCTGATCGTAGCTGGCATTCTCGTCAGAGGAACCAAAGTAGCCGTTGAAATTTTCTTCGCAGGTCAGGTAGGTGCCCCACGGTGTCTTGCCGGAACCACAGTTGTTCATGGTGCCCAGCGACGCGGTTCCTGTCGGATCGGCCTCGGTCTTCAGTAGGTCATGACCAGCGGCGGGGCCGACGATCTTCATCGGAGTGTTGTGGTGGATCCGGCGGTTGAAGGGGCTGTCCTTCACCACAGACCAGCCCTCCGGGCTTTCCTTGATCTCCATCACGGTCACGCCCTGGATGTTCTGCAACTTCAGAACATCATCGGCACTGGTCGGAACACCTTCCTGCGCGGCAGGCAGGTTGATCTTGCGGTTCGGGTACTCGTGGTTGATCGCAATCAGCTCGTGACCCCGGAACGAGAATGTCTCCATCCCATCCGTATTCTCGCCAAAAACCTTGTCCGAGTTTTCAACCTTACCGCCATCGGTCAAATCGTATCCATCGGCCTCGGAAAACAGCGGATCGCCCCAGCGCATTAGCATGTTCCACTCATAACCTTCCGGCACGTGGACTGTCCCATCAGTCTGGGCAGGAAACGGCGTGAAGGCAAAGCGTTGTGCATCGACCGCCTGTGCTGAAGTTGAGCCCAACAAACCAGCGCCCATCGCCGCAGCGCCCGACCCAAATGCCACAACTCCTGACAGGAAACCCCGTCGCGAGATAGCGCTTTCAACCACGCGGTCGAAGTCGTGTTCATCCGGGCGGGGGAAGTGCAACTCATCCCAATCGTCGGCGGAAAGGGTGGTGAGATCGACGTCTGTCATGGATAGCTCCTGGCTGTCTGAACTAAGAATCGCCCCGTGGGTGTAGAGCGATCACATGACAGGAAATTGACTGTCTGAGCAAAGCTTCTTTTGATCTGCGCCGCGTACAGATTGACGCCGATCTACCTGCGGCGCTGATCAATGTTTAGGCGAATCTATCGCCAAACGACCAGAAGCCTAAGCCGCCTTTGCCTTTCTGCGGCAATAACATGAGGCATGGATAGGCACCGTGGCCCGTGCAGCAGCTTTGTCCAGTTGCAGCTTGATATGACGGGCCTCCGTCGTTTCACCGCGACGGATCAGGCATTCATGCAGGCCATGAAGGCTCCAGATATTGCCGGGATGCTGGCAAGCACGGGCGAGCGTGTCGTCCAGACCCAGATCGGCCCGATAGACGGCCTCGGCCTCATCGAATTGACCGTCTTCCATCAACAAGGCACCCAGAGCGTGCCTTGTTGGCTGCATCCATCCCCATGGCTCGTCATAAACCAGATTGTCATCCAACTCGACCGAGCGGCGCAGATGATCAAGCCCACCTTCACGGTCACCGGATTTGAACGCGATCTCTCCATCCATCATCGCCTCGCCGATCATCAAAACATCCTCGGCGGTGTTGTTGAATACCAGTCGACTTTCCGGGACGGCTTTTCTGGCCTGAACGGCCACTTTGCGTGCATGCGCTGCATCGTCCATACGACCCAAATTGGCCAGAGCCACAGAGCGCGCCTGATGAATTGCGGCGGTGGTATAGCTGTATAACTCCGCGTCGCCGGGCATGGGTTCATCCAGAATTTCCTGCCACATGCCGAAGCGAACCATGACATGGACCTTCTTGCCATAGAAGGATTCGAACAAATCCGGGAAGTAACGGATCACATTGTCCGGCAATAATCGCATCAATTCCTCGGACGCAGCCAGGGCCAATTCGGGTTGCCCAAGGAACATGGCCCCATAGGCTTCAAAATGTACGTTGTGGACGCGATAGACGGTATAGAAGTTCTCACCCCCGGCCATGGCTTCATATTTCTTGTCGACCGCTGCGGCTCGGTGATTGCGCCAGACCACATTCTGATAGTCGCCGCACAACACGTCGATATGCGTCGCCATGTGAACTAGATGCCCGCTGTCGGGCACCAGATCGACCAGCCGATCCCCGTGTCGCAGCGCCTTTTCCGGAGTGGGCGACATCTCCATCAAGTGGATATACATATGCAGCAGGCCGGGATGATCCCAGGCACCGGGAAGCGTTTCAAAGGCCCTTTCCAGAACGGCTTGTGCCTCGGTGGTGGATGCCCCTTCGGCGGGCACGCCTTTCTTGAGATCCCATAGCTGCCAGGGCGTTCGGTTCATCAAGGATTCGGCAAACACAGATGAGACATCCAGGTCGTCCGGATGATCGGAATAAACCGCGCGCATCGAATCGGCGAACGCGTCGTTCCACGGGGCGTAATCTTCGATCTCGGGGTCCGACGGGATATGTTGTGAGATCGCTTCGATCAGCGCCGCCTCGACCGGGGTAGAGGATGCGCGCAATGCCATCGCCGCTTCGATTGCCTGACGCGACCGATCAAGGGTTGCAACTTTTTCATCGGGCTCGAAGAACTCCCATGGTTTGTTGTAATTTGGACCAATCGCATAGGCGATGCCCCAATGGGCCATACCGCATTTCGGGTCATGAGTAATGGCCTGTTCGAAACAGGCGGCAGCGGCCTCGTGGTTATACCCGAACAACCAGATGAGCCCCTGATCGAACAGTTTCTGAGCTTCGCTTGATGAAGTGGTAACAGCACGGCGATACGTGCCGAGGTCAAATTCGGTCATCATTCAATCCCCCGCTAAAATTCCGCCGAGGACGGGCAAACAGCGCCGGACGACGGATTTTCGAACTATAGCACATTTTCGTGAATGGCGTCGCGGAGCGCGGAAAATGCTCTTTTGAGCGTTTGCAATGATCCAGCCCGCCTGATCAGTTAAGAACACTCGCCGAAAAGCACCCGGCTGTTCGCACGTGTCGATCCTGGCAAAATGGACCTTTCAAATCACAGTGCGAGGCGCATTTGATTGAAACATCCTCTTGACGTCAAATTTCGTATGAAATAGGTGGTGGGCTCGCTGAGCGGGCGTTGTGTAGTGGTAAGACCTTAGCCTTCCAAGCTAATGACGCGGGTTCGATTCCCGCCGCCCGCTCCAGTTGATCCCTCACACAAGTTGCGTCATTTAGCCCTTATCGGGTTGCAAAACTTTGTCTTCAGCTTGACCCCAAACGCCTCTGACGCCAAGAAGCTGGGAATGATGCCTGATCAGGGCGATCGACCAAAATACAAGGGCCAGACATGGCAAGAACCAGCGCCGCCAGTCCAGCGAACAATTCGGCTCCGCGTGCACAGGAAGAGCGTGCGCGGTCAAAGAAAATAGGCGTACTGCGGTCATTGTGGCCGTTTATGAAGCCCTATCGACTGCTGATGATCGGCGCGACACTGGCGTTGATCCTGACAGCCAGCATGACGCTGACATTGCCCTTGGCTGTGCGGCGTGTGGTCGACAATTTCCGCATCGAAGATGGTGATTTGCTTGAATGGTACTTTCTGGCCGCCCTCGGTATTGCCGGGATTCTCGCCGTGGGTACGGGTATTCGCTATGCTTTGGTGACCCGGTTGGGTGAACGTGTGGTGGCCGATATCCGAAAGGCGGTTTTTGACCGCGTGATCGGGATGAGCCCCGAGTTTTACGAGCGCATCATGACCGGCGAAGTTCTGAGCCGGATCACCACCGACACAACGCTGATCCAATCGGTGCTGGGATCGTCTGTGTCCATCGCGCTCCGCAATCTTTTGATGTTCGTCGGCGGACTGGTGCTGATGCTGCTGACGTCGGCCAAGCTGACTGGGATGGTGTTGCTGCTGATTCCGCTGGTGGTTGTGCCAATATTGGTACTGGGCCGCAGGTTACGGGTGATCAGCCGGGAAAATCAGGACTGGATTGCGGCGTCCTCTGGAAATGCCGGCGAGGCGTTGGGTGCGGTGCAAACCGTGCAGGCTTTTACTCATGAGGACGCCAGCAGGACGCAGTTCGGAGAGATGACAGAAACTTCGTACGAAGTTTCTCTGCGTCGGATCCAGACCCGTGCGATTCTGACCGTCATTGTGATCTTTCTCGTCTTCTCGGGCATCGTTGGCGTGCTGTGGATGGGTGCGAATGATGTGCGTAACGGGGTTATGACCGAGGGCGTGTTGATCCAGTTTGTGATCTATTCGATCATCATGGCGGGTTCAGTCGCGGCGTTGTCCGAAATCTGGAGCGAGTTGCAGCGCGCTGCAGGTGCGACGGAGCGTTTGGTCGAGCTGCTGAACGCTGAGGATACCGTCAATGATCCGTCGCAGGCCAAGGATTTGCCTGTACCCGTACGCGGAGAGATACGTTTTGACGATGTGACATTCCACTATCCCGCGCGCCCGGACGTCGTTGCGCTGGATCACTTGTCACTTCAAATCAAACCCGGGGAGACAGTGGCCTTTGTCGGCCCGTCTGGTGCGGGCAAGACAACAGTCATCCAGATGATTCAGCGGTTCTATGATCCCGATGCGGGACAGGTCAGCCTTGATGGGCTCGACCTGCGCGAGTTGAACCGTGACGACTTCCGTCAGCACATCGCGCTGGTCCCGCAAGACCCCGTGATCTTTGCCGCTTCGGCGCGCGAGAATATCCGCTTTGGCCGTCTGGACGCCTCAGACGCCGAAGTCGAGTCCGCCGCCCGAGCCGCTGCCGCGCATGAGTTCATCTCGGCTTTGCCCGAAGGGTATGACAGCTTTGTAGGCGAACGGGGCGTAATGCTGTCGGGTGGTCAGAAGCAACGTATCGCCATCGCACGTGCCATCCTGCGCGACGCACCGGTGCTGCTGCTGGACGAGGCGACCTCGGCTTTGGACGCAGAAAGCGAACGTGCGGTGCAGGGTGCGGTCGATAACATGAGGGCAGGGCGCACCACTCTGATCGTGGCGCACCGCCTGGCGACCGTTAAAAAGGCAGACCGGATTGTCGTGCTGGAAGCCGGGCGCATTGTGGCGCAGGGTACCCATAACGATCTGGTGGCGCAGGACGGTTTGTATGCCCGCCTCGCACGCTTGCAGTTCACCGACGGGGTGGCTGCAGAATAAAGTGACGCTCCGGCACATCTCGTTTCGCCGTAGCGTCATTCTACATATTCCCGGACCTGATCGCTAAGCCCTTGCTTGCGCATGGTGTGTTTTGCTTCCATCTTGGAGGTGACAAACAAGCCTGTGCGCGACACGGGAGACAGATCAGGGGAGGAGCCACATGGCCTTTGTGGGATTGGAAGACAAGGCGCGCATCGAGCAGGAGATGACGTGGGAGGATCGGGATGTACCCGTCACTTTCCACCAGCTGTTGTCGCGGACGGCGGGCAAGTTCCCGAACCACAAAGCGATCAGCTTTCAGTTGATGTCTGGACCGAGTGACAAGGCTGAGACGCTGACATGGTCCGAACTGCTGGGCAAGGTCAACCAAGCGGCCAATCTGTTCCGTTCCCTTGGCATCGGAGAAAACGATGTGGTGGCTTATGTGCTGCCCAATTGCAACGAGACGCTGGTCACCATGATGGGCGGTGCGGTGGCCGGGATCGTGAACCCGATCAACCCATTGCTGGAGCCGGAGCAGATCGCGGCGATCCTGCGTGAGACCAAGGCGAAGGTCGTGGTCACGCTGAAATCCTTCCCCAAAACCGATGTAGCCCAAAAGGTTGAAGAGGCAGTACGCCACGCTCCGGGCGTCAACACGATCCTTGAGATCGACCTGAATCGCTATCTGACGCCGCCCAAATCCTGGCTTGTACCGTTCTTGCGCCCAAAGATGGGTGATAAAGAAAAGCTGGCCCATGCGGATTACAAGAACTTCCTTGATGAGCTGAACAAGCAGCCTAAAACGCTGAACTTTGAGGATAGCCAGAAAGATCGGGTGGCGTGCTACTTCCACACGGGCGGCACTACGGGCATGCCGAAAGTAGCGCAGCACAAATACTCGGGCCTTATCTACAATGGCTGGTTGGGCAACACGCTGCTCTTTGACGAAAACGACGTCATCATGTGCCCTCTGCCGATGTTCCATGTCTTTGCGGTGCATGTCATCGTGATGGCGGCGGTGTCGTCTGGTGCACATGTGGTATTCCCGACGCCTGCCGGGTATCGCGGTGATGGTGTATTCGACAATTTCTGGAAACTGATCGAACGCTGGAAGGTTTCGTTCATCATTACAGTGCCGACAGCGATTTCAGCCAAAATGCAGCGACCTGTGGATGCGGATATATCCAGCGTGAAAACGGCGTTTTCGGGATCAGCTCCGTTGCCGGTCGAACTGTTCCGTCGGTTTGAAGAAGCGACCGGCGTTACTATCGTCGAGGGCTACGGCCTGACCGAGGCCACTTGTCTGGTGTCATGCAACCCCGTGGATGGGGAAAAGAAGATCGGCTCGATCGGCATCCCGTTCCCCTATACGGACGTCAAAATCCTGCAGGAGGGGCCGGATGGACCAACCGAGTGCGGCGTAGATCAGATCGGTGAAATTTGCATCTCGAACCCCGGCGTATACGCGGGCAATACTTATACCGAGACCGATAAGAATACGAACCTCTATCATTTCGATAAATACCTGCGCACGGGCGATCTGGGACGGTTTGATGAGGACGGCTATCTGTGGATCACCGGTCGCGCGAAGGACCTGATCATTCGCGGCGGACACAATATCGATCCTGCAGAAATCGAAGAGGCCTTGCTGGGCCATGATGCCGTCGCCTTTGCAGGGGCCATCGGTCAGCCCGATGCGCATTCGGGTGAGGTGCCTTGCGCCTTTGTTGAACTGGTCGAGGGGGCCTCGGTCACTGAACAGGAGCTGATGGACTATTGCAAGGTCCACGTCCACGAACGCGCGGCACAGCCCAAGCACATGACCATTCTGGATGAATTGCCGAAAACCGCCGTTGGCAAGGTTTTCAAACCCGAACTGCGCAAGCAGGCCATCACTCGCATCTACAACGGTGCATTGGACGCCGCAGGCATTGAAGCGCGGGTCGTTTCGGTAATCGACGACAAGAAGAGGGGTCTTGTCGCGCAGCTTGACGCGAATGGGTCTTCCGAAGACGATGTCTCAAAAGTGCTGGGTTCGTTTACTCGGCCATGGGAGTGGTCTGAATAATTCGGAGGAACAATGGACTATGAACGTCTGATCGACGAGGAGACCTGGGGTTTCATCCGGCGCACAGCCGAGAGCTATCCGGATGATACAGTAGAGATGTCCATTGCTGACCAACGCCGGGTCTATGACGCGATGTGTCAGGACTTCCGCCAGCCGCGCCCACCTGGCATCGAGGTGCGCGACAGGTCTGCCGATGGCGTACCTGTTCGCATCTATAGTGCCGGTGACCCCACCCGGACCGTCGTCTACATACATGGTGGTGGGTTCGTCGTCGGGGGCTTGGATAGCCACGATGATGTTTGTGCTGAACTCTGCGCCCAGACGGGCTATCGGATCGTTTCGGTCGACTATCGGTTGTGCCCTGAGCATGTGCACCCGGCGCAGTTTCAGGATAGCTGGACCGCCACGAACTGGGTGGTTCAGGAATACGGCGAACCGATCGTGCTGGCCGGTGACAGCGCAGGTGGCAATCTGGCAGCAGCCGTTTCGCACCATGGTCGGGGGCGGTTGGAAAATGTGCTGGGGCAGGTCCTCATATATCCCGGCTTAGGCGGAGATATGTCGCAGGGGTCGTATATCGAACATGCCAATGCCCCGCTGCTGACATTGGACGATATCCGGTTTTATGAGACTGTTCGGTATCAAGGGACCACGCCCCAGAACGATCCTACCTTTGCACCGTTGCATGACGTCGATTTCTCGGGGCTACCGCCGACGGTGGTGGTGACCGCCGATTGCGATCCGCTGCGCGATGACGGGAAAGCTTATTGCGACCGGATCACAGCCGCAGGTGGGCAAGCCCAATGCATCAACGAGGCAGGTTTGGTCCATGGGTACCTACGCGCCAGAACATCTGTCGGGCGCGCAGCGGACAGCTTTGAACGCATTTCCGTGGCCATTGAGGCATTGGGGCAGGGGATTTGGTCCTACGACTGAACCGCGTCAGGTCAGGAACGGCTTGGCTTTCATCGTGTCCGCCACCGGCGCACCCATACGCTTAAGTATGGTTGGGGCTAGCTGAAGCTGGTCGATCACGGTATCCGGTTCAGGGCCTTTGGCCTCACCAAAATAGTAAAGCGCCGTTTCCTGCTGCAACGGGCTGCGACCACCGTGATGGCCGCGTTCGTCCTGACCATGATCAGCCGTCACGATGACGTCATAACCCAACTGCTGCCAACGCGGAATGAATGGGGCCAGCATTTCGTCCATGACGAAACAGGCATGGTCCATCTCGGCGCAATCGTGGAAGAAACGATGCCCCATGCTGTCCAGTGTGCAAGTGTGCAGGATGCCATAATCCAGTCCGAAGCGCAGACACAGGTTGGTGAGCGAGGCAAACAGATCGACATCGCTTGGCGTCATCTGGTTGGCGTTGCCATATCCCGTCATTGAATGAAAGCGACCATGGTTGATTGTCAGGTTGTCGGGCTCGTCATATTCAACATCGCGGACGTAGTCGAACGGGTGGCGATTGAAGAATTGAGACCAATAGCTGTGGGTGACCGCGCCGGTTACACCGCCTGCCTCACGCACCTGACTGAACACGTCCTTGTGGCTTAGTCGGAAGACGTTGCCGTTGCCTGTACAGCCATGCTCTTGCGGTGTGACCCCGGTGTGGATGGAGGCGTAGCAGCTGGCAGAGGTCGAGGGCAGCACAGAGCGGAGTTTCCAAACCCGGGCAGCACCGCTGTCGACCCACCCTTCAAGATTGCCAAACAGTCGACGAAAGTTGCGCCAGGGGACGCCGTCGAGGATGATCAAAAGCAGTTTGCGGTCCATGTTCCGGCCCTTGTTTCTGAGTATTCGTTCCGGCGAACCTATGAGATTCGTCCGGCTATGGCTGCGCATTTGCGCCCCAAATAGCAAAATCCCGACGTCTGCTTGTGTTCACAGCGCCGGGAATTTGAATGGTCTTCGGTGTTTCTATGAGAAAGGCGCGGATCAGTTCCCCGCGCTCTCCATTTTGCGGTGGGCGACAACCTCTTCCAGCCAGCCAAGATGCATCTCAGGCACCGAGCTAAGCAGCAAGTCTGTATAGTCGTCGAACGGAGGGCTTAGCACCTGACTCTTGGGACCGTAGCGAACCACCCGACCCTGGTACATCACCGCGATACTATCGCTGATCGCACGGACTGTCGCCAGATCGTGGGTGATGAACAGGTATGCCACATCCTCGATCTTTTGCAGATCCAGCAGCAGCTTGAGGATACCGTCCGCGACCAACGGGTCGAGCGCCGAGGTGACCTCATCACAGATGATCATCTTTGGCTTGGCTGCCAGCGATCGCGCGATACAGACACGCTGTTTTTGACCACCTGACAGTTCCGCCGGATAACGATCGATGAACTTCTCGCCCAGTTCGATCTCATCCAGCAGCTCAACGATCCGCTTGCGTTTCTCGGCGCCGCGCATGTTGAAGTAGAACTCGAGTGGGCGGCCGATAATCGTACCGACGGTCTGACGCGGGTTCATTGCCACGTCGGCCATCTGGTAGATCATTTGCAGCTCACGCAGGTCTTCACGCGTGCGGCCTTTCAGATCAGAGCTGAGCTTGCGGCCCGCAAAGGTAATCTCACCATCGCGGGGCGGAAGAAGCCCGGTGATGACCCGTGCCAGCGTAGACTTGCCCGACCCGGATTCACCCACAACCGCCAGTGTCTGCCCCGGATGAAGCTCGACGTTGACATTATGCAGCACGTCGAAGTTCAAGCCTTTGTAGCGCGCGGTGATACCATCGACGCTCAGCACGGGTTCAGGAGTTGGTTTTTTCTCTTCGTGCTCGATTGAGCGGACCGAAACCAGCGCCTGTGTGTACTCTTCTTGCGGGCGGTTGATGATCTGATCGGTATTTCCGTATTCGACCGTATCGCCCATCCGCAGCACCATGATGTCATCACTGACCTGGGCCACAACTGCCAGATCATGGGTGATATACAAGGCGGCAACGCCCGAGTCGCGAATGGCGTCTTTGATGGCCATCAGCACATCGATTTGGGTAGTCACGTCCAGTGCCGTGGTAGGTTCGTCAAAAACCACCAGATCAGGCTCAGGGCAAAGCGCCAGCGCCGTCATGCAGCGCTGCAGCTGTCCGCCCGAAACCTGGTGCGGGTAACGATCACCGATATTGTCAGGGTCGGGCAGACCCAGCTTGGCAAAAAGCTCACGCGCGCGGGCTTCAGCCTCTTTGCGCGAAAACTTCTTCTGCTCAACTGCGGCCTCGACCACTTGATCCATGATCTTCTTTGCGGGGTTGAACGATGCGGCGGCGGATTGGGAAACATATGTTACCTCACCACCGCGCAGTTTGCGGATATCCCCATGAGATGTCTTGAGGATATCACGCCCGTTTACCCAAACCTCGCCCCCGGTGATTTTCACACCGCCACGGCCATAGGCCATTGAGGCCAGACCGATGGTAGATTTGCCAGCCCCGGATTCGCCGATCAGACCCAGCACCTTGCCTGGCGCGAGGTCAAAGCTGACCCCGTGCACGATCTCGATGTCATGGGGCTTTTCACCCGGCGGATAGACGGTCGCGCCGATTTTGAGGTCGCGGACCTTGAGAAGGACATCACTCATCCCCGGCCTCCTTTCAGCGATGTGGTACGATTCAGGACCCAGTCAGCCACCAGGTTGACCGAGATTGCCAGCGTCGCAATGGCCACAGCGGGATAAAGCGCTGCGCCGATGCCATAGACGATGCCATCCTTGTTTTCTTTCACGATACCGCCCCAGTCAGCCAGCGGTGGCTGGACGCCCAGTCCCAGGAACGACAGGGTCGAGATGAACAGAACCATGAAGATGAACCGTAGCCCGAATTCGGCCACAAGTGGCGACAGCGCATTGGGCAGGATTTCCCGGAAGATGATCCAGGCGCGCCCTTCGCCGCGCAGCTTGGCGGCTTCAACATAGTCCATCACGTTGATGTCCACCGCTACGGATCGCGATAGACGATACGGGCGGGTGGCATCCAGTAAGCCCATAACAAGGATCAGGATCGGGACGGTCACCGGAACGATGGCCAGAATGACCAGTGCCAGGATCAGAGTCGGGATTGACATGATCAGATCCACCGTACGGCTGAGCGCCTGATCAGCCCATCCGCCCAGTACAGCAGCCAGCAGGCCCAGCGACGTACCGGTCAGAAAGCTGAGCAGCGTCGCCGCTGCCGCGATGAAGATTGTCGTGCGCCCGCCATAGATCATGCGGGTCAGCAGATCGCGACCGATATTGTCAGTGCCTAGCAGATGTTCGGAGCTGCTCGGCTCCCAGACGTCGCCGACGACTTCTGCCATTCCATAGGGTGCAATCAACGGGGCGGCGATCGCCACGAAGAAATAGGCGAAGGTGAAGATAAGGCCAATCAGAGCCGAAAGAGGAATGTTCTTTATCATTTCGGATGCCTCAGTCTTGGGTTGGCAAGGATCGACACGATATCTGCAACCATGTTCAGACCGATATAAACGGCCGCAAACACCACGCCGCAGGCCAGAACAACCGGCACATCTCGTTTGGTCACGGCATCCACAAGGTATTGCCCCATACCGGGATAGACGAACACAACCTCGACCACGACAACACCCACGACCAGATAGGCCAGGTTCAGCATGACGACGTTCACGATCGGTGAAATCGCGTTAGGAAAGGCATGGCGGGCAATAACCTGAAATGTGCTGAGGCCTTTCAATTCAGCGGTTTCGATATAGGCCGATTGCATGAGGTTCAGAATGGCCGCGCGCGTCATGCGCATCATCTGTGCCAGCACGACCAGCGTCAGAACAAAGGCAGGTAGCGCGATTGCATTCAACTTTTGTCCAAACGACATAGAATCATTGATCATCGCAAGCGACGAGAACCATCCCAATTTCACTGAGATATAGTAGATCACCACATAACCGATCAGAAACTCGGGGATCGAAACCGTCGTCAGGGTGATGGCTGAAATCAGTTTGTCGGGCCAGCGATTGCGGAACCGCACGGCAAGCAGCCCCAGAAAGATTGCAAGCGGTACGGAAACTATTGCTGCCACGCAAGCCAGGAACAGAGTGTTCCCAAGGCGTTTTCCAATACTCTCGGAGATATCAAGTTTGTTGGTCAGGGATTGACCCAGGTCACCCTGAAATATGCCGCCCAACCACTCGAAATAGCGTGTAAGGGCAGGGCGGTTCAGGCCCATTTCTTCGCGTAGGTTTGCCAAGGCCTCTGGAGTTGCGGACTGCCCCAGGACGGCTTGCGCGGCGTCTCCAGGTAGGGCTTCGGTTAGGCCGAAAATCAGGGCCGAAGCGCCGAGCAGCAAAAGGAGTCCCAGCGCCAGGCGCTGGGAAACCAATTTGATGATGGGATGCATTATCCGTAGCCCGTTTTAGACGAACCACATTTTGCGGGATATGTTGCCGTTCATCATCTCTTGCGTCGGGTCAGATTCCCATCCATCCAGCTGGTTGCTGACGCCTTCAACAAAGTCGTTGAACATCGGGCAGATCAGGCCGCCTTCGTTGCGTACCATTTGACCCATCTGGCTATAGATGGCTTTGCGTTTCTCAGGGTCGAGTTCCGCCTTTGCTGCAAACAATAAGTCGTCAAACGCCTGAACCTTAAACCTCGTGTCATTCCAGTCTGCGGTCGACAGATATGCAGTCGAGTACATCTGGTCCTGAACCGGGCGGCCGCCCCAATAAGACGCACAGAAGGGTTGAACGTTCCAAACCTCGGACCAGTAGCCATCATTGGGCTCACGCTTGATTTCAAGCGGAATTCCAGCCTGTGCTGCAGTCTGCTGGAACAGAGCAGCAGCATCTACAGCACCTGGGAACGCACCATCGGCAACGCGCAAAATAATCGGAGAGCCATCATGTCCAGATTTCTTATAGTGCTCTGCAGCCTTTTCAACGCTGAACTCGCGCTGTTCGATGGTTTCATCAAACAATGGATAGGCTGAATTGATCGGCATATCATTCCCGATCGAGCCATAGCCGCGCAGAACTTTGTCAACCAATTCCGCGCGGTTGATGGCGTACTTCAGTGCGGTGCGCAGTTCATTGTTATCAAACGGAGCCGTGTCGCAATGCATGATGAAGACATAGTGACCGCGACCAGCGGTTGAATGCACCGTCAGGTTAGGCGCACGGCCCAACAGGTCGGCAACTTTGGGTTCAACGCGGTTGACGGCGTGGACCTGTCCGGACTGCAGTGCAGCGGTCCGTGCCGTCGCATCGTTGATCACAACAACTTCTACGCTGTCAAAATTGCCGAAATCGCTGTTCCAGTGGTTTTCGTTCTTGGTGAACAAGTGGCGGACGCCGGGTTCGTCCACTTCTAGTTTGTACGGGCCGGTGCCGATACCTGCCGCCGGATTATCCATGCCGCCATCGGGCTGAATGATGAGGTGATAGTCGGCCATCAGATACGGCAGGTCGGCGTTCGGCTCGGTCAGTGTGACCTGGAAATTGTCTCCATCGGCCTTCATCGACTCGATGCCTTTCATGATGCCCAAGGCACCTGATTTGGAATCCTCGTTCGAGTGGCGCTGCATAGTTTTCAGCACGTCTTCGCTGGTCATGGTCTTGCCGTTGTGGAACTCAACCCCTTGACGCAGCTTGAACGTCCAAACTTTCGCGTCTGCACTTCCTTCGACGCTTTCAGCCAGGCGCGGTTCGATGGTTCCGTCGGGCGCCACTTCGACCAGTTGGTCGCCGAACTGCTTGCCGTTCTGGAACGGGACTGAGCTTGCGTAGGTTGCCGGATCAAGTGAGTTGGTTGATTCACCACCCTGCAAACCGAATTTCAGATCGCCGCCCTTTTTCGGACCAGCGGCACGTGCGGCATCGGCAAACATAGTGCTTGCCATTGCGGCCGAGACACCCAGTGCCGCTGCTTTACCAATGAATTCACGGCGGGTCAGCTTTCCAGCTGTGACCTGCTTTGACATGTGAGTGAGTTGTTCGTTCATCCAGATTTCTCCCAGTTGATAGGATGTTCAGCCCGTTGGTGGGCTTTTTATTGACGCATGAGTCAACTTAGGTGCAATTCAGGGCAGCGGGCAAGTGCAAATCTCTTGAAATAATGGGGAGGTTCCGCCTTTGATCGCGCCAGATGATCTTGTTATGAGCCTTTGGAAATCCAAAACCCCTTATTCCTAACTACTTACTCTGACCTGAACAAATTATCCGATAGTTGCCTGGTCAGTTTTGCATGAACTTTCGTTCCACAGATCAAACGCCATTCCGGCCTTTAAGTGATTCTATCTGGTGGGTTTTTCGGATGGGCGGAGTCAGGGTCTAGGATCAGTTTTTTATTGCAACAATCAGATCCATTACGTTTGTTCCTGTGGGTCCCGTGACCAACAGCGCCCCCGCCTTGTCGAGGAAACTGCCGCTATCTGCATTGTCCAGATACGCTTGCGCCTTATCAGACCAAGTGTCACCGGTAACGATGGCGCCTGCTGCATCTGTTGGCCCGTCGGTGCCATCTGTTCCTCCGACGATGACGGTCAAATCAGATTGCCCTGCGATTTCGCGCGCAAGTGCCAGAGCAAGGGCCTGATTACGCCCACCGCGCCCTGGCGCATCAGGTAGGACCACGGTTGGTTCGCCGCCAAATACCATGGCGCCCTTGGGCATATTTCGCAGCCGATCTCCTAATTTAGCTGCAACCGAGAGATAGTCATCGTGCATCGCTTCTTCGTTGTCGAGGACCTTGATGCCTGAGTTCTCAGCCGCAAATGCTGCGGCGTCGCGCGCGTGTGCATTTGATGCGATTATAGCGGTGTGGGCAGAAAACTCCGGTTCGTCGGGCAATGACCCGATACCGGAGCCAATAACACCCAGATCATCACCCGGGACGTCCGAGATCGCCAGAACGATCACGCTTTTCCCCGAGAATGCCGACAACAAACCGCCACCCTTGATCCGGGACAGCTTGCGCCGTTCCGTGTTCATTGCACCGATGTCGAGACCTTCACTCAGCAGTCTTTGGTTGAGGGCCTCAAGATCATCCAATGTCGTACCGGCCTCGAGGTCCTCGGCAAGCGAAGAAGCCCCTCCCGAAACTAGCAGAAGCAGCTTGCTGTCGGGTTTCATCGCCTCAACCGTTTCGCGCAATGCCTGCCCACCCTTCAGACTGCGGGCATCGGGAACCGGGTGTGCAGCTTCAATCACCACAATATGCTTAGGCAGGTCGTGGCCATGGCCATCCTTGGTAACCACCAGAGTGGGCACTGGGCCAAACCGTTCGACGGCGGCACGGGCCATGGCCCCTGCGGCTTTTCCAACGGCCAATATCTGATCTGGGGCTTCGATCGCCTGAGTGGCCTCCAGCGTTGCGCGATATCCATCAACCGCCGCCACACCTGCGCGCCAAATGTCCTGTGCCTTTTGCGAACTCTGCATCAGCTTTCCATCCAAATTGTGACTGGTCCGTCATTGACCAACTCTACCGCCATGTCAGCTCCGAACGCACCTGTCTCAACCGGAATGCCCCGCGATGAAAGGTTGTGTACAAACGCCTCGTAGAGGTGTTCGCCCTCAGCCGCCGGGGCGGCCCCGGAAAACCCAGGCCTGTTTCCACGCGATGTGTCAGCTGCCAAGGTGAACTGGCTGACCACCAGGGCCGAGCCCTCAATGTCCAATATCGACCGGTTCATCTTTCCCGCGTCGTCCTTGAAGATACGGAGCTTTGCGATCTTTTCAGCCAATTGATCAGCTTGTGTCTCTCCATCCCCCTGCATCGCACAAACCAGAATCATCAATCCGGGGCCCGATCGCCCGATGACTGTTCTATCGACTTTGACCGAGGCACTGGAAATTCTTTGAAGTAAGGCGCGCATCTGCAGGTCCTGTATTCTATTGCTATTCGTGCCAATCGATCACTTCATCCAGCGCGGCACGTTCCGTTCTGAACGCGTTCGCCGGGTGATCCATATCCGCATATCCGAACGAAATCGCGCACAGAATCAAGCGATCTTCTGATATCCCGAAATAACGGTGAAGAAATGCGCCATGTGCCGCTACCGCTGCCTGCGGGATACAAGCCACACCCAGGGCCTGCGCCGCCAGTGAAAATGCGGTCACGAAGCCACCACAATCCATCGCGCCGTAAGGGCCCAGTTCAGCCGGGCTGGACAGTATGGCGCAATGTGGGGCGCCGAACAGAGCATAGTTTTCCATCATCTGTTGCGCCGAAGCCCTGCGATCACCTTTTTCGATACCAACCGCTTTGTAGAGGGCCCAGCCACAGGCGCGACGGCGCTCTTGATAAACACCGGAGTAGCCGGTTGGAAAGGGTAGGTCCGGAGTAGGCGCAACGTGCGAAGCTTCGTGTTGCAACGCGTCCCGAAACTGGTCTGTCTCGGCCCCGCTGGTGATGACGACCTGCCAGGGTTGCGCGTTGCACCAGCTTGGAACACGCGCAGCACTGGCGACGATCTGTTCAATCTGTTCGCGCGGCACCAGGTCCGTGCGAAAGGCACGGCAAGAAAAACGATCGGCCAAGAGCGCGTTCAGAGCGTCAAGGTGCAATTCAACATCTCCTTTCAGGCATGCCGAGGAGTAGGTTCCATGAGCGTGCTCTGCTTATCAGCGTTATTGCTGTCCAGTTGCCACCAGATACCCGACGCCGGCCGCAACGAGAAGGCCCAGAACCACGGCGATCGTAATCTTGATTGCGGACCAGGGACGCTCACCCTGAACGCGGCCGGTCCGGCCATTGACCACAAAACGATAGGTCTGGCCGCGGTATTTGTAGGCCGCCATCCAAACCGGCAAGAGGATGTGTTTGAATGTGACATCTCGCACTTCGGTGTCGACAGCGTGAATGCGCTGACGATCGCCTCCGATATCAAACCGCACGTCACGCTCGATCACCCGTGCCATATGTGCGCGGGCCTCTTGATAACCTTCTCGCAGTTCGACCGTGTAAGCCTCGGCGCGGAAACCGGCCAGATATTCCGGCTGGTATGGCTCAAGCGCAGGCAGGTCCCATGGCTCCAGCGCATCGGTATAGGATTTGGGCAGCGATTGTGATGCCAACACCAGAACATCGTCAAAGAACCGTGCAACCCGTCCGGATTTTGGCGTCCAGCGCACTTTGGGAACCTGTTGCTGCACGCGCTTTCCATCGCGCATGACGGTTCGGGTTTCGTAATACACCACACCGCGTTCCCCACGATAGCTCGACTTGGTATCAGCGTCGAAGGTCCAATACGGGACATAAATGCCCTGCATCTTGCGTCCCTTTCGGGCGTATTCCTTCAACCCGTTGGGTGCAAACCACAGTCGGCCCAGCCAATCCCCCATTGCCTTGTGGGCCGAGCGTTCATCCAGTGCAAACGGCAACACTCCGCGGGGTTTGATATGGCGGCTAACGCCTGTATCGGTCACTACCGGAGTGGCACAGAACGGGCACTCCGCAGCATGGGTGTTCGGATCAAACTCAACCTGAGCCGCGCAGTTCGGACAGGTCAGAACACGGGTTTCTTCAATCTCGCTGTCAGGCAAGCGATCCGCGATGGCGGCGTCGAAATCCAGCTCTCGCAGACTCGCACCACCCCATGGGCCAGCACCGATCGTTCTGGTGTTGCCACAATGATCGCAGGTCAGCGTTCCGTCACCGGGATTGAACCGATAATCCGCCCCGCATTGGTCACAGGGGAAACGGTGTTCGTCTTTCGCCATGACAGAACCTCGAAATCAGGTTACCAAATGTCAGATCACGCGCCCGGAGGCGGCGGCGGTAAAATCGTGAACAGCTGCGCCAACTCCTGCACGTCGCCTGCCTTCTTCCAGCCGTCCTGTCCGGCGGTCCAAACGTGGGTCTCGCGCGTGATTTCACCATCGGTTGCCATACGACCCATCTTGGCCTTGGAGAACGGCCCGCTGGTCTGGCCATCCACCGCGATATGCCACACGTGCTCGACGGGTGGCGGGGGTGGCGGTGCCGCAGGCGCTGCGGCTTGCGGGGCAGCGGGGGCGGAACCGCCCCAAGGGCCGCTCGGCTGACCCGCTGCCATGTTTGACATCTGCTGCGCCATCGCCATGCCCATTCCCATGCCAAGACCTGCGCCCATGCCGCCACCCTGACCGGGGTTGCTTGCAGCTGCCGTCATCGCTTCGGCTGCGGAATACTGCGTGAACTTGCCCAGATCGCCCGCCAACCCCATCGATGTGCGCTTGTCCAGCGCGGCCTCGACCGCTGGTGGCAGCGAGATGTTCTCGATGTAGAACTCGGGCATGCTCAAACCATACCCGTCCAGCACCGGTGACACCTCGGCGGCAATCAGTTTGCCCAGATCGGCAGTGTTCGCCGCCATATCGAGAACTGGAATGCCCGAGCCTGCGATGACGCGGCTGAATTCCTGCACGATGATGTTTCTGATCTGAAAGCTGATCTCGTCCATGGTGAATTCACCATCGGTGCCTACGATCTCTACTAGGAATTTCGCCGGGTCCTTGACCCGCACTGTATAGGTGCCGAAGGCCCGGATGCGTGTTGGCCCAAACTCGGGATCGCGCAGCATGATCGGGTTCTTGGTGCCCCATTTCAGGTCATTGAAACGGGTCGTGTTGACGAAATAGATCTCGGACTTGAACGGAGACTGAAAGCCGTGATCCCAATGCTGCAGCGTCGTCATGATCGGCATGTTGTTTGTCTCAAGCATGTAGAGACCTGGGGTGAAGACATCCGCCAACTGACCCTCATGCACAAAGACCGCCGCTTGACCTTCGCGCACGGTCAGCTTGGCGCCGTATTTGATCTCGTGTCCTTCACGCTCGAACCGCCAGACCATGGTGTCGCGCGTATCGTCGACCCAGTGGATGACATCTATGAATTCACCGGTCAGAAAATCAAAAATTCCCATTGGATTTCTCCTGTCTTCGGGGTCAGAGCGACTGCCCCATCAATTCGCGTGCAATGATACGGACCACTGGCCGCGCTTCGTCAGCTGTCATGCCTGGCTTGAGGCGCGGGTCGTATAGAATGGTTAGTAGTTTTTCATCATGGCTTGTGAGCAGGGCGAACTCGTCGTCATCGTTGAAGATTGATGGCCGGGCAGACGGGCTGTCATTCGGCAGCCCCAATCCCTGAGCGATCTCTTCGTGGACGCAGCTCAGGCGCACCAGATCGGGATGTTCCGCCCGGATCAGGGCAACAGCCCGGGTATATGTCTGTGGCGCGCTGTTCGACGCCGAAGCGAATACAAAGCAATAGAAAGAGCGCGGCAGTTTGTCGAAGAGGTCAAGTTGTGCCTGCCCTATGCCCGGGATCAGTTGTCGCAGCCGGGCTTGCACATAAGCGGTATCATCTTCACCCGCCACGAAGACGTGGAAATTTGCATTCCGGGTGGTGGTTGAGACCGGGTGTCCAGTGAGCCGCGACAAGCGGTTGGCGTAGGCGTCAATTCGGGCGGCCTCTTGCTGGCGGACTTCAGGTGCAACCGATGGACCAAACTCGGGCTTTATGCGAACCGGCGACGACCAGCGACTAAGCTGTCGGCTGGTGCGACTGCTGCCGCTGGCAACGGCTTGCCCCGGATATTCATTATAAAACGCTATGGTCTCAAAGTTCCGAGCCAGATCATCGGCATCATAGGGCGTATCAGGGCCACCGCCATCGGTTCTCAGCAACCCGCGCGTCAGCAAGTTGTTTTGTACGCTTTCATAGTATCGCGCGAGATCAAGGCTCGCTGGTGAGGGCGCTTGATATGCATTGCTCAGGCCTTGCGGCTGGGCAGGTTGAGGTTCAGGAGCGATCGTCGTCGTCAATGCCTCATCGCAGCCAGCAAATGCCAGCAGCGACAAGCCCAATACTGCAATCTTAGCGCGATGAAATGGCCGCACGCCCGCTGTTTCCATTATCCGGGAACAGCCGTTCCGGCATTGTCGCCGATCCCGTCCTGTCGCGCCTTGGCCGAGGCGAGCGTGTCGCGCAATTCGGCCTCCATCTTCTTCAGTTCTTCCTCGGCTGCGGCGCGTTTGGCCTTGCCTTCGTCTGCAATGGCGAGGCTTTCGTTGATGGTGCCGATCAGGTCTGCATTGGCTTGTTTGACGGCTTCGATATCGAAGACGCCACGCTCCATCTCTTCGCGGATCATTTTGTTGGATTCGCGCAAGTTGGCGGCGTTCGAGGTCAGCAATTCATTGGTCAGATCATTGGCATCACGTACGGCAGCGGCGGCCTCGGCACTGCGCTGTATGGTGACAGCTTGTGCCAGCTGGGTTTCCCAGAGCGGTACTGTGTTGACGAGGGTCGAGTTGATCTTGGTCACCAGCGACTTGTCATTTTCCTGCACCAGACGGATGGAGGGCAGCGATTGCATCGTCACCTGACGGGTAAGCTTCAGGTCGTGGACCCGGCGTTCCAGATCATCGCGCGCAGCACGCAAGTCGCGCAATTCCTGCGCTTTCATCACCTGTTGGTCTTCGGGCGCGGCCTGAACTTCGGCCTCTTTTTCAGGAATGTCGTGGCTGTCCAGTTCGGTCAGCTTCTCCTCTCCCGCTGCGATGTACAGTGCGAGTTCGTCGTAGAACTCCAGCGTTTTTTCGTACAGCAGATCCAAAGACTTGATATCTTTCAGCAGTGTATGCTCATGCCCCAGAAGATCATCAGTGATCCGGTCGATCTGGCTTTGAACGTCTTCATACTGCGCTGTGAACTTGGCAAAGGGTGCAGCGCGGCCCAGCAGTTTTTCCCACCAACTACGTTCGCGACGCACATCCAGTTCGCTGACTGAAAACCCCCGGATCGTTGTTACGATGTTGCGAAGGCTGTCGCCCGCCGGGCCCACATCCTTATTGCGTACATCGGCCAGCATGGCCTGACTGATCTCCTGCAGTTCCGCCTGTGCGGATGATCCGAACGAGACGATCGAGTTTGTGTCGCCCATATCGATCTCACCCATCCGCTTGCGGATTTCAGCGCCAACCGGTTCGTCGGCCTCTTCCAGCGGGACAATCTCGGCCTGCGGCTCGGGGAGGGCGACCGCGGTGACTTCCTGCACCAGCGTTTCAGTCTCGACTGCCTTGTTCTTGATCTCATCGGACATGGGGTAATCCTCGCTTACATAAAAGCCGGTCAGTCCAACCGGACGCCTTCGCGCTGCAGCCGGTCGCGCAGCACATCAATTTCAACCGTCAGATCACTGCGGTCATCCAATAGCATCTTTCGCGTCCGCGCCGCGAAATTCTGTTCCAAATCGTCCAGCAGAGCCGAATAATCCGCCAGCGCCTGCGCATCGCGGGTACGGGCATAAACGTCCGAAAACTTCACCGTCGCATCGCGCGCGCCCTGCAAATAAACAGTTAGATATTTCCGGGCACCAGCCAGATCGCGCGGGTCTTCCTCGACCGTGCGAAACAGATCGCGGGCTGTATCCTGAAAGCGTTCGACCCGCGCTTCGATCCGGCGGTCACCTGCGCGTTTTATTGCATCTGTCATTTGGGTCAGATGGGTTTCGGCGTCCTCGACCACGCGTGCGACACGGTCCTGCTGGAAGGTGTCGACACCCTCCATTCCTTTGTCCTTCATTGGATCGAGGCCGAAGGAAACCGAATGTAGAACCGTTGCAGCGGCGCCAAACAGGATGGGGGCCAGCAGGCTTACCTGTGATGCTGTTTCGGCGTCCAGAAATTCGGTCCGGTATGAGGCTAGCGCCGCCCCCAAACCGGTCAGAACGCTGGAAAATATCTTGCGGGGAAACGCAGGTCTGCGTGCGGTGCGGCGGGCGTTGTAAGCGGATTCGGCCCTTAAACCTTCGCGCAGCAGAAACGCGGCAGCGGTCAGTAGCCCTGCCGCAACCAGGCCTATGGTCATTCCGATCGCGCCATCGTTCAGAGACAGAAACACCAGTGGTATCGCCGGGACAAACAGGATGTTCGCGCGTGCACCTGCCGGTTCGACACGGGCACCATCGAATTGGCCACGCGATGGCTGATCCTGCGAGGAAACATCGCCTTCTGGGCTGAATTTGCCGCCGTACCGTTTGGCCATTTCGCTACAGGCCCCCCAACAGACCGGTGCAGACGCCGAACAACAGCACCAACAGGGCCGCATAGGCCAATTTTTGTACTCCGGTCCCGGACATGGCGCCCCCCAACTGTGACCATCAGGGAAAATTTAGGCGATACGAGGGCTTGGCGCTAGGGGGAAGGTTGAATAACCCGCGTCACTTGCGAGGTTTCTTGCCGATTGCTGGTCTTTTGCGCTGCGGTCGAGCAGGGCGTTTGGCCGGGGGTATTCCGCTATCCTCAGCATCCAGCCCCAGTTGGTCGCGCATGACACGGCGGCGGATTTCTTCAACCTCGCCGGGTTTCAGGTTGCCCAGTTGGAATGGGCCGTAAGAAACCCGCAAAAGCCTGTTCACCACATAACCGATATCTTCGATAGCGCGGCGGATTTCGCGATTCTTGCCTTCGCGCAGGCCGATGGTCAGCCAAGCGTTCGCGCCCTGTTGCCGGTCCAGTGTCACGGTCATGGGCTGAAACCGCTCACCATCGATTACCAGGCCTTTGCGCAGCGGTTCGAAATCTTCGTCTTTGGGGCGTCCATTTACCCGCACCCGGTATTTGCGTAGCCATCCAGTTGAGGGCAGTTCCAGCTTGCGCTTGATGCCGCCATCATTAGTCAGCAGCAGCAATCCTTCCGAGTTCAGATCGAGTCGCCCGACGCTCATGACCCGGGGCATATCCTCGGGCAGGTCGTCAAAAATCGTCTTGCGGCCTTTTTCGTCACGCGCCGTCGTCACCAGTCCCGGTGGCTTGTGATAGAGCCACAGGCGTGATGGCTCGGGCTCGGATACTGGTTTACCATCGACGGTAATCCTGTCCTTGGCGGTTACGTTCAGCGCAGGGCTGTTGATCGCCTTGCCATTCACGGTCACACGTCCGGCTTCGATCATGCGTTCAGCTTCGCGGCGCGAGGCGACACCGGCGCGGGCCAGCACTTTGGCGATCCGGTCGCCGGGAGGAGGGGTATTGGTCATCCTCCGGCCATAACCCATCCCGGCGGCTTGCGAAAGACGGGTTTCTGAGGCAGTCAGAGGCATGAAGTTCAGATCCCACATGAAACAGGCGCTGGAACAGGCACAGGCGGCAGCAGACCGAGGTGAAGTGCCGGTCGGCGCGGTGATCGTCGCGCCCGACGGGCAGGTGGTGGCCGCAGATGGGAACCGCACCCGCGAGTTGAATGACCCCACTGCCCATGCTGAGATTCTGGCTCTGCGCGCCGCATGTACCGCGGCCGGGTCCGAGCGTTTACCCGATCATGACCTTTACGTAACCCTTGAGCCTTGTGCCATGTGCGCCGCAGCGCTGGCCGCAGCCCGCATCCGGCGCATCTACTACGGCGCTTCCGATCCGAAATCTGGCGGTGTCGCGCATGGCGCGCGCGTGTTTTCACACCCACAGGCCCACCATCGACCCGAGGTCTATGACGGCATTGCCGCCGAAGAGGCTGCCGCGCTGCTGAAACGCTTCTTCGCGACGCAGCGCGGTTAAGTTTTTACGACCATCTCACGTGGGATATCAGCCAGAGGCTTGCCCCCATCTGACGTCACCACAAAGCTTTCGGTAATCGCCAGTCCCCAGTCTGGGGTCCAGAGGCCGGGCATTAGGTGAAAGGTCATATTCTCTTGCAATTCCGTCGTGTCACCGGGTCGCAGGCTCATGGTGCGCTCGCCCCAGTCGGGCGGATAGCTGAGCCCGATGGGATAGCCGGTGCGGTTGGCTTTGACATACCCCGCGCGGGCGAAACTGTCATAGACACAAGCCGCGACCTCTTCGCAGGTGATGCCAGGGCGTGCGGCGGTCATTGTGTCGTCGATAGCGGTTAGAACGGCGGCTTCGGCCCGGCGGATATCATCCGGGGGATCACCCAGAAACAGGCTGCGACTGGCGGGGCAGTGATAGCGTCGATAGCAGCCGGAGATTTCGAAATAGGTCGCCTCATCCCGCGCCAGAGGTCGGTCGTTCCAAGTAATGTGCGAAGCAGAAGCCTCACGACCGGAGGGTGCAATCGGCACGATAGCAGGGTAATCTCCGGCTAGGCCGGGCAGTCCGGCGATGCCTGCCGCCTGCACTTCGGCGACAAGTTGGTTTTTGGGCATTCCTTCCTGATATGCGTCACGCAGAACACCGTGCATATGTGCGGTCAGCTGACCCGCCTTGCGCATCATTACGATCTCGGCATCGCTTTTTACGGCGCGCTTCCAATTCACAAGCCCTGTGGCATCAATCAATGCACCGAAGGCGCGTTCGAGGATGCGGTGACTGGCGGCTGAGTAATAATAGTTATCCATCTCCACGCCGATACCAGAGGTCCAGCCGCGATCCCGCAACGCAAGGACGAGCGCGTCGACCGGATGGTGGTCCGGGTGTTGCACATGCTCTTCGGGCCAGTCCAGCAGGTCCCTCGGGTCCAGCCAGGTGGTCTGCGCGGCCCCCGCTTTGTCCTGCGTTCTGCCCCACCAAAGGGGCGATCCGCTGGCGGGCAGGATGACCATCTGCGGTACGTAAAAGCTCCAACCGTCATAACCGGTGAGCCACGCCATGTTCGATGGGTCCGTGATCAACAAGGTCTCGATACCCTGTTGATCCATCGCAGAACGGGTCTTGTGAATGCGGTCAGCGTATTCCTGCGCGCTGAAATCCGACGCGGGCATCAGAGAGAAATCGCCTGCATGACCTCGGGCTCGATTACATCGACACCGGGTAACCCGTCAGCCAATTCCTGAGCCGATTGCGCGAGAATCGGAAAGGTCTTGTAATGGCACGGGATCACTGTCTTGAAATTGAAATACCGCTTGGCAGCATAGGCAGTGCCCTTCATGTCCATGGTAAAGTGGCCGCCTGCCGAAAGGATGCCGATATCGGGTTTGTAATAATCACCCATCCACTCCATGTCGGCCATAATGTCGGTATCGCCAGAGAAATAGAGCATACGGTCCTCGGACGCGATCATATAGCCGACCTCGGTTCCACCCGTACGCAGACCATCAGGCGTCGAGAAGGTCGAGCTGTGCGAGGCAGGCACCATCGTTAATTTGACACCGTTTAGGTCAACAGTGCCACCTTTGTTGAATCCGACCGTTTCAATACCTTCAGCCTCGGCCCAGTAGCCCATCAGGTCGTATTGCCCGACCACGGGCACGTTTAGATGTTTGGCCAGCGGCAGCACATCGACGACATGATCGAAATGAGTATGAGTCAGCAGGATATGCGTCGCGCCCGCAACGGCTGCGTCATGCTGATCTTCGGGCAAAGACGGGTTGCCCGTCAGCCAGGGATCGATCAATAGGACTTGTCCTGCTGTTTCGATGCGAAAGCTGCCATGTCCCAGCCAAATGATATCCATAGAGAATCCTCCCATTTTCTGCTTGGAGTTAGCCTAGCATCGGCTATGTAAAAATCTATGGATTGGACGCAGTATGTTGATGGATATTGTGAGCGGCTCTCGCCCGCGTATTGGGCCGAGCCGATAAACGCGATTACCAATGCGGCCTTTCTTATTGCTGCATTTGTGATGTGGCAAAGGGCGCGCGGGCAGGGCGCACCGTTGGCGATGGCTTTGGTTGTCATATTGGCGATGATCGGAATTGGCAGCTATCTGTTCCATACCCATGCGCAGGTTTGGGCGGCGATCTTGGATGTGACGCCAATTCTGCTGTACATCCTCGTCTACATCTACGCGGTGAATCGCGATGTCTGGCGGCTGAGCAACAGATACGCGCTGGGTTTGACCGCGATGTTCTTTCCGTACGTGGCGCTGACGATCCCGCTATTCCAGTTGGTGCCTAGGCTTGGTGGCTCGGCGGCATACGCCCCAGTCCCTCTATTGATTCTGATTTATGCGGTCCTGTTGCGCCGGAAAGCCCCGGACACTGCGCGTGGGCTGACAATAGGAGCAACTGTCCTGATCACCTCGATCACCTTTCGATCACTGGACACTCCAATTTGCGGGTATCTGCCAACGGGGACGCATTTTATGTGGCACATTCTGAATGCAGTTATGCTGGGCTGGATGATTGAGGTTTATCTGCGGGCGATCCGAAATCCACCTGCCGGAGCTGCGGTGGCTGCAGGATCAGGGCATTGATCAGAACCAACTAAGCATCTTCCTGATTGGTTAGTCCCTGAACGCAGCAGCCAAAGCCTCGGGCAGATCAAATTCAGCCAATACGCGCGCGCGGCCTTCGGCTGACATCTTGAAAGCCGTTTTTTCAACAATGCGCTGGATTTTTTCGGCGGAGTGCTTGGCGGCAAAAGGTTCAAAGTACCATTTCAGAAAAACGAAACAGATCACGTCCTCAAGCGCCTGTACCTCGGCATTGCGCTTGATCCCCTGTTTGCGCAGCATTTGCCCGACGGCTTCTATATCGTCCGCACCATATTCAGCCTGTTCCATGAATCCTTGCACAACGTCAGCGTGATATACGCCTTGCGCCTTCCTCCAGGCCAGATACCCTGCACGTCCTTCGGGGTATTCAGTGCGCTTTAGCTTCCAGCGTTCGACATGCTGACCACGTGCGGCGATCTGTAAAGCATCCGACGCATCGGGAAATAGCCGATCCAGCTCTGCGCTCATGCGTTGGCCATAAAGCAGCTCGACCGGCTGGCCGTCCTCCATATTAGGGTCTTGCGCATTTGCTGCGTCAATTGCGTCCAGAACGGTTTGCTTGCGTGTGCTCATTCTCTGCTCCGTTAGCTCGCCTGAACTGCACCTGACGGGTGGTTCGGCGTTTGGTCCAAGACCATGCTAACGAGTTGTTGGAATGGGTGCAGCAGTCAATTGTAAAAAGCGCCGGATCGGGAGGGGGCGTACCGATCCGGCGCGCAGGTCAGGGTTATTTGCCTGCCTGGGTGTGGTCCCTCGTCACGGGCTCCGAAACAGGCGCGGGGAAGCTAAGGTTTCGGGTCAGATTGTTCATATCGATACCCAAAGCCAGGGCGGGCGAGGTCAGAACCAGAGCGGACAATATGAAGGCGGGAAGAAGGGTTTTCATGAGGTGTCTCCGATTTCTCGTTGCGTCACGATATTGAGGTGAACTGTTCGGTTCATTTTTTCAATGGCAAAACTGAACTAATCGGTTTACTTATTTGCATATCAGCCATTCAAATATGCATGGCAGCTGGCGATATTGGGTTTGAATCCGCGTCTGCCGCCTGTCGCTCTTGCGAGTGTTGCGGCAGGCAGGTAAACGCCCCCTAACGTAGATGAGGGTTTCCGATGTCGATTGACCAAAGCACCGCCGCCAAGGTGGCCAAACTGGCCCGGATCAAGGTCGAGGATGATGCGCTGCCTGCGCTGGCGTCCGAGTTCAACAATATCCTCGGGTTTATCGAGCAACTGAACGAAGTGGATGTCGAAGGCGTCGAGCCGATGGTCTCGGTCGAGCCGATGCGCCTGAAGCGTCGTCAGGACGTGGTCACCGATGGAAACCAGCAGGACAAGGTCCTATCCAACGCCCCCGATGCGCGCGAAGGGTTCTTCGCTGTTCCAAAAGTTGTGGAGTAAGTCATGAGCGAACTGAACAAATTGGGTCTGGCCGAGGCCCGCGACGCGCTGCGTGCCAAAGATGTCACATCCGTTGAACTGACCGAGGCTTGCCTCAAGGCGATTGACGACGCCGACGCGCTCAACGCCTTTGTCCACAAAACGCCCGAGATCGCGCTGGAGCGCGCCAAGGCGGCGGATGAGCGGATCAAAGGCGGTGACGCGCCTTCGATGTGCGGTCTGCCGATCGGCATCAAGGACCTGTTTTGCACTAAGGGCGTGCCCTCGCAAGCGGCCTCGAAAATTCTCGAGGGGTTCAAGCCCGAATACGAATCCACCGTGTCGCAACAATTGGCGGATGCTGGTGCTGTGATGCTGGGCAAGCTGAACATGGACGAGTTCGCGATGGGTTCGTCTAATGAAACATCCGTTTACGGCAATGCGGTCAGCCCGTGGCGGCGCGGCAATGACGATGCACAGCTGACACCCGGCGGCTCGTCCGGTGGCTCAGCCTCGGCTGTCTCGGCTGACCTGTGTCTGGCCGCGACCGGTACCGATACCGGCGGTTCGATCCGCCAGCCTGCTGCTTTTGTCGGTATCACCGGCATCAAGCCAACCTATGGTCGTTGCTCGCGCTGGGGCATTGTGGCCTTCGCCTCTTCTCTGGATCAGGCCGGTCCGATGACCAAGAACGTCCGAGACGCAGCGATCATGCTGGAAACCATGTGCGGTCATGACCCCAAGGATTCCACCAGCGCCGAGCTGGCCGTGCCAAATTTCGAGGCGATGCTGACCGGCGATATCAAAGGCAAGAAAATCGGTATCCCAAAGGAATACCGCATGGACGGCATGCCTGCCGAGATTGAAAAGCTTTGGGCCGATGGCACCGCTATGCTGAAAGACGCAGGCGCCGAAATCGTAGATATCTCGCTGCCGCATACCAAATACGCGCTGCCTGCCTATTACGTGATTGCTCCTGCCGAGGCGTCGTCGAACCTCGCCCGCTATGACGGTGTCCGGTATGGCCGCCGAGCGCAGTTGGCTCAAGGCGATGGCATCACCGAGATGTACGAAAAGACCCGTGCCGAAGGCTTCGGTCATGAGGTCCAGCGCCGGGTGATGATCGGCACCTACGTGCTGTCTGCAGGCTTCTATGACGCCTACTACAACCGCGCTCGCAAGGTCCGCACCCTGATCAAGAAGGACTTCGAAGATGTCTTTGCCGCAGGCGTTGATGCGATCCTGACCCCGGCAACGCCGTCGGCCTCGTTCGGTCTGGGCGAGATG
The DNA here is from genome assembly GCF_056537625.1 of Ruegeria sp. C6. NCBI lineage: Bacteria > Pseudomonadati > Pseudomonadota > Alphaproteobacteria > Rhodobacterales > Roseobacteraceae > Ruegeria > Ruegeria sp. C6. The sequence continues at coordinate 241,190 of NZ_JBQFRW010000003.1, read as the reverse complement.
ACCGAGGCTGATCCTGTTCAGATGTACCTGAACGATGTGTTCACCGTGACAGTGAACCTCGCTGGCCTGCCCGGTATTTCGGTTCCTGCTGGTCTGGACAAACAGGGCCTTCCGTTGGGTCTGCAGCTGATCGGCCGTCCGTGGGAAGAAGGCGATCTGCTCAACACCGCCTACGCGCTAGAGAGCGCGGCTGGGTTTGTGGCCAAGCCCGGAAAATGGTGGTAATCCTCAAACCTGACACGGCAATAAAGAACCGGAGCAGTCAAATGCGCAAATTGCTTCTGATCCCGGCCCTTGGGCTGATCGCGGCATGTGATACCGTTACCCCTGTTTCGGGTACCGGTTTCAATACGCCGGAATATCAGGCGCAGCGCGAGGCCGAACTGGCCGGGCAGGGTCTGGCCGGTAATCCGCTTGCGCCACCCGAGGCGGTTTCCGAACAGCCGCTCTCGGCGCAGGGGGCTGTTGGTGCCGTACCAACAGGCGACGCCTCTGACATCGCCAACCAGACGGCCATTGCCTTGGCGAATACGTCGGGTCAAGAGACGCGCGTCGCGCCTCTGACTGCAACAAACAACCCAAGTATCTCTGATGAGCAGGATTTTGAGGCTGTCTCAAACCGTCGCAGTATCGATGCCGACGCCGCTCGTATCGAACAGAATCGGCAGTCTTACGAGGTCGTCGCCCCTACTGCCGTGCCCGAGCGTGGTTCTGACGGGCAACCCAATATCGTGCAATACGCCCTGAGCACTTCGAACCCCATCGGTACCCAGTTGTACAGCCGAGCCGGATTTAACCTGCAGGCCAAGGCACAGCGCAACTGCGCTCAGTTCGCCTCTCCTGATCAGGCGCAGATTGAGTTTCTGTCGAATGGAGGCCCCCAGCGTGACCGCAAAGGGCTGGATCCGGATGGCGACGGTTACGCCTGCGGCTGGGACCCCAGCCCGTTCCGCAGTGCCATCAACAACTAAGCTCTCCCCCATCTGGCACCCATCGCCCAATTTCGGCCCCCGTCGGGATGGGCTGTCACCCAAGCTGATCGTGCTGCACTACACCGCAATGGAGAGCGCTGCTGCCGCGCTTGAACGTCTCTGCGATCCGGGTCCCGAGGTCTCCGCCCACTACCTGATCGGTCGTGACGGTGCGCTATGGCAGCTTGTCCGAGAGGAAGATCGCGCTTGGCACGCCGGGGCAGGGGAGTGGCAAGGGCAAGCCGACATAAACTCCCGCTCGATCGGGATCGAGCTGGACAATGGCGGAGATCACCCGTTTGCCGAACCCCAAATGCGTGTATTGGAACAGCTTTTGCCCGAACTCATGCAGCGTTGGACCATCGCGCCAGAGGGTGTGATCGGGCATTCCGACATGGCACCGGGCCGCAAGTCCGACCCCGGCCCCCGGTTCGACTGGCAAAGGTTGGAACACCAGCGCCTTGCCGCTCGGCGTGGTACTGCCCTCGAACCGAACGTCAACTTCCGCGAGCTGGCGCAGAACCGGGGCTACACAGCGACAAGCGACGAGAAGACGCTCCTAAATTCCACACGCCTGCGCTATCGCCCGTGGGCCTCAGGCCCCTTGCACCTCGATGATCTCATAGCCCTCTGTCCGCTCCCAAAATCGACCTGATCCGCCCTTCATCTGGCCAAAAATATCTCGGGGATGAATTGGCCGTAGGCCAAGAAGGGGCTGGCCCCTTCACCACCCCAACCCCTCTTGACGCCATCACGCACAGAGCCTACCCAACCCACGCGCGGAGGGCCGGATGGCCGCTGGGGTCGTTAGGCCCGAGAGGAAAGTCCGGACTCCACAAGGCAACGGTGCCGGGTAACGCCCGGGCGGGGAAACCCGACGGAAAGCGCCACAGAAATCAGACCGCCACACACGTGTGGCAAGGGTGAAACGGTGGGGTAAGAGCCCACCGCGCCGCTGGCAACAGTGGCGGCACGGCAAGCCCCACCGGGAGCAATGCCGAATAGGGTCCCCGCGCGGGCCGGTCGGTGCAAACCGATACCGCCGCTAGGCACGCCTTGGCCGAGAGGGACCGGGTTGGCAGCTCGAGCCGCGCAGCAATGCACGGCCTAGAGGAATGGTCATCGAAGGGGGCAACCCTGGAACAGGATCCGGCTTACAGGCCCTCCGCGCATCTCCTGTTACCCGCCCGGAGGTGTGTAGGTGCCGCCAAGTGCTGCAGCTTTTTCGGCGACGGCAACAAATTCCTGCGCCGACCATGCGCGAACGGTCTCGATCCTCGAAACCGCACCCGTGCCCGCGACGGCCATGCCAATTGCCACAGCATCACTGCCTTCAGGCAGTTCGCTGATAACGACGACATCATTGCCTCCAGTGGTTATATAAAATGAGATCAGTCTGCCGCCTGCTTTCTCAAGCAAGGCCTTGACGGGACCGGTGCGATCTTCCGGTTTTGCCAACATTCCTTTGACCCCATCTTGCGAATAAGACGCATAGGTAATGAAAACAGGCATATTTCTCTCCCTTGGTTGCAGTTTATTCGGAGCGCTAAATGCGGCCGACTCCTTGGCCGTGTCGCGTGCAGGATTGCGCGCAAACCGGAAAAGACCCGGCCAAATAGACAGCCGGGCGTTGCTATAGTTGTGAGCGGTGTTGTCTGCCGGAATTTACATCCAGCCCGGTATTACCTAAGTCCGCAAAACGGGCTTCGAAGGTTCCGGCGACACTATCACAGAATCGTGAGCGTTCCAAATCGACTGCTCTTGAAGCCGTGTCAGGAATTGTTCCCCCAACGCGGCGAATCCGGTTGACTTGGGCGCATGAGCGGTTAAAAGCGCACGCTCATAAGGATTCAACCGAAAGGCCCCTGCCTTTTCGGACGCAGGAGATAACCATGGCGAAGCCGACGACAATCAAGATCCGTCTGAACTCGACCGCGGGCACGGGCCACTTCTACGTGACCAAGAAGAACGCGCGCACCATGACCGAGAAAATGACCATTCGTAAATACGATCCGGTCGCTCGGAAGCATGTCGAGTACAAAGAAGGCAAGATCAAGTAATCTGCCCTCTGACATACTTTTTGAAGAAGGACTCTGCCATGCAGGGTCCTTTTTTGTATTGTTTTGGGGTATCTCTTGGTCGGCCTAAACCAAGCAGGGGCGTTGCAGGGGCGCATCAGAGGTTTGGGTGTTCTGAATCTCAGCGGCTTGCTTTTTCTAATCCCCTGCCGCTACGCTTCAGCAACCCTTTCCAAAATGTTGACCGCCATGAAAAAAATCTTGTTGCCCGCTCTTGCTGTTCTGACATTGTCAGCCTGCGAAGACCCCTTTAACCGCGAAGGTGTTGGTTTCACCGGGATTGATGGTGAACCGCGCACAGTGTCGGATGTGAAAGGCGCCGTAGCCTTTTTGCCGCCAGAAACCAACATCCCGGCGGAACTGGCCAAGCTACCAACGGTCCAGGTTACATCGGACAAAGCCGAGCTTGAAAAGATCGCGGGTGTCGCAATCGATAATGGCGGTCGCTCAGATGCGAATTCAGTTCAGCTCACTGGCAGTGATACCAATCTGTACCTGAGCAATGTCAGTGTAAACGGTCAGTTGTTCGGTGTCCTGCGTACGGAAAACAACTCCACCAAAGTTGATACATCGGTGGGCTCGGCCTTTGGCGCTCAAACGGAACGCTTTACCGGATGCTTGCCCGCAGGTGATGTATACCGCAAGGGTTCGTCCGAGCGCAGTTCGGGTTTTGCAGTGCCGCTGAACTGCCGTTAATTTAGCTTACACAATCTAAGTAAAAGCCCCCGCCATTGGCGGGGGCTTTCTAGTTTCAGTGTTTCTGCAAGTCTTACGAGGCACTGAACAAGGGCTCAAACCCAGCACCGGTCATTCAATCCATGTGACACACCGGGCGATGATCACGCGAGTTCAGAGGCCCCCGCCATCCGTTGGCATCCAAGCAAGCGCTATGCGTGTTCTCTATTCCGCCTCACCGCCAAAGAATAATCAGTGGTGAAACTCTGCCCAGATCAGCAGAACTGTTTAACCTCAACTGATAGGAAGCAACGTTCATTGCTCTACCAATGCCTGCCCATTCTCGTCAAAGAAATGAAGTTTGTCGGTGGGAAAATGCAGGCCGATCTTTGCCCCAGGCTTTAGAGCGGTGTCCCCATTCAGGCGCACGGTAACCTTCTCTTCGGCGCCGCAATCCACGATCAGGAAGGTATCTGCCCCCAGATACTCAATCACCTCGATGATGCCATCACATTGCCCATCGCCCGATGATACAACATCGATGTGTTCGGGGCGAATGCCGAGTTTTCTTGCTACACCCGAGCGCGCGAAGTCGCCGCCTCTGCCATGTTCCAAAGTGTAGCCATCGTTCTGAGTCGTGCACGGCAATATGTTCATTTTGGGGCTGCCAATGAACTGTGCAACAAACAGATTGGCAGGGCGTTCGTAAAGTTCGCGGGGTGTGCCGACTTGCGCGATCTTGCCGTACTCAAGCACGACGATGCGGTCGGCCAATGTCATCGCTTCAACCTGATCGTGCGTCACATAGATCATTGTGCGCTTTAGGTTCTGATGAAGTTTCGCGATTTCGTAACGCATTTCGACACGAAGCGCTGCATCAAGATTCGAGAGCGGTTCATCGAACAGAAACGCCGTCGGGTCGCGCACGATAGAACGACCAATTGCAACGCGCTGCCGCTGGCCACCGGACAGGTCCTTGGGGCGACGTTCCAGAAAAGGTCCCAGCTTGAGAACCTCGGCGGCTTTATTGACCTGCTCTGCTATCTCGGCCTTCGGAACACCCGCGACCTTAAGTGAGAACCCCATATTTTCGGCGACCGTCAGGTGGGGATAAAGCGCATAGGACTGGAACACCATCGTCAGACCCCGCTTGGAGGGTGGGTGATCCGTGACATCATTGCCGTTGATTAGTAGCGATCCGCGCGAGATATCTTCAAGCCCACCGATCATGCGAAGCAGGGTGGATTTTCCACAGCCCGATGGACCGACGAAGACGATGAATTCACCTTCATCAATCATTAGGTCAACGCCTTTGATGACCTGGGCCGAGCCAAACCACTTTTCGACGGATTTTAGTTCGATGCTGCCCATTAGTTCCTCCCTGCCCAATGCAGCCAAACCGCGGCTGTCCAGGTGAATGAATTCCCTCCGGCAGGGCTGCCGGTCAGAGGATCGTAGTATTCAGCGAAGCCGTTCGTTGCGATCAGCTGCGACGTTTTCTGGCGCAGTGCCTCCGCTTCTTCCAGGTGCCCCATATCCGCCAATCCAAACCCGATCAGCATATTCATGAACCCCCAAGTGGGACCCCTCCAGTACCTGCGTTGGTCGAAGTTGGGCATCGCGGGGTCATAGCTGGGAACTGGAAAGGGTACTTTTGCAAGCGTCGCCCGCAGGCGCTCCAGCATGTGCTGTGAATCAAGTCCACCAAACCAGCAAAGATACGACGCGTTAGAGATGCTTCCGGCCCAATCACCAGTCAGCGCATCACGCGAGTCGAACGAGCTCAGCGTTTCGTTCCACAAAGATCGCGCGCCCGCTTCGAGCCTTTTAATGTCACTACTTAGTCCATCCGCAGCAATTCCAAGCCTTTCGCTGATCTCCTGCAGATCGCGTGCGGCGCGCAGAGTGATAAATGTCATCGTCGGATCTGCGACTCGGAAGGGATTCAGGCTCAGCAACTTCTGTTGGTCCCAGTCGGCCTGACAGCCGATCTGAACCAATTTGATATAGCGGTCATAGTCGTATTTGGTCGGTCGGTCTGCACTGTTGACGTGGCTTGTGTCACGGCGCTGGTAGTCTCCGACACCTGTGGGATCTACGCCCTCCATTGCTTTGTCCCAGTCCGGTGCATTGTCGCGACCAGCTTCCCACGGATGCGTGGTGCAGACCGCGCCGTGTTCGTCGAGTCGCCATCTCATGATCCAGCGATGCCACGCCAGCAGAGATGGGAAAAGCGCGCGAACGCGGTCCGCGCCTGCATCGCCATCTTTTTCCCAGATCTTCCGCGCCACAGTTGCAGCCACCGGGGGCTGAATGATGCCAGAGGACGGGATCGGCCCGTGGCCACCCCAGACATCCGGGCCGGGGTAATATCCGTCATCCTGTTTGTGAAACAGGATATGCGGCACCATTCCATCATCCCATTGGCCCGAGAACAGTGTTTCTAGTTCCACCCAGGCTCGATCAATGTCGAACTCGGCAAAACCAAGCGCCGCAATCGCGCTGTCCCAATTCCATTGATAGGGGTAAAGCCCTTCGGTCGGGATGGTGTAGCCGCCGCGATCATTGGCAACCAGAATGTTGCGCGCTTCGCGGTCGGGGTTTGTATGTTGGTTCATCTCAGTCATCCTTTGACGGACCCCGCAGTCAGGCCCTTAGTCATGAAACGTTCAAGTCCCAGGAACAGCGCCATGATCGGGACAGTGGCGATCACCGCACCGGCCATCAGATGCTGTCGGGGAATTTCCGAGGAGTTCAGCATCGTGACGCCTCGGGTCAGGGTAAATTTCGAAGGGTCGTCCAGCAGCATGAAGGCCAGCAGGAACTCGTTCCAAGCGATCATGAAGACGTAGAGCGAGACCGACGCCAGCGCAGGCAGGCTAAGCGGCAGCGTAATCTTCCAAATCACTGCCAGCCGCGAAAGCCCATCCATGAGACCGGCCTCTTCCACTTCCGTCGGCAAACCACGGAAATAACCTTGCAGCATGTACAGCGCGACAGGGATTGTCGTGACCGGGTAGATCATCACGATGCCAAGGATCGAGTTGCGCAAGCCAGTCAGCGAGAACGCGATATAGATCGGCAGCGCCAGAACGATCATCGGCACCATGTAGATCAGCAGAATCGAGCGCGAGAACGCCTTTTGCCCCGAGAAACGGAACCGCGCGACGGCATAGGCTCCGGGGACGCTGAACAGCAGGGTGATAAAGACCGTCAGGACCGAGACGTAGAGCGAGGTCCAAAGATAGGTGCCGAAGTTGAAATCGCGAAACAGCTCGGTATAGCTGCGAAACAGCGCGGTGCCTTGTGATAGATCTACCGAGAAATCCAGCGGGTTCTGCAACAGGGCCTGTTGCGACTTCAGGCTGGTCATCACCATCACATAGAACGGGATGATCACGATCGCGGTAAAGAAGATGTAGCCAAAGCCCGTACAGAACCGGATCACGGCCTCTTCGTACTCATGACGGGTGAGCTCGCCGAACGGAGTCTCTTTCAGGATTGCGGCAACGGATAGGTGCATCACGACTGCCATCGCCACGACGGTGACCAGTATTGCCTGCAGGGATGTGTCAGAGCCGATCAGGACAGGCCCGACTCCGGTCAGGCAAGACAGGCCTAACAAGGCGGAAACACCCAGTCGGGCCGGTGCGCGTTGCGCCGGGAAGCGGACATAAACCAGACCGGCAACAGCCCCCCATATCAAGCAGAGCAAGACCTGTGGCCGGAACGCAGCCCCGGTCGAGAATGACATGGTGATGGCGACGGTAGTGGCGATCACCACCAGCCAGAGCGCGCCTAGAATCGGGGCGGTTATATACCCTTTGCGCATCACAAACCCTCCTCACGGCTGATGAAGCGGAAGAAGACGAAGCTGAAGGCAATCAGGCACATCAGGATCACAACGGCCACCGCTGCGCCTGCGCCGATGTTCGAAACCGCAAAGGCCTGTTCATAGACATTTACAGTCAGAGTACGGGTGCCGGCATTGCCGCCGGTCAGCAGGAAGATGTCGTCGAACTTGTTGAACGTCCAAATGAAGCGCAGCAGGAATAGTACCGACAGGATGCCCAGCAGTTGCGGGATGCTCAGCAGCCAGAACTTCTGGAATGGTGAGGCTCCATCCATATCCGCTGCTTCATACATGCTAGAGTCGATGGATTGCATCCGCGCCAGAATGAACAGGAAGGACAGCGGGAAATAGCGCCAGATCTCGAAAACTGTCACCATGATCAGCGCCAAAGGGCGTTCCCCGAAGAAGTTGATCGGTTCACTGCTTAGTCCCATCTGCACCAATAATGCGTTGGCAGAACCCGAGAACGGGTCGAACAAGGTGACCCATGTGAAGGCCACAGCGATGACTGGCGCCACATAGGGGAACAGATAGAGGCCGCGTATGAACCCTTGTCCCTTGAAGCTTTTATTCAGTAACAAGGCTGCAAACAGGCCCATCACCAAAGCTCCAATGGTGCCGACCACGGTGTAGAACAACGTGACCCACAGCACGCCCCAGAACTCGTCTCCATCAAAGACACGGGCGTAGTTTTCCAGACTGAATTCAAGGTTGGTCAGGACGCTGGGTCCGCTCCCGGTCACGCCGGGCTCTGATCCTTCGAGCAGCTCTTCGAAAGCGTCCGGATCTCCGTCCAAGGTGACCGGAATACGGATGCGTTCGCGTTGACCGCCTTCCAGTGTGCCGAAATCGCAGAACAGGTTTTGCCCGTCCAGAACGCAGGGACTTGCAATCTCACGCGCCGTCACGCCGTCCGGTAAAACATCTGTCAGGGTGACGCCGACAACGGCGATGTCCTGACTTGAGTTGCGGACGCGGTATTCAATCCGCAGATCCTCGCCAGATCCGCGCAAGCTTTCACGCACCACAGGTGCAGGCGGACGAAGGTCAGACAGGGTGAAGGGCTTGAAGCTGATCCAAAAGATCGCCAGCAAGGGCAGGATCACCACAAGCGATACACTGATCACTGTCGGAGCCAGCAGCGTCCAGGCCAGACGCGCCTCGCGTTTGGCTAGCGCCCCGGTTCCGGTCGGTGGGGTGGCCGAAGACATGGGATACCTCGAAGGGTTGGGTGCAGCGGCGTAATCGCCGCTGCATGTGTCACAAGGTTACTGAACCTTCGCGAGCTCGTCGTTCATTGCGGCCACTGCAGCGGCGGCATCGATTTCATCGTCGATATATTGGCGCACGACCCGGTTAATTGCCTGGCTGTTGATCATTTTGGACGCCAAAGCCAGCTGGCCTTCAGCAACGCCCCAGCGCTGCGCCACGTCCAGACCGCCGACGATCTCATCGATCATCGCCTGATCATACAGCTCGCCCAACGGGGCTTTGCGGTCCACGCCAACAGGCAGCTCTGCCCATGCTTCCGAGAACGCGGTCGGGTTGTCAGCATTACCGCGACGGACCGGGAACTTGCCCTCGGGTGCGATGGCCAGTGTTTGAGTATAGCCGTCGTCCATGGCGAATTTCACGAACTCCATCGCCGCGTCGGTGTCGGCGTCGTTGGTGATGCCAAAGTAACGAACGTCACCCCAAGCCGCGCCATCCGGGTTCGATGGGCCCGAGAAGTTAGTGACGATACCGGTCTTCGAGGCCAGATCGCGCGAGGTCGGATCATCGTTGATCGTCGGCGGGGCGCTGTCGCGCAGACCGGCCAGTTCGTCAAGGATGAAGGGCGACCAGATGATCATCGCTGCTTTGCCATCAAAATACAGCTCGCGCGATTGTTTCCAGAATAGCTCACCCGGGGGCGAGGCTTTCGAGATCGCCTTGTAGAAATCCAATACCTCTATGGTTTTGGCTTCATCCAGCGGCTGGAATCCGTCCGCGCCAACGGGGGTCACGCCATTGGCGAGGAACACATGCTCCAAAACCTGACTCATGAAGTTTTCATCAACTTTGGTTGCAGCAACGAAACCGTACATCTCGGGCGGGTTGTGCAACTGCTCCAGCGCAGCGACGACGTTGGCGAATGAGTTCGGGGCCTCAAGGCCCGCTTCATCAAACAGGTCTTTGCGGTAGACAACCATTTGGGTCCATCCATCGACCGGTACCGACGCGGTTTCGTCATTGAACGCCGCCATACCAAGCGCGCCGGGGGCGAAGGTGTCGGCGCCCAGTTCTTCGATCACTTCGGTGGCGGCTTCGGTGTCCAGAATGCCCGCTTCAGCCCATGGCAGGGCATATTGCAGCGGATGATAGACCACATCTGGCAGGTCTCCGGCGGCAAATGCTGCTGTGGCGCGTGTACCCAGATCACTTTCGGTGACCGGGATAACCTCGACCGTGGTGCCGGTTTCAGCCTTGAACTGGTCAGCCATTTCCTGTTGCTTGGCCAGCCGCTCGGGCTGTTCTTCGGTGGTCCAGAAGCGGATCGTATCCGCCTGAGCTGACGTCGCCGCCAATACTAGCGCAAGCGATGTTCCAAGCATCATTCGCGATGCTAAAGGTGCAAGTTTCATAGTCGGTTTCCTCCCCGGTTATGATCTTTTGAAAGTTGAATTTTTCGGGCCAGTTCCTTGGCTGTAACGCTTGGTGGCCCGTCGGAATTGCGTTCGATCAGAACGGCCTCACTAATCTCACGCAGATCTGCGGGCGCTTCACCGCGAGTCTGACTGATCAGCATCGTCGCAAGGCGTTCTCCGGCCCGCTTAGAATCGACGCTGAACGTGGTGAGACCAGGGCTGACATATTGGCATTCAGGGATGCCGTCATATCCCAGAATTGATACATCTTGCCCGACCTCGAGGCCCAGTTCTGTACAGACCGAGTAACACCCCAGCGCAGCCAGATCCGTTGCAAACACTATTGCAGTAGGTGGGTGATTCAGCGTCAAAAGCGCGCGTGCCTCAACCGCACCCTCCTCGCGCGTACGAGCACCTTCCCGGATCAACTCGGGATCGGCAGGCAAGGCCGCGATCTTGAGACCTTCAAGATAACCGTCACGGCGCAGATGGCTGTAGTTGAATTTCGGATCGCTACCGACATAGCCGATACGCGTATGGCCAAAATCGACGAGCCGACCGACCGCATCACGGGTTGCAGATTCACCCGAAATGTCGAACCAGGATGTCTCATCCTGCCAGTCCGCCTGCCCATACCCCGTGCGGCCATACATGATGAAGGGAACCTTCAACTCTTGCAGGTATTTCACCCTCGCATCGTCGACCTCGGTCCGGGGCAGAATGAATCCATCGGCTTTGCGCTCTTCGACAAGCCGCCCCAATACATCAAGCATATCTTTTTCGGACTTCGCCGTAGAAATCGTCATCGTCCAGTCGGATGCGCTCGCCGCTTCGCATGCTCCGGCCAGAAAGTCCTGAAGAAATGGGTTATGCCGGTCTGGTTCTTCGCTGTTGATGACCATGGCAATGGCGCGCACCCGCCCGGTTCGTATCGCCTGCGCATGGCTGAGTGGGCGATAGCCCATCTTTCGCGCGGTGGTTTGAACGCGCTTTCTCGTGGATTCCGAGATGTCGGTATATCCATTCAGGGCGCGGGACACCGTGCTCTTAGAAAGCCCAAGATGATCGGCCAATTGATCCAGTTTTACCCTGCCGGGGCCAGAATGACTCCGGGGGCGAGACTGCGGTTGCTGGAGACTTGGATTCGTCATCATTCTTCTATTTGTTTTCTCCGAAACCGGTTTCGGCAATCAAAATTATGAAATTCTTTGATTGGATCGACCAAGTACACGAACGTACCAATGGCGAAAGGCGCTGATGAACGCACATGCTAACTTGCAAATGCGGCTTTCAGAGTGGTGCAAAATTAGGGTTGCGCCAAGAAGGATGACTGCCAACTGCTACAGTAACTGCACGCTGATCATTGTTCGCCGAGCTTTGATGGGAATCGGTGAGTCGAGCATGAGAACTATGCGTAAATACGGGCGACTATCCGGCTATGAGGGCGTGTAATATTTGTGGAGGCAAAAGAAACTGGTCGGAACATCATGCGATTTCACCAAGGCTTGGTATGGGCTTTTGAAGAGCAACATAAAAAAACCCCGCTTAGCGGAGTGCCAAGCGGGGATTTCTGTATTCTGTTGGAAGCGGTTTTATTCTCTGTTGCCCAGAAGTTGCAGCAGGAACATGAACATGTTGATGAAGTCCAGATACAAGTTCAATGCACCCATGATCGCCGCTTTGCCAAGCCATTCCTGATCGCCCGCATGAGCCATCTGCAGATAGGTGGTTTTGATCTTCTGCGTGTCATAGGCGGTCAGGCCGGCAAAGATCAGCACACCCAGAATCGACACTGCGAACATGATCGCAGGCGACTGCAGGAAGATGTTGATAACCATCGCGACGATCAGGCCGATAACGCCCATCATCAGGAAAGTACCCATGCCGGACAGGTCTTTCTTGGTCACATAACCGTACAGCGAAAGACCTGCAAACGCGATCGAAGTCACAAGGAATACCTGCGCGATCGAAATGCCTGTAAAGGCAACAAAGATCCAGCTCAGCGACAGGCCCATGACGGCTGCAAATGCATAGAAAAACAGCTGTGCGCCAGATGCAGACAGCCGGTTGATCGCAGCGCCAAAGCCAAACACCATCGCCAAAGGTGCAAACATCACGATCCAGCCCAGGATATTGGGGCTCAGCGTGACCGGATCACGGAAGATCGACAGCAGTTGCGGGCTCGAGCCCACGGCCCATGCCACGGCAAATGTGATCAGCATGCCTACGGACATCGTGCCGTAGACTTTGTTCATATGGGCGCGCAGGCCCTCGTCTATCTCGGCAGCGCGCGCGCCGGACGCCGTCCGGATCGTGTCGAATTGTGCCATATAGGGGTCTCCCTTCAATATTCTGTTCGCAGCCCACGGATGCGAGCCGGTTTCCAGGTAAATATCGGAGAGTGTGGCCCTCGTTTCAAGGGTTTTAAGCCTGAAACTCAGCAAAACTGTCGGCAATTTTTGCAACTGTCGCCAAAAAACCGGCGGCTTGGTCGCTAAATCCCTCAAGCCGCCGGTATTTTCGAATTAATACAGATGTTTGTGCCAGCTGTCGGGCGCGTCCCAGAACGGGCGCTCTGCTTCGTTACGCGCGTCTTTGCGTGAAACGCCGATGTCATTCAGTGCATCATCATCAAGCTGGGCGAGGGCGCGCCGCTGACGAGCGAGGTTAAACAGGTCAAGTATCCGAGCACCAATCGCCTTACGCTTGATGCGACGATGAGTTGAGATGGCTATATGGGTCATGATCATTGCCCTTTCCTGATTGTTTGATGAAACATAGCGCTTCAATCAATTTCCTTGATCTATATGGAGCAGTCTGACATATTTTGGAAATGAATGTTTATGACGAGTCTCATAAGGAATCTTGAACATGCGAAATTTGGACATCACTACATTGCGGTCTTTCGTAGCTGTTGCTGACCATGGAGGCGTGACGCGTGCCGCTGGATTTCTTCACCTCACACAATCTGCAGTCTCAATGCAGCTCAAGCGGCTGGAAGAGCTTTTGGGGCTGGAATTACTGGATCGATCCGGTCGAACCATCGCGCTAACGGCGTCCGGAGAGCAGTTGCTGGCTTATGCGCGGCGGATAATTGCGTTGAATGATGAGGTAATCGGGCGGCTGACGGATCAGGCGTTTGAGGGCGAGGTCGTGCTAGGCGTACCGCATGACGTCGTTCATCCGTTCATCCCGCGCGTGTTGAAGCGTTTCAATGCCAGCTTTCCTCGGGTCAGCGTAAACTTGGTCACTTCCAACACGCGGCACTTGAAAGAAGAGTTCGCACGCGGAAGCTTCGATCTGATTGTGACTACGGAATCGGGTGCGGGCGAAGGTGCCGAAACCCTGCACCATATGCCTTTGCGTTGGGTTGGCGCGCTGAACGGATCTGCCTGGCGCCAAAAGCCTCTGCGGCTGGGGTTTTGCCGGAATTGCATTTTTCGCCCAGTCGCGACAGCGGCGCTGGATGATGCGGGAATCGAATGGGATATGAGCATCGACAGCGATTCCGACCGCACCGTTGAAGCCACCGTCAGCGCTGATCTGGCTGTGGGAGTTTTGCTGGAAGGCACCCAGCCCAGCCATCAGGAACTGATTGACCATGCCGGGGTTCTGCCGGATTTGCCTGTGCAGTTCATCAACCTCTATGGTGCCGAGCGGGTACGTGAGGAATACGTATCAGAGCTTGCGAACCTACTGCGCCAAAATTTCAATCATCCAACGGCGCAGCCGCTTAAAGTGGCGAGTTGATGCGGATCACCACCTTGCCAGTGGATTTGCGATCGCGCAGCAGTTCCAAACCTTTTGCTGCATCCTGCAAGGGCAGGACGTGGCTGATATGAGGCTTTATCCGGCCCTCAGAATGCCAGCGGAACAAGGTGCTGAAGCTGTCGCGCACGATCTCGGGTCTGAAATTCAGATAGCCGCCGATATATACGCCGATCACGGTCAGGTTCTTGACCAATAGATGGTTGGCCGGGATCTGAGGCACCTCACCTCCCGCAAATCCGATCGGTAACAAGCGGCCTTCCGGGTTGGTCGCGCGGAAGGCGGCCTTGAAGACATCTCCACCAATCGCATCGTAGACCACGTCAGCACCACCCAGAGCGAGAACGCGGTCGCGCAGGTCTTCGCTTGCGTCAAGCAAATGGTCTGCACCAGCTTTTTGTGCCACGGCCAATTTGTCATGCCCGCGGGCTTGGGCGATGACTGTCGCCCCCATCAGTTTTCCGATTTCAACTGCGGTCAATCCCACGCCACCGGCGGCCCCGGTGACCAGCAGTGTCTCACCCGGTTGCAAGCGCGCCCGGTGTGCCAGAGCAATGTGGCTGGTGCCATAGGCGATCTGGATCGCGGCGGCGTCTTCGAAACTTGTGGAATCTGGAAGGGGAATAGCCCGGTCTGCATCAAAAACGCCTGATTCGGCCAACCCACCCTGGCCGGAATAAACCGCAACGCGATCACCCAGTTTCAAATGCGCGACATTGTTTCCAATTTCGGTGACAATCCCCGCGATCTCCATGCCCAGTGTATACGGCGCTTCGGGAGTATCCTGATACGTGCCTTTCTGCATCAGAAGGTCTGCGAAGTTCAGGCCGCAGGCGCGGATTGCGATACGAACTTGGTTCTCTTGCAGCGGTACTTCGCGTGTTTCGCATAGCTGAGCGGGTGCCCCTTTGGTCTCGATACGAAATGCCTGCATCATTGGTCTCCGCTCTTTTGTCGCCATAGGCCGTTTGGCTTGGCCGTTTGTCAATTCCATTCGCAATCTTCACAGCGTTAAACTGAATAGGGTGGATCAACTGTTTCCCATTTAGAAACTATTAATCTCTATGTTGGCCGTACAACCACAAACCACTGTTCGAATTCTCTGATTCAACCAGCTTGAAAAAATAACGGATTGCGGCAATATTGTACTATGGTGCTGTTCGGGGGGCACGATCCGAATTAGGGAGTTCTTAAGCAGCGACCCGCTAACTAAGCGGCGATGGCTGCTGTCGCGGTTTCCCGGACAGGTGTTTGTGTAAAGGAGACTACCAATGACCCATCACGTCGATGTCCATGTGGGCAAACGCGTCCGGCATCGCCGCTGGCTGATTGGCATGACTCAGCAGCAGTTGGCGCAGCAAGTTGGTATCAAGTTTCAACAAATCCAAAAATACGAAACAGGGGCCAACCGGATAAGCGCATCGCGTTTGTGGGACATTGCTGAAGCGTTGGATGTTCCCGTCAGCTTTTTCTTCGAGGGTCTTGAAGAGGCTCAGAAGTCGGATGCAGACAAGAAATCGGTTCCTGCGGATTTGATGGGTGACAAAGAAGCGCTTGATCTTGTTCGCTCGTATTATGCGATCCCGGAAAACCAGCGTCGCCGCCTGTTTGAACTGGCACGCGTGCTGAGCGACGTCGCCTGATACAAGCGCTTGACTTCGCGGGGTGTGGGGCGCACGGGTAAGCAATGCAAAACACCCTACGAAGCGATCTAGAGATTGCCGAAGAAATGGCCGACGCTGCGCGGGCGGCCATTCTTCCGTTTTTCCGCCAATCTAACCTGAAGACAGACAACAAACTCGATGCCGGTTTTGATCCGGTGACAGCCGCTGATCGCGAAGCAGAAAAAGCAATGCGTAGGGTGCTGGCTGATCACCGGCCTGAGGACGGTATCCTGGGGGAAGAGTTCGGTCATTCCGAGGGAACTACCGGACGAGTTTGGGTGCTGGACCCAATTGATGGCACGCGCGGTTTCATAAGTGGTACGCCCACATGGGGTGTTCTGATCGCCCTAAGCGATGAGACTGGACCGAAGCTTGGTGTGATCGATCAGCCCTATATCGGCGAACGTTTTATCGGAGATAAAGAGCACGCCTTTGTCAAAGGCCCTTTGGGACGCACCGAACTGGGGACGCGTGACACTCGATCTCTGGACCAGGCGATCATCTTCACCACCTTCCCGGAGGTTGGCAGCGCGGTCGAGGCCGCCGCCTTCAAGGCGGTTTCTCAGAAAACGAAGCTGACACGCTATGGGATGGACTGTTATGCCTACGCGTTGCTCGCTGCAGGTCAAACCGATCTAGTGGTCGAGGCCGGATTGAATTCCTACGATATCCAGGCCCCAATCGCGGTGATCGAGGCCGCGGGTGGTATTGTGACGGATTGGCAGGGTAATCCGGCTCATAATGGTGGGCGTGCGCTCGCTGCAGCCAATACTGAGATTCATGCGGCAGCGCTAGAAATTCTGAAGCAATACTAAACGGGTTGCCGACCCTTCTTTGCGACTTTAAACTGATCACGGCTGGTTCTTATGCCCGTTTTCCACCAGCCCATCACTCCATGCATGAGACGGGCAGTATGCGGGAGTGCGAAAATGACAGAATTTCTGATCCGTAACGCCGATATGATCCTGACGATGGATGATGATCGGCAAGAGCTTGCAGGCGCTGATCTGCTGGTTCGGGATGGTAAGATTGCCCAGATTGGCCAGCGCCTTACGAGCGATGGCGAAATACATGATGCCACTGGGTGTGTTGTGACCCCCGGTCTGGTGAACACCCATCACCATCTCTACCAATCGCTAACCCGCGCGGTTCCCGGCGGGCAGGACGCATTGCTGTTTGGTTGGTTGCGAACGCTCTATCCCATCTGGTCCCGCTTTGGTCCTGACGAGATGTTTATATCTGCCCAGATCGGATTGGCCGAGATGGCACTGTCCGGCTGCTCGCTTAGCTCTGACCACCTTTACCTATATCCCAATGGCGCGCGGCTTGAACACACGATCCATGCAGCGTCAGAGCTGGGGCTGCGTTTTCATCCCACGCGTGGGGCTATGAGCATTGGCGAAAGTGATGGTGGACTGCCTCCTGATGCTCTGGTCGAATCCGAGCGGGCTATTCTGGAGGATATGATCCGCGTAGTAGATGCCTATCACGACCCATCTGAGGGTTCGATGTGTCGCGTTGGTTTGGCGCCATGTTCGCCGTTCTCGGTTAGCCGAGACTTGATGCGTGATGCCGCGCTGTTGGCGCGCGACAAAGGTGTGATGCTGCACACCCATCTGGCGGAGAACGATGAGGATATAGCCTATTCTCAAGATCAGTTCGGATGTAGACCCGGCCAATACGCCGAAGAATTAGGCTGGACCGGTTCGGATGTCTGGCACGCTCATTGTGTCAAGCTGGATGGCGCCGAGATTGACCTGTTCGCACGTAGCCGAACCGGCGTTGCGCACTGTCCATGTTCCAATTGTCGTCTTGGTTCAGGTATCGCGCCAGTCCGAAAAATGCGTGATCAAGGCGTGCCAGTCGGGTTGGGTGTGGATGGATCAGCCAGCAACGACAGCGGCAATCTGATGGCCGAGGCGCGCCAGTCCATGCTGCTGCAACGAGTCGCAAACGGCGCTGACGCCATGTCGGCCCGTGAGGCGCTTGAGATCGCCACCCGAGGCGGGGCGGATGTGTTGAATCGGCCCGATTGCGGCCGGCTTATGCCCGGTAAACGAGCTGATATTGCCATTTGGGACGCGCAAGGAATTGAAAGTGCAGGCAGTTGGGACCCCGCTGCGCTCCTTCTGGCCGGACCAACGCGTGTCAAACACCTCTTTGTCGAGGGACGCCAGATTGTTCGTAACAGTCAGATCGCTACGATCGACCTGCCAAGGGTCATAGAAACCCAGAATCGTCTGGCACGCGCGCTGGCAGAATAGCGGATCCGCTCTTCATCTGGCTAAAAATACCTCCGCCGGAGGCATGGGCCATAGGCCCATTCCTATCGACCAGAAACAGCTCGTCCGGCGATCCAGGTATCGGTTACGGCACGGTCATCACCCATCATAATGGTCGGGAACACCGCTTCCCAAAGATCATCAGCATGAGCTTCGCGCTGGGCGATAGCAGGCGTCGATGCGAGGTTCAGCACCGCCAGATCGGCCTCCATGCCCACGGCGATGTTGCCAATACGGTCATCCATCCGCAGGGTACGAGCCGATCCCACCGTTCCAAGCCAAAGCAATTGCGAGGGGTGCAAGGGATGGCCTCGCAATTGACCAATCTCATAGGCCGCAGCCATTGTGCGCAGCATTGAAAAACTTGAGCCGCCTCCGGTGTCGGTGGCCAAGCCCACGCGGTGCCCTGAGTGGATCAGACCATTCATGTCAAACAGGCCAGAGCCGATAAACGTGTTTGATGTGGGGCAGTGGATCAGAGCTGCATCTACCTCGCGCAGACGATCGCGCTCCCGCTCTTCCAGATGGATCACGTGCCCGTAAAGGCCATTTCCACCCAGCAGCCCAAACTGCTCATAGGTGTCCAGATAGTCGCGCGCGTCGGGGAACAGGGATCGGACCCATTCGATCTCATCGGTCTGTTCGCTCAGATGGGTTTGCATCAGGCAGTCGGGATGCTCGGCCCAAAGCGCGCCCATCGCCTCCAGCTGTTCTGGCGTCGATGTCGGCGAAAATCGTGGAGTGATGGCGTAAGATATGCGATCAACCCCATGCCACTTTTCAAGCAGAGCTTTGGACTGGTCGTATCCGGTTTGTGCAGTATCTCGCAGCCCCTCAGGCGCATTGCGATCCATGCAGGTTTTACCCGCGACGACCCGCTGCCCACGCGCCTGCGCGGCGGTAAAGAAGGCATCAACACTCTCTGGATGAATGGTGCAAAAGCTGCACATGGTTGTGGTGCCATGGGCTGCGGTTAGGTCTAGATATCTGTTTGCAATTTCAGCGGCATAGGCGGGGTCGTCAAACTTCATCTCTTCAGGGAACGTGTAGCTGTTCAGCCAATCGATCAGCCGCTTTCCCCAGCTCGCGATCATCGCCGTCTGCGGATAGTGGACATGAGAATCCACAAATCCCGCCATGATCAGCTGATCGCCATAATCCTTAATGTTGGCTTCGGGATGCGCGTCAGACAGGTCGGACGACTGGCCCAGTGCCGCGATGCGGCCATCTTCGATCAGGACGGCTTGGTGAATTTTGGTCGCATCGGTGGGCTCACCTTCGAACGGTGATCCGTTGAAGCTAAGCACACGTCCCTTCAGAAGCGTCTTTTGCGCCATTTGTTCTGTTCTCCGCCTGTTTTGGACCGCCAACCAGCATAGGGGCGCGAAAGATGCGGGTAAATTGGACCATTGTCATTGTTTTCCGGTAGCTGCTTCTTCTATCTAGGGGCAATCGACAAGATAGAGGGGCAGCGCATGACGACAGGCAACGACGAAGCCAGACCCGATCAGCCCCGTGACGAAGACGCCTATGCGCTGGACCCGCGAACCGTTGCAGCCATCCTGTATGCGGTTGATGTCGAAGATCGCGCCAAGCTGATTGAGCTGATGGAGCCGCTGCACGCGGCCGATATCGCTGACCTTCTGGAACAGATCAATCCTTACGACCGTGCGCGCCTGATCCGGCTGTATGACAAAGAGTTCGACGGCGATATCCTGTCGGAGCTCGACGAGTCAGTTCGGGAAGAAGTAATCAATGTCCTGAAACCGGACGTTCTGGCCGAAGCCGTTCGGGATATGGAAAGTGATGACGTTGTTGACCTTCTGGAAGATCTTGAAGAGCCGCAGCAAGAAACCATCCTGGGCGCGCTTGAAGACTCCGAACGCGTCGCGGCAGAGCAAGCCCTATCTTATCCAGAAAACTCTGCTGGCCGCCTTATGCAGCGCGAGGTGGTCATGGCGCCCGATCACTGGACCGTGGGGCAGGCCATCGATTTCATGCGTGCCACCGACGATTTGCCGGAACAGTTCTATCACGTCATACTTGTTGACCCGCGATTGAAACCGGTTGCTCAGGTCACGCTGGGCAAGTTGATGGCAACCCGGCGCGAGGTGCCGCTGCAGGACATTGCCGAAGATGAATTCCACACCATCCCCGTCGAACAGGATGAAGAGGACGTGGCCTATGCGTTCAATCAGTATCACCTGATTTCGGCTCCAGTCGTGGATGGCGACGGTCGTTTGGTCGGTGTCATCACCATCGACGATGCGATGGTGGTCCTGGACGAAGAATACGAAGAGGATATGCTGCGTCTTGCGGGCGTCTCGGATGAAAGCTCTCTGTCCGATAGTGTAGCGGCAACCAGTAGGCGCCGCTTGCCTTGGCTTGGTGTCAATCTGGTTACCGCGATTTGCGGATCGCTGGTGATTTCTCAGTTTGAGGCCGCGATTGATCAACTGGTGGCGCTCGCGATCCTGATGCCGATCGTCGCCTCGATGGGGGGCAATGCCGGGACCCAATCACTTACCGTTGCAGTGCGGGCGTTGGCAACACGCGACTTGACCGGCTCGAACGTAGGGCGCGTGATCCGGCGAGAACTACTGGTGGGAATGCTCAACGGGCTGTGTTTCGCTATCGTGTTGGGAACCGTCGGGATGATGTGGTTCGACTCCCCGCTGCTGGGTGTCGTGATCGGATCTGCGCTGGTCGTGAACATGATCATCGCGGGCTTTGCTGGTACGGTAGTACCGGTCGTGCTGGACCGTCTGGGTGTTGACCCGGCGCTGGCGTCAGGAACCTTTGTGACCACGACAACGGATGTCATGGGGTTCTTCATCTTTCTGGGGCTTGCCAGCGTGGTGCTACTGTGAACGAGACAACCGATCTGACCGAAATCAAGGCCACAGCGCGCAAGGCGGCATTCGTGCGACGCAAGGTAGCGTTTGATATGCGCATCCCTGGCGCGGCCGGGCGCTTGTCCGAGGTTCTGGCGGGTCATCGCGGTGTTCCCATGTCTGGCTATATGCCGATCCGCACCGAAATCGACCCGCTGCCTGCAATGGCCGAGGCTTCTGCATATGGCCCAGTGGGCGTGCCTGTCATTCAGGCCGCAGGGCAGGCCTTGCGCTTCTCTCGATGGACGCCTGAGGGCATGCTGAAAGATGGACCCTTCGGCGCGAAAGTGCCCGAGATCGATGACTATTTCGACCCGGAAATCCTGATCGTGCCACTGGTTGCGTTTGATGCGAAGGGTGGCCGCTTGGGCTATGGCGGCGGCTTCTATGATCGCACGCTTGAAGTGTTGCGCGCCAAGCGCCCGACGCTTGCCATAGGATTTGCCTTTGATGCGCAGGAAGCCGAACATCTGCCGCTGGAGCCGACCGATCAACCACTCGATATGGTGATTACTGAAAGCCGGGTGCTAACTTTCTAAGTTATCCCTCGCTATGCGCGATCGCGATTTCCTTTACATTGGCAGGCTTCAGGCTGAGTGATTGTTTGCTTCTGCCTTGTTATTGCCACTTCCAGCCCCTAGGACCGCAATCATGAGGATTTTGTTTCTTGGTGACGTCATGGGGCGCTCGGGTCGCGCCGCCATCCAGCAGCATCTGCCACGCCTGCGTGACGAATGGCGGCTGGATTTTGTCGTTGTCAACGGCGAGAACGCCTCGAACGGAATGGGGCTGAGCGGGGACCACGCCAAGCTGCTTTTGGACGCGGGGGCCGATTGTATCACCTTGGGCGATCATGCTTTCGACCAGAAAGACATGCTGCAGTTTATTGAGAAAGAACCTCGCATCGTGCGTCCGTTGAATTATGCCAAAGGGGCACCGGGGCGGGGGCATCGACTGTTCACCGCGCCGGGCGGTCGCAAGGTTCTGGTGGTGCAGGTGTTAGGGCAGGTCTTCATGAAACGCCCCTTTGACGATCCCTTTTCGGCCATTGAACCGATCCTGAAATCGCACCCACGCGGCGGCCAGGCGCAGGCGATCATCGTCGACATGCATTGCGAGGCAACGTCCGAGAAGATGGCGATGGGCCATTATTGCGACAAACGCGCGAGTCTTGTGGTTGGGACGCATACGCACGTTCCAACGGCAGATGCGCAGGTATTGCCGGGCGGTACAGGATATCTGACCGATGCCGGGATGTGCGGCGACTATGACTCGGTCATCGGAATGGACAAGCAGGAACCGATGCGCCGGTTCATAACCGGGATGCCCAAGGCGCGGTTTACGCCTGCGACCGGTGAGGCGACCTTGAGCGGAGTTTTTGTCGAAACCGATGACCGCGATGGAAGCGCAAAATCCGTGCAGATGATTCGTGTTGGCGGGCGGTTGCAGCAGTCTAGACCCTGAAAAGCACGTCAGACTTGCCCCGCCGCACGCAATACGTGAAACTACCTATTAGGCGCGTGTGCCAGATCAGGGTTCGGACAGAATACCAAGAATGCAATTCCTTCAACTGACAGAGATGGGCAGCGCAATTCTTGCGCTGATTATCGTAGCGGGCATGTTCATCATGTTTCTGCGCGAGGTCTATCCGACCGAAGTTGTCGCCATCGGCGGGGCGGCCCTGATGCTGGCAACCGGTATCCTGCCCTATCAAAGTGCGCTTGCAGTCCTTTCGAATCCCGCGCCGTGGACCATCGGCGCGATGTTCATCATCATGGGTGCCTTGGTGCGCACCGGAGCGCTTGATGCCTTCACCTCGCTCGCGCAGAAGCAGGCGCAGGTGAACCCTCGGTTTGCCATCGGGTTATTGATGGCGTTTGTCGTCGTCGCTTCGGCGGTGGTGTCGAACACACCGGTTGTCGTTGTAATGATCCCGGTCTTTATCCAGATCGCCCGCACGCTGAACGTTTCGGCGTCCAAATTGTTGATCCCGCTCAGCTATGCGGCGATCCTTGGGGGTACGCTGACGCTGATTGGCACCTCGACTAACCTGTTGGTCGATGGTGTGGCCCGCGCACAGGGTATGACGGCGTTTTCAATCTTCGAGGTTACCCCGCTGGGCATCGCGCTGGTGATCTACGGTATGGTGTACCTGCGCTTCATTGCGCCACGACTGCTACCCGAGCGTGACAGCATGGCTGAGATGCTCAGCGACCGGTCCAAGATGAAGTTCTTTACTGAGGCGGTTATCCCACCCGACAGCAATCTGATCGACCGCGAAGTGACCGGTGTTCAGCTGTTCAAGCGCCCCGGTGTGCGCCTGATCGACGTCATCCGAGGCGATGATTCACTGCGGCGGAACCTTAAGGGGGTGACGCTGAAAGTGGGCGACAGGGTAGTTTTGCGCACCGAGATGACCGAATTGCTGAGTCTTCAAAGCAACAAGGAACTCAAGCGCGTGGATCAGGTCTCAGCTGTTGAGACCAAGACGGTTGAGGTTCTGATCACGCCGGGCTGCCGTATGGTCGGTCGAACGCTTGGTGCGATGCGGTTACGTCGCCGATATGGTGTCTACGTCCTGGCGGTTCATCGCAGGAACCAGAATATCGGGCGTCAGTTGGATGCTTTGACCGTGCGCGTCGGGGATACGCTGCTGTTAGAGGGCTCGCCTGCGGATATCCAGAAGCTGGCCGCCGATATGGATATGGTCGATGTTACGCAACCTTCGGCACGAGCGTTTCGCCGCAGCCATGCGCCCATAGCCATCGGTGCGCTGGTCGGGATCGTCGCCCTGGCGGGGTTGGGCGTGGCACCGATTTTGCTGTTGTCGATCATCGCCGTTGCTGTGGTTTTGCTGACCCGATGTATCGACGCGGATGAGGCGTTCTCATTTGTCGAAGGCCGATTGCTGGCCCTGATCTTCTCCATGCTCGCAATTGGGGCTGCGCTCGATAAATCGGGCGCGGTTACACTGATTGTCGAAGCGGTCGCACCGGCGCTTGGCATGTTGCCACCTTTCTTGATCATATGGGCCGTATATCTGTTGACCTCGGTGCTAACCGAATTGGTTTCGAACAACGCCGTGGCGGTGGTGGTCACTCCGATCGCGATCTCTCTGGCTCAGGCTGTAGGAATTGATCCGCGCCCGCTGGTGGTCGCGGTGATGGTGGCGGCATCGGCATCCTTTGCGACGCCGATTGGCTATCAGACCAACATGATGGTGTATGGCCCGGGTGGGTACAGATTCACCGATTTTCTGAAAGTTGGTGTGCCGCTGAACCTGACTGTGGGTCTGCTGGCGTCGCTTCTTATTCCGCTCATCTGGCCGCTCTAACACTGGCACGGATTCGCCGACTTGGTGTTTCGGGCCTTGTAAATGTCGATATCGTCACAATCTTTTTGCCTAAGATGAATGTGAAAGGATGGGATCATGCCTTTTCCAAAACTCGGGCAGGCCATTGTGGCCGGAGCAATCGTATTGGCTTTGCTGGGCAGCCAAAGCTCGGCAGGAACAGTCACTGGCACGGCAACCTACCGTGAACGGATCGCCCTGCCACCGGATGCGACGCTATTTGTCGAATTGCAGGATATCTCTCGGGCCGATGCGGCAGCGGT
Organism: Ruegeria sp. C6; assembly: GCF_056537625.1. Taxonomy (NCBI): domain Bacteria; kingdom Pseudomonadati; phylum Pseudomonadota; class Alphaproteobacteria; order Rhodobacterales; family Roseobacteraceae; genus Ruegeria; species Ruegeria sp. C6. The sequence goes on along the minus strand of NZ_JBQFRW010000003.1, from coordinate 216,763 downwards.
CACGCTGGCGGCGCAACGCTATGCGTTGAACGGAGTGCCCTCGGAATTTGAACTGACTTTTGATGACGCGCTGATCCGCGAGGGGATGACCTATGCCGTACGCGGTTCGATCTATCGCGGGGGTGAGCTGTTGTTTACGACGGATACGGTCCATCCCGTGCTGACCAACGGCGAAGGCAATTCGGCTGATCTTGTGCTGGTGCAGGCCGGTGCTCAGAGCCCCGCGCCCCTGGAAGGGACTGAGTGGACAGCCATCGGTATCGGTGGAACCGTGCTCGACACAAAACGGCCGCCCCAGCTTTCCTTCGCTCAAGGTGGTGCGTTCGGTGGCACGGGCGGTTGCAACCGGTTTTCTGGGCAAGCCGAGATCACCGGCAACAGCCTTGAGTTTCCAGACAATATGGCCGCGACTTTAATGGCGTGCCCGCCAGAACTGGACGAGGTCGAGGATCAGTTCTTTGCTGCCCTGCAAAACGTGACGAACTATGCCGTTGCGGGCGACAGCATGGTTTTGCTCGATGCTGCAGGTGAGCCGATACTGAAATTCGTGCGCACCCAGTAATCAGGCCACTGCGCGGGACCTTCCTGCGTTGCGACCCGAGAAGATGCAACCGCCCAGAAACGTGCCCTCTAGCGCGTTGTACCCGTGATAGCCGCCACCGCCAAAGCCCGCGACCTCTCCGGCTGCAAACAAGCCGGGGACGATTTGTCCATTGGCGCCGATCATCTGACTGTCCAGATTGGTCTGCAGCCCACCCAGTGTCTTGCGGGTCAGTACGTGCAGCTTGACCGCGATTAGCGGGCCGTTTGATGGATCGAGGAACTTGTGCGGTTTGGCCGTCCGGATCAGCTTGTCGCCCCGATAATTGCGTGCGGCAAGGATGGCCATCATCTGGGCGTCTTTGGAAAACGGATTGTCGACCTGAGAATCCCGTGCCTCGATCTGGGTGCGCAAATGCGTCTCGTCTATCAGACCTCCGCCTAATTGGTTCATGCCGCTGACCAATTCAGTCAGCGTGTTGGCGACGACGAAATCCTCGCCCTTTTCCTTGAACGCCTCGACCGGGCCAGTCGCCTTGGTGCCAGACAGGATGCGCTGACGGATCACCTCTTTCCAGCTGCCCGAAGTGAAATCCGGGTTCTGCTCGGACCCCGATAGTGCAAATTCCTTTTTGATGATCTTCTGGGTCAGAACGAACCAGCTGTATTCATATCCGGTTTTCAGGATCTCTTTCAGCGTTCCCAGCGTATCGAACCCCGGTAGGCAAGGGGGTTGCAGGCGATTGCCGCGCGCATCGAACCACATCGAACTTGGGCCGGGTAGAATACGTATACCGTGCGCGGGCCAGATCGGATCCCAATTGCGCACACCTTCAGTGTAATGCCACATTCTGTCGCCGTTGATGACATGTCCGCCAGCTTTCTCGCTGATCGGGATCATGCGGCCATCGACATGAAACGGAACGCCAGCCACCATATCTTTGGGCGGTTCACCCAGCCGGTCGCGGGGCCAGTTCTGTCTCACCATCTCGAAATTCCCACCGATCCCACCAGAGGTGACAATAACCGAAGGGGCATAGACTTCGAATTCGCCTACTTCGTCCCGGTTGGTCTTGCCGCCTCTTTGAATGCCGTCATCGGCCAGAACTTCCCCTGATACGCCTTTGGCAGAACCATTTTGCATAATGATGTGGCTGACTTGGTGGCGGAACTTCAATTGGATCAACCCGACGTCGACATGCGCGCGGACGCGGCGAATAAAATGCTCAAGTACACCTGGGCCGGTTCCCCAAGTGATGTGAAAGCGCGGGACCGAGTTGCCATGGCCGTCCGCATAAGACCCTCCGCGTTCGGCCCAGCCCACGACGGGAAACCAGCGCAGCCCCATGTCATGCAGCCAGGGACGCATTTCACCTGCGGCGAACTCGACATAGGCTTCAGCCCATTTGCGGGGCCAGTTGTCTTCGTCGCGGTCAAACTGCGCGCTGCCCATCCAGTCGCGCAGCGCCAGATCGTGGCTGTCGCGGATGCCCATGCGGCGCTGCTCGAGGGTGTCGACCATGAACAGGCCGCCGAGGCTCCAAAACGCCTGTCCACCCAGAAAATGCTCGGGCTCCTGATCCAGCACGATCACCCGCTTGCCCCGGTCGCCCAATTCGGCCGCCGCCGAGAGGCCCGCAAGGCCGCCTCCGATCACGATCGCATCTGCGGTGTTATTGGTCATCGAATGTCCTGTCAGCGGCTGCGGAACCAAAGGATGAAGGGGGTTACGACCACATACATCGTGATACCATAAACGGCGGCAGGAACGGCAAGTGGGCTGAAGCCGGTCGTGGTGCCGGTGATCAAAGCTGCCAGCGTAATTCCCATCGCCGAATTCTGAATGCCAGTCTCGACCGAGATCGTTTTCGCCTCACTCCATGTCAGATTGGCGATGCGTGCCAGCCCCAGACCGATCAGCAACAGCGCAACGTTCAACGCGATCAGAGCTGCCCCAATCGAGCTGAGGTTTTGGATGAAGAACTGCCAGTTTCCGGCCAGTGCCGCCGCGACGATCAGCACGAACAGTATCGATGCGAGCGTCGAAAGCGGGCCGTCGACCCGAATGGCGAACCCCCTTGCAAAGTGACGTATGGCGACACCAATGGCGACTGGTAGGGTCGTGATCAGGAACAGCGCGGTGGCTAATGCGCTGATCGAAACTTTGGGTGCGGCCTCGCCCATGAAATGATCTATGGACCATGCGGCCAGAATGGGGACGGTCACGATGGACAGCAGGCTGATCACCGCTGTCAGGCTGACCGACAGCGCCACATCACCCTTGGCAAACTTTGCTAGGATGTTGCTGGTGACCCCACCGGGGCAAAAGCTTAAAAGCATGACACCCACGGCGATTTCAGCGGGCAGTCCGAACAGAGTGACCGTCGCGAAGGCAGCCAATGGTATCAGCACAACTTGACTGATGGCGCCAATGGCGAAGGGGTACCCCCGCGCCAAAACCCGGCGGAAATCGGCGGCTTCTAGCCCGATCCCCAGTGACAACATGATAATGGCCAGCGAAATGGGCAGGCCAACGTTGATAAGCAGGTCCAAGAACAACTCCTCCCAAAGTCATTCGGGCCAGCCTATGCGAGGGGTCGTAGATCAGGCAACAACGCCGTTGGGTCACCCGTAGCGTTGAGCAAACCGGCGCAGGATTTCACCCGGCTCCGTAACGTCTGCGGCATGGCACATATCGATCAAGCTTTGCGCATCCTCCGGCGGAAAATAGCCGTGGTCCTTGTAGATGTTGATCCGCTGTTCAAAATCTTTGGCGTCCGCTTCGGGGTGGAATTGGGTGGCATAGACATTCTGCCCCCAGCGGATCATCTGAAACGGGCAGGGGTCAGACGCTACCAGATGAACGCAGCCATCCGGCAGTAGCTGTACGGCTTCCTTATGTCCCACAAACGCTTCGAATTTCGGCTTTAGGCCTGCGGTCAAGGGGTCTTGAGCGCCATCTTCTGTCAGACGGCAGTCGGACGGTCCGACCGGTTCGCCAAATTGCCGTTTGCTGACATCTCCGCCCAAATGTACGGCGAGAATACCCAAGCCATAGCAGCAGCCCATGAACGGGTGATCTTTCGCAGTGATCTGGGGCATCAGTCTCATGATCGCGCCTTCGATCTTTGCATCCAGCGCGGATTTGGTGGTCGGATCGTCACTGACGCAGCCGGGACCCCCACCCACGATGACACCAGCGTAATCGACGACATCCAGCCCTTCGGGCAGGTCTTCGCAATCCAGCCGGATGCGATGAGTTTGCGCAGGGCTCAGCCCGGTTTTGTCCAGTATCGAGGCATATTCGGCATCCGATGCATCGGTTTCCGGGCGCAGTTGCAGGATCAGAAAGCGTTTCATAGGCAGCCTTTAGCCATCAAAGCGGCCAGAACACAAGGATCGCGGGGATCGAGACCGCGATGATCAGGATTTCCAGCGGCAACCCCATGCGCCAGTAATCGCCAAAGCGGTATCCTCCGGGACCAAGCACCAGAGTATTGTTCTTGTGTCCGATGGGTGTCAAAAACGCGGCAGACGCCGCAACGGCCACCGTCATCAGAAATGGATCGGGCGACACCTCAAGCGTGCGCGCCATCTGAATGCCAACAGGGGCCGCGACAATGGCGGTGGCTGTGTTGTTCAACACATCGGACAGGGTCATCGTCACGACCATCAGTACGGTCAGGATTGCCCAGGCGGGCAGGCCGTTGGTCAGCTGAATCAAGGCGTTGGCGATCAACTCGGTTCCGCCCGAGGTTTCAAGCGCGCTGCCCAGTGGGATCATTGACCCCAGCAATACAACCACCGGCCATTCGATGTGGTTGTAGATATCCGCAATCGGCATGATCTTAGTCAGAACATAGGCTACGACCACGAACCCCAGTGCGATCGGCAGATAGATCAGCCCGATACTGGCCGCCAACACGGCAGCCGCAAATAGGCCGATGGCAAGCCAGGCTTTCTCATTCGCGGTTACATTCAAGCCGCGCTCGGCCAAGGGCAGGCAGCCGAGCCACTCAGTGACATCGGGTGCTCGGTCGCGCGGGCACAGCAGCAATAAGATGTCGCCGGGCTCGACCTCGGTTTTGCGAACCTGGCTGGTGATCCGGCGCCCTTGGCGTGAAATGCCCATCAGGACTGTACTCTGTCGCCAGGCCAGTCCTAACGCCTGTGCAGTTCGCCCAGTGATGCGCGCGCTTTCGGGGACAACGACTTCAACCACTTCCAGCCCTTCGCCTTCGGCAGTCAAAACCTCCTGCCGACGGGCGTCCGAGAAATCCAGATTGAGCGCGGCGCGGAACTCATCCAGCGCTTCGGGGCGAGCTTCCAGAACAAGCGCATCGCCTTCATGCAGGGTTGCGTGGGTTGATCGACCATAGCGTCGCTTTCCGTCCCGGATCAGGCCGATGATAGCGACGTCAGATTTCTCGGCGGCCTCATAGAGCTCACTGACCCGTTTCCCGATATGGGGCGATTCAGGCGGGATCGTCAGTTCGGCGATGTATTCGGCCAAAACTTCCGAGGTTTCTTCCTGCGCGCCGCGATTGGGGATGAGGCGCCAGCCGATCAGCGCGACGAACGCCAGCCCTGCAATTGCAGCCAACCCGCCCACCGGTGCGAAATCGAACATATGAAACGGTTCGCCCAGCGTTTCAGCCCTGATCGAGGCGATGATGATATTTGGCGGCGTACCGATCAGCGTGGCCATCCCTCCCAGGATCGTCGCAAAGCTGAGCGGCATCAGGCTAAGGCCGACCGGGCGCCCCGCTTTGCGCGCGGTCTGGATATCGACCGGCATCAGCAGCGCCAGCGCCGCGACGTTGTTCATGAAGGCTGACAGGATCGCCCCGATGCCGCCCATTAGCGCGATATGCGCGCCCAATCCGCGCGATGCATCGACCAGCGTGCGCGTGATCATGAACACTGCACCCGAGCGCACCAGACCGGCAGAAACCACCAGCACCAACGCCACGATGATCGTGGCCGGGTGCCCGAACCCGGCAAAGGCATTGTCAACGGGCACCACACCCAGCGTGACCGCGATCATCAAGGCGGTAAATGCTACAAGGTCATAGCGGAAACGCCCCCAGAGCAGCATTCCGAAAACGGCGATGAAAAGGGAAAAAAGAATGATCTGATCTGTCGTCATACCGCCACCATAGTCACGGGCGAAGACAGGGCAAGCCGCTCTCTTGATCCTTTGCCCCGCAAACGTCTATATGAGCGCCAAACACGCAATCACGATGACGAGGACGCACCATGGCAGGCCACTCCAAATGGGCCAATATCCAACACCGCAAGGGACGTCAGGACGCCGCGCGGTCCAAACTGTTTTCCAAGCTGTCGAAAGAGATCACGGTCGCCGCCAAGATGGGCGACCCCGATCCCGACAAGAACCCGCGCCTGCGTCTGGCGGTGAAAGAGGCCAAGTCGAATTCGGTGCCCAAGGACGTGATCGACCGTGCGATCAAGAAGTCCGTAGCAGGCGAGGGCGATGAATACGAAGAAATCCGGTATGAGGGCTATGGTCCCAACGGTGTGGCCGTGATTGTTGAAACGATGACCGATAATCGGAACCGTACCGCCTCGACTGTTCGTTCGACCTTTTCGAAGAATGGTGGAAACTTGGGTGAAACCGGCTCGGTCGGGTTCATGTTCGACCGCAAGGGCGAAGTTGTGTATCAGGCAGACGCAGGCGATGCGGATACGATTTTCGAAGCCGCGATCGAGGCCGGGGCAGAGGATGTCGAAAGCTCGGATGACGGTCACATCATCTGGTGCGCAGATACGGATCTGAACGATGTGTCAAACGCGCTGGAAGAGGCGCTGGGCGAATCCGAATCCACCAAGCTGGTCTGGAAGCCGACAACGACGACCGAGTTGGGTCTGGAAGACATGCAAAAGCTGATGAAATTGGTGGATGCATTGGAAGACGACGACGACGTTCAGCGCGTGACCACTAACTTCGAAGCGACCGACGAGGTTATGGCGCAGCTCTGATGTATCGGACAAACGCCAGATGAACCAAACCCGGCCTAGCGGCCGGGTTTTTCTGTTGCAGTTGCGCGTCTTACACAAGCCTTGGTCCTGAAGCCTCTTGCGATTAAACTCAGATCATTGAGGCTGAAGGACCTGAAAGGCAACCGTAGGCACATCATGCAGAGCATCGCAAATGGCGAGTAAATCGACTGATCCGGCCCGACGAAATGTCCCGGTTCTGGCTAGCCAAAGTATCCTTTCCCAGGTGGCGTGGACTTTGGGCAGCCCGTCTATCGTATTGCCATTCCTTGCGGTCTCGCTGGAGTTACCGATGTTCCTTGCCGGTGCATTGGTGTCGATCCGCATGGTTGGCAGCATGATCTCGGACGTGTTTTTCGCCCGCTCCATTGCTGCGCAGGCGCGGAAGAAACGCGGGATTGCCCTGACCGAGATCGGAATTGGTGGTTGCCTTCTGATGGCTCTTTTGATCGCGGCCACCGGCAGTGTCTCATTGACGGCCATTGCCTTTGTGATCGCCTTTTTCATGATTGGGCTTATTGAAGAAAGCCAATCCCTGATGCTGTCTGACTTGTTGGGCGATCATCTGAAATCGAAATCCCGGATGGTTATCCGTTATCTCCAATTGGGCGCGGGAGGTCTTTGTGCCATCGGCTTGGTGTTGCTGATACACGAGATCACGAAAGAGTACCCGCCATTCTCGCGGCATTCCGCGGTGATTGCGGCCTCGGTCGTGTTTTTCTTGTTTTCAGCATTATGCATTCTCGGCATGGCCGAGATCGCCCCCGATGAGTCCGGTAATGGAAAACCTAAAGGTGCAGGACGTCAATCGCTGCAGAACATCATCTCCGGAATCGTAAGTATGTTCGAACAGCCATGGTTCCGGCGCTATATGGCTCTGCGGCTTCCTTTGGTTGTCGTGTCGCTGTCGGTTCCGTTTTTTGCGCTCATCGCTGCCGAGGCACATCACAACTCGGCCAAGGGTTTGACGGCCATGATCATCTCATCCGCGTCCGGCTATCTGGTCTCGGCGCCCTTGTGGCAACTGGTGAACATGAAATCACACCGTACCGTGATGGTCGCGGGCAACTTGTTGGTCGCAGTGACAGGGATCGTTTTGTTGGCGTTCCACTATGCCGGTATCGATCACGAAGTTCACTTGCACGCGATTGCCCTGTTTGTCGTCTCGGTGGCGACAACTGGAATTTCCAGTGCGCGCCAGCTGTATTTTTTAGATGTTGCGCCCAAGGAACAACGTATTCAGGGCGCAGCAGCCATCAAATCCATCTGCAGACTCGCTGCCGTTGCACTGTCTGCAATTTTGGCTGCGGTTGCACATATGCACGAGGTTGCCGCTGCCATCGTGTTTATCGTGCTGGCCAGCATCTGGGCGGCATTTAGCTGTTACCGCATCGCGAAACCGCAAAAGGCTTCAGAGTCGCAGGCCTAATGTGCTGCCGGTGCGATCAGTTGCTGCGTTGCCGCGCGGCGTACCGCTTGGGTCAAGGGTGCAAGGGCGGGGGCAAGGACGCGCCCGATCTGCCAGGTCAGTTCGATATCGAGCGGCGCATCGGGGATTACTTCACAAATCTGCCCGTTTGCGATCGCTCTTCTTACAAGGCTTTCGGGGTTCATACCCCATCCTAAACCGGCGATTGCCGCGTCAACAAAGGCGTTTGTGGACGGCAGAAAGTGAGACGGTGGCGAAAGACGGCTGCCTGTCTGGGCATATATCCAGGATTTCTGCAGATTATCCTTGCGGTTAAAGGTCAAGCAGGGGGCCTGTGCCAGGGATTTGGCGGAAACCCCATCAGAAAACCACCGTTGCATGAAGCCGGGGCTCGCGGTCGGCAAATAGCGCAAAGTGCCCAACGCAATGGCATCGCATCCGGTAATGTTTTGACCACCCACCGTTATCGCCGCACTTACGTCGCCACGCCGCAGCCAGTCAGCCGAATGGTCCTGATCGTCAATTACAAGGTCGAACAGTATGTCTTCGGCGCGCGCCATCGCGTCGATAAACCATGTGGCCAGACTGTCAGCCGGTAGCGCGACGCGAACCCGCACCGGACCTTCACGCTGATCCAAAGTCAGCTCTCGCGCCAGCTTTGCCTCCAACAGGCCGATATCTTCGGCATGACGGGCGATCCGCAGACCCGCCGGAGTGCCGATGCATGGGGTGCCGCGATGAATGAGAGCCGCACCAACACGATCCTCCAACGCCTTGATCCTCTGCGAAATAGCCGACGGGGTGACGGATAGCTCTGCGGCTGCGGCCTCAAAGCTGCCGTGTCGCAAAATCGCCGCCAATGCTGATAGCTGATGAGGATCGAGGAGCATTAGAGTTACTTAATCTGGGTAATCATCATTAATTTGATAGATTCACACCGGCCATGTAGTCAACGAGCATCGACAGGAGGCTGCATGTTCCCATCAATGATTGCCGGGTTTGCCCTGAGTTTTAGCCTTATATTGGCGATAGGCGCTCAGAACGCCTTTGTTCTGCGCCAAGGCCTGCGGCGCGAGCACGTCTTTGCACTGTGCCTGACCTGCGCAGTGTCTGACGCGATACTGATCGGGGCGGGTGTTGCAGGGTTCGGCACCCTGGCTCAGGCCGCGCCGTGGTTTGAAACGGTGATGCGCTATGGTGGGGCAGTGTTTCTGATTTGGTACGCCCTACGAAGTTTTTGGTCTGCCTGGCAAGGTGGGGCGGTGATGGATACCGCAACAGGGCAGCGCACCAGCCTGCGTGCGGCCATGCTGACCGTGCTGGCCTTCACTTGGCTCAACCCCCATGTATATCTGGATACGGTCGTATTGATCGGGTCGATATCGGCCCAATATTCAGATCGCATGGGGTTTGCGATAGGGGCGATGACTTCGAGTTTCGTTTTCTTCTTTTCGCTCGGCTACGGTGCCAGAGTGCTTTCACCGATTTTTGCACGCCCGCGCGCATGGCAGATTCTTGATTTTATCATCGGAATCGTGATGCTTATGATCGCGTTGAAACTTGTTATCATGTGAAGGGTTGTCCCGGATCAGAATTCGGTGTTCAACCGTTTGTATGACCTCACCTAATGATCAGCACCGCCCGCTTGTTGGCATGTTTTGGATGCTTGCGGCCGGGCTGTCCTTTGTGGGCATGAATGCGCTGGTGAAGGTGCTGGGAACCAGCATGAACCCCATTCAAGCGGCATTCTTGCGCTATGTCCTGGGTCTGGTGTTTCTTTTGCCCGCAATCCGGGCGATCCTCGGAACTCCATTGACCCCGCGCAATCTAACGCTGTTTGGACTACGCGGAATGGTCCACGCCATCGCCGTCATACTTTGGTTTTTTGCGATGACGCGCATCCCCCTCGCCGAGGTGACCGCGATGAATTACATGACACCTATCTACGTCACGGTGGGTGCGGCACTGTTCTTGGGTGAAAAGCTAGCTTTTCGTCGTATCGCCGCGATTGGTGTTGCTGTGATTGGAGTAGTGATCATCCTGCGCCCGGGCTTTCGCGAGATATTGCCCGGTCACATAGCGATGCTGGGGGCTGCACTAGCGCTTGGTGGTTCCTATCTGCTTGCCAAAGTCATGGTCCGTGATATCCGTCCCTCAGCCGTTGTTGCCCATCTTTCGATATGGGTCACCATCGCGCTTATCCCTTTCGCCGTTGCGGTTTGGGAGCCGCCCAGCCTGCGCGATCTTGGTATACTTTTCATCGTCGCCAGCTTTGCGACTGCGGGGCACTATTTCATGACGCTTGCATTGCAGGCTGCCCCGGTGGCCGTGACCCAGCCGGTGACGTTCCTGCAGCTGATCTGGGCCACTTTGCTCGGCGCTTTGGCCTTCCATGAACGCATCGACATCTGGGTAATTGCAGGAGGCACTCTGATCCTGGCTGCCGTCAGCTTCATCACCTGGCGTGAAGCCGTGCTGAGCCGTGGCGGCACACCGCCGCAAGGTTCTGAGACCCCACCGGCGAAACCAAGAACCGTTATTGATTGACGAGTCAATAAAAACCGCTTAGCCTTCCTTGCACTCAGGTATGGCGAAGAGGCGAAGATGCCAAAACTCGGAATGGAGCCGATCCGGCGGGACGCGATCGTCAAGGCGACGATCGCCGAGCTTGGCGCGCAAAAATCCCTTGATGTCACCGTTAGCCAGATCGCCAAACGCGCAGGTATGTCCAGTGCATTGGCGCATCATTACTTTGGGGGCAAAGAACAGATATTCCTAGCCGCGATGCGGCGTATCCTGACGGATTTTGGATCTGAAGCGCGCGCACAACTCAGCACGGCAGATCCGGAAGAGCGCGCACAGGCCATCATTCGCGCCTGTTTCGCGCCATCATGTTTCACACCGGATGTTATCGCAGCTTGGATGACTTTTTATGTTTTGGCGCAAACCAACGATGATGCGCTGAGGCTCTGGCAAATCTATCAGGCACGCATCCGCTCGAACCTGATCCATGCGTTGCGCCCACATATGAGTGACCCGAGCGAGGCTGCCGAAGGTATGATCGCGCTGATCGATGGTTTGTACATCCACTCTGCACTGAATTCCCCACAAGAGCCGCAGCGGGCAGTCACCCATGCGCTGCGGGTACTGAGAGTTTTCCTAGAGGCCGAAAAATGACAAAGCCGAATATTCTGATCCTGATGGTGGATCAGCTCAACGGGACCCTCTTCCCCGACGGTCCTGCAGAATGGTTGCATGCGCCGAACCTGAAGAAGCTGGCGGCAAGATCAACGCGTTTCGCAAATGCCTACACTGCCTCGCCGCTCTGTGCTCCGGGACGTGCGAGCTTTATGTCGGGTCAACTGCCATCGCGCACTGGCGTCTATGACAACGCCGCCGAGTTCAGCAGCGATATCCCGACCTATGCCCACCACCTTCGTCGTGCAGGATATTACACCTGCTTGTCCGGCAAGATGCACTTTGTTGGCCCAGACCAGTTGCACGGGTTCGAAGATCGTCTGACTACTGATATCTACCCGGCAGATTTCGGTTGGACGCCGGATTATCGTAAACCCGGTGAGCGCATCGACTGGTGGTATCACAATATGGGCTCGGTCACTGGGGCAGGCATTGCCGAGATTTCCAACCAGATGGAATATGATGACGAGGTCGCTTATAACGCCAAGGCCAAGCTATATGACCTTGCACGCGGCAAGGATGATCGCCCCTGGTGTGTGACCGTCAGCTTCACGCACCCACACGATCCTTACGTGGCGCGACGCAAGTACTGGGATCTGTATGAAGATTGTGAGCATCTTGAGCCACAGATCGCGGATCTGGGATATGACAATCAGGACCCGCATTCCAAACGTATTTTCGATGCCAATGACTGGCGCAGCTTCGACATAACGACCGAGGATATTCGCAAATCCCGTCGCGCCTATTTCGCCAATATCTCATATCTGGATGACAAGATCGGTGAGATACTGGAGGTTCTGGAAACGACGCGGCAAGAGGCGATCATACTGTTCGTGTCCGACCACGGCGACATGCTGGGTGAGCGCGGGTTGTGGTTCAAGATGACTTTCTTCGAAGGCTCTTCCCGCGTGCCGCTCATGATTTCGGCCCCCGATCTTCCAGTTGGTCGCATCGATACACCAGTTTCGACGATCGACGTGACACCGACGCTTGGTACGTTGGCGGGCGTCGATATGGCTGAAATCTCACCTTGGACGGATGGTGAGGATCTTGTGCCTTTGGCAAAGGGCACAGACCGAACCGCGCCGGTTGCAATGGAATATGCCGCCGAGGCCTCATACGCTCCTTTAGTCTCTTTGCGTTATGGCAAGTGGAAATACAATCGCTGTACATTGGACCCCGATCAACTGTTCGATCTCGAGGCTGATCCGCATGAGATGGAAAATCTCGCTGGCCTGCCCGAACATGCAGGCACCTTGCAAACACTGCGTGCTAAATCCGAGGCGCGATGGGATTTGGATCGCTTTGATGCCGATGTGAGGGCCAGCCAAGCCCGGCGCTGGGTGGTTTACGAGGCATTACGGCAGGGTGGCTATTATCCTTGGGATTACCAGCCTCTTCAGAAAGCGTCTGAACGGTACATGCGCAATCATATGGACCTGAACGATGTCGAGGATAGCCAGCGTTATCCGCGTGGCGAGTAATCCTTTACATTTTTGAAATTGCACCGTCGGAAGTGCGGAGATTTTTCGTCGAAAAATCTTGCCCCGAAGGTGAACGGAGACACGAATATGGAAGCAGATTTTGTCATTGTTGGCGCCGGTTCTGCTGGTTGCGCGATGGCTTACCGTCTGAGTGAGGCCGGAGCTTCGGTTCTGGTGATCGAGCATGGCGGCACTGACGCCGGACCCTTCATCCAGATGCCTGCCGCCCTAAGCTATCCGATGAATATGTCGCGATATGACTGGGGCTACAAATCCGAGCCCGAACCGCATCTGAACAATCGTCAACTTGCTTGCCCCAGAGGCAAGGTGATCGGAGGGTCGTCTTCGATCAATGGCATGGTCTATGTGCGCGGTCACGCTCGAGATTTTGACACCTGGGCCGAGATGGGTGCAGATGGATGGTCTTACGCAGATGTGCTGCCGTACTACAAACGCATGGAAACCTGGCATGATGGTGGCCATGGCGGTGATCACACTTGGAGAGGCACGGATGGACCTCTGCACGTGTCGCGAGGGCCTCGTGAAAATCCGCTGTTTGAGGCGTTCGTCGATGCAGGTCAGCAGGCTGGATATGAGGTCACTGGCGACTATAACGGTGAGAAACAAGAAGGTTTTGGGCCGATGGAGCAGACCGTCTGGAAAGGACGGCGCTGGTCGGCGGCGAATGCGTACCTTAGGCCAGCGCTCAAGCGGCAAAACTGCGAAATCATCCGGGGTCTTGCGGCGCGCGTGATTATTGAATCCGGGCGCGCATCCGGGGTCGAATTGATACGGGGTGGTAAACGGGAAGTGATCACAGCGCGGCGCGAGGTTGTATTGGCGGCTTCGTCGATCAATTCGCCTAAACTGCTGATGCTTTCGGGGGTTGGACCTGCGGCGCACCTGGCTGAGCACGGTATCAAAGTGGTCGCCGACCGCCCTGGCGTCGGCGCCAATCTGCAGGATCACCTAGAGCTTTATATTCAGCAGGCCTCGATCCAGCCGATCACGCTTTACAAGCATTGGAACCTGATCAGCAAAGGAATGATCGGAGCGCAATGGCTGTTTACCAAAACAGGCCTTGGTGCATCGAACCAGTTTGAAAGCGCCGCCTTTGTGCGTTCGAAACCGGGTGTGGAATATCCTGACATACAATATCATTTTCTGCCGATGGCGGTTCGCTATGATGGGCAGGCGGCAGCCGAAGGGCACGGATTCCAGGCGCATGTGGGGCCAATGCGGTCGCCCTCGCGCGGCGCTGTGACTCTGCGATCCGCCAAAGCCGAAGACGCGCCGGTGATCCGGTTCAACTACATGAGCCATGATTCGGATTGGGAAGACTTCAGAACCTGCATTCGCTTGACCCGAGAGATCTTTGGACAGCAGGCGTTCAAACCCTTTGCCGGTAAAGAGATCCAACCGGGGGCGGAAGTTCAGTCGGACGATGAGCTAGATGCCTTTATCGCCGAGCATGCCGAAAGCGCTTATCACCCTTGCGGGACTTGCCGTATGGGCCGTGCGGATGACAAGGATGCCGTTGTCGACCCGCAGGGGCGTGTGATTGGGGTGGATGGATTGCGCGTCGCCGATAGCTCGATTTTCCCGCAAATCACCAATGGCAATCTGAACGCACCGTCGATCATGGTGGGTGAAAAGATGTCGGACTATTTGCTGCAGAAAGACCCTTTGCCCAAAGCGAACGACCAACCCTGGATAAGTCCGAGATGGGCAACGGCACAGCGCTGACACATCCAAAACCCACGGCGTGCATTTATCCTGAAAGCTGGTTGATTGCGCTCAGAATTTGATCGGCGTCAAAGCGGAGTGCGACAGTCATGTTTAGCCTTGGGATGTAACGCTGAAACAAGGAGCCAACTGGATGTCTCATACCCCGCATGAACTGGCTGAAGAGTTCCCCGACAAGCTCGAAGTGATGAGCCAGCTCAAGCAAACGGATGCGCATTTTGCCCGACTTGCGGATGAGTATCATGAGGTCAACCGCACCGTGCATCGGGCTGAAACCAATGTTGAGCCGATGGAGGAATTGGCCGAGGTTGATTTGCGCAAGAAACGCGCGGCGCTCAAGGACGAGATCTGGGCGATCTTGTCAAAAAGCTAAGGATTAGGCGGGGGCTCTGCCCCCGGACCCGCAGGATATATATGGCCAGATGAAGATCAGGTGACCTCATAAGGCAGGGTGCCGCGGCTATGGGCGTCGATGGTCAGGCGGCGCTCTAACGGTGGGACCGATCTTTGGTGGCAGGTCTGGCGCTCGCAGATGCGGCAGGATATGCCGATGGGCTCGTAAGCGCTCGCGTTGTTTATGTCGAGATTATCGGCGTAGACCAATGCTTCGGCATGACGAACCTCACATCCCAAGGCGATGGCATAGCGGCGGACAGGAGCACCGAACGAGCCTCCGGATTTTGAAACATCACGAGCCAATGAGATATAGCGGACGCCATCCGGTGTCTCGGCTAGCTGTTGCAGGAAATGACCCGGGGTCTCGAATGCCCGGTGGACATTCCAGAGTGGGCAGGCACCGCCGAAACGGGCAAATTGCAAGCGCGTAGCTGAATGGCGTTTGGTGATCGTTCCGGCCTGATCGACACGGACAAAAAAGAACGGAATCCCCTTTGCGCCGGGGCGCTGTAGCGTGGACAGGCGGTGCGCCACCTGTTCAATCGATGCCCCGAACCGGTTGCTGAGCAGCTCCAAATCATGCCGATAGTCCTGCGCTGCGGATAGGAAAGCGCCGTAAGGCATCAGCGAAGCCCCGGCAAAATAGTTGGCGAGGCCAATCTTGGCGATGGCGCGGGCCTCATCGCTTTGGAAACGGGCGAAATCCAGCGTTGCTTCAAGCAGCTTATCCTGACTGATCAACGCCACCTGCAGCAATAGTTGGAAGACCTGCGTTTGTGGTGCGGCGCGCGAGGAAAGGCGCAGGGTTTTGTCACCAGCATTGTAGCTGCGTAAGGTTTCTGTGTCGGCGAAAGTGACGTGAATGCCGCGTTCTGACAGGCTGTTCAGGGCGACTTGCCGAATATCGCTGGTTTCATCGGCACGGCTGGCGAAGCGTTCGGCGGCGCGGTCAACGGCGTCAATATAATTGTCGCAGTAGTGAAAGAAATCGCGCACCTCTTCCCAAGGGCTGGCCTGAATACGGGCATCCTCGCGGCCCAATGCCTCGTCGAGCGAGGCGAGGCGTTCATGGGTCTGGCGATAGGCGCGGTGTAACTCGATGAACGCGCGTGCAAGCGCGGGCGCATTTGAAGCGGTGAGCCTGAGATCAGCCAGAGGGGGCGCCGTTTCGGCGAACACCGGATCGGCCAGTGCTTCGCGCATGTCCGAAACCAATCGTTCGCTATCCCCTGTGCTGAGTTCGGTCACATCCATACCAAACTCTTGCGCCAGTGCCAGAACAACGGTTGTCGAGATCGGCCGGTTGTTATTCTCCATCTGGTTCAAATAGGGCAGTGAAACGCCCAGTTTTGCGGCGAAATCCTTCTGCGTGAGGGTCAGGCGTGTGCGCATTTCGCGCAGCTTGGCGCCAGCGTATAGTTTCCGAGTGGCCATGGCGGTTCTTTGCAGCTTTACTGAATCTGCAGGCTAACTTTGCAAACCCTGTCGCGCAAGCCGTCTACAGACCCAATTGCCGTTCGCGCCAGATAACAACGCTGATCGCGCAGATTGCCAGGGCGGCGGTTGCCAGCATCAGCCAAAGCAGAGGCATCGCGCCTGTCTCATGCGTCAGCAATGCGCCTGCCAATGCGCTGAGTGCCGCGCCGCCGCCCAACATGATCGCACCGCTCAAACCAGAGGCAGTGGCCGCCAGATGCGGGCGGACCGAAAGCGATCCGGCGGTTGCATTTGGGATCGCCATGCCGTTACCCAACCCGACGAAGGTCATCAGGCCAAAGAAGCTGAGCGCCGTTCCCAAATCCACTAGGAACAACAAAGCTGATAGGGCCACGCCAATTGCATTCAGCCAGCATCCCCAGCGCACCATTCGGTTGACGCCGAAGCGAACCGAGAATCGACCGCTGATGAAGTTGCCGAAGAAATAGCCAATCGCAGGCGCACCAAAGTAGATGCCGACCTCGGCGGCTGTCATGCCGAACACTTCGGTCCCGATAAAGGGTGCGCCCCCGAGATAGGCAAAGAACGCACCTGAAGAGAACGCCGAGGACAGGGAATAGCCCCAGAAGCGGGGCGATTTCAGCAGTTCAGGGTATTCGCGAAATTGCTGCATCAGTGTTTTGCCGCTTGCGGCCGCGGTTTCGCCAAAGTCTTGGTAGGTCAGCACCAGCGCCAGCGCCGCAAGAGCGAAAGGCAGCCAGAAATTGGCTTTCCAGCCAAAAGTTTCTTCGAGAAGCCCGCCGACAGCAGGGCCGATCATCGGAACGACCGCCATCCCCATGGTGACATATCCGAGCATCGAAGCAGCCTGGTCCTGTTCGTACATGTCCCGCACAGCCGCACGACTTAAGACAATACCAACGACAATGACGGCCTGAAACATTCTGAAGGCCAGAAAGGTCTCGACATTTGGGGCGTATATACACCCCAGCGTTGCCAGCAAAAAAAGGGCGAGTCCCCACAGCAGTACAGGCCGACGTCCGGCCTTATCGGCGATGGGTCCTATTAAGATTTGCAGTGCCGCGTTGACCAGAAGATAAAGCGCGATCGAAAGCTGCATCACCTTGTAATCAGTCTGAAAATACGTCGCCATAAAGGGAAGGCTGGGCAGATACAGATTCATGCTCAGCGCCGACAATCCTGACAACAAAACGAGTGTTGCAAGCGTGGGGGGCGTGCGGCTGACAGAGGGTGAACTGAACTGCATGGTTTACCTTTAGACCCTGATCGCGCGAAACGCCATCGGCAGTTTGGCTTGTTGTGTTAATTAACAAATTTGCAGTTATCTCAAATAGTGTTGCCAAATATTTGCAAATTTGCCGAAAACTACTTTGGCCACTGCTCCCAAATCGTTATGGTCGCGCAAATTCTCTTGGGAGACTACCGACATGAAAGACATCCTTTCCGAGCTCGAAGGCCGTCGCAACAACGCGCGATTGGGTGGCGGGCAAAAACGCATCGACTCGCAACACGCCCGCGGAAAGCTGACGGCACGCGAACGGATCGAGTTGCTGGTAGACGAAGGCAGCTTTGAAGAGTTTGACATGTTTGTAAGCCATCGCTGCACTGATTTCGGGATGGAGAAACAAAAGCCTGCCGGTGATGGGGTGGTCACAGGCTGGGGTACGATCAATGGTCGAATGGTCTACGTCTTCAGCCAGGACTTCACCGTATTCGGCGGCTCGCTGTCAGAAACCCATGCGCAGAAGATTTGCAAGATCATGGACATGGCAGTTCAAAACGGAGCGCCGGTGATCGGGATCAACGACTCAGGCGGGGCGCGGATTCAGGAGGGCGTCGCTTCATTGGCCGGATATGCCGAGGTGTTCCAGCGGAATATCATGGCCTCAGGCGTTGTTCCGCAGATCAGCGTGATTATGGGGCCGTGCGCAGGTGGTGCGGTTTACAGTCCTGCAATGACCGACTTCATCTTCATGGTCAAAGACACCTCGTACATGTTCGTAACCGGCCCAGACGTTGTGAAGACCGTCACCAATGAGGTCGTGACGGCAGAGGAATTGGGCGGGGCTTCAACCCACACCAAAAAGTCTTCGGTCGCTGATGGTGCGTTTGAAAACGATGTGGAGGCCCTGGCCGAGGTGCGCCGTCTTGTCGACTTCCTTCCGCTCAACAATCGCGAGAAACCGCCAGTTCGTCCGTTTTTTGACAGCCCTGACAGGGTCGAGACATCGCTGGATACGCTGATCCCGGACAATCCGAACACGCCGTACGACATGAAGGAACTGATCACCAAAGTGGCGGATGAGGGTGATTTTTACGAGATTCAGGAAGACTACGCTAAGAACATCATCACCGGTTTTATCCGGCTTGAAGGGCAGACCGTGGGCGTCGTGGCCAACCAACCCATGGTATTGGCAGGATGTTTGGACATCGATAGTTCCCGAAAAGCGGCCCGGTTCGTGCGGTTCTGTGATTGCTTTGAAATCCCGATCCTGACGCTTGTTGATGTTCCGGGCTTTCTGCCGGGCACTTCGCAGGAGTATGGCGGCGTGATCAAGCACGGTGCGAAACTGCTATTTGCTTATGGCGAAGCGACCGTGCCAAAGGTCACCGTAATCACGCGTAAGGCCTACGGTGGCGCGTATGATGTTATGGCCTCCAAACACCTGCGCGGCGATTTCAACTATGCGTGGCCCACGGCTGAGATCGCGGTGATGGGTGCAAAGGGCGCGACCGAAATCATCCACCGCGCCGATCTCGGCGATTCCGATAAGATTGCGAAACACACTCAGGACTATGAGGACCGGTTCGCAAATCCCTTCGTCGCGGCCGAGCGCGGCTTTATCGACGAGGTGATCATGCCACAATCGACCCGCCGCCGTGTATCACGTGCATTTGCGAGCCTGCGCGGCAAGCAACTGAAGAACCCTTGGAAAAAGCACGACAATATCCCGCTGTAAATGCCCGCCGAGGAGGCCCGAGCCGTAAATGCCCCGATTGACCGGACATAAGACCGCGCAGGTTGCAACAGCTCTGCACGCTCCCCCGGAGGAAGGAAACCGCCGCTGGCGGATCCGGGGATGCGCCGGGGTTTTTACGTTGCTGGTCGGAGTAGGTTCGGCGCTGGCCTCAAACCTGCTGCCCGTGCCATCGGGTCAACCGGTCGAGCTTAGCGATGTGCTTCTGGACACCAATCCGGGTGAGCTTTGGGTGCGGTTTCGGTTCATTGCACCCAAGATCGGATCGACTGCAGGTCGTATCACATATGATGTCGCCGTAGTCGACATGGAGCATTTGTGTGAAACACTGGCGGTGCCTTATGTGGCCCAGCACGAATTGCAGCCTGCCCGGATTGTGATTTCGTTTTCGGACAGACCGGTAGCGTTCGGCACCTCCGAACCTGACGCAACGCAGTTCTTCGAAGCCTACCGGCTGGATCAATCCCGGTGTATCTGGGAGGGGCTCTGACCATGAACCAACAATGTCACGGTCTCAGAGTGTCCCGATACAGTGATGCAGCTCTGGAGGTTCGCATGATCACTTCAATCCCGCAGGCATGTCCGATGGCCTGCCATATCTGGAACTTGTCCGTTGAGGTTTCGCAATGCTGAAACATCGCGGTTTCCCCGGACGTTTGCCCGGAACAGACTTCCAGTTCACCATTCGGCGGGCCAATCCCAAGGGCGTTACGCCGCTGACCCAGCGAGAACGCTTTCGCGATCGCAAACCCGCCGACAAGCGCGCAGATGTCGCGTTTATCGAGGCGTTATGGGCGCATTTTGGTGATCAGCCCTTTGAGCGGGGCAATCTGGACGCGGGCCGTCTAAGTTGGCTGTTCGGGCGTGAGGTTGTCGCCGCCGAAGACCCGTTTGATCCTGCAAGCTATGATGCTCTGCTGGTGATCAATCTGGACGCCGCGCGCCAATCTTTCCCTGACGTGTTCGACGGAGCGCGCTGATTGTGACCGGGGCTGCCGCACATAACACTCAGATGATCAGTGACACTGGAACCCTGCCCGCTAATGGGCAGGGTAGGCTGTTTTCATCAGAAGTTGAGTTGCGCGGCCAACTGGACACGATTGCCGTCGAATGTGTCGCCGGAAATTGTGTCGTTCCGCTCTCCATAGATGTATTCGGCGCTGAGCGTCAGGTTGTCTGTCGCCTTGTAAAAGGCATTGACGTGGATCGTCTCAAGCTCGGTGAACGACAAAGTACCGGTCGATGTAGGCAGGTCGTAGTCTTCCTTGCCATAGGCGATGCCGACGTTCCATTTGGAACTCAGGTCCTGACGGAATTCGATGGTGTAGCCATCAACATCGTTGGCCTGACCCCCGACGACTGCATCGCCCAAGCCGATCAGGTAGGGGCCAAGTGCCTCGCCGTTGACATAGTTGACCTGAAACAACCCACCTTCCCACGGTCGGATCGAGCCCGACAAAGAGAAACCGGTCTGATCGACCTCGACGTCGCCGGATTGCGCCTTGCCGTAGAGCGCCGAGGCACGAGCGATGTATTTGCCATCGTTGTATTCGACCGAACCAGTCAGCACAGGATCATCCGAATCCGAGCCGCCGACGTTTTCTTCAACGGAAACCGCGAAGGTGGTATTCGATCCGATATTATTGGTGTAGCGCACCTGCGGTATGCGCGCGAAAGCGATCCCGACCGGCCCGTTAAATTCCACCGAGGTGGGGTAGGTGTCCAGTGGTTGGAAATTGGTCCAGTATTGTCCGATCAGCCATTGTTCTCCAATTCGGATATTGGCGTGACGAATTCGGAATTCGGCGGTTCCGTCCGAGCCGAAGGCATCGACTTCGATCTGGCCCTGAATGTCACCGATTCCCGAAGGCGTGCTGGTGCGCAGCCCGATACGAGACTGACGGACTGTGGCGCCAAACGTACCATCTGTCTCGGCCGAGGGTTCACCAATCACGTTTACGAATGCGGTGTCGCCCTGATCGTATTCGAAGTCATAGAAGAAGTCGGCTTTGACATAACCGTAGACGTCAAGAGTGGTGTTGCCGATCTGCAAATCCCCAGTGCCAGACCCGGGATTGGAGGATTCCAGCGCTTCGACCCGGGCGCGCAGCGCATCCAGTTCAGCCTGAGTTTGTGCATCTTGCGCCAAGGCTTGCATACCGGTCACGGAAAGCGCGCTGGCAGCAAGCAAGCTAGCAGTTTTACCCTTTGTTATCATATGGATAGTTCCTTGTGTGCGAGTGTGCAGGGGCACCGTTCCACGCAACTGAATTCTTGGGAAATCACCAAGTTGAGAGAAGATGCTCTCAATTTTTCAAGCAAAAGTGTCGGTAGGCATGTGACGTTTCACACTGCGGTGAAACCGGAATCTAAGTTACTGTCACCGGAAGGATTTTTGCGTGAGTTTGTAGTGATGTTGCGTGAGGTGCCTCGCGCACTGCCTCGCTACAAGTCTTCGATTTGTAACAGGAACGTGACGGATTTCAGACGTAGTCGTCGCTGTCCGGGCGACTACGACGTCGGCGCAAATCTGCGTGGTGCCGCGCTGGATGGGCAGGTTTCAGCCGGAATCTCAGATGGAAACAATAACTGGTTGGCGGCCAGAATTGTGCTGTGCACAGTGATTGGGCCGTGCGGCTCTACTTTGCCTGCGTCGCACAAGCACCTACTATTCCGTACCCCTTCCTTCCGCGGGCAGGCTTGTGTTCCCCACAGAGTTCTGTCCGCGGTTTTCTTTTTGTCAGGTTTGGACAAAAAACGGCAAAAACCTGCGCAATTCGCAAGTTTGTGGTCCGTGTTATTGCATAACAAGGCGCGAAATCGGCATCTGCTCTCAAAGACTGCAAAAAATCTAGAAGGGCAGAAACCATGCGAATCAAACGAATTTCTCTTGCGTTGGCAACCTGCGCGGGTTTGGCGGCCTGCGGTGGCTCGACCGGTGAACAGGCGATCCTTGGCGGCGGTGCGGGGGCTCTGGGGGCGGCGGTCCTCAGTGCAGATCCGCTGCTTGGGGCGGCAGTCGGGGCTGCGGGCAACGTGCTTTACTGCAAGACCCAGAACAACTGTAACTAAAGCTGAATTTAACGGGGCTGGAAAAGTCCCGTCCGTCATTGCGCATCACGCCGTCGTGGGGTCAACGCCCCGCGGCGGCGTTTTGCGTTTCCAGAACATCAAGCCAAAGGACGTTCCATGTTCAACAAGATCCTGATCGCAAACCGGGGCGAGATTGCCTGCCGGGTCATCAAGACCGCCCGCAAGATGGGCATTGGCACGGTTGCCATCTATTCAGATGCTGACAAGAACGCCCTGCATGTTTCAATGGCGGATGAGGCCGTGCATATCGGCCCGCCGCCCGCCAACCAGTCATACATCGTCATCGACAAGGTGATGGATGCCATCCGTAAAAGCGGCGCGCAGGCGGTCCACCCCGGTTATGGCTTTCTGTCCGAGAACTCCAAATTCGCCGAGGCGCTGGATGCCGAAGGCGTCGCCTTTGTCGGCCCCCCGGTCGGTGCGATCGAAAGCATGGGGGACAAGATCACCTCGAAGAAGATCGCGCAGGAGGCCGGGGTTTCGACGGTGCCCGGTTACATGGGCCTGATCGAAGACGCCGATGAGGCGGTGAAGATTTCGAACGACATTGGCTATCCGGTGATGATCAAGGCCAGCGCTGGCGGCGGTGGCAAGGGCATGCGGATTGCGTGGAATGACGAAGAGGCGCGGGAAGGTTTCCAGTCATCCAAGAACGAGGCCGCGAACTCCTTCGGCGACGACCGGATTTTCATTGAGAAATTCGTGACTCAGCCGCGCCACATCGAGATTCAGGTGCTCTGTGACAGCCACGGCAATGGCATCTATTTGGGCGAGCGCGAATGTTCGATCCAGCGCCGCAACCAGAAAGTTGTGGAAGAGGCGCCATCGCCGTTCCTTGACCCTGAAACCCGCAAGGCGATGGGTGAACAGGCGGTCGCGTTGGCCAAGGCTGTGAACTATGCCAGCGCCGGTACGGTCGAGTTCATCGTGGATGGCGAAAAGAACTTCTACTTCCTCGAAATGAACACCCGCCTGCAGGTGGAACACCCAGTGACTGAACTGATCACTGGTGTCGATCTTGTCGAACAGATGATCCGTGTGGCGGCTGGTGAAAAACTGTCGATCACGCAAGATGACGTCACCCTGACAGGCTGGGCGATTGAAAACCGTCTTTATGCAGAGGACCCGTATCGTGGCTTCTTGCCCTCGATTGGCCGCCTTACCCGTTATCGCCCGCCGCAGGAGGTCGCAGCCGGCCCGCTGCTTGTGAATGACAAATGGCAAGGTGATGCGCCTAAAGGGGATAGCGCTGTGCGTAACGATACCGGCGTCTATGAGGGCGGCGAGATCAGCATGTATTACGACCCGATGATCGCCAAGCTGTGTACCTGGGCACCGACCCGCGAACAGGCGATTGAAGCCATGCGCGTGGCGCTGGACAGTTTCGAAGTCGAAGGCATCGGTCACAACTTGCCATTCCTGTCAGCGGTCATGGATCACCCGAAATTTGTAAGTGGTGACATGACGACCGCTTTCATCGCCGAGGAGTATCCGGACGGGTTTGAAGGCGTCGACCTTCCCGAAGAAGATCTGCGTCGCATCGCAGCCTCCTGTGCTGCCATGCATCGGGTGGCCGAAATCCGTCGCACCCGTGTGTCGGGTCGGATGGACAACCACGAGCGGAAGGTCGGCAAACGTTGGAACGTTGCAGTGCAAGGGCAGGATTTCAGCGTCAAGGTTAAAGCTGACAAACAGGGCGCGACTGTCAAATTCAAAGACGGGTCAGCTCTGCGTGTGTCCTCTGACTGGACGCCGGGTGACCAACTTGCGGTGTTGGACGTGGATGGCAGCCCGTTGGTCTTGAAGGTTGGAAAGATATCGGGCGGGTTCCGTATCCGAAACCGAGGGGCTGACCTCAAGGTACATGTGCGCACCCTGCGTCAGGCCGAACTGGCCCGTCTGATGCCCGAGAAGCTGCCGCCTGATACATCGAAAATGCTGCTCTGCCCAATGCCGGGGTTGATCGTGAAGATTGATGTGGAAGTAGGTCAGGAGGTGCAGGAAGGTCAGGCACTTTGTACCGTTGAGGCGATGAAGATGGAGAACATCCTGCGCGCCGAGAAAAAGGGCGTTGTCTCCAAGATCAACGCGGGCCCCGGCGACAGTCTGGCCGTTGACGATGTGATCATCGAGTTCGAATGATGATGCGCGCACCTGCGACATATCTTTCAAGGTTCCCAGCGGCTTCCGCCGGGATCTTGAGGCATGTCGCGGGTGCTCAGCCGCCCTCACGTCGTTCGCGGATTTCGCGCTCGCGCAAAGGCGTCTTGTCAATGGACCGGCCAATCTCACGCACGCTCCATGGGCTGGGTTTGCGCAGTTTGACGACACCATCCTTGTCGACAAACACCATCTGGAAACCACGCGGTCGCAGTTTTGATCGGATCGATGATCGCGCCGCCGGATCAGTATCGGTCAAGACGATCACGTCGCGATCCCGCATTGCGTCCTCGCCTTCGAGTAACATGTCAATCTGTTGCTGGAATCTTGGGTCTGCCGGGGTATCGGCAAAAACGACGATCGGGCGATGCGTCCAGAGAAAATCGCTTAGATCGCTGTCAGCTACTGGACGAACAAAGCTGTCATCCGCAGGGGCAGTCGCGTCGGCGGCCAAGGCGGCCAACGGGAATAGTGCCGAGAAAACAAAGGCAAGCGTGCGTGTCATGAGGCCTCCTGTTGTCATGAATATAGCCTCTGCTGGGGCGAATGCGACTGACGAAATGCGTGTGATCACCAAAAATTTGCTTCGTGGACGCCGCACCTACCCATGCGTATTTATCAATTTGCCTGCAAAACGCGCCGTTCCCGCGGCCTTCGCGTTGGGAGAGTAGGCCGATGGAAGTGATCCTGCATTGTGGCGCACATCGATGTGCAAGCACCAGTTTCCAGAACTATCTGAGCCGGAACGTGCAGGTCCTTGCAGATCAAGGGCTGGCGTATTGGGGGCCGGAGCGAACACGTTCCAATGGCCTCAACAGCTTGAACAAATTGACGACTGAGGTCTGTGATGGATTACGCCGCGAGTTAGACGTATGTCAGCAAGACGGCGCGACGCAGCTATTGGTCAGCCAAGAGAATTTCGTGGGCTCGATGGAGCGCAATATCGCCTTTGCCTCGCTTTATCCCGGCATGCAGGAACGCGGGCAGCTTTTGGCAAAGGCCTTCGATGGCAGAGTCAGCAAAATTGCACTGAATATCCGCGCGTTGGATATGTATTGGTCTTCCGTGGCCGCCTATAAGTTCAAACGTGGCAGCGCCCCAATCGAGCCCACAAAGTGGACCCGCATCGCGCAAAGCAAGCGGAGCTGGCGCGACGTCATCACTGACATTAGCCTCGCCTTCCCGGGCGTCCCATTGCTCGTTTTGCCGTTTGAGGAATTTGCGGGTCATCAACAGGCGCAGCTTCAGGCGCTGACGGGTCGCACCGCGCCCGAATTCAGCGATGGCCTTGCGTTGAATGCTGCGCCCAAAGCCACGCCCCATGGTCTGACCGCTGAACAGGCGATGCAGCTTTGGGCTGATTATGCCGATGATCTGGAATGGCTTGCCTCGGGCGCCGATGGGAGGGCTGAACTGATCTGCCGGACAGATAGCAATGCACGCGGGGTCGCCCCCGCCGAAACCAGAATTGAACAGAGGAAATCGACATGACCGACACCAACGACTGGCAGGTGCTGGCTGAAAAAGAGCTGCGCGGCCGACCTTTGGGCGATCTGACCAAAGAGACGCTGGAAGGCATCGACGTCAAACCGCTTTATACTCAGGAAGACACGGCTGATCTGCCGCATATGGGCTCGCTTCCGGGCTTCGGGCCGTTTACGCGCGGCGTTAAAGCGACGATGTATGCAGGGCGTCCTTGGACGATCCGTCAATATGCAGGCTTCTCGACGGCTGAAGAATCGAATGCATTTTACCGCCGCAATCTGGCGGCCGGCCAGCAAGGTGTCTCGGTCGCCTTCGATCTGGCGACTCACCGGGGTTATGACAGTGACCATCCCCGCGTGGTGGGCGATGTCGGCAAAGCCGGTGTGGCCATCGACAGCGTTGAGGATATGAAAATCCTGTTCGACGGTATCCCGCTGGACAAGGTTTCGGTCTCAATGACGATGAACGGGGCGGTGATCCCGGTTCTGGCCAGCTTCATCGTTGCAGGTGAAGAGCAGGGGCATGACAAGGCCGTGCTCTCGGGCACCATTCAGAACGACATTCTGAAAGAGTTTATGGTGCGTAACACCTATATCTACCCGCCCGAGCCTTCGATGAAGATCATCTCGGACATCATCGATTACACTTCGAATGAGATGCCCAAGTTCAACTCGATCTCGATCTCGGGCTATCACATGCAAGAGGCCGGGGCGAACCTGGTGCAGGAACTGGCTTATACGCTGGCCGACGGGCGCGAATATGTGCGCGCAGCGACGGAATCAGGCATGGACGTGGACAAGTTCGCGGGTCGTCTGTCGTTCTTCTTTGCCATCGGCATGAATTTCTTCATGGAGATCGCCAAACTACGCGCTGCGCGCACCCTTTGGCATCGGGTAATGACCGAGTTCGGGGCGAAATCCGAACGGTCGAAAATGCTGCGAACTCATTGCCAGACCTCGGGCGTGTCGCTGCAGGAACAGGACCCCTATAACAACGTGGTCCGCACTGCCTATGAGGCCATGAGCGCGGTTCTGGGCGGCACACAGTCACTGCATACCAACGCACTGGACGAGGCGATCGCGCTGCCAACCGATTTCTCAGCACGTATCGCGCGAAACACGCAGCTGGTGTTGCAAGAGGAAACCGGCGTGACCGATGTGGTCGATCCGCTGGCGGGCTCTTACTACGTCGAAAGCCTGACCAACGAGTTGGTCGAAAAAGCCTGGGCTCTTATGGAAGAGGTCGAGGAAATGGGCGGTATGACCAAGGCCGTTGCCAGTGGCATGCCCAAGCTGCGGATCGAGGAAAGCGCTGCTCGCCGTCAGGCCATGATCGACCGGGGCGAAGAGGTCATCGTTGGTGTCAACAAGTATCGCAAAGAGCAAGAAGACCCGATCGATATTCTGGACGTCGATAACGTGGCCGTGCGTGAAGC
Source organism: Ruegeria sp. C6 (assembly GCF_056537625.1). Taxonomy (NCBI): domain Bacteria; kingdom Pseudomonadati; phylum Pseudomonadota; class Alphaproteobacteria; order Rhodobacterales; family Roseobacteraceae; genus Ruegeria; species Ruegeria sp. C6. The sequence goes on along the minus strand of NZ_JBQFRW010000003.1, from coordinate 189,343 downwards.
TCAGGTCGCGCGGCTGGAGCGTATCCGTGCAACGCGCGACGAGGCGGCTTGCCAACAGGCGCTGGACGCCCTGACAACAACCGCCCGCGAGGGAGGCAACCTGCTGGCCGCCGCCGTCGAGGCCGCCCGAGCCCGCGCATCCGTAGGAGAGATCAGCATGGCAATGGAGAAAGAGTTCGGTCGCCACCGTGCCGAAGTGAAGACCCTGGCCGGTGTTTACGGTGCGGCCTACGAGGGTGACGAAGGTTTTGCCGCGATTCAGAATTCCATAGAAGAATTCGCCAAGGCCGAGGGGCGTCGCCCGCGTCTGCTGGTGGTCAAGATGGGGCAAGACGGCCACGATCGAGGGGCCAAGGTGATCGCCACTGCTTTTGCTGATATCGGGTTTGACGTAGATGTCGGCCCTCTGTTTCAGACACCTGCAGAAGCCGCACAGGACGCGGTGGACAATGATGTGCATGTGATCGGGATCTCTTCGCAGGCTGCGGGGCATAAGACATTGGCGCCTCAGTTGGTTGAGGAACTGAAAAAGGCAGGGGCTGAAGACATCATAGTCATCTGCGGTGGGGTCATTCCGCAACAGGATTACCAGTTCCTTTACGATCACGGTGTGAAGGCGATCTTTGGTCCGGGAACGAACATCCCTGAAGCGGCCCAAGACATCTTGCGTTTGATCGGCGAAGCCAAAACCTAACGCCGGCGCCAAGATTTTTCGTACGAAAAATCTTGTGATTTCGCCCCTTTGCGGAAAACATGCGACCAGACCCAAATGGTCTGGTCGTTTGTCATCAGGAGGCGTCTTCATGTTACTGGATCATCTGGCTGTTGCGGGCGAAACGCTTGAAGAAGCTTCTGACCATATCGAACAGGCGCTGGGCGTACGGCTTCAGGACGGCGGCAAGCACGAAAAATTCGGAACGTATAATCGACTTCTGGGCTTGCGGGATGGGCTCTATCTGGAGGCGATTGCGATCGACCCCGAAGCCTCCAAACCGCAAAGGACGCGCTGGTTCGATCTGGACCGGTTCACCGGATCACCCCGCCTGACCAACTGGATTTGCCGGGTTCCGGATATCGAAGCGTCACTGACCGTTTTCCCCGACGGCGTCGGACAACCTATCGATCTGAACCGAGGCGCGCTGCGCTGGCGTATGGCAGTCCCCCCAAATGGACGTCTGCCATTTGACAACCTCTTTCCGGCGCTTATTGAGTGGCAGGGTGATCTGCATCCGGCGCAAATGCTTCAGGACAGTGGCTGCCGGTTACGCCGCCTTATAGTGTGCCATCCGGATGCAATCGACTTAGCCAAAGGTTTGGGGGCGTTGGAGTATGTCGCGTTTGACAGCGGCCCGGCTGCATTGCGCGCTGAAATCGAAACACCGCACGGGTTGCGCGTGCTGGAATGAACATCCGGCAGGCCAGAGCCCAAGATGCATCCGCGATTGCGGCGATAGCAAACGTGATTATCCGTGATACGCTGGTCACTTTCACCACCGATGAACGCAGCGTCGAAAGCGTGGTGGCAGAGATCGAAACCAGAGGTCCCGCCTTCTTGGTCGCCGAGCGCAGTGGTGCCGTCGAGGGGTTTGCGACCTATGGCACCTTCCGCTCGGGACCGGGATATGCGCAGTGCCGCGAACATTCGATACAGTTGGCACCCGAAGCCAGAGGCCAGAATGTTGGCCGTTCGTTGATGGAGGCTCTTGAAGCCATCGCGCGGGAGGATAACGTGCATGTCTTGGTGGCGGGCATTTCATCGGCCAACCCCGCAGCCATCGCCTTCCATAAGGCAATTGGCTTCAAGCAGGTGGGACGCATGCCTGAAGTGGGGTTCAAATGGGGGCAGCGGCTGGATCTTGTCCTGATGCAGAAAATACTCGGCCCGCAGTCATCTGTCGCACCTGACAGTCGTGACAAGGCACGCTAGGGTGCGCCCATGTCGATCTGGTCCAGAATAGCCGACGCGCTGAACGCGCTTGCCCAGGGCGAAAGCCTGACTGCGGTGTTTGAGAAACTGCGCACGCCGCCAGAACGTTCGGTGGCCTTTGCGATTGCTGTCGTGGCGCTTGGCGCCAAGATGGCCAAGGCCGACGGTCAGGTGACGCGGGATGAGGTGACGGCTTTCCGTGAAGTGTTCCAGATCGCGCCCGAAGATGAAGACGGGGCGGCCAAGGTCTTTGACATGGCACGGACAGACGTTGCTGGATATCAGGACTACGCCCGCCGGATTGCCCGCATGTTCGCCGAAGATAGCACCACCCTGTGCGATTTGATGGAAGGGCTGTTTCACATTGCCATGGCGGACGGGTTCTACCATCCGAACGAAAACGAGTTTTTGGAAGAAGTCAGCCGCATTTTCGGCCAGACCGACGCTCAGTTCATGGCCCTGCGCGCGCGTTTCGTACCGGATGCGCCGAAAGACCCCTATACGGTTCTGGGCGTTCCCCGCGACGCTCCTCTGACCGAAATTCGCAAGGTTTGGCGGCAACTGGTGCGAGAAACTCACCCCGATGCGATGCTGGCACGCGGCGTTCCGGAAGAGGCGGTGCGGCTGGCCGAGAAAAAGATGATCGACATCAACCGCGCCTGGGATGAAATCAATGGCGCTCGGGTCTGATCCGTGCGGTTGGCGACCTACAATATCGAATGGTTCGCCAACCTGTTTGATCGCAATGACAGCCTGATTGTCGATGACAGCTGGTCAGGGCGTCACGATGTGACCAAGGCCCGGCAGGTTGAGGCGATCGCAAAGGTGCTGACGGCGATTGATGCCGATGCGATGCTGATCGTCGAAGCCCCCAACACAGGCAAGTCTCAGAATACGGTCCGTGCCTTGCAGCGATTTGCCGAGGCGTTCGGTCTGCGTACAAGCCATGCAATCATGGGATTTCCCAATGATACACATCAGGAATTGGCCCTGCTTTATGATCCCGAAATTCTTACAGCCAAACACGACGCAAGGGAGGCTGAGAACGCGCCGCGTTTCGATGCCGAGTTCCGGATCGACCTGGATGTGGATGCAACCGAGGATCTTGTTCGGTTTTCAAAGCCTCCGATGGAATTGGCGATCCAAACAACCTCAGGGCAGGAGTTTCGACTGATCGGGGCGCATCTGAAGTCCAAAGCGCCCCATGGCGCTGCGTCGCGGGATGAGATGATACGAATTTCGATTGCCAATCGCCGTAAGCAGTTGGCGCAGGCGGTATGGCTGGGTCGACGGGTCCGACATCATTTGACGGAGCGAGAGCCGGTGATTTTGCTGGGCGATCTCAATGACGGACCCGGGCTGGACGAGTTCGAACACCTCTTCGGTCGATCGTCGGTCGAGATATTGTTGCAGGCGGGGCTCTATGATCCTCATGCAGCAAGGGCATTGGAACTGCGCCCCGGTTCTGTCCCAGCAACTGCACGATTTGCGCGGCCTAATGAGGGACGGTATCTTGAGGCGTTGTTGGACTACATAATGATTAGCGAGGATTTGCGCGCCCACCACCCGAACTGGCGCATCTGGCATCCGTTTCGCGATGCCGCCTGCTGGGGCAACCCCGAGCTGAGGGATGCCTTGCTAACCGCATCCGACCACTTCCCTGTGACGTTGGATATCGACCTCTGACCTTTCAACACTCGGCACGCTCGCTTATATTCAAGCTATGCTACGTCTCATGCTGATCAGCGCTATTTGTACTGCCTTGGCCCTGCCTGCCCAAGCACAGGACGATTCGGGTAAGTCGCTGATGGAGCGGGGTGCCGAGTTGTTTCTGGAAGGCTTGCGGCAAGAGATGGAGCCCACGATCGAAGACCTGCGTGGATTTGCGGACCAATTTGGTCCGGCTTTGCAGTCTTTCATGCGGGAAATGGGTCCGGCGCTGGCTGAGTTGGCTGCTCAGGTGCAGGATTGGAGCGCGTATGAATCGCCCGAGATGTTACCAAACGGCGACATTATCATCCGCAAGAAGCCCAAAGATCAGCCCGAAGAAGTTGTGCCGGAAGAAGAGACTTCTAACGGTTATACCGATATCTGATTATCCGCGAATGATCACTTTGGGTTCTGATTTCAGCGCGCCGGCCAACGAGTTAAAACGGGCCTCGGCGACTTCGTTGAACAATGCGCCCGCCGATTTGGGCAGACGCAGTTCGAGCTTTTGTTTTTTGGGATAGTAACGCATCTTGCCCATGGCTGCGTCGTGCTGCATCCAAAGCATCGCTCCGAACCGTAGTGCTTTGCCCAGGATTTCGGCCTGTTCCTGACCGCGTTCGTCGAGCAGTTCGTAAAGCTCGGTAAAGCGGCTCCCTTCGCGTTTGTTGCGATATCGGTGTTGCAAAGCGAGCCCGATAAAGATCCGCTCGGAGTGTTTGATCCCGCTCATGTTGGCGCGGGTGACATATTCGAAACAGGCCTCGGCCCGGTAATCTGGATGCGCACGCCAACTGACGTCATGCAGCAGACAAGCTGCCTTGATCAGGCGCAGCATCGGTTCCGGCGCCGAACGGAACAAGGGCATGACAAAATCGAACAGGTGTTTGCCGAAACCGGGCAAGCGCGCGTCTTTCGCTTCGGCAAACCGGCAGGCTTCGATCAAAGGATCCCGGTCGCGCAGGCGTTGCGGCATCTGTTCATACAGCAATCCTTCGCGGATGCCGTAGCTTGAAATCGCGATGTCCTTTGGTTTGAACGTGCGGATCAGGCGTGAAAGCACATCCATTGCATAGGGGATCAATGCCATACGCGAGCCCGACACACCGGCCAATGCGCGCAATTCATCAGGATCATTCTGTTCGATGAACTTGATGGTCTCGCGTACCTGACTTTGTGTCATGCGGTATTCGTGCAGCACGTTCAGCGGATAGCCTCGGCGCAGCATGTCCAGACGTGCGAAGGCGCGCCAGCTGCCGCCGACCAGAAACAGCCGATCACGTTGAGGGCCCATCCGGTCGCGCATCTCTTCCAGCGTCTTCTTGATATGCTCCTTACGCGCCCGGCGACCGCCTTTGATATCGCGCAGCTTGAGCGGCCCCAGGGGCGAAGTCATGCGACGTCCGACCTTGCCGCCTCCGATCTCAGCGAGTTCGACGGACGAGCCACCGATGTCGCAGATCAGCCCATAAGCTCCGGGCCAACCCAGCAGCACGCCCTGAGCTGAGAGCCGTGCTTCTTCCTCGCCATCGACAACGTTGATGATCAGGCCGGTTTCGGCTTTTGCCTGCGCGCAGAAATCCGGTCCATCGCTGGCCTCGCGCACCGCAGCGGTGGCGACCGCGTGCAGGGCGGGCAGGCCGAGGTCTCTGGCAAGATGCTGAAACCTGTGCAAGGCAGCCAGCGCCCGTTTGCGACCTTCAGGGTTCAGTCGGCCGGTCTCTGACAGGCCGGCGCCCAGTTCGCACATCACCTTTTCATTGTAGAAATAGGCCGGTGAGCGCGCCGCGCCGTCAAAGATCACCATCCGGACCGAGTTCGATCCGATATCGACAACCCCGACCCGGGAAAGTGCACGGGCGCCCGGATCTTCGAACAGCGGCCTTCCGAACAGCCCGTGATCCGGGAAATCAGTCTCGGCAATCTTGGTCATGGTGTCCCCAGGTCTTTTGCGCGACAGGATGCGAGATCACCCTTGTCCGGTCAATTGCAGGCATCCGATTGTTCGGCTTCTGTGTTCAATAGACGCACCGCCAGCGCACGGGTGATGTCGCGTTTTTCGGTCAGCGCAATTTCGTCCAGCTGTTCGACGACGCGGGCGGCGGTTTCAAAGCTGCGATTCATGTGCTTGACCAGATAGGCTATGACATCAGGCCCCGGATTGAGCTGCCGGTCGGTGAATAGCTTCGCCAGCACTGCGCCCAGCAACGCATCGTCCGGTCCTTCAAGCGACACATGATGCGCACCTTCGGCCCGGCTTTGCAGATCGGCCAGCGGCAGATGCCACAGTTTCGGCGTCGTGCGCCCGGTCATCAGCAAGGCGTGGCCCTCGGCCAGAACCAGATTGTGCAAATGGAACAGAGTTTTCTGCTGCTCGACGTCCGCCGCGATTACTGGCACATCTTCGACCGCCACCGGACCGCGCGCCAGGTCCGGCACGTCGTCATATCGAAGCGCGGCGGCTTGTACGATTCGACCGCCGGTCTCGCCGGCCCAGACATGCGCCAGATGGGTCTTGCCCGATCCTGCAGGGCCGCTCAGCACCAGTTTGTTGCCAGGCCATGAGGTGGCAGAGATCATCGCAACAGCTAGCGCATTAGCAGGCGAGACGAAAAAGTCTTCGCGGCCCAAGGCAGTCTTGGACGGCAGATCAAAGCTGAGCTGCATGGCCATTTATTCGTCTTCCTGATTGAGCCCTTCAAGCCCGGTATATAGGCGGCTGTGCAGATACTGCTCGGTCGCAAACCGTGCCAGCACGCCCAAGGCAGCCGCTACAGGTACTGCGATCAGCATTCCAACAAAGCCGAACAGCGCGCCGAAGACCGACAAGGCCAGCAGCAGCCAGACCGGGTGCAGGCCCACCGAACTACCGACGAGTTTGGGCGTCAGGAAGTTGCCCTCGGTCACCTGTCCGATAGCAAAAATACCGGCGACCAAACCGATATGTGCCCAATCCCCCCAGAACTGAAACAGGGCCAGGCCTATGGCCAGGGTGCCTCCGATCAGGGCGCCCAAATAGGGGATGAAGGTTACCAGTCCTGCAATGAAGCCGACGATCAGGCCGAATTGCAGACCGACCAGCATCAATGCGACAGCATAGTAGGTGCCGAGGATCAGGCAGACGGTACCCATTCCACGCACGAATGAGGCAAGAACGGCGTCGATTTCACCAGCAAGTCGTTTGATCGTGGGGGCGTGATCACGCGGCAAGAGCTCTCCGATCCGGGTGATCATGCGATCCCAATCCATCAGCAGATAAACCGCGACAACCGGTACGATAACCAGCAGGACGACGACATTTATTGCTGAACCCAATGAGGCCAGAACGGTTTGCAGCACATCGCCGGTTTTTGATTTCAGCGTCTCGCCAAATGACACCAGCATCTGGTGGGTATTTGATTCGCGATCGAGCAAAGCCGGGAATTGTTTCTCAATAAAGGCGCGCAGTTCTTTAAAAAGGCTTGGCAAAACATCAATCAGATCCAGTAGCTGTGTGATCAACGCGGGCACAACCATAAGAATCATCAAAACAAAACCAAACACGCCGACAACGGTAATGATCCCGGTCGCAGCCATGCGCGAAAGGCCGAGTGTTTCCAGGCGGTCCGCAACGGGATCAAGGAAATATGCAATCGCACCACCGATCACAAAGGGCAGCAAGACATCGCCCAACAGGTACAAAAGCAGCACGAAAACAGCGGCGGCAATGCCCCAGTATCTAAGCTGATCCTTCACCGGCAAGGCCATGGCGCAATCCCTCGTTTGCACAGCATTGCCGTGTTCTTGGCCCATGACGCCCGGCGATGCAAGCGGTTCATGGCGCGCGGTTTTTATACCCTAGTCTGTCAGAGTACCCAGTTCCGGTGTCTCACCTGTGGCCATTTCATCAGGCCAGTTGGTGCGCCAGATTTCCGCCGACCAGTGTCCGCAATGTACCTTCGGGCGATCAAAGCCGGGCAGGGCAGGCAGCAGTGGCGCAACCACCACATCGTGGCGCGGAACGGCGAAATAAGGGAAGGAATAGCGTTCACGCCCGGATCGATTAACCACGCGATGCGGGGTCGATTTCAACCGCCCGCCCGACCACAGTTCCAGCATGTCGCCGATATTGACCACGAAGCCGCCGGGCGGGCAGTCCGGTGTGATCCAGCCGCCGGTGCGGGTCTGCACCTCAAGTCCTCCGACCGGATCGGGAGCGATTATTGTCAGCGCGTCGGTGTCCTTATGCGGATGAATTCCATAGCCAAGCTCATCCGGGGATTGTGGCGGATAGTGTAGCAGGGTCATGTTGGTCATCGGGTCGCGGAAGGCGTCGCGTAGTGTGTTGGGCGGGATTTTTAACCCCACTTCCAATGCACCCAGCAAAAGATCTGTCACGCCATCAAGCTGTAGCCAGTAATCCAGTATTACCGCGCGGGCCTGGGGCACTTCTCGGGGCCAGATATTCGGGCCGTAAAGTGCGCATTCAACCCGGATCGGCGCATCTTCGGCTGCTTCGAAATGCAGCTTGTACCCTTCGTACTTATCCGCCGCGCCCGAGCCGTCATTGGGCGTGAAGAACCCCATCGGAATGTACCCACGATAGTTTTCGCGGGTGATGGCCTGATCCCATTTTCGGGCCTCGTCGATATCAAAGATCGCACTGACACACTCGCGCACCTGCTCGATGTGCTCAGGCGCGATGCCTGTCCCTGTGATCGATAGAAACCCGATGCTGGTGCAGGCATCCATGATCTGCGCGACCGTTGCTTGATACAGCGGACCAGAAGGATCAGTCAGCGGGCTGATATCTATGGTTGGAATATGCTCCATTAGGTAATTCTCACGCCTTGCCGTTCCAGTTCCTGATGCACAGGAGCAAGGTTCATACTGTCGAGCTCCTGATTGCTTTTCAGCGATAAGGCCGCCGCGATCCCTGCGCCCTGACCCATCACCGCGCAGCAGGACATGTTGCGCGTCGCGGCGTGAGCGACCCGATCCGCGCCATGGGACCGTCCCGCAACCAACAGGCCCTTGATCCCTTTGGGCAGCATCGAGCGATACGGAATCTGCATATATCGCCCCGTGGTCGGCAAGATCAGAATGCCGTAGCCATCGATGAATTCAGGGTAGATACCGATGGAATCTTCGAACCGGCCCTGATGTCGGGCATCGGTTTCGGTCATGTTGTAGACGGCATCGATCTTGCGCGTATCCCGAATGCCGATGGTCATTCCGAAATTGCGTAGACGTGCGTTTTCGCAACCCGGCATGAAACGGCGGAGGGCATCAATGGCCAGCATCGCCTGTCGGCGGCCTTCGATTTCACCAAAGGTCAGGCTTTCGGGGTCGGTTCCATCGATCTGGTCCATATGAATCAGGTTCATATAGGTCAGTTCTCCGGTATCGTGCATCGCCCCCCAGGTCCCCGCGATCGTGTTCAAATGAGCCGGTATCAGGCCCTCATCAATCGCCTGCTGGAAGGGTTTCTTGACGAAGGGCGAGAACATGTCGTCCTCTTTGCCCGAGGTTTCGATATTCCATTCGCCTCCGCCACCCCAGTCTTTGTAGGTCTGCGGGTCGGCTTTGACACCTTCAATAAAGGCCCGTTTGTCGACACCGGCCAGATGGAACATCACTGAGGCCGCCATCATGTCCTCGCGTGGCGTCTTGTGCGTCGGGGCGCCCGCGCGATGCGCTACATCTGCATCCCCTGTGGCGTCGATGACAACCTTGGCCAAGATCGCCTCACGCCCCGCTTTGGATTCGGTAATCACCCCAGTGATGCGATCCCCCTCCATGATCGGGGCGACGAATTGCCGGTGCAACATCGGATGGACGCCAGCCTCTTCAACCAGCTTGTCGGCCACCAGCTTGAAGCCCTCGCTGTCCAGTTCGTAGCTGAGCGATTGGCTTTCAGGCACTGCTGCACCCATCTCTTTGGCGCGGGTTTCGAACTCCATGCCGATGCCTCCGGCCTCGACAGTTTGTTCGTGGCGATACCAGGCAAAGCCTTCGACGCCGACTGCCGTAATATTCCCACCCATGCAACCGAATCTATCCATCAAGGAAACTTCGGCCCCAGCGCGTGCGGCAGCCAGCGCTGCTGACAATCCAGCGGGGCCCGAGCCGACAACCAATACGTCGGTCTGGTGAACAACGGGGATCTGGCGGGCGGGTTCGGTGATTGTTTGCATTGCTGCCTCGCGGTTGAACGTTTGCGCCAACATTGAAAACCCCGGCGTTGCGGTCAATCAAAAAACCGACTGCGCATGGGTCGCAAAACACCGATGTGCGATTGCCCCCGGCTAGGCTTTGGAATAATCACCTTGCAGCGAAATTCTCACCCGTAAGGTTACGTTATGCGCCTCAGCCGTTACTTTCTGCCCGTTCTCAAGGAAAACCCCTCGGAGGCTCAGATCGTCAGCCACCGGCTGATGCTGCGTGCCGGGATGATCAAACAGGCCGCCGCCGGGATTTATTCTTGGTTGCCATTGGGCTTCAAAGTTCTGCGCAAGCTGGAGAACATTGTGCATGAAGAGCAGGCGAGGGCTGGACACATCGCGATCCAGATGCCGATTCTGCAATCAGCCGACCTTTGGCGCGAATCCGGTCGTTATGACGATTATGGCCAGGAAATGCTGCGCATGCAGGACCGCCACGGTCGCGATATGCTGTACACGCCGACTGCCGAGGAACTGGTGACCGACATCTTCCGCGGCCACGTGAGCAGCTACAAAGACCTGCCGCTGACGCTCTATCAGATTCAGTGGAAGTTCCGCGATGAAATCCGCCCACGTTTCGGCGTGATGCGGGGGCGCGAGTTCTACATGAAGGACGGATACAATTTCGATCTGACCAAAGAAGACGCGCTGCACGCCTATAACCGCCACTTGGTCAGCTATCTGCGTACTTATGAGCGGATGGGTCTGCAAGCCATCCCGATGCGCGCTGATTCTGGACCTATCGGCGGTGACTACACGCATGAGTTCCTCGTACTGGCCGATACTGGCGAATCCGAGGTCTTTTATGACAGCGCGGTCACCGATCTGACCTTCGGCGATCGTGAGATCGACTATGATAACCGCGAACAGTGTCAGGCGATCCTCGAAGAGTTCACTTCTAAATACGCCCGCACGGACGAAACCCACGACGAAGCCCTGTTTGACCAAATCCCCGAAAACCGCCGCCGCGTGGCGCGTGGTATCGAAGTGGGGCAGATCTTTTATTTTGGCACCCAGTATTCCGAAGCTCTTGGAGCGACTGTGCAAGGCCCCGATGGCAAGCCGGTTCCGGTGCATATGGGCAGCCACGGCATCGGCGTTAGCCGCCTGATCGGTGCGATCATCGAAGCCAGCCATGACGATAAGGGCATCATTTGGCCCGAAGGCGTGACTCCATTCCATTGCGGCATTGTGAACTTGAAGCAAGGTGATGAAGAGGCGGACGCGGCGTGCGATAAACTCTACAGCGCGTTGACTGCGTTGGGGCTTGAGCCGCTTTATGATGATCGGAATGAACGGGCAGGGGGCAAGTTTGCCACCATGGATCTGATCGGTCTGCCGTGGCGCATCACAGTGGGCCCGCGTGGTCTGAAGAACGGTGTGGTCGAACTCACCAGCCGCCGTACCGGCGAAAGTGAGGAACTCAGCCCCGAAGCGGCCGTCACCAAGATCGCAGAAATCTATGAGGGCATCGCCTGAACAAGGCGGTGCAACCTTCGGCGGTTTGGCTCAGGAAGCTGAGGTCGGACGTGCGGTCAGGAAATCGCCGTCCGCTTCGCTGCCGCGTGCGACCACGATCGGGCGACCAAAGCGGCGTACAAGTTCCGCCAGTTCGAAGCCCAGAAACCGCAATCCACAGACGCGTTCGTCAGTGGCGCGATCCGTGATGCACAGCCGCCCCTGCCGGAAAGCAAGGCGATAGCCTTTGTCCCGCAGTATGTCGGCCAAACCGGCCCAGCTTGCTGCGCTTGTGAAAACTGGCCTGATCGCTGCCCGCAACAATGCGGCGCTTTCGCAATCCAGTTCTGTTGCTGCTGAACGGGCAGTAATCGGGCCCGTGCCTTCCATATGTTCTTGAATACCCATGAGCGTGCCTCCGCCCTTAAACTCTTAAAATGTGTCCCCCACACAAGTAGGGTGACAAAGTTTCTCACACTAATCAATTTGTGAAACAATATTTCGCACCTGAATGTTGCGATTGTGACTCAGTCGGGTGCTGATATCTCACATTGACTTCATAACTGAAACAATAAGCCCTTGTCTGTGAAGGGGTTCACAACCATTGGTATAATTTGCGGCCAGTGATTTCTCGCGTTGCCGGTGATGATTTGGCGCTTGGGGCAAATGATTCGTTTCAAACTGTTCTTTTCGCCCCTTTATCGGGCGCAGTAACGCCGAACCGGTGTCCGCACGATAACTGGCTTGACCATCCGGCGAAATGTCGAAAGGGTCGCGAAAAATCTGAACCCGAGGCAGAAATGGCCAAATCTCCCCCGCCCTTTGCCCCTTTCGAATGGAAAATCGCCTGGCGATACCTCCGTGCCCGTAGGGCCGAAGGGGGCGTTAGCGTGATGACCTGGATCTCGCTGATCGGGATTACGCTCGCTGTGTTCGCTCTGATCGCGACGCTGGCTGTTCGGTCCGGATTCCGGTCAGAATTCGTGGGCACTATTCTTGGGGCCAACGCACATGTCACGGTGTATTCCGCCGGAGAAATCGATGCGCAGGGGCGGCTAGACCGCACCATCACGGAATTCGATGAAATGGCCGAGCGGATCGCGCAGGTGCCGGGGGTCGAACGGGCAGCACCGCTTATCAAAGGGCAGGTGCTGATCACCAATGCGGACCGCAGTTCAGGCGTGCAGGTCTTTGGCATTCGTCCCGACGATCTGGCCGAGTTGCCCGGTATTGCAGAAAGCGAAGAGGCCTATGGTGACCTGTCCCGGTTCCCGGACGGCATCGCCATCGGCTCGGGCGTGGCGCGGGCCATCGGGGCGACGGTGGGGGATCGGGTCAAACTGACCTCGCCCAACGGTGTCAAAACCGCATTTGGCACATCTCCCCGCGTGAACGCTTATGAGGTGGTCTATGTCTTTTCTGCCGGGCGCTATGACATCGACCGCACGCGCGTCTACATGCCGTTTGCCGAGGCGCAAAGCTTCTTCAACCGTGAAGGCGTGGCGGACGAGATCGAAGTGATGGTCGAGCGCCCCGAAGAGCTGACCCCGATCCTGATTCCGATACTTGAGGCCGCAGGTGAGCGCAGCCAGATATGGACTTGGCAGGATGCCTCTGGAGGATTCCTGCGGGCGCTGGAGGTCGAAGACAATGTGATGTTCATCATCCTGTCGATCCTCGTGCTGATCGCAGCAATGAACATCGTGTCGGGACTGATCATGCTGGTGAAGAACAAAGGGCGCGATATCGGTATTCTGCGGACCATCGGGCTCAGCGAAGGATCAGTGCTGCGGGTGTTTTTCATTTGCGGGGCTTTTACGGGCATCATCGGAACTGCCATGGGAGTCATTCTGGGCTGCCTCTTCGCCATCTATATCGACCCGATTTTTTCATTCGTGAACTACGTCATGGGCGGCGGCGTCTGGGACCCGTCCATCCGCGGTATCTACGCCTTGCCTGCCGAGCTGCACCTGTCTGACGTCTTGAAAGCGGTGGGTCTGTCACTTGGCCTGTCTTTCCTTGTCACCTATTTCCCGGCCCGTCGCGCGGCGCGGCTGAACCCGGTTGAGGCGCTGCGCTATGAATGATGTGACGTTAAGGCTCAGCGGTCTGACCAAGACCTATCTGAAAGGCACCCCCGGTGAGGTGCAGGTGCTGCGCGGTGCCGATCTGGAGCTGAGCGCGGGTGAAGCCGTGGCACTAGTTGCGCCATCCGGGGCGGGCAAGTCGACTCTGCTGCATATCGCGGGCCTGCTGGATACGCCGGATACCGGCGAGGTCGAGGTCGCAGGGCAGGGCGCGACGGGCAAAGGGGATCGCACGCGCACAGCGATCCGTCGGCGCGATGTGGGCTTTGTCTATCAGTTCCACCACTTGCTGCCCGAGTTCACAGCGCTGGAGAATATCGTGTTGCCGCAACTGGCAAACGGTGCTTCCGAGAAAGCAGCGCAGGCCCGAGCAATGCAGTTGCTTGACCGCGTTGGCGTCGCTCCGCGCGCAGATCACCGGCCAGCAGCCTTGTCGGGCGGAGAGCAACAGCGCGTGGCCTTCTGCCGGGCGCTGGCAAATCAGCCACGTGTGCTGCTGGCGGATGAGCCGACCGGCAATCTGGACCCCGATACCTCGGATCAGGTGTTCGCGGCCCTTATGGCGCTGGTGCGGGATGAGGGGCTTTCGGCGCTGATCGCGACGCATAACCTTGATCTGGCGGCGCGGATGGACCGGATGTTGCGGCTGGAGGGGGGCGTGCTCAGGCCAGCTGAGTGATGGCGACCCCGATTGCCATTACTGCAATGCCTCCTGCCCGCATGAATGTCAGCGGCGTAACCTGAGCGCCGAACAGACCGAAATGGTCAATCGCAGCTGTGCTGATCAACTGGCCCAGCAGGACGAAGAACACCGCATTGCCCACGCCAAAATGTGGGGCCACATGGGTGATTGAAAGCACATAGAAGGCGATTAATACGCCGCCCAGCAGCAGATGTTTGGGGGCTTGGGTGAGTTTGGCAAAGGCATCGGATCCACCGAGTACCAACAGCGCCAGCGCCGAGGCAACAAAGGCGATCGCAAACAGAATGACGGCGGCCGCATTGGGTGAGCCGATCAACCTGCCCAAGGCTGCATTCAGAGCGGCGAGGATGGGAACGCCGATTCCGGCGGCCAGCATGATGGCTGCGTATTGTGTCATTGCCTTTTGTCCCTGCGCCTATTTCGTTGATCTGGATCATTGCGTCAGCGTGAACTCCCGGCAAGTCTCGATTTGCCAGGCAGGAGGGAGAAAAGTGATGATCCGATCAATACTTGGCGCGGGCGCGCTGACTGTACTTACCATGATATCACAGGCCTCTTCAGCTCAGGACGTGGAGACCGGGGCCGAGCTGTATCAGCACTATTGCGCTACCTGTCATGGGCTGGATGCAACGGGGCATGGGCCAATGGCCGGGGTGCTGGTGATCCAGCCAACAAACCTGAGAACGCTGGCCGATGCAAATGGTGTATTTCCGACAGCGCGCGTCGTGGCGCGGATTGACGGGCGCGAACCGTTGGTCAGCCATGGCAGCCCGATGCCGGTTTATGGCCCCTATTTCGAAGGTAACGACACCGCGATCAAATCGCCGGAAGGGCAGCCAATCCTGACCAGCAAGCCAATCGTGGATCTAGTGGCTTACCTGAAGACCCTGCAAGTGAACTAAAAAGCTCAGCGACAGATGCCATTAATCTCTGCGCCCGCCCAGGGTATCAGGACGGAGCTTTCGCGCCTGTTACCGGGCAATTTCGAGACTTCGAATTGGGCGCTTAGCATATCGTGCAGACGCTTGGTTCGAGGTGCGTCGGGGTCGAGCGCCCGGCAGCAAACATATTCCTCGACGATGGCGCCCTGCTGTTCGTAACCATAGGCCAGAAAATCGGGCGAAGTATCAAGGTCGAACAGGTAAGGATCGTCCTTCCGGCCATGCTCTGCCGCAGCGCGGAACGGGTGATAACCAGTTGTCTTGCGATTTTGCCACTGCCAGACATGGGTTAATTCATGCGCAAGCAACATTGCCCCGATCAGGTTCACCTGATCGGGGTACTGGCTCATGTAGTCGTCCAGATACCAGTCTTTCGTGAAGTATACATGGTTGAACAACGCAACGCCCGCGGGTTTGCCGGTCACGGTTTCCTCTTTGACAGGTGGTAAGATCCGTTCGCGGCAGGCAACCCGAGGGCGGGCTTTGCGGTTAAATGTAACCGCTGCGACGGGGGCACCCTCTACCAATCGCACACGATCCAGATTCAATGTGTCTCCGTGGATTTTACTGACAAATGCGCGCTCGTGATCGGTTAGAGGTCGACCACAGGCTACACATAGAAACAGCAATGAAATCAACAGGGGGCGGATCATGGCATTAAGCCTAATGCGGCAGCTCGGCGCTGCAAGTCGTTTCAAAGGCTCATCGCCAGAACCCGGCTGATTTCCGTCAGCGATCGCCCGGATTGTTCCATCCATATATTGAACGCGGCCTGCACAGCGGCCATTGCTTTTTTGGAGGTTGCAGGTTTGTCGATAACACCCTCAGCGATCAGACGGGCTGTTACATCTTGGGACAGAATAAAGCTGTCCCGACCGGCAAATCGCATAGCATACTGCGCCGAAGCACCGCCAAGCCGCGATCCGCGCTTGGCGAGCATCTGTAGCAAGCCGACATAATCCTGTGATGGCCACCCGCCCAGAATTTGCCCGACGCCACCTTCCGCGCGGAGTTCCAGCAGAAACGCGGCATTGTCGCGCACTGTGGCAATCTTAGTTCCGTTGCGGACAATGCGGGTGTCCTGCAGCAGTGCGTCGAATTTCTCGTCATCCATGAATGCGCAGCGTCCAATGTCGAAGCCGTCAAATGCCGTTTCGAATCCGTCCCACTTCGATTCGATCACTTTCCAGTTAAACCCTGCCTGGAACACGGTTTTCGTAATAAGCGATAACCAGCGATCATCTGACATCGCCACCAATTCGGCGATTGGTTTAGGCTTGCTTAGCTTGCTTTCCAGTTCGGCGGGGCCGCCGTGGCGATCAGCCGATATCTGGTAGATCTTTTCAAAGTGACGCATCTCCCAGACCCTCCCTTATCCTGATGCTGCCTTATTAAGAAGATTTGACAAGGCAAATCAGATCTTGAGATGAAGCGCGTGTTTTATATTGACTAGTCAATCAATATCTTTGACGGTTCCGAACTGACGGTGTTAAGTGTGTGTATTGCCGAGTGGAGCAGCAGGGACGGGTCGTGGTTTAACGCTAGATGAAGCGCGTCGGACCCGGAACAACTGTTCCCTTTCCTTTTTCGGCTAAACTTGTGCATGTTGCGAAATGTGCTGTGACCACAAATGATCCTGGGCGGGCTCGATATCGCCATGGGGCAAACGTAAAAAACAGGGAGTTGTTGTTATGAAAAAGCTAAGCGTAAGCTTTTTGGCTATCGCAGTGGCCGGGGTGGCCCATGCCGCAGATATGGGCGCGGTCGATGAACCGATCAAGCTGGCGATCAACGAATGGACCGGTCAACATGTGACCACCCATGTGGCAGGTGAGATGCTGAAGGCCGCCGGTTATAACGTAGAATACGTGACCGCCGGGATGATGAATCAGTTCCAGGCGTTGGCCGATGGGGACATTGACGCGACATTGGAAATCTGGTCGTCCAACGTGTCCGACGAATATGCCAAGAAGATCGACGAAGGCACCGTTGTTGAAATCGGCGATCTGGGGCTTGATGCCAAGGAAGGCATTGCCTACCCGGCACATGTGGCGGAGCTGTGCCCGGGCCTGCCTGCGTGGGAAGCGCTGAAAGAGTGTGCGCAAGTTTTTGCTACGGCTGAAACTCTGCCCGGTGGCCGTCTGGTCGATTACCCAGCGGATTGGGGTACGCCCGGCGCGGATCGTATGACCGGTCTTGAATTGCCGTTCAAAGCGGTCCCCGCGGGTTCCGAGGGCGCTTTGATCGCCGAATTGCGCGCCTCGACCGAGCGCAAGTCGCCGTTGCTGATCACCTTCTGGCAGCCACATTGGGCGATGTCGGCCTATGACGTACAGTTTGTCGAACTGCCTGCAGGCGAAGAGGCGTGCTTTAACGATCCGTCTTGGGGCCCGAACCCCAACGCAGTGAATGATTGCGATTTCTCGCCGTCACGTATCTTCAAGGCCGGTTGGAGCGGCATGGCAGACAAGTGGCCCGCTGCCTATGAAATCCTGACTAACTATCAGCTTTCGGTCGAAGACCAGCAGCCGATGATGGGGGCGATCGACGTAGATGGTGGCGCGGTCGAAGAAGTCGTCGCGGCATGGATGGCCGAGAATGAAGACAAATGGCGCCCCGTCGTTGACGCGGCAACGCAGTGAGTCCGCTTAAGTGACTGAAGCGAATACGCCAGCCATCGCCTGCCAGAATCTCTGGCAGGTGTTTGGCCAAGGTGCCGACAAAGCTCTGACCGACGCGCTGTCTCGGTCAGGGAGTGACGCTGACAAAGCCGCCGCCGATTTGCGCGAACTGGGGTTTATCCCTGCTGTTCAGGATGCCAATTTCGAGGTCAAAGAAGGCGAGCTTTTTGTCATCATGGGTTTGTCCGGCTCGGGCAAATCGACGCTGATTCGTTGCATTTCGCAACTTCTGCCCGGTACGGGCGGCGAGATCCGTGTGGATGGCGAGAATGTCATCGGTGCATCGAAGAAGACCCTGACTGAACTAAGGCGCAAGAAGCTGGGCATGGTTTTCCAGCATTTTGGCCTGTTCCCTCATATGACTGTGGCTGAAAACGTGGCTTATCCGCTGCGTGTGCAAGGCGTCGGTAAAAAGGAACGTTTGGCACGTGCGCAGGAAGTAATCTCGCTGGTCGGCCTGGAAGGGCGCGAAGATAGCTTTCCCCGGCAGCTTTCAGGCGGCCAACGCCAACGCGTAGGGATCGCGCGCAGCCTTGCGGTGAATCCCGATATCTGGTTTCTGGACGAGCCGTTCTCGGCCCTTGATCCTTTGATCCGTCGCCAACTGCAAGATGAATTCCTACGCATCCAGGCGACGTTGAAGAAATCCATCGTCTTTATCACTCACGACATTCAAGAGGCGCTGAAACTGGCCGACCGCATCGCCATCATGCGCGATGGCAAGATCGTTCAGATCGGCACGCCGACGGATATCGTGCTGCGTCCGGTAGACGACTACGTGCGCGAATTTTCTAAGGACGTGGCCAAAGGCCAGCATGCCAAGGTTGCTTCGGTGATGCGTGATGATGCTGATCGTGGGCCGGATGATCCGGGCTTGACCACATCCATGACGCTCGACGCGGCGCTCGCACATTGCATGGAGCTGTATGAACCCGTTCCTGTCCGCGATGCAGACGGCAATATTGTCGGTACGGTTCATCCGTCCGATCTCGCCGCAGCCCTGCAGGTGGATGAAGCATGACCGCTGTGACGGATATCCCCGCGCGGCAGGCCCGCCTGACGGCTGGGACGCAGGCCGCGCTGATTACCCTTGTCGTTGGCGCGGTTTGCCTTGCGCTGGAAGGCGTCGCCCCATGGCTGGTCACATGGCCCAAAGAATGGGAACTGCCTGCAACGCAATGGGTTGGTGCGTTTCTCGACTGGTTTCTGAATGGCATTAAACCGGCGATGCGGTTGTTTTCGGACCTGATGACTTATCCGATGAATGCTGCAAACTACGTGCTTGGCAGCACGCCTTGGCCGATCTTGATTGGGGTCGTCACTGCGCTGGGTTGGTATCTGGGCGGTCTGCCGATGGCGGCGCTGGGGTTCTTTGGCCTCAGCTTCGTTCTGGCTTCAGGCTATTGGGCCGAGAGCATGAATACGCTGGCCCTTGTCGCCGTATCTGTCCCCGTGGCGCTGATTATGGGCGGGGCTATCGGTATTCTTGCCAATGAAGTGCCACGTGTGAAGGCCTTTGTTCAGGCAGTACTGGACATCATGCAAACGGTGCCGACCTTTGCCTATCTGACGCCGCTGCTGCTTCTGTTTGGCTTCGGTCCGGTGGTCGGCCTGATCGCTTCGGCCATCTACGCCGCGCCACCTATGGCTCGCAACGTTATGCTGGGGCTGGAACGGGTAGAGCCCGAAATCAAAGAAGCTGCGATCATGTCCGGCGGGACGCGCTGGCAGCAGCTCTTTCAGGTCGAAATTCCTGCTGCCACGACTCAGATCATGGTTGGTGTGAACCAATGCCTGATGGCCGCCCTGTCGATGGTGATCATCGCCGCGGTCATCGGCGGCTTCAACGACATCGGCTGGGAAGTCCTTTTGACCATGCGCAAGGCGCAGTTCGGTGAATCCCTCATGGCCGGTCTGGTCATCGTTGTCTTCGCAGTGATCATCGACAGGATGAGCGGCACTTTGGCGACCGAGCGCAAGCGATATGACAGCCGCGTTGTCTGGGCGATGCTGGGCTTTGCAGTGCTATTTACCGCTACCTTCTGGTCCCGGTTGCCGAACCCGTCTGACCTTACAGTTCTGGACCCGATGGCCGAGGCGATTGATACCGGCCTGACCTCATTTACGCAGGCTAACGGGCCTTGGCTGGACGCACTCAAGAACAACTCTCTGTTCTATGTGTTGTTGCCCTTGCGGATCGGTCTGGACCAGGCTGTACTACCGTTCACCTGGGGGTTCCAGTGGACCCCGAGCATGAGCTGGGGTCTGTTCGCCGCTGGTGCGGCTATCGCTCTGCTGATGGCATGGCGCGGGCATCTGACCGGTGGACTGATCGTTCTTATCCTGATCGGAATGCTGGAAACCGGCATATCAAACCTGCCTTGGCCGTTTGTCCTGACGGGCGCGGCTGCGCTGGGTTGGGTCGCGGGTGGCTGGCGTCTTGCGGCGCTGTCGGTTGGGCTGCTGTGTACCATCCTCGTTTCAGGCCTGTGGGAGCGGGCACTCCTGTCGCTCTACCTCAGCGGTGCCGCAGTGTTTTCCTGCGCAGTAGTCGGAGGGCTGATCGGTCTTGCCAGCGCAGTTTGGGGGCCGGTCTGGAAAGTGGTTCGCCCGATCTGTGATATGCTGCAGACGATCCCACTGTTTGTGTTCCTGATCCCGGTTCTGATGGTGTTTCAGATCGGTGAGTTCTCGGCCTTCCTGGCGATCTGCGCCTACGCCATCGTCCCGATGATCCGCTACACGCGACACGGGCTGGTCAACACACCCGAGGAAATGATGGAAGCCGCAATCTCCAGCGGCGCGACCGAGTGGCAGATCATGCGCGACGTCCGCGCGCCCTATGCCGCACCGACCATCCTACTGGGGCTGAACCAGACCATCCTCTATGCCTTCGCCATGCTGGTGATTGCGGCACTGATCGGAACAACCGGTCTGGGCCAGTCGATTTATCTGGCGCTGGGGCAGGCGGATGTGGGGCTTGGCATCTCGGCCGGTGCCGCCATGGCAATTTTAGCACTGATCGCTGATCGTATGGTGCAGGGTTTTGCCGAGGAACGCCGAAAGGCACTGGGCCTATAAAACAGGACAGGGGCGGGTAACCGCCCCTTTGCCCTCACTTGATTTCGGACAAAGACCAGCGCGCTGTCACGGCCTAAACCGGGCGCAACACGTTCGGAGATTACAATGACTGGTTGGGGCCTCTTCCTCGCAGCACTTGCCACATTCCTTCTTAGCCACATGATTCCAGCGCGCCCCGCAGTGCGCGGCTGGCTGATCGGTACGATGGGAAAGCGCGCATATTTCGCCAGCTATTCAATGATTTCGCTAGCAGTTTTGGCCTGGTTGATCATCGCCGCCGCAAATGCACCCTATGTCGAAGTGATCCCGCCGCTTCCAATCTTTCGCTGGGTGCCTTTGCTGGTCATGCCTATAGTCTGCTGGTTGGCCATTGCGGGCCTGTCGATCCGGAACCCGTTCTCATTCGGAGGGCTGGGGCACCGTCCGTTCGATCCCGAAAACCCTGGAATCCTGCGCACGACGCGTCATCCGATACTTGTGGCGTTGATGCTATGGGCTTTGGCACATCTGTTGGCCAATGGAAGCCTGTCTCATGTCATCTTGTTCGGCTTGTTTGCTGGCTTTGCGGTGATGGGCATGGCGCTCATTGATCACCGCACCGCGCGCAATTTGGGGACGGAATGGGTACGCTTTTCCCGCAATACCGCGCGCCTGTCAATCCGCGCGCCTCGCCCTTGGCCCAGCCTTTGGGTCTGGTTGACTGCTTTGGCTTCTTACGCGGTTCTCCTCCACCTGCACGCATCGGTGATCGGGCTTTCTCCACTGCCTTGATGGATGAAGGTGGTCGGACAAGCCGACGCGTGCTATCTGAAACGTCACCAATTGAACTTTGAGGTCCAAAAATGCATCTGGCCTATGTTACGACAACCGATCGCGGCGCAACCGATCGCCTGCTTAGCGAATTTGCGGATGGTCTTGTGCAGGCCGGAACACCGATTGCCGGGGTTGTGCAGACCAACACCGAATGTGCCGACGGATATAAATGCGATATGGATCTGAAAGTCATGCCGACCGGGGAAACCATTCGCATCTCACAATCTCTTGGCAAGAACGCTCGGGGTTGCCGTCTGGATCCGGCTGAATTGGAACGGGCCGTCGGCCTCGTGACGCGGTCGCTTGAGGATGGCCCTCAATTGCTGATCATCAACAAGTTCGGAAAGCACGAGGCGGACGGGCGGGGCTTTCGCCCTATTGTCGCCGACGCACTAGAGCGTGAAATTCCCGTCTTGGTGGGCGTCAATCAGTTGAATATTGAAAAGTTTCAGGAATTCGCCGGCGGCATAGCCGAGGCGCTTGGCCCCGATGTCAGCAGCCTGACTGAGTGGTTTGACAAAATATCCCAAACTGACGTTCAACCCGCCGCGGCATCTGGCGGCTGAAGCCCAGGCATCCATCTGCTGAGCTGCGCGCATTGTTTCACGCGCCCAACTGCCGCAAAAATGGTGGACTTGAGCCCACACATCGGGTCTAGCTTCGGTCAAAGTTGCAATCCGGCGGCCAGATATCCTGGGCGAGTGCCGACGAAATGGGCTTATCCATGATCGAAGATCAGTGCGTCTCAGATGAGCGATCTCTGGAAGCCGCTTGCGGGGTCGATGACCCGGCAGCGAAGCAATCCCGTCTCGATGGGTTGATGTCGACAGATCGCTTCTGGTTAAGCATAGTCACGGCTTACTTTCTGCTTCATGTCGTATTGCGAGTTGCAACCGGCGGCGCGCTTGGTCTGGATGAGGCTGAGATACTTCTTGATGCGCGCCGCCTGGAATGGGGCTACGGCCCGCAACTGCCACTTTATGCCTGGCTGCAATGGGGCATCTTTCAGATAACCGGTCCCGGCATATTAGGGCTGTCACTGCTGAAGAACGGGATGCTGCTGGCGACGGTTGTCGCGCTGTACCTGACCATACGAACCCGTCATGCGCCACTGTGGGCAGGGCTGTCGGTCCTGTCACTTCTGATGCTCTATCAGTTTAGTTGGGAGGCGCAACGCGCGCTGACGCATACCGTTCTGGCCAATCTCTGCTCGGTTCTGACCTTCGCGGTGATTTGGGGGCTAATTCGCAAACCGACGACTTGGGGATTCGTCTTGCTGGGCGTAGTCGTGGCAATGGGAAGTTTGTCAAAATACAACTATGCGATCGCACTGCTGGCCATGTTGCTGGCGGCTTTCAGTGCATCTGAGACGCGCAAGCCTCTCTGGTCGCCTCGACTGCTGCTTTCGTTGGGTGTCGCCGCATTGCTTGTCACACCACCGATGCTATGGGTTCTGAACAATCCCGAACACGCATTTGCAAGCGCGCGCAAGTTGGACATGAGCAGCGATGGCCCAACCACATTGATCGCGCTGCAAGGCTTGGTTGAGTTGGCCTTGGCGTCGGCTGGGTTTGTATCGCTCTTGCTAATCGTCCTGGGTGTTCTCTGGTTGGTCTACCTCAGACAAGGGGTGGCCGCCAAAGGCGATGATCTGAGGCGATTGATGACGCGTACTCTGGTCTGGGCGTTGTTACTTATGGCGGCTGTTGTGCTTGTGAGCGGAAGCACCAACGTAAAGGATCGCTGGCTGCAACCGATATTGATTTATGCCGGCCCCGTGCTGTGTTTGTGGTTGTTACCGAGTGCAGGTCGTAAAGGCGTAAGGCGATTTGCCCAGGTCAGCGCCGTTCTGGCGGTGTTTATTGGACTGGCGATGCTGCATCACAATCTGGCAGGGGATGCCAAACGCGCGGCCCCTTTCGCTACTTTGACCTCTGAGATAATTGCGCAAACAGCGCCCGAAAATGCAATTGTTGCTGACAATTGGATTTCCGGAAACATGGCCTATTTTGCGCCCGATCATCCTGTTTACAGCGATCGGGACCCGCGCGCGCCAAATGCTGCTCTTCGGGTTTGGGAATCGGCTCGAAATGCCCCGAAGGACGTCGACCCAGCACAGGTGAAAACCTTGGTTGCGCCATACCGCTTTGACAACAACGAAGAGATGTCGCTGTCATTTGGACCTGTATCGCAATAGCGCCGGGACCATGGAAGTTGACATCGAACGTTGCTATCACCCAGATATCGGCCCGAACGAATGGCTCAATTTTTTCGGTGAGTAAGTGGTGGGCGACCCTGGAATCGAACCAGGCGTGCGTCTCCGCGAGGGAGTTACAGTCCCCTGCCACACCTTGCGGCCT
The DNA here is from genome assembly GCF_056537625.1 of Ruegeria sp. C6. Taxonomy (NCBI): domain Bacteria; kingdom Pseudomonadati; phylum Pseudomonadota; class Alphaproteobacteria; order Rhodobacterales; family Roseobacteraceae; genus Ruegeria; species Ruegeria sp. C6. The sequence continues at coordinate 165,382 of NZ_JBQFRW010000003.1, read as the reverse complement.
GTCGCCCACTGTCAGGCGTTGCACCTGACGTGGAGGCGTGATTACTAGCGCGTCTAAAGGGCGTCAACAGGAAAATACCGCTTTGACGCAGGAAACCGAATTCCCGGCCCGGAGGCCCGTATCATGAAGAAACCAAAGTGGGTCGTTGTGAAGGAACAGGCGCGCAAAGCGGCTGCGGCAGAAACCGTCTGGCTGTTCGGTCTACACGCCGTGCGCGACGCGCTGATGAACCCGAAACGGCAGAAGCTGCGCCTGATTGTGACGCGCAATGCCCGCGACAAACTGCTGGAAGCTATTGAATTTGCGGAGATTGTACCCGAGATGGTTGATCCGCGAAAATTCACCGCACCGATTGATCCGGGATCGGTTCATCAGGGCGCGGCACTTGAGGTCAAGCCGCTGGAATGGGGTGGGCTTGCCGAGAATTGTATTGGGCAGGAAAACCCACGTGTGCTGCTGCTGGACCGGGTGACAGACCCACACAACGTTGGGGCGATTCTACGCTCGGCAGAAGTGCTGGGCGCCAGCGCCGTCATTGGCACCCGCCACCATTCAGCGCCCGAGACCGGCGCTTTGGCAAAAACTGCCAGCGGCGCGTTGGAACGACAACCCTATCTACGCGTGCGCAATTTGGCCGATACGATCATCGAGCTGCAGAACATGGGGTATTTAGTCCTGGGTCTGGATGGTGAGGCCGAACAGACGATAGAAGCCACGCTGGGCGACAAGCGTGATCGCCCGGTGGCGCTGGTGCTGGGGGCTGAGGGGCCCGGGTTGCGTCAGAAAACCAAGGAAACCGTCGATCATTTGGTAAAAATTGACGCGGCGGGGGGATTTGGTTCTCTAAACGTCTCAAATGCCGCGGCTATCGCACTATATGCATCCAAACCCAGATGACAGGAGGCCCCCATATCCACTCCACATAAAATTGCCACCTGCTGCTATTGCGGAACCCGTGCCGCATTGGTTCTTCGGGGAAAGCAACAGCACGAGCTGAGTTGCGCAAGCTGCGGCGCACCCCTGCATAATCTCAAGATGGTGCCGAAAGCCAAACTGGCAGATCGGCCGATCAAAAGTTACCAGCCGGCACAGAAGCACAAAAAATACAAAAAGAAGAAAAAGCGGGGCCTGTTCTCAAAGGTGTTGGACGAAGCCTGGGACGTGATCGAAGACGTTTTCGATTAACAACCGCACGCCAGTTCACATCGGCGTCATGGGGGTTTCAGATACGGTTTGAAATATGCATCTTGAAGCCCTCTAACCGCAATCCAGTGAATCACCTATGTTGTCTCGACGTTCCTTCTTGATCAGTCTCTTTTGTACCCCGTTTGCCTCTGTCGTCGGTGCGCAGGAAATGCCGATGTTCTACGTGGACGATGGGATGGCGGTCTCAGGCTATGATGCGGTTTCTTATTTCAAGGCTGGAGCACCAGAGTTGGGTCAGCCCGACATAGCGCTGATGTGGAAGGGTGCGATTTGGCGGTTTGCGTCAGAGGAAAATCGCGATCGATTTGAACGCAATCCGCGCGCCTATGCCCCGCAGTTTGGTGGTTACTGCGCCTATGCGATGGCGAAAGGTCTGCTAAGCAGTACCGATCCCATGGCATGGCAGATTGTGGATGGGCGGTTATATCTGACCCACTCGGAAGCGATCGAACGTATCTGGGAACGCGATGTCACCAATTACATCCGCGAGGCCGAGGGGCATTGGCCTGCGGTTCTTTACCAATAAAGCCTATTGCTCTTGGCTTAAGATCGGCGCGCGGCTTATGTAACGAGCCGTTCTGACCATGATCGCCGAAGGAAATGCGCACGGTTTCATTCGGCGGCATTCCGCCTTTTGTGATGTGTCATCACAAAAATGCGCGCGACCTCTTTTTTTTAGAAAACTCATGCTTAAATGTCACAGTGACCGCGGAATGGAACTGCCGCGGGTCATTTCACTGTCCCTCGTTCCAACAACTGGCGCTCAGGAGTTTCCTGGGCGCTTTTTTCTTTGCATGCGCTTGCTTATGGTGTGCTCATGAATGACTACTCCGACGATGTTCTGACCCAAATCCTTAGGCGCACCAAAGTGGTTGCGGTGGTTGGGGTTTCTATGAACCCGGTGCGGCCCAGCTATTACGTGGCGCGTTATCTGTCGCTCAAGGGATATCGGGTGATACCGGTCAATCCGGGCCATGCAGGCAAGATGCTGTTTGGCCAGACGGTGCAGGCTTCGCTGTCCGACATTCCCGAGCCCGTCGATATGGTTGACATCTTTCGCCGCTCCGACGCTGTGCCGCCCATTGTCGACGAGGCGCTGGATGCGTTTCCCGACTTGCGCACCATCTGGATGCAGATCGGAGTTGAACATGCCGAGGCCGCTGCTAAGGCGCAGGCCCGCGATATCGACGTAGTCATGAACCGCTGCCCCAAGATCGAATATCAGCGCCTGTTTGGCGAACTGCGTATGGGTGGGTTTGCGACTGGAGTGATTTCGTCCAAGCTGTGACGGCCCTGACGTTTGTGTCTACGTCCCGGCCTGAATTGAACAGAAATGGTGCATTTGTTGAGGGGGAGGTCCAATTGGCCTATACCCATTCAGCAAACCAATAAGACAGGACCATGCGGAATGATTGCTTATGTGACCGTTGGTGTTGACGATATCACGCGTGCTGAGCGGTTTTATTCGGCGTTCCTGCCCGCCCTTGGTTATGCGTTGGAGCGGTATCACGGAGACTTGAGCTATGTGCTGCCAGTGCCGCCGGGGCAATCCCCGGTTCAGCCCGAGTTCTATGTAAAATCACCCTTTGATGGAGGCGCGGCTTCGGCTGGCAACGGGGCCATGGTGGCGTTTGAGGCGCGCACCCAACAGCAGGTTCGCGACCTTCACGCCGCTGCGCTTGCCGCAGGCGGGTCTGACGAAGGCCAGCCGGGCTTTCGCGCCTCGTATGGTCCGAATTTCTATGTCGGCTATCTGCGCGATCCTCAGGGCAACAAAATCGCGCTATTTTCCAGCAATCCAAACGAGCCGGGGCGCGACGGGTAACGCTTTCGTCGGGTCGCTATGGCGCTTCGATCACTGCCCGCAGAAGCTCAGCCTCACGGGCTGGATGCTTGTTCCTGTCGCCGCTTTTCCAGAACCACTTCGCGTGGAACCCACTCGTAACGGGTGTCCTCAACCAGGGGCGACCAGAATAGCACTCCGCCATAGCGCCAGGGATCCAAGACAACGCCTTCGTACATGCTCTCTCCCTTGCGGCTGATAATGGCAGTGCTGTGGTCGATGCGGAACGGGTTATCCGCGTTGGCGATGGCGCGGTGCATTTCCAGAGTGCGGAACTGCTCCTGATCCAGTCGCCGCTCAATATCTTCAGCCCAGTGCCAGCACAGACCACGCGGACGCAGACCCTTGTTGACCTTGGCGTTGTGGATAAGCGGAGGGTCGGTGATCTCGTATTCCTGCGCCAGTTGCGCGGTATAGGCATAGGCGATGCGGGCGGCGCGGGTGGCCTCTTCCGGGTCGATATCGGGGCCGAGGCTTTGGATTTCAGCCGCCAGCCGCTGGACCTCATCTCCGGAAGACGGGGGAGGGGTGGCACAGGCGGCGAGGGTGGCAAGCGCTGCCGCGAACACCAAAGCTCTGATCATCTGCGCGTCCTTTGCCTCAATGCACCCGAAGCCGCAGTATAGCGGGCCGGGTCATCGCACGAAACCCGCTTAGTCTTTTGGTCGGGATGCCTTTTCCGTGATGCCGCTGGTGCCCTGTCGACGGGCCAGTTCGCCCAGCACATCATCCAGCGCAACATCGCGCGCGGCCAGCATCACTAGCAGGTGATAAAGCACATCAGCCGCCTCGGAGGTCAGTTTTCCCCTGTCCCCTTTGGCGGCTTCGATGATTGCTTCAATGGCTTCTTCGCCGAATTTCTCGGCACATTTCTCGGGACCTTTGGCCAACAGCTTGGCGGTCCAGCTGCTGTCAGGATCAGTACCCTTGCGCGCCTCAATCGTGGCGGCAAGATCGTGCAGAATGCTCATGTCAGCCTCATCGGAATGCCAGCGGCGGCCATATGCTCCTTGGCCTCGTGGATGGTGTATTCGCCGAAATGGAAGATCGAGGCGGCAAGTACCGCGCTGGCGCCACCTTTGGTCACACCTTCGACCAGATGATCCAGATTGCCCACGCCGCCGCTCGCGATGACCGGCACTTCCACCGCGTCACTGATCGTTCGGGTCAGGGGCAGGTTGAACCCGGCCTTGGTACCATCACGGTCCATTGAGGTCAGCAGGATTTCCCCCGCGCCCTTGGCAACAACGGTTTTAGCAAATTCAACCGCGTCAATGCCTGTTGGTTTGCGCCCGCCATGAGTAAATATCTCCCACTTGCCGGGGCTGACGGTCTTGGCGTCAATGGCGCAGACAATGCACTGGCTGCCGAACTGGTCCGCAGCCTCGGCAATCACATCCGGATTCGCGACGGCGGCCGAGTTAAAGCTGACCTTATCAGCCCCCGCCAGCAACAGGGCCCGCACGTCATCTTTGGTGCGCACGCCACCACCTACAGTCAGAGGCACAAAGCACTGCTCTGCCGTGCGTTGGACCACATCGAACATCGTGCCGCGGTTCTCATGCGTCGCATGGATGTCCAGAAAGCAGATCTCATCCGCTCCGGCGGCGTCGTATGCCTTGGCCGATTCCACGGGGTCACCAGCATCGCGCAGGCCAACGAAATTCACACCTTTGACCACACGGCCATCGGCGACATCCAAACAGGGAATGATGCGGGTTTTCAGCATGGGCTTTCCTTTGCTTGGGGCACCTGTACCGGCAAAGCCCCGCCGATGCCAGACTTGTGATTGTGATCTGTCGCGAAGCCATGGAAATTAGGGGTGAAATTTATGAAAAGGATTACGCAGATGCGACAACTTCTTTTGGCTTCAATTCTCACATTCGGAGGCGCCCTGTCCGCCATGGCTGACGACATCATCAAAGTGGAAACCAACAAATCCGTGGCCGAGGCGCTGGACGCGCTGGAAGCCGCCGTGGGTAATGCGGGCGCCACCGTGTTTGCCCGCGTGGATCACGCGGCGGGGGCGGAAAAGGTCGGAACGCCGATCCCGGCCAATCAGGTGCTGATTTTCGGCAACCCGGCTCTGGGCACTCCCGCCATGCAGATCGACCCGCGCGCGGGGCTGTTCTTGCCGCTTAAGGTGCAGGCCTACGAAGACGCAAATGGACAGGTCTGGCTGGCTTATGAAGATCCGAAAGAGACGATGGACGAGCTCGACGAAGTAGAGAAATCCCCCGTCATCGAAAAGATGCGCGGCGCTTTGGCGAAACTGACCGCCGCCGCTGCTCAATAACTCAGTTCAGGGCGCGAATGGCCTCTTTCAGGTCAATCGCGCCATCATATAGCGCGCGGCCAGAGATCGCGCCGTTCAACTCGACGCCACAATCGCGCAGGGCGATCAGGTCGTCCAGTGAGCTGACGCCGCCCGAGGCAATCACCGGAATCGAAACCGCCTGCGCGAGCGCCGCCGTGGCTTCGATATTCGGACCCTGCATCGCACCGTCGCGGTTAATGTCTGTATAGATGATCGCTGCCACGCCCGCGTCCTCGAAACTGTGCGCCAGATCGGTGACCTGTACGTCGGTCTCTTCGGCCCAGCCCTTGGTGGCAACCATGCCGTTTCGGGCATCTATACCGACGGCTACCTTGCCCGGGAAGGCTTTGGCAGCTTCGCGCACCAGATCTGGGTTTTCGACTGCAACGGTGCCCAGAATCACCCGCGCCAGACCTTTTTCGATCCAGGTCTCGATTGTGGCCATGTCCCGGATACCACCACCCAGCTGAGCGGGCACATCACAGGCTTTCAGAATTGCCTCAACGGGTGCCGCATTAACAGGCTCCCCGGCAAAAGCACCATTCAGATCAACCAGATGCAGCCACTCGCAACCAGCCTCGACAAAGGCGCGGGCCTGCGCAGCAGGGTCTTCGTTAAAGACCGTCGCCTTATCCATTTCACCACGCAGCAGGCGCACGGCGTTGCCGTCTTTCAGATCGATGGCGGGGTAGAGGATCATGTCGGGCGGCCCTATATCACTGTTACACGCGCGGGATATCGCACAGGCAGGGCAGGGGCGCAACGCGACGCTAAGTCATTCTTGCCCGGTGCCGAACGGCAGGTCAGACTGACCGGAAAGACAGGGAGATAACCATGAAGACATATTCTCTTGCAGCGGTCTTCGCTGCGATGGCCACCACCGCCTTTGCTGCCGATCCGGTAGACGGGCTGTGGAAGACCGCTCCGGGCGATACGGGCGGCTATTTGCATGTGTCGATTTCGGAATGTGGCAGCGCCATCTGCGGAACTATCGACAGCGCATTTGATGCCCAAGGCAACCAACAGCTGGAGTACGAAAACCTTGGCAAGCAAATCATCTGGGACATGATCCCCGAGGGTGACGGCAGCTATGACGACGGCAAAATCTGGGCCCCGGATCGCGACAAAACCTATAGTTCGAAAATGACACTGGACAGCCAGAACAAGCTGACCGTCAAGGGGTGTGCCGTGGGTGGTCTGGTCTGCCGGGGGCAGGTCTGGACGCGGGTGCAGTAAACCTCAGGGCTTCCAGGTCAGGAAATTGCCGATCATACGCAGGCCGACGTCCTGGCTTTTCTCAGGGTGGAACTGCATCCCAACCATCGTGTCGCGGCCAATCACGGCCGTGACCTCTTGCCCGTAGTCCACATAGGCCAGCCGTTGCGCCGGATCCATCACCCGGAAGTGGTAGGAGTGCACAAAATAGGCGTGATCGCCTGATTTTATCCCGTCAAAGAGCGGATGGTCGCTTTCCAGAATCAGATCGTTCCAGCCCATATGTGGCACCTTGAGCGCGCTGTCCGAGGGCTCGATCTTCACAACATCACCTGCGACCCAGCCCAGACCGTCGGTCTCAGCATATTCATGGCCCTTGGTCGCCATCAGCTGCATTCCGACGCAGATGCCCAGAAACGGGCGGCCTTTCTGCTCGACGGCTTCTACCATAGCGTCATAGATGCCTTTGTGGCCGCGCAACTCGGCGGCGCATGCCGGGAAAGCGCCATCACCGGGCAGAACCAATCGATCAGCCCGCGCGACAACATCTGCATCCGATGTCACGAAGACCTCGCCCGCATCCAGTTCGCGGGCCATCCGTTGAAACGCCTTCTCCGCCGAGTGCAGGTTACCGCTCTCGTAGTCAATGATGGCTGTCAGCATCTACAGCGCGCCCTTAGTCGAGGGAATCGCATCCGCCTTGCGTGGGTCGGTTTCGACCGCATCGCGCAAAGCACGGGCAACGGCCTTGAAGGCGGCCTCGGCAATGTGGTGGCTGTTGAAGCCATGCAACTGATCAATATGCAGGGTGATCCCGCCATGGGTGCTGAGCGCCTGAAAGAACTCGCGCACCAGCTCGGTGTCGAACGTGCCGATCTTTTGCGTCGGCAGGTCCACATTCCAGATCAGGAACGGACGAGCCGACAAGTCCAGCGCACAGCGTACTTGTGCGTCATCCATGGGCAGATGGCACTCGCCATAGCGGCGAATACCCTTCTTGTCCCCTAGCGCCTGCGTCAGTGCCTGACCCAGCGCAATCCCGGTGTCTTCGACCGTGTGGTGGTCGTCGATGTGGTAATCACCCTTGGCACGGATCGTCATGTTGATCAGCGAATGCCGCGCCAATTGATCCAGCATGTGGTCAAAGAACCCGACGCCGGTCTGGTTGTCATACTGGCCGGTGCCGTCCAGATTGACCTCGACCGAAATCTCGGTTTCGGCGGTCTGACGGCTGATCTTAGCGCTGCGCATGGGCGAATTCCTTTTGCTACAGGCGCGCTTATAGACCCGGATGAACGGCCTATCCAGACCGCTTTAAGCCTTCGTCGCAAACTGTTGCAGGGGATTGCACCCGGACGCGGCCCGTGCCAGCCTGCGGGCAACACGAACCAACAAGGCCCGGCCCATGTCCACCTGCGTTTTCATTCAGATCCGTTGCAAACCCGGTACCACTTACAAAGTCGCCGAAGAGATCGCGCTGCGTGAAATCCATTCCGAACTGTATTCCACAAGCGGCGAATACGACCTGCTGCTGAAGCTCTACATCCCCGAAACCGAGGATGTGGGCCATTTCATCAACGAAAACCTGCTGGTGATTCCCAATATCGAACGCTCGCTGACCACGATGACGTTCAAGGCGTTCTAACCCAGTTCAAACGTCGTGATGCCATATATCCGGTCAAGGTCGATGTCCGGCGCGTGACTTGAATACATGCGCCCCGTTTCAAATACCTTGGTCAGCCCCAACTGTTTGGCCAATTCCATGGCTTGTGCGTTTGGATTAGGCTTGTCGATGAACACCTCGGCCTTTGCCTGATCGGCGGGGAGCGTCGTCAGAAGGGAAACCAAAAGCGCCTGCGCGATTTGTGGATTGTTGGCAAACAGAGGCCCGACCTTGTACCCGCTCAGGCAGCGCCGCAACGTTGCATAGCCTTTGATCCGCCCATTTTCCTCAAACACCCGCGAAACGTGGCTGGGTGCCTCCAACCAGCCGCGCAAGAACGTGTCGCGCGCGGCGGGGAACAGGCCTCGGTCATACGACTTTAGATCATCGGTTAATGCGTTGATTGGACGAACCCGAGTGTCCTCCACGCGACCCAGGGCATCCAGGATGCCGCTGACGGTGCCCGCGAATCGATAATTGTCATACGCCAGTTCAAAACCGAATTTCCGATAGTTGTCCTGCTGTTCGACCACACCATCCATGCCCATGTTACGATCCTGGCAATGTGCCTTGACCGCTTCGGCGACCTGCAATCCGTATCCCGAGCCGCGAAACTCGGGACGCACGATGTAGAAGCCAAGAAATGCGTAGGCATCATCGTAGTTCACGGCGGATGCGGACGCGATCATCTGGCCGTCCAGGAAACCGCCCTTGAATCCTTCGGGGTCCGAACTGCGAAAACAGACCGCGTCGTGCAGCCCGGGGTTCCAGCCTTCCTGTCCCGCCCAATCTACAGCGGTTTGAAGTTCGTCTGCTGTTAAGGCGCGAATGACGTAATCGGGCATATCCGCATCTCCGTCGGAATTTCATGTACATCAAAGATGCCGCAGCAATCGCGAAAGGACCAGCATGTTCGGAGAGTTTGGTATCTGGAGCGGGCGAGGCGATTCGAACGCCCGACCCTAACCTTGGCAAGGTTATGCTCTACCCCTGAGCTACGCCCGCATCAGATACTTATATGGTCCGTAGACCTCTCAATGGAGCGGGCGAGGCGATTCGAACGCCCGACCCTAACCTTGGCAAGGTTATGCTCTACCCCTGAGCTACGCCCGCGCCGTTGAGTGAGGAGGGATGTATAAATTCCCACACGAGGCTGCAAGCGGAAAAACACAAAAAACAGCAAAAAATCTTTCGACGGAAATTCGGGGCTGCGGTGTTCAAGAGATATAGCAGTGAACGAAATAAGGGATTGGGCAGAGGAAATGAAAGATATTGCAGATATTAAGATGGCGGCATTGGCGGCGCTGATTGTTCTTACCACCGTGATCTACAGTCAGAGCGATGAAACACTGGCAGAGGCGCAGCCTAGCCTCCCGCATGCTCCTTTGATCGAAACGCAGGTTTTGACGGGCTAAATCGCGCGCTCAAACAGCCAATGCGAGGTTCGCGATCGCGGCAATCAGAATTGCAGTGAAGGTCAGACCCATTCCGATCTGGCGCAGGATGATGACCTGTGGGGTCTTGCCAAAACCATAAGCGTGCAGAAGCCTGCCCGCCAAAAGTAACATCCCCAGCAGGTTCACAAGCCAGTCGCCAGCATCTTGCAGTTCGACCATGGCGATAAGCAGCAAAGCAAAGGGAGCGTATTCGGCGCAGTTCGCATGCGTTCGCATTGCCTTGATCATGGCCTTGTCGCCATGATCCCCGACCGATATTTTGCCCACCCGGCGTTGCCGAATGACATTCACGCTGAGTGCGACGTACAGAAATGCGATCAACGCGGCGTAGATCGGGGTGATGGTCAGCATGCGGCCTCCTGATGTTGCAAGGGCCGCCCGGTTCCCCGAACGGCCCTTATTAGCGTAGAAGGCTAAACCGGTTATTCCAGTTCGACCAGCAGATCCTTGGCGTCGATTTGACCTCCAGGCTGGACGTGAACAGCCTTGACCACCGCGTCGCGCTCGGCGTGGATACCTGTTTCCATCTTCATCGCTTCGATGGTCAGCAGCAGATCGCCTTCTTTGACTTCTTGACCTGTGACAGCGGCAACAGTTGCAACGACACCCGGCATTGGCGCGCCGATATGGTTGGGGTTACCAACTTCGGCCTTTGGCCGCTGAGCGGTTGATGCTTTCACCAAACGGTTCGGCACGCGGATCACGCGGGGCTGACCGTTGAGTTCGAAGAACACGCGAACCTCGCCATTCTCGTCCGTCTCGCCGATGGCCTGACAGCGAATCTCCAGCGTCTTGCCGGGATCGATCTCGGCGGTGATCTCCTCGCCCGGCTCCATGCCGTAAAAGAAGGTACGCGTGGGGAGGGTACGGACCGGGCCATAAGTGCGGTGACGGCCCATATAGTCGAGGAACACCTTGGGATACATCAGATATCCGTTCAGGTCCTCGTCATCGATCTCTTTGCCCTCAAGCTGTTTGGACAAATCTGCTCGCGTGGCCTCGAGATCGACCGCTTCGACATGCTTGCCGGGGCGTTCGGTGTTGGGGGCCTCGTCCTTCAGGACCTTCTGGATGATTGTATCGGGGAACCCGCCCGGAGGCTGACCCAGATTGCCGCGCATCATGTCCACCACCGAGTCGGGGAAGGCGACATCAGTGTTCGGGTCTTCGACCTGCGCACGGGTCATGTTCTGGCTGACCATCATCAGCGCCATGTCACCGACCACCTTGGACGACGGCGTCACCTTGACGATATCGCCGAACATCTGGTTCACGTCCGCATACATCTGAGCGACCTCGTGCCAGCGCTCTTCCAGCCCAAGCGAACGCGCCTGTGCCTTGAGGTTGGTAAACTGACCACCAGGCATTTCGTGCAGATATACCTCGGAGGCCGGGGCCTGCAGGCTGGACTCGAAGGCCGCGTATTGGCCACGCACTGCCTCGAAATAGTCGCTGATCTCACGGATGGCCTTGATGTCCAGCCCGGTGTCTCGCTCGGTATGGCGCAACGCCTCGACCACGGTGCCGAGCGTTGCCTGAGAGGTGTTGCCGCTGAAACTGTCCATCGCGCAATCCACCGCGTCCACACCGGCCTCGGAGGCGGCCAGAATGGTGGCGCTTGCAATGCCTGCGGTGTCATGGGTGTGGAAGTGGATCGGCAGCCCGACCTCTTCCTTCAGCGCCCGGATCAGGATCTTGGCGGAGGCCGGTTTCAGCAGTCCGGCCATATCCTTCAGGCCCAGCACATGTGCGCCAGCGTCACGCAGTTCCTTGGCCATTCCGACATAGTATTTGAGGTCATACTTAGCACGGTCCGGGTCCAGAATATCGCCGGTATAGCAAACGGTGCCTTCACAGATCTTGTTGTTTTCGATCACCGCGTCCATGGCGACGCGCATGTTCTCGACCCAGTTCAGCGAGTCGAACACGCGGAACACGTCGACACCCTTGGCCGCCTGACGCACAAACTCCTGCACCACGTTATCGGGATAGTTGGTATAGCCAACCCCGTTCGCCCCGCGCAGCAGCATCTGGGTCATCAGGTTTGGCATCGCCTCACGCAGATCACGCAGGCGCTGCCAAGGGCATTCCTGCAGGAAGCGATAGGCGACATCGAAGGTTGCACCGCCCCAGCATTCGACGCTGAATAGCTGCGGCAAGTTCGCAGCATAGCTAGGTGCTACTTTGATCATATCGATCGAGCGCATCCGGGTTGCCAGCAGCGACTGGTGCCCGTCGCGCATGGTGGTGTCGGTGATCAGCAGCTGACGCTGCGCCTTCATCCAGTCAGCCACCGCCTGCGGGCCTTTTTGCTCCAGCAGGTTGCGGGTGCCCATCTGCGGTTCGGCCTTGGGCGCGGGGGGCCTGGCCTCTTTCAGGTCGGGGCGCGGCATCGGGCGATCCTTGGTTTCGGGATGCCCGTTCACAGTGATGTCGGCGATATAGTTCAGAACCTTGGTGCCCCGGTCGCGGCGTTTCTTGAACTGGAACAGGTCCGGTGTCTCATCGATGAATTTGGTGGTGTATTCATTCGACAGGAAAGTCGGGTGCTTTAGCAGGTTTTCGACAAATGCGATGTTGGTGGAAACACCGCGCACACGGAATTCCCGCAGCGCACGGTCCATCCGCGCAATCGCCTTTTCTGGCGTTGGGGCCCAAGCGGTCACCTTGGTCAGCAGCGAATCGTAATACCGCGTGATCACACCGCCTGCATAAGCGGTGCCGCCATCCAGACGGATGCCCATGCCGGTGGCCGAGCGATAGGCGGTGATGCGGCCATAATCGGGGATGAAGTTGTTCAGCGGGTCCTCGGTTGTCACGCGGGTCTGCAACGCGTGGCCGTTCAGGCGGATATCGTCCTGGCTGGCTTTGCCGGTGGCCTCGGCCAGCGTCTTGCCCTCGGCAATCAGGATCTGAGCCTGCACGATGTCGATGCCGGTGACTTCCTCGGTGACGGTGTGTTCCACCTGCACGCGCGGGTTCACTTCGATGAAATAGAACTTGCCGGTGTTCATATCCATCAGGAACTCGACTGTGCCCGCGCATTCATAGTTCACATGGGCGCAGATACGGCGGCCCAGCTCGCAGATTTCGGCGCGCTGTTCTTCGGTCAGGTACGGGGCAGGCGCGCGTTCCACGACCTTCTGGTTGCGGCGCTGGACCGAACAATCGCGTTCATAGAGGTGGTATATCTCACCGTGCTTATCACCGAGAATCTGCACCTCAACATGGCGGGCACGGGTGATCATCTTTTCCAGATAGCCCTCACCGTTGCCAAAGGCGGCCTCGGCTTCGCGGCGGCCTTCCAGCACTTTCTCTTCCAGCTCATCCTCGGACAGGATCGGGCGCATCCCGCGTCCGCCACCGCCCCAAGACGCTTTCAGCATCAGCGGATAGCCGATCTCGGCTGCCTCGGCCTTGATGGCTGCCATGTCGTCGCCCAACACCTCGGTCGCCGGGATAACCGGAACGTCGGCGGCAATCGCCACTTTCCGGGCGCTAGCCTTGTCGCCAAGCGCGCGCATGGTCTCGGCCTTGGGGCCGATGAAGGTGATGCCGTTTTGAACGCAGGCATCCACGAAATCCGGGTTTTCGGACAGCAAACCGTAACCAGGGTGGATCGCATCTGCGCCGCTTTCTTTGGCCACCCGGATGATCTCGTCAATCGACAGATACGCCGCAACCGGTCCCAGATCTGCGCCAATGCGATAGGCCTCATCCGCCTTGAACCGGTGCAGGCCCAACTTGTCCTCCTCGGCGAAGACCGCGACGGTGCGCTTGCCCATCTCGTTGGCTGCCCGCATCACACGGATGGCAATCTCGCCGCGATTGGCAATCAGGATTTTCTTGAAGTCTGTCATTTCAGGTCCCGGTCTTAATGGCTGTGGCCTTGTGCATAGGCGGACAATACGGCCACGTACATATGTAGTTCTGGGTAGAACCGGCATGTTAACGCTCGCAAACGCCGCCCTTTTGCGCAAACTTATTGCACATGCTGCATTGCGGCATCAATCCCCCGTGGGAAAGAGCAAATAATGCCCGTTTCTCCGAATATCCTCGCTGCGCCCTTTGGAGGGATGATTCTATTTGATTTGAGCGAACAAGCCGTGAACAAACCCTTTCCCTCCGCGCCCATCCGGCGTAGTTTACCGGCATGAGCAGTTTTGACGAAATGGACGCCTTCGAAGGCGCATCGCTGTCGGCGCGGGCTATGGCTATGCCGTCGTTTGGGGACTACTTGAAGGTTCTCAACCCTAGCCAACTAGAGGCGGTAGAGCAATTGGACGGACCAGTGCTGATGCTGGCTGGTGCCGGAACCGGTAAAACTAGAGCGCTGATGTCGCGCTTGACTCATCTTGTGGCGAAGCGAAAAGCCAGTGCTGATCAAATTCTTGCAGTTACTTTCACCAACAAGGCGGCTCGCGAGATGCAGGATCGATTGCGTGATGATCCCTATCTATTGAAAGATCCGGTAAAGTGGATGGGAACCTTTCACTCAATCAGTGCCAAGCTGCTGCGGCGCCATGCGGAACTGGTGGGGTTGAAGTCTAACTTCACCATTCTGGATACCGATGATCAGAAACGCCTGCTGAAACAGGCTATGGAGTTGGCTAGTGTTGATGAGAAACGTCATCCGCCGCGATGGTTTGCTGGGGTCGTGGACGGTTGGAAAAACCAAGCATGGACTCCAGACAAGGTTCCAGCATCTGCGGACGTTGAACTATGGTGCGAACGCTTGTTTACCGAGGAGCAGGTAGCATCAGCGGATAAGACATACGAGTTCAAGCATCGAAATCCTGAAAGTGGAGCGATAGCTCGCCATGTCATTTCCGGCTCAGAGCTCTACCACAGATACCAGACTCGCCTACGCGAGCTGAATGCGGTGGATTTCGGCGACCTGTTGCTGCACATGGTCACGATTTTCCAAACCCACCCGGACGTGCTGGAGCAATACCAGCGTTGGTTCCGTTACATCCTTGTGGACGAGTATCAGGATACCAACGTCGCCCAATATCTCTGGCTTCGTCTGCTTGCAGGGGGCCACAAGAACATCTGTTGCGTCGGCGATGACGATCAGTCGATCTATGGCTGGCGCGGGGCCGAGGTGGGCAACATTCTGCGGTTCGAAAAGGACTTCCCTGGCGCCTTCGTGGTCCGGCTGGAACAGAACTACCGCTCGACCCCGCATATTCTGGCCGCTGCGTCCAACGTCATTCGTGGCAATGAAAGCCGCTTGGGCAAAGAGCTTTGGACCGACCGCGAAGAGGGTGAAAAGGTCCGTCTGATCGGCCATTGGGATGGCGAGGAAGAAGCGCGTTGGATCGGGGAAGAGATCGACGCGATGCAAGGTGGCACGCGCGGTGTGCGGCCGATGAACCTTGATGAGATCGCGATCCTCGTACGCGCTTCGCACCAGATGCGGGCGTTTGAGGATCGGTTTTTGACCATTGGTCTGCCCTACAAAGTGATCGGAGGGCCGCGATTCTACGAGCGGATGGAGATCCGTGATGCCATGGCCTATTTCCGGCTGGTGGTCAGCCCCGAGGATGATCTGGCCTTCGAGCGGATCGTGAACACACCCAAACGCGGCCTCGGCGACAAGGCGCAGCAGACGATTCAGGTGGTGGCGCGCGAGAACGGAGTGTCTCTGGTCGAAGGCGCGCGGATTGCGGTCGATAACGGCCTGATCAAGGGCAAGGGCGGCAAGGCGCTGCGTGAATTGATCGACGGTCTGGCGCGGTGGAATGCAATGACACGTGGGCCTCGGATCGAGGTGGACGATGATACGGTGATTGATGACGGTGTTTCACCGATCCGATACGGCGCGCCCGAGCATACGCATATCGAGCTGGCGCAGATCGTCTTGGACGAATCCGGCTATACCGCGCATTGGCAGAACGAAAAGACGCCCGAGGCGCCGGGGCGGCTGGAAAACCTAAAAGAACTGGTCAATCAGCTGGACAATTTCGAAAACCTGCAAGGGTTTCTGGAGCATGTCAGTCTGGTGATGGATAACGAGCAGGACAGCGACGGGGCCAAAGTCTCGATCATGACGCTGCACGCGGCCAAGGGGCTGGAGTTTCCCGCGGTTTTCCTTCCGGGGTGGGAGGATGGATTGTTCCCCTCTCAGCGTTCGATGGACGAATCCGGTCTCAAAGGCCTCGAAGAAGAACGAAGGCTGGCCTATGTCGGTATTACCCGTGCAGAAGAAGTCTGTACGATTTCCTTTGCAGCCAACCGACGGGTGTTCGGACAATGGCAGAATTCGATGCCGTCCCGGTTCATTGATGAGTTGCCCGAAGATCACGTGGAAGTGCTGACACCTCCGGGGCTCTATGGGGGTGGTCAGCAGGCAGCCGGGATCGAAACCCGCGCAGCCGAGGCGAATGTCTATAACTCTCCGGGCTGGAAGCGGATGCAGGCGCGGCAGGGGCAATATGGCATGTCACAGCCAAAAGAAAGCCGGAATACTGTGATTGATGCGACCGCCGTGGCCAGCTTTACGCTGGGCGAGCGAGTGTTTCACCAGAAATTCGGCTATGGCGCAGTGATCGGCATCGAAGGTGATAAAGTCGAGGTCGATTTCGACAAGGCAGGGGTGAAGAAAGTGGTCTCGCGCTTTCTGACCAACAAGGATGACGTGCCGTTCTGAAGCTTACAACCCTTCGACCAGCACAAGATTCGCCGTCGCCGTTTTTTGCCTGATCTTGGCCAATTCGACATAGTCCGGATCGTCCTTCCACGCGTTTGCGGCAGCCATATCCGGAAACTCCATCAGGACGATCCCATCTTCTTCCCAACTGCCTTCGATCACTTCAACAGGTTTTGAGGATACGGTCAGAAGCCTTCCGCCATGTCGGTCAAAGATCGGCATGAATCCTTCGAGGTATTTCTGGTACCCAACCGGGTCATGAATGGAAATCTGGGCGATGAAATAAGCGGCCATGGGAGACTCCTGACAAAGCGTTCACGACCCCAGCCTACATCTTGTGCGCAAAAAACGAAAAACGGCGGTTCCCAGGGAGGAGGAGGGGAACCGCCGTTCTTTTCTACATCAGGGCAGGGAGGAGGAAGCCCCGATGTATCCGAACCCGGGTTTGATCCCGGTATGAGGAAGACGCGGCGACGTCAGGGAGGAGGAAGACGTCGCCGCGCGCTTTCAACATCGAGGCAGGGAGGAGGAGAGCCCCGATGTATCAGGTTCCGGCGGTCAGGGCCGGTATTAGGTGCGGCAACGTCAGGGAGGAGGAGAGACGCTGCCGCTGAAATACAGGTCCGAAAGGGAGGAGGACGGACCTGATCTCGGTGTTCTTGTTGCGCTTACCGCGCGATCTGCTCTTCGGTGGCCTGTTGGGCCAGCCGGCGGATCATCGAGCGGTGCAAGCCCAGATCAGCCAATTCCCGATCTGACAGTCCCGACAATTCGTTGACTGTCTGACGGTACAGGCGATAACGAGCAACCCGGGTTTTCACGGTCTCAACCAGCGTTGAGATTCCATTTGCCGGTGTGCCTTTCAGAGCTGTTTGTGTGCTTGCGACTGCCATCTTCATGATCCGTTCATTCTTACTGTTGCCGGCATCGTCCGGCGTTTGCTTGAGACTGAAGATAGGCAAATGCTGCGATTGCACAATAGTTCGCGTCGTCAATGCTGCTATGCAGCAAATGCATGGATTGGCAGGATAATCCGGTACGCCCCAATAATTGCCTTTAAAATACTGGTTTTCACGTGTGGTTGACGTTTCGTGTGTCCAGACCCTGTGATGGTGACCGCTTATCTATTGAGCGGAATTGGTGTTTGTTTGGGCATGTTGTGTCAACTCAAGAGGGGCAAATCTTCTCACCGCAGGTCCGGCGCCTGGGGTGATGGTGCTATGGGAAAACATGGGTCGCCTATGGGAATGGCCTGTAAAGGGACCGTGATTCGTCCTCTTCGGCTGCCATGAATGGGTGTCTGCGCCAAATAATATGTAATTCTTAAAATTATTGGGAATTCATGGGAGGAATAATTTAGGCGTCAATTCTTACATATTTAGTGTTGGTAAGCATCAGGAGCACAATTTGTGGCATATTTGATCCAAGTTTCGATTGCATTAGTCTTGATCTGAAGCCTGCATCAGGTCTCTCTGCGCAAATTTCCTATTGATTTCCATAAATTCCCATGGCATCCCTTGTGTACCCGATGAGGGCGAGGACAGTTAAGGGGCACCAAACGACCCCGAACCAAAAAATACAAAAACAGGTTTCATACAGGCATCTCGCTTTCATCACTTAACAGATCCGGCGCGCGGGCGAGCAGACATCCCCCCAGGTGGCGCGCGCAGCTGGACATCCCGCAAAGCGGGTCAATGCGGCGGGTTGATCAGTGGCAGCAGATCAACCCGCCGTTTTACTTCCGGGGGGAACGTGAATTTTGAGGTGGGGCGCAAGCGAAAGGGACAGTCGTCTTGGCGCGCAGGTTTAGAGGCGAAAGCCAGCATAAGGTGGATACGAAGGGCAGGGTCTCAATCCCGGCCTCGTTTCGTCGTGTGCTTGAGGCCTCGGACCCCAGCTGGCAACCCGGTGACAATCCTGAACTCGTGATTGTCTATGGCGACCACCGCCGCAAATACCTTGAATGTTACACCATGGAAGCGATCGACGAGGTGGATGCCAAGATCGATGCGCTGCCACGTGGCTCGATGCAGCGTCGGATGCTTCAGCGGATGTTCCATGGTCAGTCCTTCCCGACCAATGTGGACGAAACGGGTCGTTTGGTGCTGCCCGCAAAGCTGCGCAACAAGATCGACCTTGAGAACGAGGCGTTCTTTATCGCTGCCGGTGATACCTTCCAGATCTGGAAGCCCGAGACATACGAGGCCGAGGAACTGGCCACGACCGAGGAATGGCTTGACGATCTGCCGGATGATTTCGATCCGATGCAGTATCTCGATGGCATCGGGGATGGGTGACGGCATGGCCGGCGCTCAGACCTCATCGGACAAACCTCATATCCCCGTACTGCTGCGCCCGTTTCTGGCCGCTGTGGCGCCGGTATCCGGTGCCTGGCTGGACGGCACATTCGGCGCAGGCGGCTATACTCGTGCGTTGCTGGAGGCCGGGGCCGAGAAAGTCATTGGCGTCGATCGCGACCCACTGGCATTTGAAATGGCCGCTAACTGGGCTGGGGAATACGGTGATCGGTTGGTGATGCAGCAGGGCGTGTTCTCTCGTATGGATGAATATGCACAGGATTTGGACGGCGTGGTGCTGGATCTTGGTGTCTCATCCATGCAGTTGGATCAGGCTGAACGCGGTTTTTCCTTCATGAAAGACGGTCCGTTGGACATGCGGATGAGCCAAGATGGTGAAAGCGCAGCTGATCTGGTGAATGCGGCAACCGAGACGCAATTGGCCGACATCCTGTTCCATTTCGGGGAGGAACGCGCCAGTCGTCGTATAGCAAAGGCCATCGTCAAGGCGCGGGCCGAAGAACCGATCAAAACAACTCTGCGGCTGGTCGAGATTATCGAATCCTGCCTGCCGCGCCCCAAACCGGGCCAATCGCACCCGGCGACGCGCAGCTTTCAGGGGCTACGGATCGCGGTGAACGCAGAATACGAAGAACTGTTTCAGGGGCTTATGGCCGCCGAGCGCGCTTTGAAGCCGGGGGGGCAACTGGCCGTTGTGACTTTCCATTCCATAGAAGACCGGATGGTGAAGCGGTTCTTCCAATCGCGCGCGGGCAAAACCGGACGCGCCAACCGTTATGCGCCTGAGATGGAGCAGGAGAAGCCGCAATTCACACTCAAGACCCGCAAGGCCGTTGGGCCGGATGAGCAGGAACTTGAAGAAAACCCACGTGCACGCTCCGCAAAATTGCGTGTCGCGATAAGAACGGATGCCCCGGCAGGGGAAATTGAGGCCCGGGCCATCGGCATGCCGCAATTGGGGGGAAGGGCAAGATGAAGAGTATTCTGTATGTGTTGACTGCACTATCCGTGTTCGGGCTGGCGCTTTGGGCTTATCGAGAGAACTACCGCACGCAGCAGGTGCTGAAGGAAACGCAGTCGCTGCAAGGCCAGATCGGTATGGCGCAGGCGCGACTCGCCGTGCTGAATGCTGAATGGGCCTATCTAAACCGGCCTGATCGTTTGCGTGAGCTGGCGGACTTGAATTTCGAACGTCTCAGCTTGCTGCCTCTGCGGGCTGAGCAGTTTGGTCGCGCCGATCAGATTTCCTATGGCGAGGACCCGGATCTGCCCATCGTCGACCCGCTTGAAATACAGGACGTCACTGACATTCAGGCACTGATCGAGGTGCAGGTCCCATGACCCGTACACCACTTCGCCCTCTGGCCCGAATCCTCGACGCCCGTGCAAAGGGTGAAAACCCCAAGGCGATTGAGCGAGAGAACATCCGCAAACGCCACGAAGACATGAAAGACCGCGCCCGCGCGCGCGCCGAGGGCCGCCTGTTGGTGTTGGGTCTTTTCTTCTTTTGCGCCTTTTCGGTCGTAGGCTTTCGTATGGGCGTTCTGGCGACATCCGAGGCGCAAGAACCATTGGCAAGTGCGCCGGGGGCCTCCATCGCCATGCAGCGCGCCAATATCGTGGATCGCGAAGGCCGTATTCTGGCAACCAATCTGGACACCTATTCTGTCTATGCGCAGCCACCGCTGATGATTGACCCGATCGCCGCAGCCGAGCAACTGGTCGCTATTTTCCCTGATCTGGAAAAAGAGCGTTTGGTCAAAGACTTCACCGGTAAGCGAAAATTCCTGTGGATCAAGAAGCGCATCTCGCCCGAGCAGAAGCAGGCGGTGCATGACATCGGTGATCCCGGCATCCTGTTCGGCCCGCGCGAAATGCGGCTATATCCCAATGGCAGACTCGCGGCGCATATTCTGGGCGGCTCGGGCTTTGGCCGCGAAGGTGTCAGCGCAGCCGAGGTGATCGGCGTAGCTGGCGTCGAAAAACAGTTCGACGGCTATCTGCGCGACCCGGCCAACGGCAACAAGCCGCTGCAACTGTCGCTGGATCTGACCGTTCAAGCGGCGGTGGAACAGGTGCTTTATGGCGGCATGAAGATCATGAACGCCAAAGGAGCCTCGGCGGTTCTGATGAACGCCCATACGGGCGAGGTCGTCTCGGCCGCGTCGTTGCCGTCTTTTGACCCCAATGACCGTCCGCGCCCACCGACCTCGGGCTTCGATCCCTCGGACAGCCCGCTGTTCAATCGCTATGTACAGGGTGTCTATGAGCTGGGTTCGGTGTTCAAAATCTTCACCGCCGCGCAGGCGGTGCAGCTAGGTCTGGTGAACTCCAACACCATCATTGACACTTCCGGCCCAATGAAAATCGGGCGCTTCCCGATTGGCGAGTTTAACGGCAAGAATTATGGTGAGATCAGTGTCTCGGATGTAATCAAGTACAGCTCGAACCGAGGCACCGGGCGGCTGGCCTTGCAAATCGGGGCCGACCGGCAACAGGATTTTCTGAACGCGCTGGGCATGTTCGACCCAACCCCATTCGAGATTGTCGAGGCTAAGGGCGGGCAACCGCTCAAGCCCAAGAAATGGGGCGAGTTGAGCACCGTGACGATTTCTTATGGCCACGGCCTTTCGACCAGCCCCATGCATCTGGCCGCTGGTTACGCAGCGATTGCCAATGGCGGGTACTATGTCAGCCCCACGATCTTGCGCCGCAATGGCCCGCAATACGGCCCTCGCGTGATGTCCGAAAACACCGCCAAGCAGGCGCAAAATATGCTACGCAAAGTGGTCACGGATGGCACCGCCAGCTTTGGTGATGTCAAAGGGTACGACGTGGCGGGAAAAACCGGTACTGCCGATAAACCCAAGCCGCGTGGCGGGTACTATGAGGACAAGGTGATTGCCACCTTCGCCACCATCTTCCCGGCTTATGATCCGAAATATGTGCTAATCGTCACGCTGGATGAACCGTCCATCGTAGCCTATGGCGAAAAGCGCCGCACGGCGGGTTGGACTGCCGTTCCCGTTGCTGCCGAACTGATTGGACGGGTGGCGCCGCTATTGGGTCTCAGACCCCGGCTTGAGCCTGAGGCGCGCGCTGCTATAACGCTGACCTCAAATTAGGCTGTCCAGCGAAAGGTGGGTCATGGGCAATCGGTCAAAGAAACTCAGCGAACTGGCCCTGACCGCACGGGGAGGGGCCAATCCCGAAATCACCGGTCTGGCTGTTGACAGCCGCGAGGTCAAAGACGGTTTCCTCTTTGCAGCCCTTCCCGGCACCCGAGTCCATGGTGGAGACTTCATCCAATACGCCTTGCGCATTGGGGCCGCCGCGATCCTGACGGACGCGAAAGGGGCCGAGATCGCCACCGACGAACTGGCCGCATCCGATGCTGCGCTGATCGTCACGGAAGACCCCCGTCAGGCACTGGCAGGGGCCGCCGCCCTTTGGTTTGGCGCGCAACCGCAGACTATCGTGGCGGTCACCGGCACCAATGGAAAAACCTCGGTCGCCAGTTTCGTCCGCCAGATCTGGACCGAGCTTGGACTTGCCGCCGTCAACCTGGGCACCACCGGTGTCGAGGGCGCATGGACTGCGCCGCTGGCTCATACCACACCCGAGCCGATCACTCTGCACCGCTGTCTTGCCGAGGCTGCCGAAAATGGCGTGACCCATGCGGCGATGGAGGCCTCCTCGCACGGGCTTGAACAGCGTCGCTTGGACGGGGTGCATCTGACCGCTGCCGGGTTCTCGAATTTCACGCAGGATCATCTGGACTATCACGACACGTTCGAGGCCTATTTCGCAGCCAAGGCGGGTCTGTTTGATCGTGTGCTGCCCGAAGACGGGGTCGCTGTGGTCAACCTTGGTGATCCCAAGGGTGCCGAGATGCGCAAGATCGCCGAGGCACGCGGCCAGAATATCATCACCGTAGGCCCTGAGGGTTCTGATCTTTGTCTTCTTAATCAACGCTTTGACGCGACCGGGCAGGATTTGCGCTTTTCATGGAAAGGCAAGGCCTATCAAACCCGCCTGAATCTGATCGGCGGCTTTCAGGCCGAGAACGTTTTGCTGGCTTGCGGATTGGTCATCGCGGCGGGCGAGGACCCCGACCGCGTGTTCGAAACCTTGCCGCACCTGATCACCGTGCGCGGACGGATGCAGCTGGCTGCCACCCGCGACAACGGCGCGGCGGTGTTTGTCGATTACGCGCATACGCCGGATGCCGTGGCCACTGCACTGAAGGCGATGCGCCCGCATGTCATGGGACGTCTGATCGCCATTGTTGGTGCAGGCGGTGACCGAGACGCCACTAAACGCCCATTGATGGGGCGGGCCGCTGCTGAAAACGCCGATGTGGTCTTTGTTACCGATGACAACCCACGCAGCGAAGACCCGGCCACCATCCGCGGCGCTGTCATGTTGGGCGCACCCGAAGCCACGGAAGTCGGCGACCGGGCCGAGGCCATCCTGCGCGGCATCGACGCGCTGCAACCGGGCGACGCTCTGCTGATTGCGGGCAAGGGACACGAAACCGGCCAGATCGTCGGAGATCAGGTCCTGCCCTTTGACGATGTGGAACAGGCCAGTATCAGCGTTGCCGCGCTGGACGGGAGGGTCGCATGACGCTCTGGACCGCAGCCGAGGCCGCAGAAGCCACCAACGGGCGCGCCACCACCGATTGGCAGGTGAACGGCGTCTCCATCGACACGCGCACCCTGCAGCCGGGTGACCTGTTCGTTGCGTTGAAGGCTGCCCGCGACGGCCATGAATTCGTCGCCCAAGCGCTTGAAAAAGGCGCAGGCGCAGCGCTTGTGTCGCATATTCCCGAAGGCGTGCCCGAAGATGCACCGCTGTTGATCGTCGACGATGTGCAGACGGGTCTAGAGGCGTTGGGGCAGGCGGCCCGAGCCCGGACAGGTGCGCGCGTGGTGGGGGTGACTGGCAGCGTGGGTAAAACCTCGACCAAGGAAATGCTGGCCAGCATTCTGGAGACGCAAGGCAAAACTCATGCCAGCGTCGCCAGCTACAATAACCATTGGGGCGTGCCTTTGACGCTGGCGCGAATGCCGCGCGACACCGAGTTCGCGGTGATCGAGATCGGCATGAATCATCCGGGCGAAATCGCTCCGCTGGCGCGTCAGGCGCAACCGCATGTGGGGCTGGTGACCACAGTAGCCGCCGTCCACCTCGAAGCCTTCGACTCGGTTGCGGGTATTGCTTTTGAAAAGGCTGCGATCTTCGACGGGCTGGCCGAGGGCGGCACCGCTATCGTCAACGCCGATATCGAACACGCGGGCATCTTGCGCGACTGCGCCGCTGCGCATGGTGCAAGGATCGTCGAATTTGGCCACAAGGCGCGGGACTATGCCCTGACCAACGTGCTCCAAGGCCCTGACTCGGTGCGGGGACACGGTATTGTCGGCGGCGCAGACATCACATTCGATGTCCAATCCGCGGGAACTCACTTTGCTATGAATGCGCTGGGCGCTCTGGCGGCCTGTGTCGCGCTGGGGGTCGATCTGGATCAGGCGATTGCCGGTCTGAGCGGCTGGTCTCCGGTCAAAGGGCGCGGTGTGCGCGAGGTGATCGCGCTGCCAGATGGCGGGCAGATTGAACTGCTCGATGACAGCTACAACGCCAATCCAACCTCGATGGAGGCCGCTCTCGACGTGCTGTCTGCGTCGGCGGGCAAACGCAAGATCGCGTTTCTGGGCGACATGAAAGAGCTTGGTGCGCAAGAGCAGGCGATGCACGCCGCCATGGCCGAGGTGCCTGCGATGGCGCATGTTGATCAGGTTCATTGCATCGGCCCGTTGATGCAAGCGCTGCATCAGGCTCTGCCCGAGGGCAAGCGCGGGTTGTGGACGGAAACCAGCGATGAGATGGCCGCCCATCTGCCGGAATTGATCCGTAGCGGCGATGTAGTGATGGCCAAGGGCTCTCTCAGCATGGCTCTGGCGCAGATCGTTGACGGTCTGCGGCAAATGGGGCATGGCAGCGCGCCAGAGAGCCGCCGTATTGTGAGAAAGGTTTTGTAATGCTCTATTGGTTAACCGCCCTGTCGGACGGAGGGGATTTCTGGAACCTCTTCCGCTATATCACCTTCCGGGCAGGGGGCGCCTTTCTGACTGCGCTGATCTTTGGGTTTTTGTTCGGAAAACCCTTGATCAACGTATTGCGCAAACGGCAAGGCAAAGGTCAACCGATCCGCGATGACGGCCCCGAGGCGCATCTGTCCAAGGCCGGGACCCCTACCATGGGCGGGCTGCTGATCGTGGGTGCGCTGGTCACCTCGACCCTGATCTGGGCGCGCTGGGACAATCCATATGTCTGGATGGTACTGTTCGTGACGCTGGCCTATGCGGCCATCGGCTTTGCGGACGATTATGCCAAGGTCTCAAAGCAGAACACCAAGGGCGTTTCCGGTAAGATGCGGTTGGCGCTGGGGATCATCATCGCCGTGCTGGCGTCACTCTGGGCGACGCTGCACCATCCCAGCGATTTGCAAAACCAGCTGGCTCTGCCGGTGTTCAAGGATACGCTGATCAATCTTGGCCTTTTCTATATCCCCTTTGCGGTGATCGTAATTGTGGGTGCGGCCAACGCGGTGAACCTGACAGATGGTCTGGACGGGCTGGCGATCATGCCCGCGATGATCGCGGCCTCGACCCTTGGTGTAATTGCCTATGCGGTTGGGCGGGTCGACTTTACCGAGTATCTTGATGTTCACTATGTACCTGGGACCGGTGAAATCTTCATCTTCACTTCAGCGCTGTTTGGCGCGGGGCTGGGATTCCTGTGGTACAACGCCCCTCCGGCGGCGGTTTTCATGGGTGATACCGGATCACTGGCTCTGGGTGGTGCGCTGGGCGCGATTGCCGTGGCTACCAAACACGAGTTGGTATTGGCAGTCGTGGGCGGGCTGTTCGTGGTTGAAGCTTTAAGTGTGATCATCCAGGTTCTTTATTTCAAACGGACCGGAAAGCGGGTGTTCCTGATGGCGCCGATCCATCACCATTATGAGAAAAAGGGCTGGGCTGAACCCACCATCGTGATCCGGTTCTGGATTATTTCACTGATCTTAGCGATGATCGGGCTGGCGACGCTGAAAGTCAGATGAGCCCGCGTTGCGTCGTGCTTTCTGGATGCTCCGGTGGTGGCAAATCAACACTGCTGGAGGAGATGGACCGACGCGGATATTCAACAGTTTCCGAGCCGGGTCGTCGTGTCATTGCCGAGGAAAGACAAGGTGGTGGTCGCGCTCTGCCTTGGGTCAACTCCGAGGTATTCTGCCGCCGGATCATTGAACTTGCGATATCAGACTTCAACAATGCCAAAGATGATCTTGTGCTATTTGATCGTTCGGCATTGGACGCGCTGATTTGGTTTGATCGAACCGTTACACCGTTGGAGACCAAAGTGCGTGAACAGATACTGCACTTGGGCTACGACCCATGCGTGTTTCTCTTTCCTCCTTGGCCTGAGATATTCGAACAGGATGATGACCGGCGGCACAACTTGGCCGCAGCTATTGCGGAATACGATGCTTTGTGCGACCGGTTACCAGACTATGGGTTCGTAATAGAAAACATTCCAAAAGGGCCGGTCTCTTGGCGGGCGGACTGGCTGGAAGAGCGGCTCGGATAGAAGGTGTATGGCAATGATCCCGGTCAAAGGGTTTTCAGGGCAGAAAGTAGCGGTTCTGGGGCTAGGTCGGTCGGGTCTGACCACCGCACGAGCGCTGCGCGCTGGCAGGGCTGAGCCGATCTGCTGGGATGACAACCCCGCCGCGCGTGAAGCGGCAGAGGTCGAGGGATTCTCGTGTGTCGATCTGCGCCGCCACGGGGCGTTTGACGATATTGCCGCACTAATTGTCTCGCCCGGCATCCCTCATCTCTACCCCGCGCCGAACCCGGTTGTGGCCGCTGCGTTGGAAGCCGGAGTTCCGGTCGACAATGATATAGGTCTGTTCTTTCGCTCTTTCGCAGGCCCTGAATGGAACAACTACGACATCCCACCGCGCGTCATCGCGGTGACGGGATCGAATGGCAAATCAACCACCGCTGCGTTGATCCAACATATCCTGACCGAGGCCGGGCGCGACTCGCAACTGGCGGGTAACATTGGGCGCGGCGTGCTGGACATCGACCCAGGTGGCGATGGATCGGTCGTGGTACTGGAGCTATCGAGCTACCAGACCGAACTGGCCCGCGCACTGACGCCGGATGTGGCGGTTTTCACCAATCTTTCACCTGATCACTTGGATCGACATGGTGGAATGGGTGGTTACTTTGCCGCCAAACGTCGCCTGTTCGCCGAAGGAGGTCCAGACCGCGCCGTGATCGGGATAGATGAGGCCGAGGGCGCGTTTCTAGCCGGGCAACTGGCCGAGGGGCCGTCGGATGACCGGGTGATCCGCGTCTCGGTGGCGCGCAAGCTGACCGGGTCGGGTTGGCAGGTCTTTGCCCGCAAGGGTTTCCTGTCGGAATACCGCAAGGGCCGTCAGGCCGGATCGATCGACCTGCGTGAGATCAAGGGCCTGCCCGGTGCGCATAATCACCAGAACGCCTGCGCCGCCTATGCCGCCTGCCGTTCGCTGGGCCTTGCTCCGCGCGTGATCGAAGACGCGCTGCACAGCTTCCCGGGTCTGCCGCACCGCAGTCAGATCATCGCCGAGGCGGACGGCGTGACCTATGTGAATGACTCGAAAGCCACCAACGTAGATAGCGCCCTCAAAGCCTTGAGCGCGTTCAAGAAGATACGTTGGATCTGTGGCGGGCTTGAGAAAGAAGGCGGGCTTGAGGCGCTGAACGGGGCAGGGGACCACGTAATCAAGGCCTACGTCATCGGGCGTGAGGCGGCGAGCTTTGCAATGCAGTTGCAGGCCGATGCGCAAGTCTGCACCACTATGGAAGCGGCGGTTATGCAGGCCATGGCCGATGCGCAGCCCGGTGAAACCGTTCTATTGGCACCTGCTGCGGCCAGTTTCGACCAGTATGACAACTTCGAACAACGTGGCGATGACTTCGTGGATCAGGTTAAAAAACGCCTCTGAAAGCAATGCGTTTGCAATAGATCGCCGGTTCGGCGAAGCTGTGGGCCTATCTGCTTGACGCACTGCCTGCATTGGTTTTTGCCTTCAGGAAATTCAACACGAGGTCATGAATATGCCAAACCGTAAACTTCTTCTGGTCGTTCCAGCGCTGCTGGCTGCTGCGGCTTGCACCAATACCGGGGCCAACTATCAGCCCGTGATCGATGGCCCTGTAGGCCCGAACTACAACTCGGACCTGTATCAGTGCCAGCAACTTGCAGCCTCGCAGGCCAGCGTTGACGGATCGACCGCAGGTAATGCCGCAATCGGCGCTGCAGGTGCTGCAGCCGTCACCGGCATCGTTCAGGACAGCAGCGACAACCTGGGTCGCGCCGCCGTTGCCGGTGCGTTGGTTGGTGCAGGTGCTGACGTGATCAACAAGAACCAGAACAAGGAAGTCATTGTGCGCAACTGTATGCGCGGACGGGGTTACAACGTCGTAGGCTAACGGCTTGCGATGGCACTTCCGGCGGCGTGGCCCGAGGACCACGCCCATTGGAAGTTGTAACCGCCAAGCCAGCCGGTGACATCCACCGCTTCACCAATGACATAGAGGCCGGGGACATCCCTGGCCTCCATCGTTTTAGACGACAGCCCGTCAGTGTCGATCCCGCCCAGAGTGACCTCGGCGGTGCGATAGCCCTCGGTGCCCGACGGCGTAAGCCGCCAGTTGGACAATGCGGCGATCAGTTCCGACAGCGCCGTGTCTGACTGATCCGCAAGATTGCCCTTCATCGGGATATGGTGTGCGAGGTATTCCACCAGACGCGTGGGCAGGTGGCGTGCCAATTCGGTGGTCAGCGCCTTGCGCCCAACAGCCT
This sequence comes from Ruegeria sp. C6, assembly GCF_056537625.1. Taxonomy (NCBI): domain Bacteria; kingdom Pseudomonadati; phylum Pseudomonadota; class Alphaproteobacteria; order Rhodobacterales; family Roseobacteraceae; genus Ruegeria; species Ruegeria sp. C6. The sequence goes on along the minus strand of NZ_JBQFRW010000003.1, from coordinate 136,790 downwards.
GCCGCTGATCGCGAAGCAGATCGTATAAAGGCAAATCGGGGATCAGGTTGACCCATATTGCCTCACCCTCGCGCCAGTACGAAGACAATTGCAGCACCGAAGGACCGCTCAACCCGCGATGGGTGAACAACAAAGCCTCGTCGAAACTGCTGCGCTCGTTTGATAGTCGAGCGGGCAGAGAAACGCCTGACAAGTCTTTGAACCGCCCGTCCGAAAACGTAAACGGCACCAGAGCCGCCCGCGTCTCGGTTATCTGCAGCCCGAATTGCTGCGCGATGTCATAGGCCAACCCCGTCGCGCCCATTTTGGGGATCGATTTGCCACCCGTGGCCAGAACCAGATTACGACAGGTCAGAGGGATGTGCTTGCCATCGCGTTCGACATCCAAAGCGAAACCGCTTTCGGTTTTGCGCAAGTTGCGCAGCGACGTCTGCACCCAGAGCTCGGCCTCGGCCTTGACCATTTCATTCAGCAGCATCTGGACGATCTGTTTCGAAGACCCGTCGCAGAATAATTGCCCAAGCGTTTTTTCATGCCATGCAATGCCATGGCGATCGACCAGTTCGATGAAGTCCCACTGTGTATATCGCGCCAGCGCTGATTTGCTGAAATGCGGATTCTGAGACAAGAAATTGCCCGGTCCCGCATACATATTGGTGAAATTGCATCGTCCACCACCCGAGATGCGGATCTTTTCTCCGGGAGCTTTTGCATGGTCGATCACCAGCGCCTGGCCACCGCAATGGGCTGCGCACATCATGCCAGCCGCACCGGCACCAAGGATGATCGTGTCGAAATCCATGTGCTGCGCATGGCGTGGATTGTGAGCGAAGGCAAGAGCGCAAACCAAAACGGTGCGTGTGTGGATCTTTTAAGTTCCTGGGTGGCACCTGGGCTTGTGTCATCTGATATGCGGAATTTCAGTGGCATTGCGCACTGACGTGCTAAGCTCGGTGCCAATGCTCACCCGTTAGATATTGTTTAAAGGATAAAACTATGCGGTTTCCAAACTTCATTACGGACTTTCCAGGACTGGACGTACCATTTTCCGAAGATGTCGTGCAGACAGCAGTCATTCGATCTGATGCTGGTTTGGTCGCCTTTTTTACTTTTCTAAAAGATATGGAACTCCCACTGCATTCGCATGGAGCCCAGTGGGGTACGGTGGTGGAAGGCGAAATTGAGCTTACAATTGGCGGAGACACGAAAGTTTATCTGCCCGGTGACAGTTACTCGATTCCGGCCGGAGTGGAGCATGGCGGACGCATCAAGGCGGGTTCCCGGGTGATCGACGTGTTTGAAGAACCTGACAGATACCCTATTAAAGACTGACGTTTTGCTGTTTGAACAATGACGTGGGGTGCGGTTGATAATAACCGCGCCTCTGTGCACCTCGGATCAGAACGTGCATCTTGATTGCAGCCGCGTTTGACGCCGTCCAGGTCATTGCCCGGGAATTCCGGTTCTGCCTGTCATTCTGCTAGCCCAAATGTAAAAATCCCTGTAGACTCTCAATCAGATCCCGAAAACGGGACGTTAACGAGGCAGATAGTGGCGGTATCTCATGACTGAGATGGTGTATGGCGCGGTCCAGGACCAGCGCGGAGAACCGATTCTTCCGAAGTGGTGGCGAACGATTGATCGCTGGACGATGTCCTGCGTCCTGATCCTGTTTGTCATCGGGCTTTTGCTGGGGCTAGCCTCGTCGCCGCCACTAGCGGGGCGTAACGGGTTCGATCCTTTTCACTATGTAGAACGTCAGGCGATCTTTGGCGGGCTGGCGCTGGTCGCGATGCTGCTGACCTCAATGATGTCGCCGACACTGGTGCGGCGGCTGGCGATTCTGGGCTTTCTGGCCTCGTTCGTGGCGCTGGCCTTCCTGCCGATCTTTGGCACCGATTTTGGCAAAGGCGCGGTTCGCTGGTATTCGCTGGGTTTTGCCTCGCTGCAGCCTTCGGAATTCCTCAAGCCCGGTTTTGTCGTGGTGGCCGCATGGCTGCTGGCCGCGTCGCAGGAAATCAACGGCCCGCCGGGTCGGTTGTGGTCCTTTGCACTGTGCATGGCCATCGTGGCGATGCTGGTGATGCAGCCTGACTTCGGGCAGGCCTGCCTGATCCTCTTTGGTTGGGGCGTAATGTATTTTGTCGCCGGAGCCCCGATGCTGCTGCTGGTCGGCATGGCCGGGCCGGTCGTTCTAGGTGGGATGCTGGCCTATTCCAACTCGGAACACTTTGCCCGCCGCATCGACGGTTTTCTCAATCAGGAGCTCGATCCGACCACCCAACTTGGATACGCAACCAACGCCATCCGCGAGGGTGGCTTGTTCGGCGTCGGCGTGGGTGAAGGCCAGGTGAAATGGTCTCTGCCCGATGCGCATACGGATTTCATCATCGCCGTAGCGGCCGAGGAATACGGGCTGATCCTGGTGCTGATTATCATCGCGCTCTATTCGCTGATCGTCGTGCGCTCGCTGCTGCGGCTGATGCGCGAACGCGACATGTTCATCCGTCTGGCTGGCACTGGTCTGGCCTGCATGTTTGGCGTGCAGGCTATGATCAACATGGGCGTCGCCGTGCGTCTTCTGCCCGCCAAGGGCATGACGCTGCCGTTTGTCAGTTATGGCGGATCCTCCCTGATTGCAGGCGGCATCGCGGTTGGCATGTTGCTGGCCTTCACCCGAACCCGCCCGCAGGGCGAGCTAGGCGACATTCTGCGCGGACGAGGCTGATGGGCAAACCTTATCTACTAATAGCAGCAGGTGGCACCGGGGGCCACATGTTCCCTGCGCAGGCGTTGGCCGAGGCGATGCTGCAGAAAGGCTGGCGTGTGCGCCTGTCCACCGACCCGCGCGGAGCGCGCTATACCGGCGCGTTCCCCGCAGACGTCGAGATTGTCGAGGCATCCTCGGCCACCTTCGCCCGAGGCGGATTAGCGGCCAAGATGTTGGTTGGACCCAAGATTGCTGCTGGAGTCACTAGCATGGCTGCGCAGATGATCCGTGACAAGCCGGATGTGGTGGTGGGCTTTGGCGGCTATCCGTCGATACCGGCGCTGGGCGCGGCCATCCTGCTGAAGCTGCCGCGTATGATCCATGAACAAAATGGCGTTCTGGGCCGGGTAAACCAACTGTTTGCCACGCGTGTGGCTCAAGTGGCCTGTGGTGTCTGGCCCACCGATCTGCCTGAAGGGTCCAAGGGCATACACACTGGTAACCCGGTTCGCGCCTCCGTTCTTGAACGCGCTGCTGCCCCCTATATCCCGCCTGGGGAGTACCCGATGTCCGTCCTGGTGATGGGCGGCTCTCAGGGCGCACGTATCCTCAGTGACGTGGTGCCGGGTGCCATCGCTGCGCTGCCTGAAGATCTGCGCGGGTATATCCGCGTCTCGCATCAGGCCCGCGATGAGGATGGTGAACGGGTCAAGGCCTTTTACGCCGATCACGGCATACGCGCCGATGTACAGCCTTTCTTTGACGACGTACCTCGCCGTATGTCCGACGCGCAGCTGGTTGTCAGCCGGTCAGGTGCCTCCAGTATCGCCGACATTTCCGTGATTGGCCGCCCGTCGATTTTGATCCCGCTTGCCACGGCTGCCGGAGATCATCAAACAGCCAATGCGCGTGGATTGGTTCAGGCAGGCGGTGCGATCATGATCCCCGAAAACGCCCTTGACGTTCCCGCGCTGACACAGCAAATGACCACGGTTCTCACCAACCCCGAAGCCGCACAGCAAATGGCCCATGCCGCGCTATCGGTCGGGGCACCGGACGCCACCGAGCGTCTGGTCGCCCTTGTCGAGCAACTGGCGCAGAAGGAGACCTCATGAATCCAGCAACCAAACTGCCGCAGGACGTCGGACCGATCCACTTCGTGGGCATCGGTGGGATCGGGATGTCGGGTATCGCAGAGGTGCTTTTGAACCTTGGCTACCGTGTACAAGGTTCGGACTTGAAAACCTCGAAGATTACTGACCGGCTGGCTGGGCTGGGTGCTGAGATTTTCGAAGGCCAGCGTGCCGAGAACTTGCAGAACGCCGCCGTGGTCGTGGTCTCAACTGCGATCAAACCGGGGAACCCGGAACTGGACGAGGCACGCGCGCAGGGCCTGCCCGTCGTCCGTCGCGCCGACATGCTGGCGGAACTCATGCGCCTGCGCTCGAACATTGCCATCGCCGGAACTCACGGTAAGACCACAACAACCACTATGATGGCGGAACTGATGGTCGCCGGCGATTTCGATCCCACCGTCATCAATGGCGGCATCATCCACGCCTATGGGAGCAACGCCCGCATGGGGCAGGGCGAATGGATGGTGGTTGAAGCGGATGAGAGCGACGGCTCATTCAATCGCCTGCCTGCAACCATCGCCATCGTCACCAATATCGACCCCGAGCATATGGAGCACTGGGGCGATTTCGACCAACTGCGCGACGGGTTTTACGAGTTCGTCTCGAACCTGCCGTTTTATGGCTTGGCCGTCTGCTGCACAGATCATGCCGAGGTGCAGGCGCTTGTTGGCCGCATCTCCGACCGCCGCGTGCGCACCTATGGTTTCAACGCACAGGCCGATGTGCGGGCCGAAAACCTGACCTATAAGGGTGGCGTCGCCCATTTCGACATCCACCTACGCCATGAAGACAAGGTGATCGAAGGTTGCACCTTGCCAATGCCCGGCGACCACAATGTCTCTAATGCGCTGAGCGCCGTGGCCGTGGCCCGTCATCTGGGCATGAAGGCCAGTGAAATCCGCGATGCGCTGGCCGATTTCGGCGGCGTCAACCGCCGCTTTACCAAGGTCGGGGAAATTAACGGCGTCACCATCATCGACGATTACGGCCACCACCCGGTCGAAATCGCCGCTGTTCTCAAGGCCGCACGTCAGGCCACCGAGGGCCGCGTCATCGCAGTCCACCAGCCGCACCGCTACTCCCGCCTGTCCGACCTGTTCGACGATTTCTGCACCTGCTTCAACGACGCCGACGTAGTCGCTATTGCGGAGGTCTTTGCTGCAGGCGAAGATCCGATCGAAGGTGCCAGCCGTGACGATCTTGTGCAGGGCCTGATCCGCCACGGCCACCGCCACGCGCGCGCGATCTTGAACGAAGAAGACCTGGCCCGCCTTGTCCGTGAACAGGCCCGCCCGGGCGATATGGTCGTCTGCCTCGGCGCAGGTACGATCAGCACCTGGGCCAACGGTTTGCCTGACCGGTTAATCGCCAAAGCGAGCTAACCTCGTGGCGCTATCGCTCATACTCGCCTGCGTCTGGGTCTTCGCTTCCACCATTGTGGCGATGCTGCCGATGCGCCTGCAATTCCCACCGGGTGTTGTACTGTTTGCCAGCGCGCCTGCTCTGATTCTGTGGCTGAGTTTAGACTATGGCTGGTTCGTCGGAATCCTGGCTGCTGGCGGTTTTGTTTCGATGTACCGCAACCCGATCCGCTACTACTGGCGCAAGTGGACGGGTAAAGAGGTGTCGGAATGAACTGGTCGATTGCGCTTGCCGGTCTGTGGGGTGTTGTCGCCAACGTGTTGGCGATGTTGCCCAGCAAGGACAACCATTGGCGGCGCGCCTATTTCCTGATCGCCGTTGGCGTCCCTATCCTAGGCTATGTCACCTATGAAAATGGTCCATGGATCGGGCTGCTGGTTCTGGCTGCAGGTATGTCAGTTCTGCGTTGGCCGGTGATTTACCTCACCCGTTGGACAAAGGCGAAAATGCAGGGCATGAAGGCGGCGAACAAGTAACTGGCCATTTTCAGGAGGCCCCCATGGTCGACATCGCCACTTTCGCCTATTTGCCGCTGATTACCCTGATCCTCGGGACGCTTGCGGGTTTTGTCGCCGCGCGCTGGATCGGCCTCAAGGCACTGCTGTGGCTGATCGGGCTGACCTCGGCCCTTGGTCTGGTACTGATCATAATGCTGGCCAGTGTCGGCACCGGGGAAGAGGAACAGGCGTTCGGCCCCTTCGTCTGGCTGACCGGTGCGGTCCTGCCCTTCCTGTTTGCGGTGATCATGGGTGGAGTAGGCGGGCGCAGCCTTGCATCCCGGGAAGGCGCATGAGCGAGCTGCCCGACGTCCGTGGCCGCCTGTCCGCGGCGCGTTCTCTTTCCGAACTCACCTGGCTGCGAGTCGGCGGACCAGCGGATTATCTGTTTCAACCCGCCGATACCGAAGACCTTCAGTCGTTTCTGCGTGATCTGCCTGCGGATGTTCCCATCTTTCCTATGGGTGTCGGATCCAATCTGATCGTCCGTGATGGTGGTCTGCGGGCGGTGGTGATCCGATTGGGGCGCGGGTTCAATGGTATCTCGGTCGACGGCAATACCGTCAGCGCGGGTGCCGCCGCGCTGGATGCGCATGTGGCGCGTAAAGCAGCGGATGGAGGTGTGGACCTGACTTTCCTGCGCACGATACCCGGGTCGATCGGCGGGGCCGTGCGCATGAACGCGGGCTGTTACGGCAGCTATACTGCGGATGTGCTGCAAAAGGCTACCGTAGTCACCCGCGCCGGAGAGATCGTGGACCTGACCCCGCAAGACTTCAGCTTCCGCTATCGCCAGTCCGACCTGCCCGAAGGCGCGGTGCTGATCTCGGCGACGTTTCAAGGCCCCTCGGGCGATCCAGCTGAGCTGCACGCTCGCATGGAGGCGCAGCTAAAAAAGCGCGACGAAACTCAACCCACCAAGGACCGCAGCGCCGGGTCGACCTTCCGTAATCCAGCCGGGTTCTCGTCGACTGGGCGCGCGGACGATGTGCATGACCTCAAGGCGTGGAAAGTGATCGATGACGCGGGTATGCGCGGGGCCACCAAAGGTGGTGCGCAGATGAGCCCCAAGCACTCGAATTTCTTGATCAACACGGGCGATGCGACCGCCGCGGACCTGGAAGGTCTGGGTGAAGAGGTGCGAAAAAAGGTTTACGAAACAAGCGGCATCACGCTAGAGTGGGAAATCATGCGGGTCGGTGATCCGCTGAAAGAATAAAGCCCCGACCGTCAGACCATAACAGGCAAATTAGGACGACGGATCAAAGGCATAAACGCAGTACGGACCACCACATAAGGTCCGGGGACATTGAGGCGCACATTGGGTATGTCGAGCAGGACAAACCCCAAAGTGGCGGTGTTGATGGGCGGCCCCTCGGCGGAACGCGAGGTGTCTCTCAGCTCTGGGCGCGAATGCGCAGCCGCTCTTGTGGGTGAAGGCTTTGAAGTGGTCGAACTGGACGCAGGTCCGGACCTTGCTGCTCGCCTTACCGATATCCAACCCGATGTGGTGTTCAACGCCCTGCATGGACGCTGGGGCGAGGATGGCTGTGTGCAGGGGCTACTGGAATGGATGCGCATTCCTTACACGCATTCCGGCGTGCTGGCTTCGGCCCTTGCGATGGACAAGCAACGCAGCAAAGAGGTCTACGCCGCCCAAGGATTACCTATCGTACCCAGCCTGATCGTTCCCAAGGTCGAGGTGGTCGAGGTCCATGTGATGGAGCCGCCCTATGTGGCTAAGCCCAACAACGAAGGTTCCAGCGTCGGCATCTATATCGTGCATGAAAATGCCAACGGCCCGCCGCAACTGGACGAGGCGATGCCTGATCAGGTGATGGTCGAGAAATACGTCGCGGGCCGTGAACTGACCGTGACCGTGATGGGCGATCGCGCCCTGACGGTGACCGAGATCATGACCGATGGCGGTTGGTACGATTATGATGCCAAGTACAAGCCCGGCGGCTCGTGGCATGTGCTGCCCGCCGAGATCCCGCAGGATATCTTTGACCGCTGCATGGACTATGCGGTTAAGGCGCATAATGCGCTGGGGTGTCGCGGCGTGTCCCGCACCGATTTCCGCTGGGATGACAGCAAGGGTGCCGACGGGCTGTTCCTGCTGGAAACCAACACCCAGCCCGGCATGACGCCGACTTCGCTGGTGCCCGAACAGGCCGAGCATCTTGGCATCAGTTTCGGCCAGCTCTGCGCCTGGATGGTGGAGGACGCCTCATGCGACCGCTGACCGCCACCCGCGCGCCGGTGATTCACCGGACCAAACCGTTGGCGGGGCCGGATGCCGATTTCACCGCCGCGCCAAGGCCCGAGCCCAAAACCGAACCTAAGCTGCATTTGCGCGGGGCGCGTCTTTTTGGCCGCGCGCGCAACGCGGACCCCGCGCCCTCGCGCCTCAGCTACCGCTTTCAGCGCTGGATGCTCACCCCCGGCATCCGGCGCGGGCTAAAAATTGGCCTGCCGGTTCTGATCGTCGTTGGTTTGGTGGGTGGCTTCTTTGCCGCCGAAGAACGTCGTGAGGCGGTCAGCACCTATATCGCCGACATCAAGACCTCGATCCAGGAGCGCCCCGAATTCATGGTCAACCTGATGGCCATCGACGGGGCAGGAACCGCACTGTCTGAGGATATCCGCGAGATCGTGCCGCTCGATTTCCCGCTCAGCTCGTGGGATCTGGATGTGGAGTTGATCCGCGACACCATCACCGGGCTTGACCCGGTGAAATCGGCAACCGTACGCATTCGCGCCGGCGGGATTCTTCAGGTTGATGTGGTCGAACGCCAGCCGGTCATCGTCTGGCGCACCCGAGACGGGATCGAGCTATTGGATGAAACCGGAGCCCATGTTGACCGTGTTTCAGCACGCGCCGATCACGCAGCCCTGCCACTGATCGCAGGGAAGGGCGCGAACAAACATGTCCCCGAGGCGCTGCAAATCCTGACCACTGCCCGCAGCTTGGGCGACCGCGTTCGCGGTTTGGTGCGCGTTGGCGAACGGCGCTGGGATCTGGTGCTGGATCGCAACCAGCGCATCATGTTGCCGACCGAACGTCCGGCGCGCGCGCTGGAACGCGTGTTGGCGGTGAACGAGGTGCAGGACCTTTTAGAACGTGACGTGGCCGTGGTCGACATGCGACTGGGGCAGCGACCGACCATCCGAATGAACAAAACGGCCAGCGAAGACTGGTGGAACACAAAAGTAGATGTGAGTAGCGGGCAGTAACGACCATGATGACCGATCTTTATCAGTCCCAAAGGGCTATGCGGCAGATGCGCCGACAGGCAATGCAACGCGGTGTAGTTGCTATCCTGGATGTCGGCAGCTCCAAAATCGCTTGCCTTGTATTGCGCTTCGACGGGACGGGGCGGTTGTCCGAGGATAACTCGATCGGCTCCATGGCCGGTCAGACCGGGTTCCGCGTCATCGGCGCTGCGACTACCCGCTCGCGCGGGGTGCAGTTCGGCGAAGTCACAGCGATGCAGGAGACCGAACGCGCCATCCGCACCGCACTGCAGGCAGCGCAGAAGATGGCCGATATTCGCGTCGATCACGTCATCGCGTCGTTCTCGGGGGCGAACCCGCGCTCGTACGGGCTGGATGCGCAGGTTGATCTGGAAGGGCAGCTGGTTACCGAAGCCGAGGTCGGTCGTGTCCTGAACGCCTGCGACGTGCCCGATTACGGCGAAGGGCGCGAGGTATTGCATGCGCAACCGGTGAATTTCGCGCTCGACAACCGCTCGGGACTAATCGATCCGCGCGGTCAGCTGGGGCAAAGCCTCGCTGTGGATATGCATATGCTCACCGTCGATGCGGTGGCGATCCAGAACATCGTCCGCTGCATCAAACGCTGCGATCTGGAGCTGGCAGGGATTGCGAACTCAGCCTATGTCTCGGGCATTTCCGCATTGGTCGAGGACGAACAGGAGTTGGGCGCGGCCTGTATCGATTTGGGCGGCGGCACCACCAGCATCTCGATCTTCATGAAGAAACACATGATCTATGCCGATTGCGTGCGCATGGGCGGGGATCACGTGACCAGCGACATTTCGATGGGCCTCGGCGTGCCCGCAGCGGTGGCCGAACGGATCAAGACCTTTAACGGTGGCGTTCACGCGACCGGAGCCGATGATCGCGACCTGATCGACATCGGTGGCGATACTGGCGATTGGGAGCATGACCGCCGTACCGTCAGCCGTGCCGAGTTGATCGGCATCATGCGCCCCCGCGTCGAGGAGATTCTCGAAGAGGTGCGTACTCGTCTGGACGCTGCCGGTTTCGACCACCTGCCAAGCCAGCAGATCGTTCTGACTGGTGGTGGCAGCCAGATCATGGGGCTAGACGGGCTTGCCAGCCGGATTCTGGGTCAGCGTGTTCGTTTGGGCCGCCCGCTGCGCGTTCATGGCCTGCCGCAATCCGCGACCGGGCCCGGTTTTTCTTCGGCAGTGGGGCTTAGCCTGTTTGCGGCGCATCCTCAGGACGAATGGTGGGATTTTGAGATCCCGGTCGACACCTATGCCGCGCGCCCGTTCAAGCGCGCCGTGCGCTGGTTCCGTGACAATTGGTAATGCCCTGCGTGGTGCAGCCGTTGGCGCGGCCCTTGGGCCCGCTGCGGCCCCGGCTCAAACCCTGATTACGCCAGGGGCGTTTCTGAGCCCCGTCGTTGGCAAAACGATCACCTTCCATGAAATCCGAAGCGGTATGTTGGTCGGAACTGAGGAATTTCTCAGCCCGACTCTCGCGGTCTGGCTGATGGAGGGGCGGGGCTGTGTCTATGGCCAGATCACCACGCCAAATGGCCAGATCTGTTTTCTGTACGATGATGCGCCCAATGGCCTGCCAGTCTGCTGGTGGCCCTACCTGTACAATGACCGGCTGATGGTGCGGCTGGCGCGCTTCGTCGGCAGCGAAACGCAAGAGGTCCGTAGCATCTCTGAAGATGGCCTGAATTGCCCAAGTGCCCCGGTAGGCTAAAGAAATCAGTTGCGGCAACTGCCAAATTGCCGCAAAATAAGACACAAGGCCCGGCAGAGGCCCAGCGGCAGGACATTGAGCAGTTTTCCGCGACCAAACGAGTGACTAAAAGTTTTCGCACCCCCTCAAGGCGGGTGGGGTCTTTCCGTGTGTAGTAGCGCATGAGTCTTTCGCCGCAACATGTCGCGGTAACAGCGAAATGCCGCTGTTTGCTGCCTTATTTCCTCCATATTTTGTGGATTCCTGCGATTTTTCTGGTGACGTTTCCGAAATGACACAGTAAAATCGACTGTGGATAGGTCAGAAAAACCGCATTTTGCGGCAACATAAAAAACAGGCGGACAGAGCATGACATTAAATCTTTCGATGCCCGGGCACGACGAACTCAAGCCTCGGATTACCGTATTTGGCGTTGGCGGCGCTGGGGGCAATGCTGTCGACAACATGATTGAAAAACAGTTGGACGGCGTAGAATTTGTCGTCGCCAACACAGACGCACAGGCGCTGCAGCAAAGCCGGTCGTCGGCGCGGGTGCAGCTGGGCGTCAAAGTCACCGAAGGGTTAGGTGCAGGTGCGCGTCCGACCGTGGGTGCTGCAGCAGCTGAAGAAAGCATCGAACAGATCGTCGATCACCTAGCGGGCGCACATATGTGCTTTATTACCGCCGGCATGGGTGGCGGCACAGGCACCGGCGCGGCCCCGATCATCGCGCAGGCAGCGCGGGAGCTGGGTGTCCTGACCGTTGGGGTTGTCACCAAACCCTTCCAGTTCGAAGGCGCCAAGCGTATGCGTCAGGCCGAAGACGGCGTTGATGCGCTGCAGAAAGTCGTTGACACGCTGATCATCATTCCGAACCAGAACCTGTTCCGTCTGGCCAACGAAAAGACCACGTTTACCGAGGCGTTTTCGATGGCCGACGATGTCCTGTATCAGGGCGTCAAAGGCGTAACCGACCTGATGGTGCGTCCGGGTCTGATCAACCTCGACTTCGCCGACGTTCGAGCCGTGATGGACGAGATGGGCAAGGCGATGATGGGCACAGGCGAAGCGACCGGTGAAGATCGCGCCATTCAGGCAGCCGAGAAGGCCATTGCCAACCCGCTGTTGGACGAAATCAGCCTCAAGGGTGCCAAGGGTGTGCTAATCAACATCACCGGTGCGCACGACCTGACCCTGTTCGAACTGGACGAGGCTGCCAACCGCATCCGCGAGGAAGTGGACCCGGAGGCCAATATCATTGTCGGTTCGACCCTCGACACCGAGATGGAAGGCGGAATGCGCGTTTCAGTCGTTGCCACCGGTATCGATGCCAGCGAGAAAAGCGAAGATGTACCGGTCGCCCGCCGTTCGATGTCGGCTCCGCTGACACGCACGGTTTCGGCAGAAGACTCCACGCCTGAACAAATCGCTGCAGATGAGGCCCCGGCTGAGGACAACATTGCGCCCACGCTCTTCGAGTCCATCGAAGATGTCGAGTTCAATGAAGGCTGGCAAGACGAAAAACCCGCTGCCGAGCAGGACGATGACGGGCTGCCTCCGCCCGCCTATCAGCCTCAGGTTGCGCAGTTCGAACCGCAACCCGAAGTCGAAGAGACAGTCGACTCCTACGACGCACCGCGTGCCCAGACCCCCGGCACACCGTCTCCGGAAGCGATGCAGCGGTTGCAGGCCGCAGTTCAGAAAGTACCTTCGAACCGGCTGCGTCCGACGCCTGAGGCGCCTCGCGAACCGGCCCCTCAGCCGCAGCAAGCGACCGAGGATCGCCCGCGTTTTGGCTTCAACCGATTGATTGACCGGATGACCGGCCATGCGGCCGATACGCCCGCTCAACCGGTACGCCAACAGCCTGCGATGCGGTCGGTTGACGCAACGGCACCTGTTCAGGATGAAGCCGATCCTGATCAGGAGCGCATCGAAATTCCCGCCTTCCTACGGCGTCAGGCCAACTGATCGCGGTAACAAAATCATCCCGAAGGGCCGCCATCGCGCGGCCCTTTTTTGTGGAAACACAAAGTGTTGAGCTGGTGTAAGCAGGGATTTGCCGATGTGTCACATTCATGTTTCATTCGGTTGCAAAAGGTGAGTTGAGCCTTAACGCCCCCTTCCTTAGTTGAGGGTGCAACACAGCCCCTGATAGGCTGGACACAACTCACCGAGGCTCACATTGCAACATACGCTCAAATCTTCAGTCACGTTTGTGGGCACTGGGCTGCATAGCGGCAAGCCTGCGACGATGGTTCTGAAGCCTGCAGCGGCAGGTCATGGAATCTGGTTCAAGCGGACTGATATCGAGCTGGGCAATGCGTTGATCCCCGCTATCTATGATGTTGTTGAGCGGACGCCTCTTTGCACACGATTGGTTAACGATGCGAATGTGTCGGTATCGACTGTGGAACACATCATGGCGGCACTTGCCGGATGTGGTGTGCATAATGCACTGATTGAAATCGACGGTCCCGAAGTCCCGATCATGGATGGCTCGTCCGTGGCCTTTGTTCAGGGCATCATGGCCAAAGGCGTTCGTCGTCAGGCCAGTCCGGTATTGGCTTATGAGGTGCTTAAACCCGTCTCTGTTGAACGCGAGGGCGCAAAGGCATCTATCGCGCCTGCGGAAGGTCTGGAGATCGAGTTCCACATTGATTTCGAAGATGACGCCATTGGAAGCCAGACAAAAGTTTTGGACATGCGCAATGGTTCGTTTGCGCGTGAACTCTGCGACAGTCGCACGTTTTGCCGCCGCACAGATGTCGAAGCGATGCGCGAAAACGGATTGGCCTTGGGCGGCACATTGGACAATGCCGTAGTCGTACAGGGCGACGAAGTCCTGACCCCGGGTGGCTTCCGTCACACGGATGAAGCGGTGCGCCACAAAATGCTGGACGCTCTGGGTGATCTCTATCTTGCAGGCGGTCCGATTCTGGGGCGCTTTGTCGGCGAGAAGTCGGGGCATTCGATGACCAACACATTGCTGCGCAAACTGTTCGAAACACCGGGCGCTGTGCGTCCGATCCTTTGTACCCCTGAACAAGCCGCGCGTCTGCCCGGCCAGGGCCTTGTGCGAAGCGAAATCCCGCAGGTTGCGTGATCTGATCAACTCTGACGACATTTGCGCCATGAGGGTGGATAAGGCGTTTTGCACTGGAATTTTATGTGCTAGACCGAGGCCCGATCAGGGGTAATTCCCGCTAAGTAGACGACAAGGATGGGCGGAATGGTTGGCAGCAAAGCGGCAGTCAGAATCGCAGGTGTGCTTCTTCTGGCAGCAACTTTGACGGCATGTGGCAATGCCGGAGGTCTGTTTGGTAACCGTGGGGCAGACCGCAGCCAAAACCTCGAAGGTTTCACGCCTGAACAGATTTACACCCGCGGTGAATACGAGCTGTCGCAGAATCGCTCGGACGACGCGGCTTGGTATTTCTCTGAAGTAGAGCGGCTTTATCCTTATTCCGATTGGGCGAAACGTGCGCTGATCATGCAGGCGTTCTCATTCCATTCGGACCAGAACTATGAAGAAAGCCGCGCCGCCGCGCAGCGATATATCGATTTCTATCCCACTGACGAAGACGCCGCCTATGCCCAGTATCTTCTGGCGCTCAGCTACTATGATCAGATCGACGAAGTGGGTCGTGATCAGGGGCTGACCTTTCAGGCACTGCAGGCGCTGCGCACGGTGATCGAAGTCTACCCAGACAGTGAGTATGCCACATCTGCCGTACTGAAATTCGACCTTGCCTTTGACCATCTGGCTGGCAAAGAGATGGAGATCGGGCGCTATTATCTGCGTCAGGATCACTTCACTGCGGCGATCAACCGATTCCGCGTGGTGGTCGAAGATTTTCAGACCACATCTCATACCGCCGAGGCGCTCTATCGCCTGATCGAGGCGTATCTGGCGCTGGGACTGGTGGACGAGGCGCAGACCGCGGGTGCGATTCTGGGTTACAACTATCAGTCCTCGGAATGGTACGACGCGGGGTACACGTTGCTGACGTCGCGTGGTCTCGATCTAAAGAGCCGAGGTAACAATTGGCTCAGCACGATCTATCGCCAGACCGTCAAGGGTGAGTGGTTGTAACGGCCATGGCTAAAGGCTTGGGACGCTAAAGACCCGATGCTGCGCGCCCTTGATATCCGCGACATGCTGATCATCGACCGGCTGGAGCTGACGTTTCAGCCGGGCTTGAATGCTTTGACCGGTGAAACCGGCGCGGGCAAGTCGATCTTGCTGGATTCGCTGGGCTTTGTGCTGGGCTGGCGCGGGCGCGCCGAGCTGGTTCGTCAGGGGGCCGCACAGGGCGAAGTTGTGGCTGAGTTTGAACTGCCTGACGATCACCCTGCCCATTCGGTTCTGGCCGAGGCGGGTCTGCCCGGTGGCGAGGAACTGATCCTGCGCCGCGTCAACACGGCCGAGGGACGTAAGACTGCATGGGTCAATGACCGCCGTTGTTCGGGCGAAGTGTTACGGGCGCTGTCGGAAACTCTGATCGAACTGCACGGCCAACATGATGACCGAGGCCTGCTGAACCCACGCGGGCATCGCGCAATGCTGGATGCCTATGCCGGGGCAGGGGATCAGTTGGCCGCCGTGCGTGCCGCGTGGGGCCAGATGTCCATCGCCCGCAAAGCTCTGGCGCAGACTGAGGCAGCGCTGGAGGCTATGCGTGCCGAAGAAGAGTTCCTGCGTCATTCCGTTGCCGAGTTGGATCAGCTTGACCCGCAGCCGGGCGAGGATGCAGAACTCGACGCCCGCCGCCGCATGATGCAAGGGGCCGAGCGGATTCGCGATGACGTGGCCCGTGCCTTTGCCTTGCTGGGCGGTGACGGGGCCGAGGGCGCGATGGCCGATGCCGTGCGCTGGCTGGAAGGCGTGTCGGACAATGCGGGTGGCCAGTTGGAAGGCCCCATTGCAGCGCTGGGTCGCGCCCTGATCGAACTGGGCGAGGCGCAGGATGGGGTCAACGCCTGTCTGCAAGCGCTCGATTTTAACCCAGCGGAACTGGAACAGGCCGAGGAACGCCTCTTTGCCATTCGCGCGCTGGCACGGAAACACGATGTGGCCCCCGATGATCTGGGCACCTTCGCCGATACCTTGCGCGACCGCTTGAACCGGCTGGATGCGGGTGACGCCGACCTCAGCAACAAACGCGCTGCTGTGGACGCGGCACAGGCTGCGTATGACAACGCGGCCACCGCGCTTGGCGAAATGCGCCGTAAGGCCGCCAGTGCGTTGGACACCGCAGTAATGGCTGAACTCGCGCCCTTGAAAATGGAACGCGCTGTGTTCCGGACCGAGATCACCGCGACCGACGCAGGCCCCGAAGGCATCGACGCGGTGGCCTTCACCGTCGCCACCAACCCGGGGGCGCCGTCAGGGCCGCTCAACAAAATCGCCTCGGGCGGCGAACTCAGCCGCTTTCTGCTGGCGCTTAAGGTCTGCCTAACGGGCGAAGACAGTGCCCGCACGATGATCTTTGACGAGATTGACCGTGGTGTCGGCGGTGCTACGGCGGACGCGGTGGGCCGCCGTCTGGCCGCACTCGCGCAGGGCGGGCAGGTGCTGGTCGTCACCCACTCGCCGCAAGTGGCCGCACGGGCGGCGCATCACTGGCGGGTGCAGAAACAGGTCACCGGCGATCAGACCCTGTCCACCGTGATCCCGCTGGCCGACCCCGACCGCGTCGACGAAATCGCCCGGATGGTCGCAGGCGACACCATTACGGATGAGGCACGTGCCGCTGCCCGTGCCCTGTTGGATGCATGACGCGCATTCTGTGAGCATCTTGTCGTGAACCGACTTTTCTAAGGCGCGCGCGTGGCTTACTAAGGGTCAGGCGACCACCCCAACGAGGGCCAATGACCCAATCGACCCGCACCGTGCTGCGCAATCAGCTCAATCAAGCCCTCTCGGCGCTGCGGGATGCATGGCGGGTAATGCTTCATCGTGGCCCCAGCCAGATTCAGTTCTGGTTTATTGCTCTGGTCATCGGGATCGCTGCAGGCTTCATGGCGCTGGGATTCCGGATGGCGATCTCGTCGTTGCAGGCTTATCTCTACAACACCGAAGATATCCTGTTCCTGCACAGCCATGCTGAGAAGCTGCATTGGCTCTGGATTTTCCTTACACCTGTGGTCGGCGGGTTGGTCGTCGGGATCATCCTGAACAGGTACACCGATGATGGCCGTGTGCGTTCGGTAGCTGATGTGATCGAGGGTGCGGCCATCACTGATGGACGGGTCGAAAAGAAGGCCGGTATCGCATCTTTTTTCGCTTCGCTGATCACGCTCAGCTCAGGCGGATCCACGGGGCGGGAAGGACCTGTTGTGCATATGGCCGGGGTCATCTCGACTTGGGTCAGCGACCGAATCCACGCCGACGGCATCACCGGGCGCGACCTATTGGGTTGCGCTGTGGCCGCTGCTGTTTCGGCCAGTTTCAACGCCCCCATCGCCGGGGCCTTGTTTGCGCTTGAGGTTGTTCTGCGCCACTTCGCCGTTCATGCCTTTGCGCCCATTGTCATCGCCTCGGTCGCGGGGACCGTGATCAACCGGCTGGCTTATGGTGACGTGACCGAATTCACGCTGGATACGCCCGGGTCGTTGCAATTCTATGTCGAGCTGCCCGCCTTCCTGATCCTAGGCCTGATTTGCGGTCTGGTCTCGCTGCTGCTGATGCGATCGATCTTTTTCGCCGAGGATATCGGCACGCATATCCAAAACCGCTTGTCTCTGCCGCGCTGGCTGCGCCCCGGTGTTTCGGGCGCGATGCTCGGCCTGTTGGCGGTCTGGTTTCCGCACATCATCGGCGTGGGATACGAAACCACGATCCGTGCCTTGACCGGGGACCTCGTGCTGACGACCGCGATCCTGTTCGCGGTCATCAAGACCGTCGCAGTGGCGATTACCATGGGCGGTCGCATGGGTGGTGGTGTGTTTTCCCCTTCATTGATGATCGGAGCGCTGACCGGGTTGGCCTTCGGCCTGATCGCCACCGGATTGCTGCCAGATGTGTCAGGCACCCATACGCTCTATGCCTTTGCCGGGATGGGCGCGGTGGCGGCGGCGGTGCTGGGCGCGCCGATCTCGACCACGCTCATCGTGTTTGAATTGACCGGAGACTGGCAGATCGGCCTCGCCGTGATGGTTTCGGTCTCGATGTCCACTGCGCTGGCCTCGCGCCTTGTGGACCGGTCCTTCTTCCTGACCCAGCTGGAACGACGCAATGTGCACCTTGCCGCCGGGCCGCAGGCCTACTTGCTGGCAATGCTGCGCGCAGGCGCGGTGATGCGCCCGCTGGGGGACGCGCGTTCGATCTCCAAGGAAGACGCGCAGGCATTGATCGAACAAGGCCTATGCGTCAAGGCCAGCGCCACGCTTGAGGCCGCGATGCCATATTTCGACCGCGATGACATCCCTTGCATCCCGGTGGTGATCATCGACAAGGACGGCTGTGAAAACCCCGTTGGCGCGCTCTATCACATCGACGCGCTGAAAGCTTACAACCGCGCGCTCGCCGCCACAGCGGCCGAGGAACATTCTTGATCAGCGTCCGTAAACGCTGGCTGCGTCGCCCAGATAATTGTCCCAGGCAAACCAATACGAGATATGTCCCGCGACGCGCGGCAACTCTGCGCCATCCGGGCCAATCAGTGCCTCTTCGGTGACGCGCCACTTGTTGCCCGTTTCGTCCAGCAGCCCGCCATCGGTGGTCGCGCGGAACTGGCGCGATCCACGCTCGTAGGCGCGCACGCTGCGCTTGTCCGGGTCGCCCATCAGCATCAGTGCCCGCCCGCCAATCGCATCGTTGATCACCGGCTTGCCCTTGAACGCGTCCAACGGCCACGCCCGCGCCGCGCCGAACTGGCGCACGGCGAACACGTAGTCCTTCTGGCGATGCCGACTTTGATCGACCAAGGCCGGGAACATCAGATCGGGTGAGGCAAAGTAATCGCGATACACAACGCCCGAGCCATAGTTGCGCCGATGACCGGTGCTGAGCGACAGCACCTGCGTATCCGGATGCGACGCCTTCCAGCTGTCCCAGCGGGTGATCACCACAGGACGCTGCTTCAGCTCGATCCCACTGTTGACCAGCGGTCCGACCACGGGCTTACCTGTGTACTGGTTCCATAACGAATGCGTCTCACGGTCGAACATCAATTTGTTCGACCGATACAGGAACCCGGACGAGCCAAATACAAACGGCTTCCGCCGCCCCTCGACCTGCGTTTCAAACAAAATCCCCGATCCGCACAGCGTACAATAGGCCAGTGCTACCGAAACGCCTCCGATCACCTCGTTGAACATCTCGTGCCAGCCCATGATGCGCAGCGGATAAGCGCGTACATCGCCGTTGATCGAGACGCCAAAGACCAGATCGTCGTCTTTCATGTAGTCCGCCCGCGCCGCAGGGATCAGCTTGGGATTGTCCAGCGAAGGGATACCGTCCTTGAGCACACCACCCCAACTGATCTCTTCCAGCCGAATCTTCATGTTGTCGCGTTGCAAATATTCGGGTTTCAGGAACACATCGAAGTTCTGATCGATGCCCAAAAGAACTTCGCGTTTGAACGGTATCAAAGATGGATGAGGTACAATCTGAGCGTTCCGTTCTTGCCATAGCATCCATTCGAACCAGTCTGTGCCGTGGCGCGCGCCGCTCAACGCTTCCATGACTTTGGCAATGTCTCGCTCTCGCCTTCTGCCATAGCGCATCGCCGTCAAAAGCGCGGGCACAACGTCCGGGTTGCCGCGCTCGGTCAGGAACGCCATCCCGGCTTCGAAATCGGTCCGACTGCCATACAAAGTTGAACGTACGGCATCGTAAACAGGGTCATCCTGCGCCCAAAGAGCGCGAGGTGCTACAGCGCTTGCCCCCAACAGGCCGACAAAGCTGCGACGTGGAATCGACATGGCATCCTCCGATCGGGTTCATATTCGATCTTGCCTGCAAAGCAGATCACATACACGCAACACTCGCGTGAGTGGCTCGAAATACTGAAGCTGCACGCCGGGCATCTCGACATTGGTCCATCCTGAGCACAAGATGCTGCTGCGATTGATGTCATCGAACGTGACAGTGGCAATGAAAAAGGAAATACCCATGCAAGACCATGGTTATAAGGCGGGGCGACTAAACCTGCCTTTTGTCGGCATCTCAACCTTCGCCAAATCTCCATATGTTGAGAATTGGGATGAGATAGAGGCGGATATCGCCGTTCTCGGCGCGCCCTTCGATTTCGGGACCCAATGGCGACCGGGGGCGCGGTTTGGACCTCGGGCCGTGCGCGAAGCCTCGACCCTGTTCAGTTTCGGCCACGCCGGGGCTTATGATCACGAAGATGACGCAACCTATCTGGATGGCTCGGTGCGGATCGTTGATCTGGGGGATGCGGATATTATCCATACCAAGACCGACGAGAGCCATGCGAATATCGCCTTGGGGGTGGGCAAGATCCTGAAAGCAGGGGCCTTGCCGGTGATAATTGGCGGGGACCATTCGATCAACATCCCCTGTATCAATGCCTTCGCCGAGGATTGCGCGCAGAACGGCCCGATCCATGTGGTGCAGATCGACGCGCATCTGGATTTTGTCGATGAACGCCACGGAGTGACCGCCGGACATGGCAACCCGATGCGGCGGGCGATTGAGAAAGACTATG
This sequence comes from Ruegeria sp. C6, assembly GCF_056537625.1. Lineage (NCBI taxonomy): Bacteria > Pseudomonadati > Pseudomonadota > Alphaproteobacteria > Rhodobacterales > Roseobacteraceae > Ruegeria > Ruegeria sp. C6. Next base: position 116,380 of record NZ_JBQFRW010000003.1, on the reverse strand, counting down.
TCTCGGGCATGACGCAGTTGGGCATCCGCAATGTCTCATCCACTGCGAAAGAGGGCTACGAGGACGCCCGCGCGCGGGGCTCGGATATCCTGTCGGTGCGGCAGGTGCGCAAACTGGGGGCCGAGGCAGTGCTGGCGCGTATCCCGCAGGGGGCACGGTATTACGTAACGATAGATATCGACGCTTTTTGCCCTTCAATCGCGGCGGGCACAGGTACGCCCAGCCATGGCGGGTTTCTCTACTACGATGTACTGGAAATTCTACAGGGTCTGGCCAAACGCGGGGATGTTGTGGGCATCGATCTGGTCGAAGTCGCGCCTGCTTACGACCCGACGGAAAGTACCCAAATTCTGGCGGCGCAGCTATTGCTGAACTTTCTGGGCTTCATCTTTCACGAACGCGCCCAGCGATAGAAGGTGGGGCATGTCGCCCCACCCGTTTTTTCATGGATCGATGATGTTGTGGCCGGGACCATAGGGGAAGCCGGTGATGTTCTCGGCCCCGTCTTCACCAACCACAAGGATATCGTGTTCACGATAGCCGCCCGCGCCGGGCTGGCCTTCGGGGATCCAAAGCATCGGCTCGATCGAGACGACCATTCCGGGTTCCAGCACCGTGTCAATATCTTCGCGCAGCTCCAGACCGGCCTCGCGCCCGTAATAGTGGCTGAGGATGCCGAAGGAATGGCCATACCCGAACGAGCGGTATTGCAGCAGGCCCTCATCCGCGAAGAAGCGGTTGATCTCAGCCGTGATGCCCGAACAGGTCGCGCCGGGTTTGATCAGGCTTAGGCCCAGCTCATGCGCGGCAACGTTGGCCTTCCACAGGCGCAGGCTGTCTGCGTCGGGCTCGCCCAGGAACAGGGTGCGTTCCAGCGCGGTGTAATAGCCCGAGATCATCGGGAAGGTGTTCAGCGACAGGATATCGCCCTTTTGCAGCGCGCGTTTAGTCACCGGGTTATGGGCGCCGTCGGTGTTAAGCGCCGACTGGAACCAGACCCATGTGTCGCGGTATTCGGCATCCGGGTAGGCGCGGGCGATTTCCTCTTCCATCGCGTCGCGTCCAGCCATGGCGATCTCGATCTCGGTGGCGCCTTCACGGATAGCTGCGTGAATGGCGGCCCCACCCACGTCAGCGGTGCGCGCGCCGCCTTTGATCAGCTCGATCTCTTCTGCGGATTTCACCATGCGGGCAAACATCGTGTCAGGTGCGATATCGATCAGTTCCGGTCCGCCCAGCATGTCCAGCGCCGTGTTGCGCGCCGCCAATGTCATGTGGTCGCCTTCGATCCCGATCCGTTTGGCCCCGCCGATCAGGCTGGCCACTGCGCGCCAGTAATTGTCGCGCTTCCAGTCGGTGTAGATGACGTTGTCCTCAACCGAGCGCCGCCACGGTTGGCCCGCGTCGATGTTTGCCGAGACAGTGGTGCAAGCGTCCTGTGTTACCACGCAGCCGTAGGGGCGGCCGAAAGAGCAGTACAGAAAGCCGGAATAATAGGCGATGTTCTGCATCGAGGTCAGCAGGACGGCGGGGATGTCATGCTTGGCCATGATTGCGCGCAGGGCGCCAAGGCGGCGGTCGTATTCGCCCTTGCTGAACGGCAGGGGCGCTTTGTCGCCATTGTGGCAAATGAAGAATTCGGGGCGTTTTGTTGTATCTGTCATGACTTGGTCTCTCATCATTGCCGGGCGGCAAACCCGGCCACTTGTCCCGGCGTTCAGGACAGGCGGTCTCGGGGTCCGAGAGCCGATCATCCCAGTGCGTCCGCGACGCCATCGCGGCTGGGATGAACAGGTGAATCGTTAGATCAGACCTAGGCCTGCGTCAAGCGGGGGAAAGGCCTCGCAGGCGCTCGGACCGGCGGCGCAGCAGCTCGACCGTAGTCAGCAGCGCAATCGAGATCACCACGAGGATCGTGGCCACCGCCAGAATGGTCGGGCTGATCTGTTCGCGCAGGCCGGTGAACATCTGCCATGGCAGCGTTTTTTGGCTAGCCGAGCCGACAAACAGTACCACGACCACCTCGTCGAATGAGGTGATGAAGGCAAACAAGCCGCCTGAGATCACACCCGGCAGGATCAAGGGCATCTGGATCTTGAAGAATGTCCGCACTGGACCCGCGCCCATATTCGCAGCCGCCCGCGTCAGCGAGCGGTCAAAGCCCACTAGCGTTGCGGTCACGGTGATGATGACGAATGGAATACCCAGAACGGCGTGAGCGAGGATCACTTTCACATAGCCCACAAAGTTCTTGTTCATGCCCAGTGTTCCCTCCATGAAGCGGCCGATATCGCTGTAGAAGAAGAACATGCCTGTGGCTGAAATGATCAGCGGCACGATCATTGGCGAGATTAGGATGCCCATGATGGCGCGGCGGCCTGGAACGTGGCTCTGGCTGAGGCCAATGGCCGCCAGCGTGCCCAGCGAGACCGAGATGATCGTCGCAATCGGCGCAATGATGAGCGAGTTCTTGAAGCTGCGCTGCCATTCATTGTTGGTGAAGAAATCGCGGTAGTGCTTGAGCGAGTACCCTTCCGGGTCCAGACGCAGCATTTCTGGCGTGAAGGTAAAGAAGTCCTGCGCGTTGAACGAGAGCGGCAAAACCACGAGGATCGGGGTGATCAGGAACACGAAGATCGCGCCGCAGATCACCCGGAACAAGTAGTGATAGAACACTTGTTTCGCGGTCAGATAGGGCAACAGTTTTTGGCGATATCGACCTTCGTACAGCCAAAAGATAAACCAGACGAAGAACCATCCACCCAACAGGCCCAGAACGCCGCCCATTGGGCCAGAGAACAGAAAACCGACGATGCCAAAGCCAAGGATATTGATCCATCGGGCCAGTTTTTCGTTCTTGAGTATCGTGATGTAAACCCAGGCCACAGCGGCGATCAAGGCTGCCCCGCCAATGATGCCGAGGAAGACCGAGCCATTGCCCGCGCCGACAAAGATACCGGCGAAGGCGCCTGCCAGCGCAACGCTTGGCAAAACCATGGACAAAGGTTTGCGGGATATCGGAGTAAGTGCGGCCATGTCGATTATCCCAGCTTCACGTTATCAATGCCGACAATCTTGTCGTAGCACCAGTAGAGCAGCAGTACGACGCCCAGAAGGATCGTTCCCAATGCCGCGGCCAGCCCCCAGTTCAGCGAGGACGAGATGTGATAGGCAATCCGGTTCGAAATAAAGACACCCTTGGTGCCGCCAACGATTTCAGGCGTGATGTAGTAGCCGATCGCCAGAATGAACACGAGGATTGAGCCCGCGCCAATGCCAGGAATGGATTGCGGGAAGTAGATGCGCCAGAATGTCGTCCAGTTGGTCGCGCCCATGGATTTTGCGGCGCGGGTGTACGAGGGCGGTATGGTCTGCATCACCGAATACATTGGCAGGATCATGAACGGCAGCAGGATATGCGTCATAGCTATGATCGTGCCGATCTGGTTGTTGATGATCACCAGCCTGGCGTCGTCGGCGACCAGTCCCAGCCAGACCAATGTTTCATTGATCACGCCCTGTTGCTGCAACATCACCTTCCACGCCGAGGTTCGCACCAACAATGACGTCCAGAAGGGCAACAACACGAGGATCATCAGCAGGTTCGACACCCGCATCGGAAGTGTCGCCAGCAAATAACTGACCGGATAGGCCAGCAGGATACAGGACGCGGTGATCACCAGCGACATGAACAAAGTGCGCCCGAACAGCTTGATCAGGATCTGCTTGTCCTCGGGCTGCGCCTGCGCGCCCTCGGGCGTGCGGCGCATGTCCACAGCGTTCAGAAAATAGCCATTGGTGACAGCGGGCGAATGCGTCTTGATAACCGCCCAAGTCTGCGGTTCACCCCAGCCGTCGTGAATCTCGATGACCTGGTCTTTGAACGGCCCATCGGTTTCGGGGTCCAGCTTACCCATTTTCCGACCCGAGCGGCGGAACATCGAAGACATGCCTGTCTCTTCGTAGTTCAGACGCGAACCCAGCCGGGTGTGTGTCTTGTTATCGACGGCCACGACCATATCGCGGACAAAGGCGTCATAAACGGCTTCGTCGGGCAACTCGCCGCTGGTTTCATCCCAGCTTTGCAATGCTTCAACCGTCAGGGGCAGTGTCTCTTGTACGATGCTGTTTTCCACAGATCGGAACAGCATCGCCGCAATAGGCACGATGAACGAGAACATAACGAACAGCAGCAGTGGGGCGACCAGCATCAGGGCCCGCAGCTTTTGCCGTCGCAGAGACCGGGCCAGCGATTGCTTGAGTGGCGTGCCGTCCGCGGCCAGCATGGGACCAGTATTTTGGGTGGCGTCAGTCATCGGTACCCCTTGGGTATTTTTGGGGTCGGGGGCGATAGGCCGCCCCCGACAATCTCAGGAAATCAGACGCTTATTGCGCCAGCCAAGCCTGGAATTTGGCGTCGATATCGTCGCGGTAATCCGCCCAGAACTCGTAGTTATACAGGAACGTGTTCTTGGCGTTTTCCGGATCGGTCGGCATGTGTGGTGCCATGTCGATGCCCAGATCGGCGTGCTGACCCACCAGCGGTGCAGAGGAGGCACGAGCCGGGCCGTACGAGATGTACTTGGCCTGATCTGCCAGACGCTGCGTGTCAGTTGCGAACATGATGTAGTCCAGCGCGCGCTGTTGACGCTCTTCGCTCAGGCCAGCCGGAATGATCCAGCCATCAAGATCGAATACCTGAGCATCCCATAGCATCGCTACCGGCTGCTTTTGCTCTTCGATCACGCTGAACAGGCGACCGTTATAGGTCGAACCCATGACAACTTCACCATCAGCCAGCAATTGTGGCGTGTCGGCACCGGCAGACCACCAGACGACACTGTCCTTGATGGTATCCAGTTTGGCCAGTGCCTGGTCTTGACCTTCAGCAGTGGCCAGAACGTCGTAGACGTCGTCTTTTGCAACGCCGTCACACAGCAACGCCCATTCCATGTTGTTGATCGGGCGCTTTTCCAGCGAGCGCTTGCCGGGATAGGCTTCAAGATCGAATACTGCGCAGATGTCGGTTGGCGGAGTATCACCGACCAGATCTGTGCGATAACCGAAAGTGGTTGAATAGACGATCTGCGGGATAAAGCAGTCGCTGACCAGAAGGTCACCGAAATCTTCGGAGGCAGGCGTGCCATCGGGGGCAGGGGCCAGTTGAGTGTCGAAATCGATCTCAAGTGCCAGACCTTCGTCGCAGAGGCGGATCGCGTCCGCCGCAACCACATCAACCACGTCCCATGTGATGTTGCCCGCTTCGTTCATCGCGCGCAGTTTGGCGACGGCCTCGTTCGAGCTGTCATCATTCAGGATGGTGACGCCGGTCTTCTCCGAATAGGGCTCGTGATAAGCCTTGAGCTGCGATTTGGAATAGGCGCCGCCCCACGAGACGATGGTCATCTCTTCGGCGGAAACGCCGCCAGCCGCTGTCGCAATAGCAGCTGCTGTCAGCAGTGTTTTGGTAGTTTTCATGTGTTACTCCCAGTACTTCCCGTTTGTTGTTTGGTCAGCTGACGCACGGGTTTTCGCCAGCTGGTCCCTCGGTAAGCCACGTTTGTACCGCGCGGCTTGGTCTATGCGTCGAGCGCACGACAATCCTTTGCAAGCCAGCCGATCTCGATTTCCTGTCCGGGATTAAGACGGATGGCGTCGGGGGCATTCCGTGTTTTGACGATGAACTCGTCATTGCCCGCCACCGACATGCGGAAGCGGAACACGTCGCCCATATAGATGAATTCCTTGACCGTTGCTTTCAGCGTATGTGCATCGGCATGCAGTCGGTCTTTATTGAATTCTACGCGCTCGGGCCGGATCGAGACCTTGGTACGTTCGCCCGGATTGTGCACGTTGATCGGCACCGCATCGATTTCCGAGCCGTCATCCAATTGCACAAGGCAGGTATCTCCATCGATGGATTTAACAACACCTTCCAGGGTATTGTTTTCACCGATGAATTGCGCCACGAAACTGTTGTCGGGTTCTTCATACAGCTGATCCGGCGGGGCCAGTTGCTGAATGCGGCCATCGTCAAACACCGCAACACGGTCGGACATGGTCAATGCCTCGGTCTGGTCGTGGGTCACGTAGACGGTGGTAATGCCCAGTTCATGCGCCAGACGGGTGATTTCGAACTGCATATGCTCGCGTAGTTGTTTGTCCAACGCACCCAGCGGTTCGTCCATCAACACCAGTTCGGGCTCGAAAACCAGCGCACGTGCCAGTGCGATCCGTTGCTGCTGACCACCCGACAACTGCGCGGGGCGACGATTGCCGAAGGCACCCATTTGCACCATGTCCAGCGCGCGTTTGACTTTCTCCTCGCGCTCGGACTTGCCCAGCTTGCGGACTTCCAGCGGGAATGAAAGATTCTCGGCCACAGTCATATGCGGGAACAGAGCGTAGTTCTGGAACACCATCCCGATGCCACGTTTGTGCGGAGGGATATTATTGATGGGTTTTCCATCCAGAAGAATCTCGCCATGTGTGGCGGTTTCGAATCCGGCAAGCATCATCAGGCAGGTCGTCTTACCTGATCCGGACGGCCCGAGCATGGTCAGGAATTCGCCCTTTGGCATTGCCAGGTTGAGATCTTTGACGACGAGGTTCTCGCCATCATAAGACTTTTGAACGCGTTGAAATTCAACAAACGCGGCGTCGCTATTTGTGTCGGTCACAAGACCCCCTGTTGCGTCAAATGATTACCCGGTTGGTCCGGGCCTCATTGATCTTCTCGTGCATTGATGACGAGGCTAACAAATGGTCGCAAGCCCGTAAAGCAATTGGAGTCGCGTAAACGCCGCATTTGCCTAATTTTGCGACACGTTCAGTTGTTTCATATGCCAGGCCAAACTCTGGTTGCTTGACAGGACAGGCTTACCGATCTGCGCTTCGATCCTTGGGATAGCCGTCAGTGTCCGAAGGTTGGTACAACTAAGGAATACGGCGTCGACTGTTGAATCTCTTCCCAGTCGCACGGCGGCATTGACCACGGAATCGGTCGAGATGCGCACAACTTTGGCTTCTTCGGATTCGCCGAAAGTGCCAAACACATCCATCGCGATGCCTTGTTCTGCAAACGCGCGTCGCAACGGAGTGTTTACTTCTTCGATGTAGGGCGACAGCAGTGCAAATTTTGAGACGCCCAAATGTCTCGCGCAGGCGGAGGCTGCCCGCAACGGGTTGGTGACGGTCGCTGTATTACAGGTCTGCATGACCATCTGCTCAACCCGATCCGATCCGATTACCGAACTGGCTGATGTGCATCCATAGCCAACAACTCGATAGGGCCGCGCCTTTGGCAGCAGATCAGCCGCTGCAGGCAAGTCGGTCTCCATCTGCGCCAGCGTGTCAGTGTTGACCTCGGCCCCGCTGGGAATGCGGCTGACATAAAGCGGGCTTTTGTCATCGATAAAAAGGCTACGAAACTCAGGTTCGATTGTCTCGTCGGTCTGTAAAACGATCAGCCCCATTGGTACGGCCGAGGGATCGTCAGGATCCAGTGTGTACGGCAACGTGCTCATATCTCGGCAATCTCCGGTCCTATCCGGGGGCTGAGGAACTCGGGCGCGCCTTCGGTTATCAGGATGTTTTCTTCGTGCACGAGAATTTTGCCATCGACCGCAATACCCGGTTCAAGCGTCAAAACCATTCCCGGTTGCAGTTCAGTATGATCATCGGGAATAAGCGAAGGCCATTCGGTCAACGACATTCCTAACCCGTGGCCCAGTCTCCCGGCATCGGTACCCGCGCTGCCATCGGTAAGTATTGTGTTCATCGTATGAAAAAGCTGAGAAGCCGTCACGCCTGGGCGGGCTTGATCAAACGCTGCATCCGAAGCCTCGACCAATCTGGCATGTGCTTCGCGTACCGCCTTGCTCGCTGGGCCGACGGACCAATTGCGATCATAGTCGCAAAAATAGCCATCGTGGACGAGGCCGGTGTCGAGCATCAGCACATCGCCTATACGAAGCGGGGTCTGTGTCGCGGGTGAGATTACATCCGAGTACCCGCCTTGCTCGGCCCCTCCGGCCAGATAGGGCACCCAGTCGGCACCCTCTTCAAGGCAGAGTCTCTGAAAGTTTCGAAATATCTGATCCAGCGGTGTCCCTGCTGAGGCAATCTCGGGCACTCGTGCAAAGGCGTGGGCACCAATCTGACAGGCAGTTCGAATCTTTGCGATCTCGGCGTCAGATTTCACCATCCGCAGCGCCCGCAGGATGCCATGGTCACCCGTAATTTGGCGCGCTCCAATTGCGGATTCGAGATGCCTTAGATCGGCCAGTGGCATCCTTACATGGGTCTCATGCCCGTCGGGGCAGCCGATTGAGGCGTTTTCAGGCGTCAACCCTCTCAGTGTATCGGCCAGCAGGGATACCCCATCATCTTCAAGGTCGGGTGCACTCCAGGTTCGAATGTCGTCGATCCATGTCTGTGCCATCAATGCAGCACCGATGGATGGGATTACTGCAACCGGCTTGCCAGAAATCGGAACGATCAGAAACCAAGGCCGCGTTGGGCTTTCCCAGAAACGGGTCAGATAACCTGTGAAATAGCGAAGCTGGGGCTCATTCGTAAGCAACAGGGCCGATAGACCGGTTTCTTGCATCCGATGCTGGGCGCGCGCAACGCGGGTCGCGAATTCCTCTGGTGCGAAACCTCTCATGCAGGTTGCTCGCTCAAGATGCAGAGCACTTTGGAATTCGGTCCAATACCCAGTTCACTACGGATCGCGTCGTTCAGAACGGCCGCAATGCCTGCACCGCCCGAGGCGCTGGTTTCCAACCCGGCCTTCGCCATGGCCGGAAGCTGTGCTTCGACAGTGTCATCCTCGATTGTCACAAACAGATCGGCATCTCGGGCCAAGCCGTTCAAGGCGATCAGCGAGGGCTCTTTGCAATCCAGTCGCCCCATGATGCTGTCGGGCCCGTCAGCAAACACACAATGCCCCGCTTCGATACTGGCCTGCAGCGCCGGGGCAGAGGTTGGCTCGACAACAATGATCTGCGGAGCATCTCCCCAAACGACCCGCGCATAGGCAGCGACGGCTCCGGCCATGCCGCCAACGCCGGCTTGCAGAAGAACGTGCGTTGGTGCCTCAGTACATTGCTCGGCGGCTTCGACCGCCATTTGCAGATACCCTTCCATCAGCAAGTACGGTAGTTCAGTATACCCCTCCCAGGAACTGTCCGAGAGCAAAGTCCAGCCATTGTCCTGCGCCGCCTGACTGGCTGCTTCCATGCTGGCGGCGTAATCCGCACCCGCCCGGACCACTTGTGCGTTTTGAGCGCGCAGGCGATCTGCAAAGCTTTCTGGAACTGTTTCTGCGATGTAGACAACTGCATCAGCTCCGAAAGTGCGCGCGCCCGCGGCCATGCTCATCCCGTGATTGCCCGCGCTTGCTGTAACATAGGTGCGCCCTTTGAGCGTGTTACCATCTGGCGTGATCGAGATGTCATTCGCTTCGCAGGCGATCACATAAGCCGCACCCAGCGCTTTGAACGATCCCAGGCCCATACGGCTTCGCTCATCTTTAACCCAGAGATTCGCGACGGGTGCCAGCGCCGATGCATTCACAAGGGGCGTTTCGACAAAGTCAGGGCAGAAGAATCGATGCCGGCCCAACCCATCTGTCTCTACGGAGGGATAAGGGGCCTGATCCGAAAGCTTAGAACCACCTCGAAACGGGTTACTGACTAGTTTCATCGCTCGCTCCCTGATCTTGTGTTGCGCCGACGTGAACGAATTGGCCGAAGGCTGTCAAGCTCGGCCTCGATTCAGCAGGATTGTGTTCGTGTTCTGCCTGCATCCCTGGATCTGATGAATGAGTATCTTTTCAATCGTTTTGGTTGGTTGTAAGTGTCTGCACACGACATCGGCGCGGTGAGACAAAACTTCGACGATGATGTGCGGGCGTGATGGAATGGTAGACATATCGGACTTAAAATCCGAAGGCCTTAGTGCCGTGTGGGTTCGAGTCCCACCGCCCGCACCAGTACCATCTCAGACAGGGAAACCCATTTGGGTGATCAATTTCCAGATATCCCTGTTGGCATTCGAGAGCTGAGTGACAACATCCTCGATTTCTTTCATTGCTTTGTCGTCGACTGTGTCTTCACGACCAAGTTTGATGTCAGTCTTGCGATCAGCAATGCGCATCAGGATGGTCTTTGGATTTCCGCTTTCCTGATCGAAAGAATAGATGCAGTGATTGTACTTGTTTCGAATAGAGGACAGGCGCGACAACCGCTGGGTGTGTTCGAGAATCGGATCGCGGATTTCAGGGGGGCGACCCTCCATCTTGGCGAGACGTTCGACCAGATCGATACGGGCACGTGTGGTGTTAAGCGTCAGGAATATGATGACCGCAACATCTTTATTGGCCCCGGTCAGACCTGCGATCAGGTGGATCAGCAGGCTTTCCGTGTTCGTCCACATATAGTTGAGCCGACCCACCAACAGAATGAGCCGGTCGAACCGGGTTTCGAATGCCTCATCCAACGGGCGCGTTGCGCGCTTCGTTCGGCGCAACCTCAAAGTAAAAATGCGCAGCTTCAGTCCGGTTGCTCACATCGATCTTGCCCGAGACATTGTGCATATGCAGTTTGACGGTGTGTTCGGTGATGCCCAGATTCGACGCAATGGTCTTGTTGCTCTTGCCTTGCGATACCAGCCTCAGGACTTGCTTTTCGCGGCGCGTCAGCTTTGAGTATCGCAACAGTTTGTCGGGCGACCGGGTTCTGGTTGCAGGCTGTTTTTCGATAGGTGTGCCTGGCGCACTTTGTGTTGCGGTCATGCTGTCGGCCAGAAAGCAGGGCAGGTGCAGCTCTTCGTGCATCAGAAGGCGCAATATTGCGCGCCAAACATCCGGCGCCACGTTCATTGGCAAATACCCGACACTGCCGAAACGGGTACGATCCCAGCGTTCGAACAGAACCCGGGCCGGACTTTTCTTGCGATAGGCGAAGGCCAGACATCCTGTCTCGGCGAGCCGGGAGTAATCAGCGGGCCGCGCCAACAGATCTTCGAGCATCATCTGATCCACGACAATGATGCGCTCGGAGGGAACAGAGTTCCCACTCTCAGCCAGCAGGTCGTCAAGGCTTTCATATCTTGATGCACGAACGCCGAATTCGCTTTGAACACTTCTCAGGGTTTGGTTCGAGTAGAACAATTCCTTGCCGATAAAAATGATCGACAGCTCTTCGGGATATTCAATCTGATCACGGGCGTCTTCTTGCAATGAAATATTCATTGACTTTCCCCCCACTAATACAAACGCCGCCCTCTGAAACTTTAAATCGGGTACAGAGCTGGGTGGCGCGAACCATTAACTTTGAACTCAAATAGTACCTTATCATAGCTGAAAGTACGTATTTCAGCAACCAAAGGCGGGTTCTGCAATACCGCTTACTAGAACCTTTGATCAGGTTCTTCGCATCTGATTATAGCGTAACTCCATGAAATATCAGGGTTAATAATCCTATATGTTTGCGCATGATTGTTTCTGGGTAAAATCTGGCGCGAAATAAGCCGAATTTCAAAAAAATATATATTAAACAGTGATTTGCAGAAAATAATGCTTTCGGCCAGCTATGCATACCCCTTTATCGCTGCGACCATTCCTAGGCTTCTATTTGTGAAGTGAACTTGAACCTGACGTGTCTGCGGTCCGCGTATTTCAGCGAATTTCCCGTGGTCATGGAATCGGCTTAACCGAGAAAGGGGGGCAAACCAAACAGAAGACTTTCTCTGCCGCGCGAGTGTCCAGTTTGACACCTTGTGCGCGAACTCTGTTTTCAACCGCGCCTGTAGCCGCTTTGTAGATGAATGGCGGTCCGGTGCTTCAGTAAAAGTGGAAAATTTTATGAGACGCCAACCCAACCAAACAACAACCGTGACCACAATTGATGACGTCCAAATCGATAATCTGGACGCCGATTTCGAAACAGATATAGCGGTAGACGAAGCCTATATCGAAGCTGACATCAACGCTCAGAAGCAAAAGCAAGATCAGGACGTTGAAAACTCTGCGAACAACTCTGATTCACAAGGACAAGATCAGTCACAGCGTTCTAAAAATGATAACGACAATGACAACGCGCAAGATCAGGATCAAAATCAGAAGCAGCAGCAGCAAAACACCAATGGTGGTGAAGACAATAATGATAATGACAACTCTAACAATAATGCGGTCAACATTGACTTCGGTGGCGGCGAATGGATTCCCCGCGATGACGATCAGGTAGACTTGGATCTGGGCGACAACGCCAGCGTTGGTGATGTAATCACCGCCGGTCGCGACCTGAATTATGATCCCGGTGATGATCTGAACCTTGATATTTCGCTGGATGGTCCTGGCAACGATATGTCGTCGATCAACAATCAGCTGGCAAGCTTGGAAGACAACGATCAGTTGGATAATGCCGAAGTTGGTAACTACGGAGAATTCAAGCAAAACGGTGATGCCAATGGTGGCGAAGCCAACGCTGCGGAAGGTATTAGTTCCAATGCAAATGGTGCAGCTTCCGGAAAAGGCGGAACCAGTTATGGCGGTGAAGCTGTAGGCGGCAAGACCATTGGTAGCGACGCTTACGGTGAAGGCGGAGACACTGGTGACGCTGATGCCCATGCCAAAGGTGGTAGCGGTGGCGATTCAGGTAATGCTGACAATGCAAGCACCGGCAAAGCCAAATCCAATTCGAACGCTGATGGTGAGAGCATTGGCGGGTACGGTGGTGACAGCACCAGCGACTCGAATGCTGACAACAACACCGACAGCGATAACACGACTGATGGCGAAGGCGGAGATGGCGGCTATGCCGATTCCGAAGGTGTAGGCAAAGGCTATGGTAAGGCGTACAGCGAGTCCGATGCCGATGCTGACGGTGGTGATGCTGACTCAGAGTCCAGCGCCAAAGGCAAGGGTGTAGCGGATAACGACGCAGATGCATCTGGTGCAGATGGTGGCGACGGCGACTCGAATGCGGATGGCAACGCTGATAACGACAGCGACAACAACACCGACGCCAACGACAATGACGGCGGTGACAACACAGCTGACGGAACAGGAACTGGTACTACCGATAGCGACGCTTCAGGCGACGGCGGCGATGGCTCGGGTGGATTCTCGCGCCTAGTCGAAGAAGCAATCGCGCGTCTCCAGCAGGAAATCTCTGAAAGCGGCCGTGGTGATGCAGATGCCGACACCGGTAATTCCAGAGCTGATTCTGGCAGTGGTTCATCCACCGGTGGAGACGGAGACGGTGGAGACAACAACGGAAGTTCAGCAGCTGATGCCGATGTTCAAGGTTTAGGTGATCAAGACGCTGAAGGCCCAAGTGTCGATCAGACATCTGGTGATGTTGACGGTTCGGCTGCCAACGCAAGTGATGCGGACGCTGATGGTGGCGATGGTGGTTCGAACGCTGCCAACGGTTCCGGTGATGGCACGGGCACAGGTACTTCAACGGCTGATGGTGATGGTGGTGCAGGTGGAACTGGTTCTGCTGCATCGGATTCAAACGCCAGTGCTGCTGGATCTGGTGCTTCCGAGGCCACAGGTGGTCTGGGTGGTGCATCAGATGTATTCTCAGAGACCGACACGGATGGTTCTGCTGATAGCCTCGCTGAGGCGATTGCCGGATACGGCGGTGCATCTGCATCGGACAATGACTCGGATTCGTCCGCAACGGGCAATGCCACTGGTACCGCATACAGCGGTGATGGCGGTGCAGGTGCTGCTGGTACTGCAGCAGGTGGAACTAGCGGCGCGTCAATGGTTGACGTCATGTCTGGTGACACAATGGGCGGCAACACGACAGGCGGAAGCGCAGCCGGTGCCTATTCGGGTGACGGCGGTGCCGGAGGCCATGGCGGTGATTGGGGTTCGAATAACGGTGGCGATGGCATCGTGACCGGTGAATCCTACGCCTCGGCCGCTGCCGTAGTCGATACGAACGCCTTCAACCAATCGATCGTACAGGGTGCCAATGTGCTAGGTAACTCAGTCGATACGACCATGGTTGGTGGTTCGATGACCTCGTCCTACGCAAGCGACGACACTGACGTCTAAGACAAAAAATCGGGGGCCGCATTATCGGCCCCCGTTCAATGAAATCGCCGGGGCCACGCAATGTGGCCTCGGCCCAGAAAATCCCAAACCGGAAATTTTAGCTGGCAAGGGGGTAAGGGATCATCGAAATGTTATTCGATAGTGTTACCGAAAAGATTGCACACTTTATTGGATCTTTTGATCTTACGATTGAAAAAGCCCGGTTGAGGGATCAGTACGAAGAGTTCACCGCCATGCGGCGCAAGGCGGAACTGGACGAACTGGAAGAACCCGCAAAGATCCGGATCAAGGCAGATCTTGAATTGGACCCAGGCAAATATGGTCCGCTTTCCTATCGGTTTGACACCCCCCCCGCCACTCCTGAACTTCCACCCCCAACCGACGGCCCTGAATTTGAAACGGTCGTTGTACTTGAACCACCACTCTCAGACGGTCCGCCGTTACCCGAAGCGACAACCGGCCTAGGTGCAAAGTTTGTGTTCGAGCAGCAACTGGAGATTGTGACAGAGCTTATCGGGTCTGCTGTGACCTACACGTTCCAGACGATTTTCCTGCGTGACAATGACGTTGTCGGCGAGGGAGATTTCCGCGATGTCGATCAGTTGATCGCATTGGCCGAGGCGGCTGCGCAGGTCGCAGCATCGATGCACGCGTTTGCCGTGCCCTCGTTCTCGATCTCGGACTACTTGTCGGTTGAATACGTCGAGTCTTTGGCCGAAGCGATGTTGGCCCCGATCAATGTCGAAGTTGAAGGCGCAGTTGTTTATCAGTTCCACGGCGAAGACGCGATGGGCGTGATCGTCAATGGTGAGTATGTGGACGAAGCCCCGGAATGGGAAGATCTTCTGCCTGCGCATCATAGACCGGACGAGGAAGAAGAAGACGAAACGCCCGATATGATGCCCGCCGAATGGGATCAGGACGAGGAAGACGAATTTGCCGAAGGTCACACGGTGATCGCAGGCGGCAACCTTGCGATCAACGAGATGAACGCAACTGTGGCTTGGGTCGATGCGCCTTATATTGCGGTCGGTGGAAAAGCAATCGAACTGGCCATGGTGAGCCAGGTCGCCGTTGTATCTGACACCGACAAGGGCACGAATGGCGGCTCGGGCACCAATGTGGTGCACTCGTCGACGATCGAGGTCGAAGGCAACTCAGCCCCTTGGCTTAAGAAAGGCTCAAGTGGAGACGATGCCCCGGCATATGTGCATGTTGATTGGATTACGACCGATCTGATCGTAGCAAATTTTGTCAAGCAGGACATCGATGCAACGGATATCGATCATATTGATGCCGAGATTAGCGCGACGACCACGCTGTATGCGTTGGGTGACAACGAGTTGATTGATGTCACCAATATTCTTCAACTTGGCAGTTATTATGACCTGATCATGATCGAAGGCGACATGATATCGGTCGATGCGTTTGTCCAGACGCACGTATTATTGGATGACGATGTGGTGATGGGCGGATTGCCCGGACCCATCGATGGATCGGACGAAAACCTGGTTATGAACGAGGTTTCTCTCAAGAAAGAAGGCGAAGATACGTATCAGGCGATGCACGACTCCATGGCCGACGCCATGACCATGGGCGAGGACGACATGGCAGCGCTGGAAGAGGCGCTAATGAACGATCCGATGTTTGCTGGCATGGAGCAGATGCGGGTCCTCAAGATCGATGGATCGCTGGTTCAGGTCAACGTAGCCGAGCAATCGACGATGCTTGCCGATCAGGATGACGTATATCTGAATGGTCCCCACGCGGACGAGACCGAGGTTCTGGCAGGCAGCAATGCGATGCTGAACGCCGCCAATGTAACCAAGGCCGGCGTGGATTCGGTTGTTATGGCTCAGGATGGGGCATTTTCTGACCTGCTATTGCATCAGGCAAGCCTGCTTGACATGCCCACGAATGAGGACATCGCCGAGATGACCAACGAGGCAATCGCCGCCATCATGGAAGAGGCGGGTATGCCAGGTCACGACAATGGCATTGGACCTAACGGTAACGATCTCACGCCAAGCGAAATGGCGAATTCCTCTGATGGCCTGCAGACCATGCTGGCCTAATATTTCCTGATTTACGAGTGACCGGAAGGTTAGTTTATGTCGATCGTTTTTTCGTCGCGCCGCACCCGTTTTGCAAGTCCATTGGACCGGCACGGAGGCGGAGGCCCATTGACCCTGGAACCCCGAAATCGGGTAGCAAAACCAAATGAAAGTAAACTTGCAAAAACAGCGTCCCGCCTGCGTTTGACAAGTGATATGCAACTGGCGGAACCCGAAACCAAACCAGAGACCCCGGAAGCAAGTGACACCCCGGTTGCCGGGCCCGCGAAACGATCGCGGCAATTAGAAGCGCCTCAGGCGACGACACAACCGGATGATCCGGGGCAGACCCAGGCAGAGCAGTTGGATCAAACATCACAACCGCGCGCTGGTTCTCCCCTTCGGCGCGCGTCGTCGCGGCCCGCGCAAGATAAGGATCCTGCGGGTGGCGACACTGGGGTGGCCGATACCGAAGCCCCCGATTGTGAAACCGCCGACCAATCGACTGCACGCATGACCCCCTCTGCGCCGTCGGATGGTAAAGACCGCATGGGCACCACGATCGAGGCCAAGGCCAACCAACCCTTGCTGCGCCCGGGGACGGGTGGTGGCGATGGCAAGGGGCCACCCCAAACATTCCACAAACGCACGCCGCCTGAGGATTTCCAGAAGACGCTGCGTACCTCACTGCGCGCCATCTGGCGCAATCTGGCTTTTGTGCTGGTACTGACCTGCGCGACCAACGTCCTGATCCTAGCGATCCCGATCTACCTGTTTCAGATCAGTGACCGGGTTCTGACTAGTCGCTCGCTGGATACGTTGATCATGCTGACGGCAATCGTTGCCGGAGCAGTCATTTTTCAAGCCGCATTTGATGCCGTTCGTCGGTTCATGCTGATGCGTACAGCGGTCGAGGTCGCCGCCCGTCTTGGGGCGCCGGTTCTTAGCGCTGCGGCCCATGCCTCGCTGCACGGCAACGGACGCGAATATCAGACACTTGGGGATCTGCAACAGGTGCGGGGCTTTCTGGTCTCGGGCACTCTGATCTCATTTCTGGATGTACCATTTGCACCGCTGTTCATCCTGATGATCTTTCTGGTGCATCCGCAACTTGGGATGATTGTGGTGACGACCGCTGTGATCCTGATGATTATCGCGCTGATCAACCAGAAAATGACTGCCAAGCCCTTCGCCAAGGCCAACCAGGCGCAATCCCTGGCGAACCAGCATCTGGATTCAATGTCGCGCAACAGTCAGATCATCAACGCTTTGGCGATGATCCCCGAGGCAGTGCGCATCTGGGGGCGTGACACCGCACAATCGCTGACATGGCAGGTCAAGGCGCAGGATCGCAACGTGATCTTCGCGGCCATTTCGCGTGCCGTCCGTCTTTTGACGCAGATCGGCATTCTGGGCTGGGGCGCTTTTCTGGCCCTTCAAGGTGAAATTACCGGCGGTATGGTCATCGCCGCCTCGATCATCGCGGGGCGGGCTTTCGCGCCGATCGAAGGCTCGATTGAGGGTTGGAATACCTTCCTGCTGACGCGCGGCGCTTTTGGGCGGATCAAGGCTCTGCTGTCGAACTCGGCCCTGCAATATGAAAAACTGCGCCTACCACGGCCTGAGGGGCGGTTGGATGTCGAACGCCTGCTATATGTCCCAGGCGGCACCAAGCGGGTGGTTCTGAACGGAATCACCTTTGCGCTGAACCCGGGTGAAACTCTGGCGATCATCGGGAATTCAGGCGCAGGCAAAACGACACTTGGTAAAACGCTGGTGGGTTCGATCCTGCCGACCTCAGGCAGTGTGCGGCTGGACCTGATGGATATCCGTAATTGGGATCCCCGCCAGTTTGGCGAAAATATTGGCTATCTGCCGCAAGACGTACAGCTGTTCCCCGGCAGCATCAAAGACAATATTGGCCGGATGCGTGCCGATGCCACGGATGAGCAGATCCACGATGCCGCCGTTTTGGCCGACGTGCACAACATGATCGCAACGCTGCCGCAGGGGTATGAGACGGTTGTGGCCGCCGACGGCTCACCTCTCTCAGGTGGTCAGAAGCAGCGTATTGCTTTGGCGCGTGCCTTCTTCGGCAACCCACGTTTGGTTGTTCTGGATGAGCCGAACTCGAACCTCGACGTGGCGGGTGACAAGGCGCTTGCGCGCGCAATTCAGCAAGCAAAGGAAAGCAAGATCACCGTTGTGGTGATTACGCAAAAGCCGACTCTGTTGAATGTTGTCGACAAGATCATGCTGCTGACCGATGGGCGCGTGGCGCTGTTCGGGCAGCGCGAACAGGTGCTGGAACAGCTCAACGGGCCGCGCCAGCAACCGCCCGAAATACAGGGCAAGGGGGATTAAGCGATGAACGACGTGGCACGCACCGATGAAGGCGGTCTTTGGTACTCTGAGGTTCCGCGCTCGATCACCAAATTCATCGTGATTGGCTTTATCATGCTTATTGTCTGTTTTGGCGGCTTTGGCGTCTGGTCCTTCCGTGCACCTCTGGCCGCTGCAGTCATCGCGCAAGGCAGCTTTGTCGCGACCGGCCGCAACAAGATCGTGCAGCATTTGGAAGGCGGTATCATCGAGAACATTCTGGTCTCGGAAGGTGAATCTGTTCAAGCCGGACAGATCATGATGACTTTGGATCAGACCTCGGCCGAGGCGAGTGAACGCGAATTGTTCATTCGCAAACTTCGCCTTCAGGCCATGACCGAACGGTTGCTGGCTGAGCATAGCGAACAGGAAACCCTCGTGTTTTCGCCCGGATTGATCGAAGCATCGGACGACGTCGAGGTCATGACGATCCTCGACAATCAGAAACTCAGCTTTGATGTGTCGCGCAAGACACTGCTGAACGATATTGCTTTGCTGCAGCGCAACATGGAGGCGTTGAAAATTCGTGCGTCAGGATTTGAAGCACAATTGGTCAGCATGGAAAGGCGATCAGAGATTCTCGAGGAAGAATACGAGACCAAATATTCGTTGTTTGAAAAAGGATTAGTGCGCAAAGGTGATCTGAATACGATCCGCCGGGTGCAGGCCGAAGCCGAAGGTCAACTGGCGCGTCTGCGCGCAGAAACGGCTGAGGTAAACCAGATGCTGCTGAAGTATGAAGAGCAGATTCTGCGCACCCGCTCAGCCTACCGTGAGGCCGCGCTGGACGAGTTAGGCGTGATTGAAGCCGACCTTGAAAGTGTGCGTGAAAAAGCCCGCCAGGCCCGTAGCGTTCTGGCCCGTGCGGTTGTGCGTGCCCCGGTGACCGGCACAGTGGTGCGACTTCATCACCACACGCCGGGCGGGGTGATCGAAACTGGCGAACAGATTGCTGAGATTCTGCCCGCCGATGCTCCGCTAATCATCGAGGCGCAGATCCCGCGTACCGAGATCGACAGCGTGGTCACCGGGCAGATCGCGACGGTGCGCCTAGTCGCGCTCAATCAACGGACAACCCCAGTGCTTGAGGGCGAGGTCTATTACGTCTCGGCTGACTCGCTTGTCGAGGATTCTGCCGGTATGCCGCAAGAGGTCTATCTGGCGCGCATTTCTCTGACCACGGAAGAGATGGGTCGCGTGCGGGGCTTCGTGCCGACACCCGGAATGCCCGCCGAGATCATGATCCAGACCGAGGAACGCACCTTTGCGGCCTATATCGCCAAGCCGGTGGTTGACAGTATGTCGCGTGCTTTCCGCGAACATTAAGCGCCTGAATGTCTACACCTTCAATTTTCTGCATGTTAGCCTTTCACGGATTCATTTCCTGGAGGGGCGCAAATGCCATTGACGGTCAAAGACATGATGCAAGCTGCAAACGCGGTGGTTGAACGTATCGAAGCCAGCCGGGCGAAAGAACTGATCGGGCAGGGTGCCTTGTTGTTGGATATTCGCGATGCGCCTGAACTGGAAAGGACAGGGCGCGCGGTCGGCTCGCATCATATCCCGCGCGGGATGTTGGAGTTTCGGGCCGATCCCGAGCTGCCTTCCCATGACGCGGAACTGCGCAAGGACCGGGTGATCATCCTGCATTGTGCATCTGGTGGCAGGGCGGCGCTGGCTGGAAAACTGCTCAAGGATATGGGGTATTTACACGTCTATAATCTGGGCGGGTTTGCGGATTGGGTGAATGGCGGCGGCGAGGCGACCGGGCCCATGGATCGCGGGATGTAGCTACATATCTGACCCAAATCAAAGTCACACATATTCCGTTGCTGTAATGTAAAGGCCAGAAGCTTAAACACAGGATACTGGCCATGATACGCCTAGCAGCCACGCTTTATTCTTTGATCGCCACAGCCATCGCGGGTTCTGCCGTGATTGCGGTCCTAGCGGTTGGAATGGTGACCTGGATGGCCATCGTTTCCGCCGCAGCAGCAGGGGCGGTTGTTGCCGCGCCGGTGTCGTGGCTGGTGGCAAAACGCCTGTATCAAGGCGCTTGATTAAGCGTTCAAGAAGGTCCTGACTGCAGCTTCGAATTCGCGGGGTTTCTCGGCGTGCAGCCAGTGCCCCGCACCGGGAATTTTGGCGAAGCGAGCTGAAGGAAACAGGGTGCGAATTTGCTCTCGGTATTCGGGCTGAACATAATCTGATGCTGCGCCGGACAGGAACAGAGCGGGGCCGTCCCAATGGGTCGAAATCTCGGGGAAGCCCATGATCTTTGGCATTTCGCTGGCCAGTACATCTAGGTTCAGCCGCCACCGGCCTCCCTCAACATCCAAAGACTGCGTAAAAAAGCTCTGCAGCGCCTTTTCGACGCCCAGATCGGCCAGCTGTGCTTCGGCATCTGAACGACGCTGAACGCGGGACATATCGACCGCCCGCATTGCCTCGATGAATTGAATCTGGCTGTGGCTGTATGCCACTGGTGCGATGTCGGCGACGATCAGCTTGCGCACCAGATTGCCATATTCCAGCGCCAGCACCATCGAAGCTTTTCCACCCATGGAATGCCCGACGATATCGGCGATGCCGCCAACGCTGTCGATGACCTTGGCCAGATCATGCGCCAAATCTGTGTAGCCATGCTGAGCATCCCAAAAGCTGTAGGCGTGATTGCGCATATCGACGGCGATCACCTGTCTTTCGTTCGACAGTCGCCGTGCAATGACTCCCCAGTTGCGCGCCGAACCATAGAGGCCATGCGCTATCAGCAGGGGCGGATGATCGGTCGGGTCGCCATGGATGATCGTATTCAGCATGCTTCTGTGATACGCGTCACCGCGCGGAACAACCAGCCCCATTGTCGCCGGTGTGACGCGCGGCTAAATTGTCCCGTCAGGAGGCGCCAATGACGCAGGAAATCGATATCCAGACCCGGATCGCAGAGACCATTCGGTTGCTGCGTAAAAAGCTTGGCGTGAAAGACAAGACCCTGATTGCCTCGGTCCGGCGCGCAAAGCGGCGTTTGCCGCGCAAGGTCTATAAACAGGCCTTGGTTCTGGCAGAGGCCGAGCAGATGGCCGAGCATCCCAAACTGCGGATGGTTTTGGATATGCCTCGGCTCGAAAAAGCGTCGGACGAGGTGCAAGGCCACCTAAACGCGATCAATCTGGCAGATCGACGTTGGGGATGGTTCCTGAGCTTTCTTGGTTCGCTTGCGTTGGGCCTGATCGTGTTGGCGGCGTTGGCTGTGTTCGTACTACGATGGCGCGGGTATATCTGACCGCTGCACGCCTCAAAGAAAAACGGCGCCGATCAGGGCGCCGTTTTCTGTTCTAAGATCCGTATTGGATCAGAGATTCGGATAAAGCGGGTAGCGCGCGCAAAGTTCGGCGACTTCGGCTTTGACTTTGGCTTCGACCGCACCGTTTCCGTCTTCGCCATTTGCGGCCAGACCGTCGACCACTTCGATGATCCAGTCTGCGATTTGGCGGAACTCGGCCTCACCAAAACCGCGGGTGGTTCCGGCAGGCGAGCCCAGACGGATACCGCTGGTGATCGTCGGCTTTTCGGGGTCGAACGGCACACCGTTCTTGTTGCAGGTGATATGTGCCCGGCCCAAAGCTTTCTCGGTTGCGTTGCCTTTAACGCCTTTGGGGCGCAGGTCGACAAGAACCACATGGGTATCGGTGCCGTGGGTCACAGTGTCCAGGCCACCCTTGATAAGCTGATCTGAAAGGGCCTGCGCATTCACAACGACCTGCTTGATATAGTCCTTGAACTCAGGACGCAGTGCCTCGCCAAAGGCAACGGCCTTGCCAGCAATCACATGCATCAGCGGACCACCCTGAATGCCCGGGAAGATCGCCGAGTTTACCTTTTTGGCAATCGCTTCATCATTGGTCAGGATCATGCCGCCGCGCGGGCCGCGCAGGGTTTTATGCGTGGTGGTGGTGGCCACATGCGCATGCGGGAAGGGCGAAGGGTGCGCGCCTGCGGCAACCAGACCGGCGATATGGGCCATATCCACATGCAGATAGGCGCCGACCATATCGGCGATTTCACGCATGCGGGCAAAATCGATGACGCGCGGGATGGCCGAGCCTCCGGCGATGATCAGCTTGGGGTTATGTTCCTTTGCCAGCGCTTCGATCTGATCATAGTCGATCAGGTTGTCCTGCTTGCGCACGCCATAATGTACCGCGTTGAACCACTTGCCCGACTGGTTCGGCGCCGCACCATGGGTCAGGTGACCCCCTGCATCCAGCGACATTCCCAGAATGGTGTCACCGGGCTTGATCAGCGCCTGAAATACACCTTGGTTCGCCTGCGATCCCGAATTCGGTTGGACGTTGGCAAACTCACACCCAAACAACTGCTTGGCACGGTCGATAGCCAGGTTCTCGGCAATGTCGACGAACTGACAACCGCCATAGTACCGGCGGCCCGGATAACCTTCGGCATATTTGTTGGTCATGACCGAGCCCTGCGCCTCCATCACGGCGGCAGAGACGATGTTCTCCGAGGCGATCAGTTCGATCTCGTCGCGCTGGCGGCCCAATTCAGATGTGATCGAGCCGAACAGCTCGGGGTCACGATCCGCGAGGGACTGGGTGAAAAATCCGTTGTCACGAAGATTGGCGTTCATGTGCGCTCCGCATGGCTGGGGTGTATCTGGCGGATTTCCTATCGGAAACGACGTGTGTCAGAAAGGTTGTAAAGCGACGAAATGGCCCTCTATGGCGTCAACTCTGGCCTATTGCGGAAAGGTATGTTTGTTTCGGAACCAAATGTGCAGCACTGGAAACTATAAAACATGACAAAGAGAATCGCCTTTCTGGCCAGCGATGCCAAGGTTGCGCAGACCGCCCGGGATGCGCTTGTCGCGCGCTACGGAAATGCAGCGCCGAGAGACGCAGATGTTGTGGTGGCGCTGGGTGGTGATGGCTTCATGCTTCAGACGTTGCAGGGCGTCCAGCACTTGGACAAGCCGGTTTACGGAATGAATCGCGGTACCATCGGGTTTCTGATGAACGAATATGCCGAAGTTGATCTGATGGCCCGGCTAGCAGAAGCAGAGGAAGAAGTCATCAATCCACTGGCGATGACTGCAATGGACCAGGCGGGCCAAAAGCACCAAGCACTTGCAATCAACGAGATTTCGCTGCTTCGCGCAGGGCCGCAGGCAGCGCGGCTGCGGATCAGCGTGGATGGGCGGGTACGTATGGCCGAACTCGTGTGTGATGGTGCATTGCTTGCCACGCCGGCGGGTTCAACCGCATATAACTATTCCGCTCACGGACCCATTGTACCCATTGGCGCGGACGTTCTGGCATTGACGCCAATCGCCGCGTTTCGCCCCCGGCGGTGGCGTGGCGCCTTGCTGCCGAAAGTTGCGAAAGTCAGATTCGATGTGATCGAGGCTGACAAACGCCCGGTTATCGTTGCGGCCGATTCCATATCGTTTCCGGATATCGATTGGGTCGAGATCAGGTCTGAGATTGCGATCCAGCATCGTATTCTATTTGACCCTGGCCACGGCCTGGAAGAACGATTGATCTCCGAACAATTTACTTAAATCTCAGCGTGTTGATCATTTTTCCACCGCTTGTGTGAACCAGTTCACATGCAACGCGATAAGGGTTTGTTAACTTCAAGTTGCCCGGAGAACACGCCGAGGTGGAAGTGAGTGGCCATCTAAAGGTGTTTTCGAATGGTTGCGCAGTTTTCGCGCTGGCGAGGGTGGGTGGTGCTACGCTCGTCATCTTAATCCGGGCATATTTTAGTATGCGGACCCCGGGACAAAATCCCGGGGTCTATTTCATTTGTGAGGCCTGAGTGAAGATGTCTCAGGTTTGCGTGCTCATTCGATCCCACAGAATCGGAGCCATCTGCCCCACACGCGCTTCGATCGCGACCGCTGCATCCACCGCCATATCCTCACGCCAGCGTCGAGCAGCAATCTGAACATTGATCGGTTGCGGCCCATTCGGCAATTCGGCCAAGCGTGCGGGAACGCTGGCGGCGGGCAGCCCGAGGAAATTCATCGCATAAGAATAGACCGCGCATCCTAACACCTCATGAACGCCTTCGGCACCCTCGGTATCACGATCGGGTCTGAAGAACGGTTGCGGCAGGAAAGGAGATAGGACCAAAGGATATTCCTGCATGAATAGCGACCATTGGCGCGCATAATGGCTGCGTTGCGCCAACGCCTGAATCAGTTCGTCGCCTACGATCGGAGGAAACTCCTGAAAATAAACCTCGAAAATATCACGGATGGTTTGAGACCCGGCTGCCTCGATATCGTTTTTCATCAACGTCAGCACTTCACCCATCAGCGCGCGATAGCCGATGCGCCCGCATTCGAACACATCCGGCGGATCAATGTCTTCAACTATATATCCGGTATCTACCAGCGCCTCCCGAGCGGTACTTAGCGCTTTGTCCACTTCGGGGTGCAAAGCGTATTCGAACATATTTTTGGTGAACGCAACTTTGATTGGGACATCCGGCCCCGCGCCGCGCCAAGGCATTGGCACATGGAAGGGGTCGCGGGCGTCCGGGGCGATCAGGCTGGGCATCGAAAGGTGCAGGTCCTTTGCGCTTCTTGTGATCAAGCCCTGTACCGACATCGATTGTGCCAGCATCCCGCGTTCTGCATTCTGGCTGGGGTTCCAGGCCGGTACGCGGCCCAGCCCCGGTTTCACTGTAACCGCACCATTGGCTGCAGCAGGGAACCGCAAGCTACCTCCGATATCGTTGCCATGAGCCAGTGCGCCGATTCCCGCCATGACCGCAGCCCCCGCGCCCCCGGACGACCCACCGGGCGAGATATGGCGGCCCCAAGGATTGTGCGTGCGTCCATGAAGTGGATTATCCGTGTCAGCGCGGAACGAGAATTCGGGCGTATTGGTCCGCCCGATGACAATGGCCCCCGCCTTATGCAAGTTTGAAACCACCGGTGCGTCATCAGGGGCAATGACATCCTTCAAGGCAACCACACCATTTGTGGTGGCATGGTTCTTCTGGTCGACATTCACTTTGATGGTCACGGGTACCCCGTGCAGCGGTCCAACCGAGGCACCATTGCGGCGCGCCTGATCAAGCGCAGATGCACGTTCTAACGCTTCTGTGCCCAGATCGTCCACGACAGCATTCAGCGAGGGATTTACCTGATGCATCCGCTCCAATGCATCACTGATCACCTCTTCTGCGCTCAACTCGCCAGCTTGGGTTAGCGCAGCCAATTCTGTTGTATCAAAACGCCAGATATCGCCCTGTGTCATGCTCGTCCTCCTCACCTCAAACTGAGGTGAGGAGGACCCAATGACAAGCCCCGCAATCGCAAAACGGATCCAACCTTCATCTGGCCAAAAATATCTCGCAGCGCGAGGCAGAGCCTCGCACACGCGCGACAGCGCAAATCGATTGCGCCGTAAGGCGCTCCGCTTGATCGTACCGTGAAATTACTGCGCGTAGCCGATAGTTTGCAGGGCCACCGTGATCTCGTCCAGAATTGCTGGGTCATCGATTGTGGCAGGCATTTTATACGCCTTCCCATCCGCGATCGACACCATCGTACCACGCAGGATCTTGCCCGAGCGTGTCTTGGGCAGACGATCCACCACCACTGCTTTCTTGAACGCAGCGACTGGGCCGATTTTGTCACGAACCATCTGGACCACATCGGTTACCACCTCCGCGTGATTCCGGTCGGAACCGGCATTCAGGCACAGGAAACCGACAGGCATCTGACCCTTCAGTTGATCAGAAACCCCAATCACGGCGCATTCTGCCACATCGGGGTGAGCGGCCAACACCTCTTCCATCCCGCCCGTCGAAAGTCGGTGCCCGGCGACGTTGATCACGTCATCGGTACGGGCCATGATATAGAGATACCCATCTTCGTCGATCATGCCCGCATCACCGGTTTCGTAATAGCCGGGAAAATGCTCGAGATAGGATTTTCTGAAGCGCGCCTCGGCATTCCACAGGTTTGGCAATGTGCCTGGCGGAAGCGGGAGCTTGACTGCGATCGCGCCCAACTCGCCCGGTTTCATAGGATGGCCGCCTTCGTCCAGAATCTGAACGTCATAGCCCGGCATAGGCTTGGCAGGTGATCCCAGCTTGACCGGAAGCTCTTCGATTCCGAGCGGATTGCCAGCGATGGTCCAGCCAGTTTCGGTTTGCCACCAATGATCGATGACCGGAACTTTCAGCGCATCCTGCGCCCAGATGATCGTATCTGGATCAGCCCTCTCTCCTGCAAGATACAGAGCCTTAAGGCAGGATAGATCGTAATTCGCCATCAATTCTGCGTTTGGGTCTTCGCGTTTTACGGCACGAATGGCGGTTGGGGCGGTGAAGAAGCTTTTGACCTTGTGTTCGGATATCACGCGCCAGAAAGTTCCGGCGTCAGGTGTTCCGACGGGCTTGCCTTCAAAAACAATCGTCGTGTTGCCGTGGATCAGCGGGGCATAACAGATATAGGAATGGCCAACGACCCAGCCGACATCCGAAGCCGCCCAGAACACATCTCCCGGATCGACATTGTAGATGTTTTTCATCGTCCAGTTCAGCGCGACCAAATGGCCGGCAGTCGGGCGCACGACGCCTTTGGGCGCACCAGTGGTGCCGGATGTATAGAGGATATAGGCTGGATCATTGCCGCTGACTGGTACACATTCTGCGGGCTCCGTACCGTATTGGAAACCGTGCCAGTTGACGTCGCGCCCCTCGATTAGTTGTGCGACTTCCTGCTCGCGCTGGAATATTACGCAAAACTCGGGTTTGTGGGTGGCCAGATCGATCGCGCCATCCAGCAGAGGTTTGTAGTGCACAACGCGTCCCGGCTCCATCCCGCATGAGGCAGCGATGATCGCCTTGGGTTTCGCATCGTCGATACGTACGGCCAGTTCGTTGCTGGCAAAGCCGCCGAATACCACTGAATGCACTGCTCCTAGCCGGGCGCAAGCCAGCATTGCCTCCAGCGCTTCGGGGATCATAGGCATGTAGATGATGACGCGGTCACCTTTCTCAATACCTTTTGCACGGAGCGCGCCAGCCAGATTAGCAACCCGATTGCGTAACTCGACGTATGAGATTTCGCGTTTGGTATGAGTAATGGGGCTGTCATAGATGATCGCGGTTTGCTCACCACGACCATTTTCCACATGGCGATCAACTGCGTTCCAGCACGTATTTACCTTGGCATCACTGAACCATTCGTAAAGAGGCGCATTGTCGTCAAACAGAGCTTTGCTGGGCGCTTGAACCCAATCGATCCCCTTGGCTGCATCCATCCAGAATGCTTCGGGGTCGTTCTTCCAGCTCTCGTAGACGTCCTGATATGCCATGATGGCCTCCTCCCAAATTCCTTGAGCTATGTGTTAGGCATCGTGGATGTTTCGAGCAAGCGATGCGCATAACGGCGCGTCAGTTTATCGCAAAATCTTTGCAGAACCTTGCAGATTGGCTTGCAAATTTTTGCAAATCTTCTGATCTGAGCAGACTTCTGAGTGTCATATGTAAGGATTTGCAAATCTGCAAATTTATTACTGCAAATGTGCTGGCGCTAACAGAATCAAACCGGGCACCTAATCTGGTGCCCGGTCATGTATTCGTAATGATATAGGCGCTGGGCTTATCCGTAGTGCGCGACTGGCGTACCTGCGATGGCCGCCATGTTCAGCAGTCCCCTGGCCGTAATCGAGGGCGTTACGATATGCGCCTTGTTTCCCATTCCCATGAGGATTGGACCTACCTCAAGCCCGTCCGCTTTCATCTTCAGGATATTGCGCACACCGCTTGCCGCATCCGCATGGGCGAAGATCAGGACATTTGCAGAGCCTTCCAAACGCGAGTTCGGGAAGATACGTGCACGCAATTCAGGATCCAAAGCCAGATCAAGGTTCATCTCGCCTTCATAGCTGAAGTCGCGTGGCTCGGAATCGAGAATCTCAAGCGCAGCCCGCAGCCGCTTGCCTGATCCCTCGGCCTGATTGCCGAATTGCGATTGCGAACAAAATGCGATCTTGGGTTCCAACCCGAACCGCCGCACGTGACGAGCAGCTCCAATGGTGGATTCGGCAAGTTCTTCTGGTGTCGGCAATTGTCTTACATGCGTGTCTGCAATGAACAGAGGGCCATCTTCCAGAATCATCAGCGAAAGCGCGCCATGCGGGCGCAAATCGCCATCATCCAGAACCTGTTCGACATAGTTAAGATGCCAGCGATACTCACCAAAAGTGCCACAGATCATGCTGTCCGCCTCGCCGCGATGCACCATGATTGCTGCAATGGCGGTGTTGTTGGTGCGCATGATGGCCTTGGCCAGATCCGGAGTGACCCCCCGACGCTGCATTATTTGATGGTACGAATTCCAATAATCGTAGTAACGGGGATCGTCCTGAGGGTTCACGATTTGAAAATCCTGCCCCGGTCGTACTGTCAGGCCTAGCCTTTCGCACCGTGCGCTGATCACGTCCGGTCGCCCGATCAGGATCGGGGTTTCCGTGGTTTCTTCCAATATCGCTTGCGCAGCCCTTAAAACACGTTCGTCTTCGCCTTCTGCGAAGACAATTCTACGCGATGCAACGGCTGCGGCTTCGAACACTGGCCGCATCAGCAGCGCAGATTTGAACACGGTCTGGTTCAGGCGTTCTTTATAGGCTTCGAGGTCATCAATGGGTCGTTTTGCGACCCCGCTCTTCATAGCCGCCTGTGCTACCGATGAGGAAACGACCCCAACGAGGCGCGGGTCGAAGGGTTTTGGGATCAGGTAATCTGGACCAAAAGTCAGCTGCTCACCCTTATAGGCCGCCGCGGCTTCGGCGCTGGTCGTCGCGCGGGCCATGTCGGCGATGCCGTCGACGCAGGCGATCTGCATCTCGTCGTTGATTTCAGTCGCGCCCACGTCCAGGGCACCTCGGAAGATAAACGGGAAGCACAACACGTTGTTCACTTGGTTCGGAAAGTCGCTGCGACCGGTCGCAATGATCGCGTCAGGGGCAACTTCGCGCGCCGCCTGTGGCAGGATTTCCGGAGTTGGGTTGGCCAGCGCAAAGATGATCGGGGTCTTGGCCATCTTCTCGACCATCTCAGGCTTGAGCACATTTGGTCCGCTCAGCCCCAGAAACAGATCGGCACCTCCGATCACATCATCCAGAGTGCGCAGATCGGTTTTCTGCGCAAATTGATCCTTGTGCGGGTTCATATCCTCGGCGCGACCTTCATAGACCAACCCGTGAATGTCACAGAGCCAGATATTCTCGCGTTTGACGCCGAGCTTCACCAACATGCTGAGGCAGGCGATCCCGGCAGCACCGCCGCCGGTCGAAACTACTTTGATATCCTCGAAGCTCTTTCCTGCCACATACAGGGCGTTCTTAGCTGCGGCACCAACAACGATTGCCGTGCCGTGCTGATCGTCATGAAACACCGGGATGTTCATCCGTTCCCGGCACAGTTTTTCGACAATAAAACAATCCGGTGCCTTGATATCTTCAAGGTTGATCGCGCCAAAGGTAGGTTCCAGGGCGCAGACGATATCTGCCAGCTTTTCTGGGTCAGGCTGATCCACCTCGATATCAAAGCAATCGATGCCTGCGAACTTTTTGAACAGGACGGCCTTGCCTTCCATCACCGGTTTCGAGGCCAATGCGCCTATATTCCCAAGGCCCAGAACTGCGGTGCCGTTTGACACAACTGCAACAAGATTGCCGCGGGCCGTGTATCTCTCAGCATTGGCGGCGTTGTCCTTTATCTCAAGACTGGCTTCGGCGACGCCTGGCGAATATGCCCGCGCAAGGTCCCGACCATTTGCCATTGGTTTGGTTGCCTTGATCTCAAGCTTTCCGGGCTTTGGATGCGCATGATAGTCAAGCGCGGCCTGTCTCAGGTTCGGTGTGTCAGACATCGGTA
Source organism: Ruegeria sp. C6 (assembly GCF_056537625.1). Classification (NCBI taxonomy): domain Bacteria; kingdom Pseudomonadati; phylum Pseudomonadota; class Alphaproteobacteria; order Rhodobacterales; family Roseobacteraceae; genus Ruegeria; species Ruegeria sp. C6. Next base: position 85,942 of record NZ_JBQFRW010000003.1, on the reverse strand, counting down.
ATACAACTCCGTTCCAATATTCGTTTGATGGTTAAACTATTTCTCAGCGCTTGGCTATGTCGCCTCGGACCGCAGTCAGAGACAGGCCTCACGGATACGTTAACGAAACATTGGTTGAGAGTTGCTGCATCGTTTTTATGTACAGCCAATTCCGGGGAACCTGACGGACACCAGAAGCGGCGGACCTTATCATGCGTCATGAAGACAAAGCTTGTGCTAATGCGCAATTTGCCAACCCTTCAATCAGGATTGGTGCCAATCGGAATGTCTTCTTTGTTGTGCTTGTTTCGGCGGTTTCACTTCTTTGCGTAGTTGTGACTTGGCACCAACCGGCAGCAACTTTCATCCAAGAAGGCGGGTTGATTGAGACGATATCGGCCTCTGCGTTACTGGCTGCCGGTTTGGTCGCGTTGGTACGCTTCCGAGGCGTCTCGCGGCTTTACATCGCGGTGGTCTGCCTGCTGTTAGCCGAGCGCGAATTGGAGGCGGAGGTGTACACAGAAGGCAGCGCGCCTTTCGTGGTGCTAAACTGGGTTGATTTATTGCTTGATGTGACTGCAGTAAGGATCGTTTTGGCTGCGATCGTCATTGGTGGTTTGCTCTGGCATGGGATACCGAACGGAATTAAGGCACTGAAGATCCGCGCGCCTTTTTTGATGATTTTTTTCCTGGCCGGAAGTGTTGCGGTGCTGGCTCAGCTTCTTGAGGAAATCAGCGGATTGTTCGACGAATACCTTTCGGTTGCGATGGCTACACGTTTGTTCGTGATGGAAGAAACGCTGGAGATGTACTTTTCGATTGGCATTTTGGCTGCTGTTCTGATCGGATGGCCAAAACCAAAATCCGAAGAGAAACAGAATGACCAGCAATACCGGCGACTCCCACACGCGCGCTGAAATCCGACTGCCGACGCAGGAACTGCGCAACGATATCCCGTTTTATACCAAGGTACTGGGGATGCGGATGGATATGATCTATCCGGCAGATGACCCTCGGGTTGCCGTGTTCTCTGGTCACGGTCTGCGCTTGCGGATCGAGAAAGATGCAGCTGAAGCGGCGGGAACGTTGCGCATTCTGACATCCGATCCAGATGGTTTTGCAGACGGTCAACGAAGTCTTGTAGCCCCAAACGGCACCCGGATCGAGATTGACGAGTTGAACCCGCCGCTGGTCATGCCGGATACCGTCCACTCTTTTGTTGTTCGTAGGCTCAAGGATCAGGCGCCGTGGATCATTGGACGGGCAGGGATGCACTATCGCGATCTCGTGCCGGACCGGCTTGGCGGATCGATTATCGCCAGCCATATACGTATCCCAGATGGTGGTCCTGTGCCCGACATGGTGCATTTCCACAAAGTCGGATTTCAGCTGATCTTCTGCATCCACGGCTGGGTCGATGTGGTCTACGAAGATCAGGGCGACAAGATGCGCCTGACGGCAGGCGATTGCTTTATTCAGCCGCCTGAAATCCGCCACCGCGTGCTGGAAGCGTCAGACAACGTTCAGGTGATCGAGATTGGTGTCCCAGCCGAGCATGTCACGGAGATTGATCATGAGATGGAACTGCCCACCCCGCATTTCCGTCCGGATCGGGAATGGGATGGGCAGCGGTTCGTTTACAATCAAGCCAATGATGCCGACTGGGTGCCATTCCGCTTGCCCGGTTACATCTGCCGTGACACGACGATTGCCGAGAATACCAAAGGCGTGGCGGGCGTTCAGGTCGTGCGCCGGGGCGAGGGTAACCCTCAATGGGCCAGCCACGACACCGACATACACTTTACCTTCGTGATGACCGGCGAGGTGACTCTTGAGGGTGAAGGGCGCGAGCCCTATCGGTTGGAACAGGGCGATGCCTTCGTCATCCCGCCGGGAATGCGAACACGGCTGTCAGACCCCTCGCAGGATGTGGAACTGCTTGAGGTGACTTTGCCGGGGACCTTCAACACGACGTTGGGTTAGGGCCAAGAAGAAGTGGATAATGGCGTCAAGGGGGCTTCAATTCCCCCGTCGCTTTCCAGTAGGGTATGATATTCTGACCAGATGATCAAAAATTGGGATTCGCCATGTCTTTGAAAGATGCAGCTTTGGCCGTTCGGGAAAATGCCCACGCGCCTTATTCGAATTTCAAGGTCGGGGCGGCGATCCGGTCCAGTTCAGGTGTGATCTATTTTGGCTGCAATGTCGAAAATATTGCTTACCCCGAAGGTACGTGCGCCGAGGCCGGGGCAATCGCGGCAATGGTCGCCGCTGGTGAAAAAGAACTGACCGAGGTCTACGTGGTCGCCAGCAGCCCGCAGCCGGTGCCCCCATGTGGTGGATGCCGTCAGAAACTGGCCGAATTCGGAAACGGGGATGTGGTCGTTACGATGGCGACGGTTGATGGTCTGGAAACCAAAACCACGATTGCCGATCTATTGCCCGGTGCGTTCGACGCGTCGCATATGGAGGATGTCTGACTTCATGGATGCGCGCTCGATCATCGCCAAACTTCGCCGTCAGGAGGTGCCAACTCGTGACGAACTAATGTGGTTCGCGCAAGGCCTGGCCGATGGTGGCGTCAGTGACGCGCAGGCCGGGGCCTTTGCGATGGCTGTCTGTATGGGCGGTCTGGGGGCCAATGGGCGGGCTGATCTGACTGTTGCCATGCGCGACAGCGGCGAGGTGCTGACGTGGGATTTGGACGGGCCGGTGGTCGATAAGCATTCGACCGGTGGGGTCGGCGATTGCGTCAGCCTGCTGCTTGCCCCGGCTTTGGCGGAATGCGGGGCGTATGTGCCGATGATCTCGGGGCGTGGTCTGGGCCATACCGGGGGCACTCTGGACAAGCTCGAGGCCATACCGGGAGTGACCACTCAGATCGGGCAGGCGCGACTGACGCAAGTGCTGAAAGACACCGGGGCAGCCATCGTGGGGGCAACGGGCCAGATCGCCCCTGCGGACAAGCGGCTGTATGCGGTGCGCGATGTGACGGCGACGGTGGAGAGCCTTGACCTGATTACGGCATCAATCCTGTCCAAGAAGCTGGCGGCTAGCCCGGATGCGTTGGTTCTGGACGTTAAGGTGGGCAGCGGCGCGTTCATGAAGACGCTGGATGAGGCACGCAATTTGGCACAGGCCTTGACCGAAACGGCTAATGCCGCTGGTTGCCGGACTTCCGCCGTGATCACCGACATGAGTCAGCCCCTTGCGTCCGCGCTGGGCAACGCGCTGGAGGTGGCTGAGGTGATGAAGGCGCTAACCAGCGGGCAGGGATCGCCTTTGGCGGAAATCTCGGCCGAGTTGGGGGGCGTTCTCATGGCGGATGCCGGTATGTGCGCTACGGCAGAGGAAGGAAACGCCAGTATAGCCCAAGTGATCCGCGATGGTCGTGCAGCCGAACGGTTCGGACGCATGATGGCTGCCGTGGGTGGACCGGTGCATTTCGTTGACACATGGGATCGGTTTTTGCCGGAGGCCAATGTGATCCGGGAAGTTCATGCTCCGCATGGCGGATATGTCTCGTCTATTGATGGCGAGGCGCTGGGCCTCGCAGTCGTGGCCCTAGGCGGTGGGCGCCAGATCGAGAGCGATGAGATTGATCCGGCGGTTGGCTTGTCGGGCATTCTGAGGGTCGGAGATAAGGTGACCAAAGGCGCTCCGTTGGCGGTTGTTCATGCGGGGCGAGAAGATGCAGCGCAACGGGCTGCCGCGGTGGTGCTAGATGCCATCACGCTGAGTGACGAACCGGTAGCACAGCCGCCTCAAATCCATGAAAGGATCAGCGCATGAGCCGCGCTTTCCTTGTGGTAATGGACTCGGTTGGTATCGGCGGCGCGCCGGATGCCGATCAGTTTTACAACGGCACCAAACCCGATACAGGCGCGAATACAGTGGCCCACATAGCACAAGCTTGTGCCGAGGGGCGTGCGGAAGAAGGGCGGAGCGGACCGTTGCAACTGCCCAACCTGGATGCCATGGGGCTGGGGGCGGCGACCCGTCTGGCCTCGGGCGCACCGACGCCGGGCCTTGAGGCCGCGCCGACGGGCTTGTGGGGTTGCGCACGTGAATATTCTCCGGGAAAGGATACGCCATCAGGGCATTGGGAACTGGCGGGTTTACCTGTGCCATGGGACTGGCGTTATTTCCCGGATCGCCAGCCAGCGTTTCCCGAAACGCTAAGCAAGGCTGCCGCCGAGGCAGCGGGGACCGACGGAATATTAGGCGACTGCCATGCCTCGGGGACGACGATTATCTCGGAACTGGGGGCCGAGCATATACGTACCGGCTGGCCGATCTGCTACACGTCTGCCGATAGCGTATTCCAGATTGCCGCGCATGAAGACAGCTTTGGGCTCGACCGACTGCTGGATATGTGCCGCTCACTGGCGCCTCGATTGCACGAAATGAAAGTGGGCCGCGTTATCGCCCGACCGTTTGTCGGAACGCCCGAAAAGGGGTTCACCCGGACAACCAACCGCAAGGATTTTGCCATCGTTCCACCAGAACCCGTTCTGACGAATTGGGCACAGGATGCCGGTCGCCGTGTGCATGCGGTGGGCAAGATTGGCGATATATTTTCAATGCAGGGGATCGACACGCTGCGAAAGGGTTCGGACGCAGAGTTGATGCACCACCTTTCGGACCTCGTTGATGAGGCGGAAGAGGGTAGTCTGACATTTGCAAACTTTGTCGAGTTCGACAGTCTGTATGGCCATCGGCGTGATATCAGCGGCTATGCCCGCGCGCTGGAATGGTTCGATCGTGAAATCGGAGTGATTGCGCAAAAACTGCGCCCCGGTGATCTGATGCTATTGACCGCAGACCACGGCAACGACCCCAGTTGGAGTGGCACTGACCACACGCGTGAACAAGTGCCCGTGCTGATCGCAGGGCAGGGCACGGGCGAGATCGGTCCCGTGAACTTTGCCGATATCGCCGCCAGTATCGCGCACCACCTGAACATACCGGCGCAAGGGCCGGGAAGGACTTTTATATGACAGTCGCTGACCTGCCTAAGATCGAATTACATTTGCACCATGAAGGCGCCGCTCCGCCTAGCTTCATACGCCAACTGGCCCATGAGAAACGAGTGGACCTGAGCGGGATATTCAAACCCGACGGCTCTTATGATTTCCGCGACTTTGCCCATTTCCTTAGCGTTTATGAGGCTGCGTGCGAGGTGCTGAAAACACCTGAAGATTTCCGCCGCCTGACGCTGGCCATTCTGGAAGAGAGCGCCGCGAATGGTGTGGTGTATTCCGAAACATTCCTTAGCCCGGATTTCTGCGGCGGTGGCGATTTGCATGCATGGAAGGATTACCTGACTGCGATTCAGGACGCCGCAGACGAGGCCGAGCGCAAATTCGGGATCACCCTGCGTGGTGTCATCACTTGCGTGCGCCATTTCGGACCCGAGCAAGCCAAGGCCAGCGCCCATTGTGCGGCTGAAACTGCAGGTGACTGGATTACCGGATTTGGTATGGGCGGCAACGAATCCGTCGGTACGCAGGGCGATTTCAAATGGGCCTTTGATTGCGCGCGCGAGGCTGGGTTGCGATTGACGACCCATGCCGGTGAATTTGGCGGTCCAGAGAGTGTTCGGGATGCTGTCCGTGATTTGGGGGTCGAGCGCATAGGCCATGGCGTTCGCGCCATCGAAGACCCGGATCTTGTGTACGAGTTAGTTGACCGGGGCATAACGCTTGAGGTCTGCCCGGGTTCAAACGTGGTACTGGGCCTGTTTCCTGATTTTGCCGCCCATCCCATCGCGAAATTGCGTGATGCAGGCGTCAACGTCACGGTATCCACTGACGATCCGCCGTTTTTTCATACCACGATGCGGCGCGAGTATGAGATGCTGAATGCAGCGTTCGGCTGGCAAGCCGAAGATTTTGCTGCCCTGAATGAAACAGCCCTGAACGCGGCCTTTTGCGATGAAGAGACCCGCGCGCGGGTCAAGAAAAGACTGGAGACATCATGAGCGATCACCTGACCGTCGTCGACCACCCACTGGTGCAGCACAAATTGACGCTCATGCGGGACAAAGGCACCTCAACCGCTGTGTTCCGGCAGTTGCTGCGCGAGATCACGCTTTTGCTGGCTTATGAGGTCACCCGCGAGATGCCGCTGACCACCCGCCATATCGAAACCCCGATGGAAGAAATGGACGCACCCATTCTGGCGGGCAAGAAACTGGCGCTGGTATCGATCCTGCGGGCCGGAAACGGGATGCTGGACGGCGTGCTGGAGCTTATCCCCTCTGCCCGAGTGGGGTTCGTGGGGCTTTATCGGGATGAAGAGACGCTGAAGCCGGTCCAATACTATTTCAAAGCTCCCGAGGGTTTGACGGACCGTTTGGTCATTGCTGTTGATCCGATGCTGGCAACCGGCAACAGCTCGGCTGCGGCCATTGATTTGCTGAAAGAGCAGGGGGCGAAAGATATCCGCTTTCTATGCCTGCTGGCTGCCCCCGAGGGCGTCGCGCGCATGAAAGAGGCGCACCCGGATGTCAAAATCGTCACGGCCGCGCTGGATCGTGAGCTGAACTCAAAGGGTTACATTATGCCTGGACTAGGTGACGCTGGCGACCGGATGTTCGGGACCAAATAGGTGCTATTGCCCGCAGATATTCTGTAGCCGGACCCAATCGCGGTCGGGCAGTACCTGTTCCAAAGTACGACCCGCCATCGGATCGGCTTCTATCAATCCAAGAACGGACTCGCCTGTGATATCAAGCGCATAGGCGTATGGGGTCGAGGGCAGGGCGGTCTGTGCAAAAACCGCGAGCAGCACGTCATCGCTTAGCTGCGGCTGTGGACCAGATAGAACCTGCTCGGTGTAGGTGTCCACGATCTCGGGCGTCAATTCGCCGGTGGTCAGCAACCGAAATGCGGCACTCGGGCCTGTACGGTCCAACAGATCGTCCAGCGGTTCCTGCTGAGTTGCCCGCGCGCGCGCGGCTATGATGTATCCGGCGGCAACGGCTGGGTCTTCGTGATCTTCGACCAGTGCCCGGTTTAGCAGCACGGTTCCACCCGGCAGGCTCAGGCTGTCAGGCAGACCTGCTGGAAGGATCACGATTTGGCGGACACCGGTGCGGCGCGCCAGCTGATCCAGCGACGCTTGCGCATCAGGCGAAGAGCAAGCCTTGCCTGACACCCTTTCGATCCGCTGCAGGATTGCATCGCCGATTTCTTGTTGCTTGACCTCTGGCACTACCGAAACAACATGGCGCTGCAGTGCTCTGGGTAGCCAAAACAAAAGCACTGCCAAGACCGCCAGAACAACCCCTGCAACGCTGAGCCAACGCAGCCGTCCGGGATGTGGTCTGGCACGGTCGATGGCGCGCTGCAGCCGGTCAATTGCTTCGATCATTGTGGTTTCAGATTCTGCAAGCTCCAGTGTTTCGCCGGGATCGCCGTCGGGATTGAATATTGCAGGGTAGGTTCCGGGGTTTTGTCGCTCTAGCGCCGCCAGCGACCAATGGGTCAGCGCGCTGTCATTGAAGTCAGAAATCGTCAGAGTGGCTTCACCAATCGATACGACTACTTCGCGCCGTTGCTCATCGGGCGAGGGACGCCACAGACCGGTGGCTTCGATCCGCTGGTACTGTTTGAGTGCGGTCATCGGGTAATGCTGCTCGAATATTATTTTGCGCCAAGCTTAGCATGGCGAAAACCAGCGGCGCAAACCTGTTGCGCAGTGTTTGTGAAATGTGCTGAGTGTGCCGGGTAAGTTTCGGCCAGAACGGGCTGATTAAGGGCAGAGGCGCGGATGCAGTCACAACAACAAACCCATTCAATCATGGCGTCGTTGCTGATGGTTGCGGCCATGTCCATTATCGGCGTGATCGACAATTTCGTGATCCGCGTGGCCGATAGCGTGGGGCTTTGGCAGTTTCACCTAAGTCGCGCCTTACTGATGCTGCCGCTGATCGCGGTGTTGTCGATATTGGGTTTGGGCACCTTGAGGCCCCGGCGGATTGGTGTCGTCGCGGTGCGCAGCGTGTTGATCACGCTGGCGATGCTCTTCTATTTCAGCGCGCTGGCATTGATGCCCATCGCTCAGGCGCTTGCCGGGTTATTCACATCGCCGATATTCGTGCTGTTGATTTCGGCCCTTTTGTTGAAACAGCGCATAGGTCCCTGGCGGATCGTGGCTGTTTTATCGGGGTTTTCGGGAATTCTGTGCGTATTGCAACCGGACCCGACATCGTTTGATGTAAAGACGCTGCTGCCAGTCGCTGGTGGCTTCTTTTACGCACTCAGCGCTGTTGTAACGCGCACCCACTGTTCCGATGAAAGCACTGTTGCGCTGCTGGCGGCGATGGTTGTCACACTGGGGCTTGCGGGGGCGATCGGACTGATCTGGCTTGCCCTGTTTCCGGTTGGCGTGCCAGTCGGGCCGGATGGCTTCGCGATGCGCGGTTGGGTTTGGCCGATGCAAGACGCGTTGCCTTGGGTTGTGGTTCAGGCCGTGGGCTCAACAATTGCCGTTTTTATGCTGATCAAAGCCTATCAACTGGGTGAGCCATCATATGTCGCAGTCTTTGAATACTCGGTCATGATATTTGGCCCGCTCTTTGCCTGGGTGGCGTTTGGGCAGTCCGTCGGGCAGATGCAAATCATCGGCATTGGCATGATCGCCTCTGCCGGAGTGCTGCTTGGGTGGCGGGAGCGGCGGTTATCCTCGCTACAGCATGCGGCGCAGTAAGAACGGAATAGAATCGGCTTGTATCCCTCTTAGCATCGTTTCGAAATGCATATCAAAGCTCGCTCGGAATACTGATTTGTTTATTCAAAACCAGTAAATTGCGGCGAAACTGACCTAATTTGGCCTCAAATGTGGCAAAACTAAGTCCAATTGAGGCACAACTCTAAGACCTTCTGAGTTGTGTGAAGGTGCCAACAGGGGGACGGCACGTGTTAGAGTTAGTGAGTGTTTCGGGGTATTCGAAACGTGAAGTTAAAGGCCGACAGGCCTTTGTGGGACAGGCCGCATCAGCGCGTCGTGGAGGATTGCTGCACGGAACCAAAGTGTCCACAACAGGGGGCTGGAAACGGGTCGAAAGACTAGTTGCAGGCGATCTGGTGCGGACCCGGGACCATGGGTTCAAAGAACTGAGGCGCGTTTGCGTCGACCGGATCGTGGTGCCGGGAGACGAACGCAGGCCCGAGCATCTGCCGATCCTTGTGCCATCCCGAGTAGCTTATAATGGGCGCCCAGTCTGGCTGATGCCGGAACAAGGTATGGCGTTGGATCAAGGCAAGCTTGGCGTCGGAATCGAGGGGGTCTCGATCATTCCAGCTCGAACGCTCAGCGGGGTGGGGCGTATTGAGTCCAGCACGCCTGCGCAGTCATTCGATGTCACGTCATTATTCTTTGACGAGGATGAGCTGGTTTTTATCGAGGGCGGATTTCAGGCTTATTGCCCGTCCGGTCGCATGAATACCGGTTCAAGTCGAAACCCGGAGTTTTATGAAGTCGCAGATGCGGAACACGCCGATCTTCTGATCGAGGCTGTGACCGACAAAGGGGATATTTCGGCTTTGACCAACCCGTTGGCCGCGTTACCTGCACCCATTCCGCAAGAACCGATTTTCCCGATCCGGCCCGCTTTGGGAGTACGTCGACCCGGGCGACCGGGGCGGCCCAATATGCCTGCGCTGTTCCTGCGGCCTGAATGGCAGCTGCAATAGGGCGTGTATAAGAATAAAGCAGGCGCATGGGCTCATGCGCCTGCTGTCTTTGTTCAGGCAGCCTGTGCTTCTGGGTCGAAGCGGCCATAGAAGCTCTGACCTTTTTCCGCCATCTCGCGCAGCAACGGCGGGCAGGCAAAGCGCTCACCATAGGCTTCGGTAAGTTGATCGCAGCGTTCGGCGGCGTAGGGCGTACCAATGATGTCCAACCAGCTGAGCGGGCCACCGGACCACGGCGCAAAGCCCCAGCCAAGTATCGCACCCACGTCGCCCTCGCGGATGTCCTCCAGAACACCCTCTTCTAGCGCACGGACGGCTTCCAGAACCTGTGCGAACATCAGACGTTCCTGCACTTCGATCAGGTCGGGCTGGTTTGCGGCATGTGGGTATTTGTCCTGCAGGCCCTTCCAATACTCGACGCGTTTGCCCTTGTCGTCATAGTCGAAGAATCCTGCATTGGCCTTGCGACCCAGACGACCTTGTTCTTCCATCCAAAAGATCAGATCATCGCCCGGATTTTCCGGGTAAGCGTTGCCCATAGCTGCCTTAGTAGCGCGGGCGATCTTGGCCCCCAGGTCAATCGAGGTTTCGTCGTTCAGCTGAATGGGTCCTACGGGGAAGCCCAACTGACGCGCCGCATTGTCGATCAGAACAGGGCTGACGCCTTCGGTGATCATCCGCAGACCTTCGTTGATGTACGGAATAATGCAGCGGTTGGCGTAGAAGAAGCGCGCGTCATTGACCACGATCGGTGTCTTGCGGATTTGGCGCACATAGTCCAGCGCCTTGGCGACAGCACGATCACCGGTTTCCTTGCCTTTGATGATCTCGACCAGGAACATCTTCTCGACCGGTGAGAAGAAGTGGATGCCAATGAATTGCTCGGGCCGGACGCTGGCCCTGGCCAGATCTGTGATCGGTAGGGTCGAGGTGTTCGACGCAAAGATGCAATCCTCGGGGATGATCGCCTCGACCTTCTTGGTCATTTCAGCCTTGACGCCGGGGTCTTCGAACACGGCTTCGATGATCAGGTCGCAGCCTTTCAGGTGCTCCAGATCGGGCGTGGCGGTAATGCGGTCCAACAGGGCTTCTTTCTTCTCAGCCGTCGCTTTGCCGCGTTTGATGCCCTTATCCATATAGCTTGCGCTATAGGCTTTGCCCTTGTCGGCAGCCGCCTGATCGCGGTCGATCAGAACGACCTCCATCCCGGCCTGTGCCGAGACTAGCGCGATACCAGCCCCCATCATGCCGGCACCCAGAACGCCGATCTTCTTGACCCGCTGATCGGGCACGTCCTTGGGCCGCACTGCGCCTTTCTCCAGCGCCTCCTTGTTCAGAAACAGCGACCGGATCATCGCCGACGAGGACGGGTTCATGAGCACATTGGTGAACCAGCGCGCCTCAATCTTCAAGGCGGTGTCGAAGTCAACCAGCGCGCCTTCATATATCGAACTCAGTAGAGCCTTGGCTGCCGGGAAGGCACCTTGGGTCTTGCCGTTCACCATGGCGCTTGCGCCCACGAAGGTCATGAAACCGGCGGGGTGGTAGGGAGCGCCGCCGGGCATCTTGTAGCCCTTGGCATCCCACGGCTTTACCAGATTGGCTTCCTTGGCGTTCAGTACCCATTCCTTGGCTGCCGCAACCGGATCATCCGCCACCGCGTCGATCAATTGCGCGCCTTTGGCCTTCTTCGGGTCCATCATCTTGGCCTCAAGCAAGACGGGTGCCGCCGCCATTGCGCCGACCATACGGCTGTAGCGCATGGTGCCGCCTCCACCGGGGAAGATACCCAGCAGAATCTCAGGCAGGCCGATCTTGGATTTCGGATTGCTGGTCATCACACGGTGATGACAGGCCAATGCGATCTCGGTCCCGATCCCTGCGCAGGTGCCGTTGATGGCACAGGCGACCGGCTTGCCGCCTTTTTTGGACTTGGGGTCCATGCCTGCCAGTTCCAGCCGACGTAGGATGTTATGGCCACTCATGACGAAATCGAACAGTGCCTGCGCGGGTTCGTCGCCGGCCTCCTGTCGGATCGTGGCGAGCGTGCTCAAGTCCATGCCGCCTGCAAACGACCCTTCTTTTCCACTGGTGATAACGATGCCCTTGATCTCATCATCCGCCAGCGCCTGATCGATCAGATCACCGACCAGAGTGAAGGCCTCGCGCGACAAGACGTTCATGGATTTGCCGGGAACGTCCCAGGTGATGAAGGCGACGCCATCGGCGTCTTTGCTGAGGGTGAAATCAGTCATTGTCATCTCCAATCTGGTCAGCCGTCAGCGGGCTGCCATCCTTGCGAGTGAAAGAGAATCCGTTCTCATCATCTTTCACCATCATGTCTATATCGCTGTAATAGCCGGTCTCGGTCGGGGTCCGGGTGCCCACCACCAGAAAGGTTGCGGGCGCGTCGGTTTTGTTCACAAGGTGATGGCCATTGGTCTCACCTGCAGGCCAAGCGGCGCAGTCACCGGGCAGCATCTCATGCTCGCCATCATCATCGATCAGCATGCATTCGCCGCTGAGCATGATGGCAAATTCGTCCTGCTCCATGTGGTAATGGCGCAGCGAGGATAGCCCCGAGGGCTCCAAACGTACGATGTTGACCCCGTATTGGGTCAGCCCGCCTGCATCTCCGACGCGCTGGACAAAACGACCCGCGGTGGCCTCGGCTAGCTTACCGGGGTAAGATGAACCGCCTTTGAACGGTATCTGAGAAAGATCCAGTTTGGGCATCAGACGCGCTCGATAATTGTTGCCGCACCCATACCGGATGCGATGCAGAGTGTGGCCAGACCGGTTTCCTTGTCCTGACGCTCCAACTCGTCCAGCAGCGTACCGATAATCATCGCGCCGGTTGCACCCAGCGGGTGACCCATCGCGATCGAGCCGCCGTTGACGTTAACCAGCGCCGGATCAACATCGAACGCCTGCTGGAAGCGCAGCACGACCGAGGCGAAGGCTTCGTTCACTTCGAAAAGGTCAAGATCGCCGATTTTCATTCCGTTGTCGGCCAGAATTTTCTCAGTCACCGGAACCGGACCGGTCAGCATTATGGTCGGATCAGTGCCGATCTTGGCAGTTGCTTTGATGCGCGCGCGCGGCTTCAGGCCGTATTTCTCGCCGAACTCCTTATTACCGATCAGCACAGCGGCCGCACCGTCCACGATGCCCGAGCTGTTGCCCGCGTGGTGTATGTGGTTGATCCGCTCAAGATGCGGGTATTTGATCATCGCTACCTTGTCGAAGCCCGGCATCTGCTCACCCATCATTGCGAAAGACGGGTTCAGCGCGCCAAGCGACTGCATGTCTGTGCCGGGACGCATGTACTCGTCGCGGTCCAGAATGGTCAGACCGTTCTGATCTTTGATGGTGATCACCGACTTTTCAAACCGGTTGTCTTCCCAAGCCGCTGCTGCGCGTTTTTGGGATTCAACGGCCAGAGCATCGGCATCATCGCGGCTGAACCCATATTCGGTTGCGATGATGTCGGCCGAGATACCTTGCGGCACAAAATAGGTTTCCATCGCCAACGACGGGTCAACGGCAATCGCCGCACCATCGCTGCCCATGGCCACCCGGCCCATCATCTCGACACCGCCTGCGATATAGGCTTCACCCGCGCCGCCTTTGACCTGGTTTGCCGCCAAGTTCACAGCTTCCATGCCCGAGGCGCAGAAACGGTTGATCGCCAGACCGGGGATCGATTCATCTAGATCCGAAGCCAGAACTGCCGAGCGCGCCAGACAGCCACCTTGCTCCATCACCTGCGTGACGTTGCCCCAGATCACATCCTCGACGGCGTGACCTTCCAGATTATTGCGCTCTTTCATTGCGTTCAGGGTCAGGGCGGACAGGCGCACCGAGGTTACCTCGTGCAGGCTGCCATCCTTGCGGCCCTTGCCGCGCGGCGTGCGCAGGGCATCATAGATATAAGCTTCGGTCATGGGTCTTCTCCTTAAGCTCGATCCGACGGGTTGCCGGGCATCAGGTCGTAGGGGTGTTTCCAACCGGGCTGTTCGCTAAGGCGCGTCAACCAGGCATCGATGTTGGGCCAGTCGGCGCGATCAAAGCCAAATGGTTCGGGATAATAGAGGTAGCCGCAGCAACTGATATCAGCATTGGTCACGCCGCCACCAACGATCCAGTCGCGGCCTTCAAGATGGGCGTTCAGTGTCTGATAAGCAGCCTTGAGGCGACCCTGATTGAACGCGATAACATCCGGATTGCGGTGCTTTTCGGGCAGGAAGTTGATCAGAAAACGAGTCAGTCCGGCCATCGAGCTAAGCTTGTGGTTGTCCCAAAGAACCCATCTGAAAATCTCGTAATTTTCGTCACGATCCTTGCCGCCGAATTTTCCGGATTTCTCGGTGACATAGGCCTGAATTGCTCCGGACTGGCTGGTGCGAAAATCGCCATCTACCAGTACGGGTGCTTCGCCCATTTCGTTCACTTCGGCCCGGAATTCAGGGGTGCGCGTTGCGCCGTTGAAAAAGTCGACAAAGACCGTCTCCCACTCCAGACCCGACATCTCAAGCGCCAGAGCGGCTTTGTAGCTGTTTCCGCTTTCACCGAAGCAATGCAGTTTGATGGTCATTTGGGCGCCCCTCCCAAGGCGTATTGCGCGTTCAGCGCTTTCTTGCGTCCAGCTCGGAGTTGAAGATGCGCAATCTGTGCGTCAGGTTCTCGTGATCAATCACGCTATTGAAATTCTCAAACAGGAACGACAAAGCCTCACCTTCATCCAATCCCGCCTCTCGCGCGAAAAAGCGGAGTTTGCGATAGCCATCCTCGGTCATGGCGACGGGAAAGCGGCGGGTCAGGCGGAAGCGTTTTGGCATCTTGTCTCCTCCAAGGGTGGGTTCGGGCTACGACGCCCAAGCCCACACTGAGATCAGAAGTTCGCTGCGTCCAGCGCCATTACCGTGTCCGCTCCGGTTTGGATGCGCGCCAAATGCATGGCTGTCGCGGGCAGGCGACGGGCCATGTAGAAGCGACCGGTATTGATCTTGGTCTCGTAGAACTCTTTGTCCGAGGCGCCACCATCCAGCGCTTCGCGAGCGGCTTTCGCCATCTGAGCCCACATCAGGCCCAGGCAAACATGACCAAACATGTGCATGAAGTCATACGAACCGGACAGCGCGTTGTTAGGGTTCTTCATGCCTTCCTGCATGAAATACATGCCAGCGGCTTGCAGGTCCTTGGACGCGGCCTTCAGCGGTTCGATGAACGCTTTGTCATAAGCTTCATCCTTGCCGGCATTTTCCTTGCAGAAGGTTTTAACCATCTCAAAGAACGCCATGACATGCTTGCCGCCATCCTGCGCCAGCTTCCGGCCAACAAGATCCAACGCCTGAACGCCGTTTGCCCCTTCGTAGATCATCGCGATGCGGGCGTCGCGGGTGTATTGCGACATGCCCCATTCTTCGATGTAGCCATGGCCGCCATAGACCTGCTGCGCCTGAACGGTCATGTCGTAGCCTTCATCCGTCAGGAAGCCCTTGATGACCGGTGTCAGCAGCGAGATCAGCCCGTCCGCATCCTTGTCACCCGAGCGGTGCGCCTTGTCGATCATGGTTGCGCCCCACAGGATGAATGCGCGTGCGCCCTCGGTGAAGCTTTTCTGATCCATCAGGTTGCGGCGAATGTCGGGGTGTACGATCAGCGGATCGGCGGGGCCGTCCGGATTCTTCACACCTGTTACGTCGCGGCCCTGCAGGCGGTCTTTGGCGTATTCGACGGCGTTTTGATACGCTGCCTCGGCCTGAGACAGTCCTTGCATGCCCACACCCAGACGCGCTTCGTTCATCATCGTGAACATGGCGCGCATGCCTTTGTGTTCGTCGCCCAGCAGCCAGCCGGTGGCCTCGTCATAGTTCATGACGCAGGTCGAATTGCCGTGGATGCCCATCTTTTCCTCGATCTTGCCGACCGAAACACCGTTACGCTCACCCGGGGTGCCGTCTTCGTTCACGATGAACTTGGGCACGATGAACAGCGATACGCCCTTGATGCCGTTGGGGCCACCTGGGATTTTCGCCAGCACCAGGTGGATGATGTTGTCGGCCATGTCGTGATCACCAGCCGAGATGAAGATCTTCTGGCCCGAGATTTTGTAGCTGCCGTCGCCCTGCGGTTCAGCCTTGGTGCGCATCAGGCCCAGATCGGTACCGCAATGCGGTTCGGTCAGGTTCATGGTGCCGGTCCATTCGCAGCTGACCATGTTGGGCAGGTACGTGTTCTTTTGCTCATCCGAACCATGCGCGAGGATTGCCGAGGCTGCGCCGTGGGTCAGGCCCTGATACATCACAAACGCCTGGTTCGCGCCCGAGAACATTTCGCCTACCGCAGTACCCATCACATAAGGCATGTTCTGGCCGCCATACTCTTCCGGCATGTCGAGGCCAGTCCAGCCGCCTTCTTTCATCTGCTCGAAGGCATCTTTGAAACCTGTTGGGGTGTACACAATCCCGTTTTCCAACCGGCACCCTTCGATGTCCCCAACCACGTTCAGCGGGTGCAACACATTGGTGGCAACTTTGCCCGCTTCTTCCAGAACCGCGCCGGTAAACTCGGCCTCCAGTTCATCATAGCCGGGGATATCCGACTGCGAGACTTTCAGAACATCGTGCAGGATGAACTGCGTATCTTTGGTTGGCGCGTTATAGACGGGCATGTGAAGCTCCCTTAATTCATATGTCCGAAAGGCCGGGCTTATTCGGCGGCCTTCTTTTCCTGTTTCATCGAGGCGATAACCTTTTCGCCCCAGCGCAACTGCTCTTTCAGTTCGTCAATGGCCTGCGTCAGCTCTTCGCGGCGCGATTCCATGTCAGCAAGGCGTTCGCACGCGATTTCATAAGTGCGGGACATCTGGGTCAGCTGCTGGTCACCCACGTGGTACAGGTCCAGAAGCTGGCGGATCTCTTCGAGGCTGAAGCCAAAGCGCTTGCCGCGCAGGATCAGTTTCAGGCGTGCACGATCCCGTTTGGTGAACAAGCGCTTTTGGCCCTCGCGGATCGGAAACAAAAGCTCTTTGGCCTCGTAGAACCGCAATGTGCGGGGCGTGACATCATAGGTCTCGCACATTTCGCGGATGGTCAGCAGATCTTCGGTCATGGTTCAAACTCTCATCACTGGCGTCATGCAATCTGAGTTGCGCAGTCGATGAGCGTTTTACAACACACAAGTGACGTTTACGTAATGCGGACGCTGCGTCACAAAATAGTTGACGTAACATCCAGTCGCGTAAGCAGGGGTTTCGGCAATTTTCTTGCCGTAGGGGAAGGGGCTATTTCAGCAGGCCGACGGTCTGATCGCGCAATTGCTGAAGCGCATCCATTGCTTCATCCAACTGCGCGCGCTGCTGGCGCAGCTCTTCCATTTGACGATCGGCCATCTCGATAAAGGTCGCCATCTGCGCCTGATTGCCCTGATCTTCGTAGATCAGCAGCCACTGGCGAATCTCTTCCAATGGAAATCCAAACTTTCGACCACGCATGATCAGTTTCATCCGGGCGCATTCACGAGGCCCGTAAAACCGCGATCTGCCTTCACGATCAGGCTGCAGCAATTCGATGTATTCGTAATAGCGCAGGGTGCGTGGGGTCACGTCGAACTCGGCGCACATTTCTTTGAATGACAAACGGGTGTCGGACATTCCGGGTCTCCTTGGCAGCAACCTAGGGCGTCGTTGCGGCAAGCGCAACAGGTGGGCTTGCCCTTGGTGTAAACGCAGGCCCATAAAGGGGCAGGTACAAGGACAGGACCCAACCCCATGGTCGATAAGACAGTTTTAGCGCGCCAGTTCATCGAGGCGATTCCGCACGCCAAGGCCTTGGGGCTTGATCTGACCCACATCGGAGAGGGTGAGGCTGAAATCTCGATGCCCTATAACGAGCAACTGATCGGCGACCCTCGGACTGGCGTGATCCATGGCGGGGCTGTGTCGGCCATGCTGGATACCTGTTGCGGTGCCGCAGTGATGAGCCACCCCTCGGCCCCGGGAGGAACCGCCACCATCGATCTGCGTATTGATTACATGCGGGCCGCAACGCCGGGTCAAAGTATCCGGACCCGCGCGACCTGCTATCACATCACGCGCAACGTGGCTTTTGTGCGGGCGACGGCGACGGATGATGACAGCGACCGTCCCGTTGCCACCGCTTCAGGTGCCTTCACCGTGGAGGGTCGCTGAAATGGCAAGACCTCGCCCCGAACCCATGCAGGTGGTCAAGCAACGCCGTGATGCCGCTCTGACCGCGCTGGTCGAAGGTGTGCCGTATGTACAGTTCCTCAATATAACATTCGACCGGCGGGGGGACGAACTGACAGGCGTTCTGAATTTCGATGAGAAGTTGATCGGTAATCCTTTTCTGCCCGCTATCCACGGTGGGGTGACAGCGGCGTTTCTGGAAGTCACTGCCGTAATCACGCTGAGTTGGGAACATATGTTTCCCAGGATTGAAAGCGGTGAGATCGGTGCGGAAGACATCTTGACTGACGTGAATATCCGCTTTCCCAAAACCATCGACTTCACGGTCGACTACCTGCGGTCGGGCCTGCCGCGAGACGCCTATGCGCGCGCTTTCATCAACCGCTCGGGTCGACGTTATGCCTCTGTCCGGGTCGAAGCCTGGCAAGACAATCACGCCAAACTCTTTGCGCAAGGTACGGGGCACTTCCTGATGCCGCAATCTCCGACATCGAAAGACTAAAGATGGAGGACGCCTCAGCGCCCATTACCCATAGGCGCGTCCTGAAAATCGCGTTGCCGATCGTGCTGTCGAACGCGACCGTACCGATCCTCGGGGCAGTGGATACCGGCGTTGTCGGTCAGATGGGGCAGGCCGCCCCCATCGGGGCTGTGGGTATGGGTTCGGTGATCCTGTCGGCGATCTACTGGATATTCGGCTTTCTGCGGATGGGCACCACCGGGCTGGCGGCACAGGCGCGCGGTGCAGGTGACACTGCAGAAACCGGAGCGTTGCTCATGCGAGGCTTGCTGCTGGGCGGAACAGCAGGATTGGTCTTCATTGCCGCGCAGGTTTGGGTATTCCTTGGAGCTTTTGCACTGTCGCCCGCCAGCGCCGAAGTCGAGTCTCTGACGCGCGCCTATCTGGAGATTCGCATCTGGGGCGCTCCAGCCACGATTGCCCTTTATGCGGTGACAGGCTGGCTGATCGCAGTCGAACGCACGCGAGGTGTATTCATCCTGCAGATATGGATGAATGGGCTGAATATAGCGCTGGATCTATGGTTTGTGCTTGGCCTGGGCTGGGGTGTCGAGGGCGTTGCCATCGCGACACTGATTGCCGAGTGGACGGGTCTTGCCCTGGGTTTGTGGCTTTGTGGTGATGCGTTTGGCGGCAAGCAATGGCGGGATTGGCCGCGTATTTTTGATGCCGCACGGCTGCGCCGGATGATGCAGGTGAATGGCGATATCATGGTGCGCTCGGTTCTATTGACCGGGGCTTTCACCACGTTTTTGTTTGTCGGTTCCGATCTGGGCGACGTGAATTTGGCGGCCAATCAGGTGCTGTTGCAGTTTCTCGAAATCACAGCGTTCGCTTTGGACGGATTTGCTTTCTCGGCTGAAGCTCTTGTCGGAGGAGCCGTCGGTGCTCGCGACCGCCGGAAGGTCCGGCGCGCGTCGGTCATGGCTTCGCAATGGGGCGTTGGCGGGGCCATCGGGCTTGGGCTGGTGTTTTATCTGGCAGGGCCCGCGCTGATCGATCTGATGTCGACATCGCCTGATGTTCGGGCGACGGCACGCGAATATCTGATCTGGGCCGCTCTGGCACCGGTCATCGGAGTGGCAAGCTGGATGTTCGACGGCATCTATATCGGGGCCACCTGGACCCGCGATATGCGTAATGCGATGATCCAGTCGGTCGCGCTGTACGTGGTTGCGTTGTTCGTGCTGGTGCCGACGATGGGCAATCATGGTCTTTGGGCCGCGCTGATGGCGTTGAACATCGCACGGGGCCTTACGCTTGGTTGGCGCTATCCGCGACTTGAGGCACAGATCGCCTAAAGCAAGTCCAGCAGGTTCTCGGGCGGGCGTCCGATAGCGGCTTTGTCGCCCGCGATGGCCAGCGGACGTTCGATCAGGATCGGGTGTTCGGCCATGGCCTGAACAAGCTCCTCATCGGGCGAGGTCTTGGCCAGACCAAGCTCTTTGAACGTTTTCTCTCCGGTGCGCATCATGCTGATCGCCGGGATATTCAGCTTGGCCAGAACCGTCCGGATTTCATCGGCCGAGGGCGCGTCTTCGAGGTATTTGCGCACCTCAGGATCTGCGCCGTTTTCCTGCAGCAACGCCAACCCCGCGCGGGACTTGGAACAGCGCGGATTGTGCCAGTATTTGATCATAGCCAGTCCTCTCGTTTGCTGCCCACCGCTTGCGCGACCGAATCGAAGCCGTCCCTCTCCAGCAGCGTGTCCAACCCCTGTGCGATGTCAGCGGCCAGGGAAATCCCGCCATAGACCATCGCCGTGTAGAACTGCACTGCGGACGCTCCGGCGCAGATCTTGGCATAGGCCTGTTCTGCCGTACTGATGCCGCCGACCCCGATCAGCGGGATATCTGCGCCCGTCAACTGGCTGAGCTGCGCCAGCACCCGCGTCGATTTCTCGAATAACGGCGCGCCGGACAGGCCTCCGGCCTGATCCTTGTGCGCACTGCGCAGGCCATCGCGCGACAGCGTGGTGTTGGTGGCGATCACCGCGTCCACGCCGGTTTCACGGGCGACAGCGGCGATATCCTGCAATTCGTGCTCAGTTAGATCCGGGGCGATCTTCAGGAAGATCGGGATCGGGCGGGGCAGGGCGTTTCGGGTTTCGATCACACCGCTCAGCAACGCAGTTAGCGCCGCTTTGCCCTGCAAATCTCGCAGCTTTTCGGTATTGGGCGAGGACACGTTGACGGTGGCAAAGTCCAAATGCGCAGCGCAATGGGCAAGCACTTTTGCGAAGTCTCCGGGCCGATCATCACTGTCTTTGTTGGCCCCAAGGTTCAAACCGATCACCGCGTCCTTTGGACGCTGCGCCAGACGCGCGGCCATGACCTCCATTCCCTCGTTGTTGAAGCCAAAGCGGTTGATGGCGGCGCGATCTTCGGTCAGGCGGAACAAGCGCGGTTTAGGATTGCCGGGCTGCGGACGGGGTGTCACCGCCCCGACTTCGATAAACCCGAACCCGGCGCGTGAAAGCGGCAACAGTGCTTCGCCATTTTTGTCAAACCCTGCGGCCAGTCCGACGGGGTTGGGCAAATCCAGACCCGCGACTCGGGTCTTCAGCCGGTCCGATGTGACCGGCCCAGGCGTCGGTGCAAGCCCCGAGGTCAGGGCCTTGATCGAAAGCCCATGCGCGGTTTCCGGGTCAAGACGGTGCAGCGCAGCGAGCCCAAGTTTTTCGGTCAATTTCATCCGAAGGAATCTCCACCCTCTGTCGGCGCGCAACGTATCAGGCGCGAGGTTTCAACGGCGGCCTGCCGGTGTATCACCGCGGCGCGATAGGCAGGGTCGGTCACCATCTCAAGAAATGCGTGGGCGGTGGGGTAGCGGGCGATGAACACAGCATCCCAAGCCTCATTTTGTGGACCGATCAGCATAGTCTGAAATGCGCCGCGCCAAAGGATCGACGCTCCTATGCGGGCGACGATAGGCGCGGTTTCAGACCCGTATTTGCCATAGGCCTGTGCGCCGGTCAGATGTGCGCCGGCCAGTGCGTGATCGGACGGATACTGAGCTGTTTCGCGAAACTTCACCAGATTGAGCATCTCGATAGGATGGTCTCGATCGAGGGCCTTAAACGCCTCGAACTGTTCGCGTTCGGGATCGATGAAGCGTGTCATTCCATCTCCTGCGGGAACTGGTGCGCCCGACCGTCAAAGGGCAGATCGCGTGACCAGACCACATCCGACATTTGAATCTGGCGGTAGAGATGGGGGAACAATGCGCCACCACGCGAAACCTCCCATTTCAGATCATCGCCCATTGCTTGGCTATCACAGGCCAAGAGGGTTAGGCCCTCGACCCCAGCAAAATGCTTGGCAGCGGTTTCAGCGGCCTGTTCTGCGGTTGAGAAATGAACATATCCATCCGAAACATCAATCGGTGCACCATCCGAAGCCCCTTGTGCTTGCAGGTTTGCCCATTCATCGGCGCGGAAGATCTTGTAAATCAGCATGAAGTCCTGATGCCCCGCACGACGGGTAGAATCAAGCCGGATTTCCCCCTTTGACTCTTCGCCACGCAACGCGCACCATCGCGCAAAACAATCATAGGGAGTTTCACGATGTTCACCCGTTTTCTGGCTTCGGCTGCGGTATTGGCACTCAGCGCCGGTATGGCGGCTGCCGAATACAAGCTTACGATTCTGCATACAAACGATTTCCACTCGCGCTTTGAACCGATCAACAAGTACGACAGCGCCTGTGGCGACGAAGACAATGCCGAAGGCAAGTGCTTTGGTGGATCGGCGCGCCTTGTGACGGCAGTCGAAGAGGCCCGCGGACGGGCCGATAACTCGATCCTCGTTGATGGGGGCGACCAGTTCCAGGGCTCGCTGTTCTATACCTACTACAAGGGTAAGGTTGCGGCTGAGTTCATGAACAAGCTGGGCTATGACGCCATGACTGTGGGCAACCATGAATTCGACGATGGCCCTGAGGTGCTGCGCGGCTTCATCGACTCGGTCGATTTCCCGGTGCTGATGTCCAACGCCGATTATGCGGATGAGGAACTGCTGACCGACAAGATCAAGAAATCGGCTGTGATCGAAGTGGGCGGCGAAAAGATCGGTCTGATCGGACTGACGCCGGAAGACACGCACGATATCGCGTCACCCGGTCCAAACATCACCTTCTCTGATCCAGTTCCTGCCGTTCAGGCTGAGGTCGACAAGCTGACCGGCGAAGGTGTGAACAAGATCATCGTTCTCAGCCACTCAGGCTATGGCGTCGATCAGCGCGTGGCGCAGGAGACCACGGGCGTTGACGTGATCGTGGGTGGGCATTCGAACACATATCTTTCGAACACATCCGACAAGGCCGCCGGACCGTACCCTACCGTCGTAAACGGGGTGCAGATCGTTCAGGCCTATGCCTATGGCAAGTTTCTGGGTGAATTGAATGTGACATTCGATGATGACGGAAATGTTGTATCCGCAGAGGGTGAGCCGCTGATCATGGACAATGCGGTGACCGAGGATCAGGCCGCGCTGGACCGCATCGCCGAGCTGGCCGTTCCGCTGGATGAAATTCGCAACAAGGTTGTCGCGGAAGCGTCAGCTTCGATTGAAGGCGACCGTTCCGTTTGTCGCGTGCAGGAATGTGAAATGGGCAATCTTGTTGCGGATGCCATGTTGGCGCGGGTTGCCGATCAGGGCGCCCAGATTGCGATTGCGAACTCGGGTGGGCTGCGCGCCTCGATCGATCCGGGTGAGGTGACCATGGGTGAGGTGCTGACAGTACTGCCGTTCCAGAACACGCTCTCGACCTTCGAGATCAGCGGTCAGGGCGTGATTGATGCTCTTGAAAACGGGGTGAGCCAAGTTGAAGAGGTCAAAGGCCGCTTCCCTCAGGTGGCAGGAATGACATTTACCTGGGATCCATCGGTTGCCCCGAATGAAGGCCGGATTGTTGAGGTCATGGTCGCCAAGGATGGCGGTTTCGAAGCTATTGATCCAGCTGCGACATATCTGGTGGTGACAAACAACTATGTCCGCAATGGCGGCGATGGTTATTCTGTGTTCTCTGGTGATGACAAAAACGCCTATGATTTCGGGCCTGATCTGGCGGATGTTACGGCGGAGTATCTGGCCGAGAACGCCCCGTATCAGCCTTATCTGGACGGGCGCATCCAACAGAAGTGATGTGACCGGAGAAGCAAATAAAGGCCGTCTCTCGGGGCGGCCTTTTTTTGGTCAATCGAACCTGTATTCGGGCCACAACGCCTGATCCAGCCCATGCAACATCGGCTGAATTTGATCCGCAACCTCTTGCCAGCCACCAATTGACCCGGTTGAGATTTTCTTGCGCACCTGATCGGTGCTGGCGGTGCGGACTTTCCTAGTATTTTTCTCAGGGGTCATCATCCGCTCATCCCAGTCGATACCGCAGAAGGCGGCGACTTGCTGGATACAGGTTTTGGGGTCGACTACCAGGTCCTCATATCGAACCGTTAGAATACGATCACCGAACAGCTTTTCCCAATGAGAAAGATAGCACCGGTACAGGTTGGCTGAGTGGGCAATCGATTCAAGATTGGATGCATAGCGCATACCCGGTGAGTGAAAACGCCTGATCCATTTTGATAGCCCCACATCCCTTGGATCGCGCAACATGTTGATCACGCGGGCATTCGGGAACGCTGACATTATGAAGCCGAGCCGCTGATAGTTATGTGGCATCTTGTCAACGAATGCAGTCGAACTTTCAGGTAAGGGTGGCATCAGCCTGCGAAACTCTGCTGCACATTCAGCAGCTGCGTCTGCGTCAAATGGTTTGCCGCTCTCTCTGACCTTCTGGGATAATTCACCTGCAATCGTCAGCTCTCCGCAGCCGGCGATATCCGGTGCCGAACTAAGCATCATTTCCATCAGTGTTGTGCCTGATCGTGGCTGTCCGACTACGAATATCGGCTTGGGCCCATCGCTTACGCCTGCAGTCGCAGGAGGTACATTCAGGGGAAAAAACGTGCTGATTTCTTTGAACCGTTTCTCTTCTTGCGTGCTGTCATACGGATTCACGTTGTGTTGAATGGCATTGGCCCGCGCAAAGTGGGGGAGCGCCGAGAACAGCCCATCAAGTTTGGAGATCAAGTGCGCCTTTGCGAATTCAAGCACCGAGTTGGCGTGATCACTTTCTGAAATTGCGGTGTCGACAGCACGCGCAAGGCTCTCGGCATGGTCATTGTCCACCATTAGAGACATTTGGTAGAGCGCCGCCGCGCAAAACTTGTTTCTCTCAAGTACAGCGCGCAAAATGGTTTTTGAGCCCTCTTTGTCGCCCGATTGATACAAGTCTACGGCTTTTGACAATGCGATTTTTTCATTTTCAGGTGCGATCCCATAAGCGCGGGCAATGTCCTGAGAGCTGTGATCGGAGAATCCGACCTCTCCGTAGGCGCGGGCCCGCAACCAAAGCAAATCTGCATTGTTAGGGTCTTTTTCCAGTTTGTTCGTCGTATGGTCGATGATCAGGCGCCAATTCTGTCCCTTGAGCTGAATTTCATCAATGACGCGGACCAGTTCTTTGTTATTCGGGAAGCGTTCAAGTTTCTGCTCGGCATAAGACAGCGCACGCGGAATTTGACCTGTCTGCATTAACGCGTTGGCGAGGTTTTCGACAAATTGAGCATCGTCCGGTTTCATTCGCGATGCTTCAGCGAAGTGTGGAATGGACTGCTTGTACCGCTTCATCTCGGTCAGGACAAAGCCTGCGATTGCTTGGTAATCGGCATCCTTGGGGTGTTTCTTGATGCCAAGCTGCGCTTTTTTCAAGGCCTGCGGCAACTTCCCTGTCTCCAGATCGGCCAATGCTTTGCTCTTGAGGGAATTTGCGGTCTGCTGTGCCATATGTGCGCACGTCCCATGCCAATAAGAAACCAGTATCGATGGTTCATTACCCAAGCGAAGATGGTTTGCAATGGCTGTTCCGTATTATGGTCTGGTACCTTCAACAGCGGCTTGGGTTTTCTTCCGGCACCATGCGGGATAGACCGTTGATATGGTTTTGAAAGTCTCCAGCCTGCAGCAATTCTACAACCACACGTTTGATACGGTTATCGACGTGCGTAGCCCGGCTGAGTTCGCCGAAGACCATATGCAGGGCGCTATCAATCTGCCGGTTCTGAACAATGAAGAACGGGCACGGGTCGGTACTATCTACGTCCAGCAAAGCCCGTTTCTGGCCCGCAAGCTGGGTGCTGCGCTGGTGTTTCGCAACGCGGCAGGCCATATCGAGGATCACCTGAGCCATCATGAGGGCGACTGGAAACCGCTGGTCTATTGCTGGCGTGGCGGGCAGCGATCAGGATCATTTACCTGGATGTTGCAACAAATCGGCTGGCGCGCCGAGGTGGTTGAAGGCGGCTATCGCAGCTATCGCCGACTGGTAAAGCAGTTCCTCTATGATGAAGTGTTGCCATATCGATTGGTCGCGCTGGATGGTTATACCGGGACGGCCAAGACAGACCTGTTGGGCCATCTAAAGGCGCAAGGCGCGCAAGTGCTGGACCTTGAAGGGCTGGCCAATCACCGAGGTTCATTGCTGGGCGAAATGCCGGGCGGGCAACCCAGTCAGAAAGCCTTTGAATCCGCGCTCGCCGCTTCCTTGGGCGAGCTGGATGCAGCGCGTCCGGTGGTTGTTGAAGCAGAATCATCCAAGATCGGAAACCTGATCCTCCCGCCCAGCCTGTGGTCGGCCTTGTGTGCTGCACCTCGCATCCAGATCACAGCACCGATTGCTGCGCGCGCCGCGTATCTGGTGTCTGCCTACGATGACATTCTGTCGGATAGCGAACGGCTACGTGATCGATTGTCTCCACTGCGCATTCATCGCGGTCATGAGGTTGTGGATGGTTGGCTGGAATTGATCAATGCCGGCGACAAGCGTGGACTGACACAGGCATTGATGGAACAGCATTACGACCCGGCCTATGCCAAATCGCGTAAGGCGCAGCGTGCCGAAGTGATCGCGCAGATTGAGCCACCGTCACTTGATGATACCGGGCTGTCGGCGACGGTGGCTCGGATTAAGAATGTTCTGGATCAGCTTTGAACACGTAGGCCCGATGTCGCGTCGATGTGACCAATCAGGGCGGCAGGGTAACCGGCGGCGCGTAGTTCCGAGCACACTTGCTCGGCTTCGTTGGCATCGACGGCCGCCAAGAGACCTCCCGCAGTCTGAGGATCGAATAACAAATCCGCCTTGCCGCCGGTCGGAAGGCCTGGGGCGATGGCACGGTTGTCGGTGTAGATTGTAGATCGAATGCCCTGATCACTGAGCTCTGCCGCACCTTCCAGAGCTGGAATCGCGTCCAAAGACAGGGTTGCCCCGCAGCCAGACGCTTCGCATACCCCTTGCAGGTGACCCGCCAGACCAAAACCGGTGACATCCGTCATCGCATGGGCATTTTTCAGGATGCGGGACGCCTCACCCTGCGGCTGTATCATTTGCGCGAAAGCTGCCGCGACCCAGGCGCCTTCCGCCTTGCCCGCCATTTCGGCCGCCATCAAAACACCGCTGCCCAACGGCTTTGTCAGGATCAAAGCGTCATTAGGTTTTGCGCCACCCAGCGTGATCGGTTCAGCATCACAGAGCCCGGTCAGAGTGAACCCGATGGTCATTTCGTCACCCATTGAGCTATGGCCGCCGACGATCTCAGCCCCGGCTTGGTGCATGACGTCGCTGGCAATATGCATGATCTCAGCCATTGTGCGCTGCTGCAACTCAGCTGACATGCGCGGCAGGATGATCGTTGCTGTCGCAGCCTGCGGACGAGCGCCCATTGCCCAGATATCACCAAGCGCGTGGACAGCGGCGATACGCGTCATCAAGGCGGGATCGTTGGTGAAGCTGCGTAAGTGATCCGATGTCATAACCTGTCGCGTACCACCGGTTAGCAGCACCGCCGCATCGTCACCGGGCAGGGGTGTAATGTCGGGCCTGTCGAGCTGCGGCAACTCCTGCAATGCGGCCTGCAAAGCGCCTCGACCCACCTTTGCACCACACCCGCCGCACATTGGTTTTTCTCCCAACGCCTCTTGCAGCCCTGCTGCGTGATGACGGGGCAATGCGGTGGTGGGCATTTGGGGCAGTTCACGGAACCGGTACATGAACTTCTGATCGATATGGTTTTTCCATTGCCACATGAGCGGCCCGCTGAATGATGTTCCCAATCGCTCGGCCAGTGCGGATTTTCCACCCAGAGAGATGAGTTTCAGGTAATCCTTCTGCGGCACGTAACGCCGCATATTCCCAGACCCTAGCGCGGCGCGCAAATTGTCATACAATATTGGTGCCTCGCGCACTGCGTAGACCCCTGCCTTGGGGCGCGGGTTCTCGGACAGATGGGCGCAATCTCCCGCGGCGAAAATCGCCGGATCGCTGGATTGCAGGGACGCGTTCACTTTGATGAAACCGTCATGCAGCGCGAGGCCGGTATTGGATATCCACTCATAGGGCCGCGCGCCTGCAGCACCGGTGATGAAATCGGCCGGTATCTGGCGACCGTCCGTTAGCTCGATTTCGCCCGCAGAAATCTTCTGGATTGATGCGTTTTCCAGAACTTCGATCCCCAGGTGCGCCATCGCCTGCCGGATGGTAGCGGATGCCTTCGGGACAGTCGCTGTAAGGGCTGTTGCACTGTCGATCAACGTAACCTGCGCTTCACGTCCTTTGGAACGCAGTGCATGGGCCATCGCCATGACTAGCTCTACTCCCGCAACGCCACCACCGATCACCGCGACCGAGGCGCGGCCCGTCCCTGAAAGATAGCTTTGCCATTGCGCGGCGAAGAGGCCGAGCGGCTTGGCCGGAACGGCATGCTCGGCGAATCCCGGCAATGCTGGCATATCCGAGGTGATCCCGACATTGACCGAGGCCACGTCAAACGCCACCGGCGGGCGTCCGGGCACATGGATTTGGCGTGTGTCCGGGTCAATACCTTCAACTGCGCCCAGTATCACCCGCGCACCGGCAAAGCGGGCCAGACGCACCAAATCAATATCAAGCTCCCACCGCTGATAGTGACCAGCGACAAATCCTGGCAACATGCCCGAATAGGGTGCGGTGGGACCGGGGTTTATCAACGTAACCCGCGCGCCGGACAGCGGTTTCATGCCCCATTTGCGCAGCAGCAGCGCGTGCGTGTGTCCTCCGCCTATCAGAACCAGATCGCGGGTTAGGGGCAGCAGAGGTGTGTGCATGGGTCTCAGTTCGTACTGTGGTCCGGGACGTCCTCGACCTGTTCGACCGCGTGGGTGGCCCAAAGCTCATCCTCGCCTGCGTCTGGCAGATCGCTGGGCTTTTCATGGCGATGAATGTGCCATTTGGCAATGAAAAGGGCCGTGATCGGGGCCGTCAGGAACAGAAAGAGCGTGATCAACAACTCGTGCATCGACAGTTTGCCCTCAAGCAAAACCGAATGCGCGATCGAGGCCAGTAGGACGCCGCCCACGCCCAGCGTAGTTGCCTTGGTGGGTGCGTGCAGGCGGGACATGGGGTCTTTCAGCTTGATCATGCCGAATGATCCGACAAAGCCGAAAATGCCCGATACGATCAGGAAGAATGCGATGAGCAGTTCGAAGATAAAGGTCATGCCACGCTCATTCGATGATATTGCCACGCAGCATAAAGCGCGCATAAGCCACGGTTGAGACAAAGCCGAGCATGGCGATGATCATGGCGGATTCAAAGAAGATTTCGGTCTCGATACTCAAGCCGTAAAGGATAAGCAGAGCGATGGTGTTGATCACCATTGTATCTAGGGCCAGAACACGGGTACTGACACCGTCGGCTGTAATGATACGCCACAAGCACATCATGATCGCAGCGCCGAAGCAGGCAAAAGCAAAGTAGATCGCATAGGTGATCATTCGAAAATCTCCTTCAGGCGGCGCTCATAGCGTTGTTTGATCTGGTCGCGCACCTCTTCGGGGTTCGGTGCATCCAGACAATGAACCAGCAGGTAGTGCCCTTGTGCGGACAAATCGCAACTGACGGTGCCAGGGGTCATGGTGATGGTTCCGGCCAGAACTGTGATGGCCTCGGGCGTGCGCAGTTCCAGCGGGACGCTGACAAAGCTTGGCTGGCGGTCTGCATCGCGCTTGAACAGGATGATCCGGGCCACCGCGATATTGGCCATCACGATATCCCATAAGACTACCAACATGTATTCCGCCACCATCGGCCAATTGCGCAGTTTCGGGCGATCCGGCCAATAGGGCTGAGTGATAAACGGAATGATGATTCCCAATAGCAGGCCAAAGACCACCGAGTTCAAAGACCCGGTGTTTGCCAGAAACACCCATACCAGTGTAAGTAGCGCGGTCAGATGGGGATGCGGAAATATACGGTGCAGAAGCTTCATCATTCTTCCCCTCCCAGCACGGCCGAAATGTAATCTTCCGGCGCGAACAGTTGCACGGCCGTGTTGCTGGCATATTGCAACGCCGGACCTGCAAATAGCGTCAGCAGCACAAGTCCCAGAACCGCCCCGAACACCGAAGTAAAGGCGAGGCCCGGATAGGGCTCGGGCGCGGTTGGTAGGCCGGCTTCTTCGGTTGGCTCAGGCGTCACATTATGTTGGGCGTCGTGACTTTTCCAGAAGATCAGCGTTCCCGCGCGGGCCAGACCCACGATTGTGACGAACGACCCGATCAAGATCACGGCCCAGACCGCATTTGCATCGGGCGCGCCACGTGAGGCGTCCAGTACCAGCAGCTTGCCCACAAAGCCCGATAGTGGCGGCATGCCAGCCATCGCGATGGCGCCGACAAAGAACAGGGCTGAGATCAGACCGGATTGCGGCATCGGCGTCGAAGGGGCTATGGCTCCGCCACGGCGCTCCATTACCATGTCCGCGACAAGGAACAGCAGGGCCGTCGCCAGAGTCGAATGGAAGATATAGTAGAGCGCTGCCGCCGTCGCGGCCTCGCTAAACAACGAGATCGCAATCAGCAATGTGCCCATCGATGCGATGGCGCAAAAGGCCACCATTCGCGCGATATGTTGCGAGCCCAGAATGCCAATGGCGCCAACGGCCAATGTCAGCAGCGCTGCAGGTTGTAGCCAACTACCGACTAGCCCTTCGGTTGCGGCTACATCGGGCCCAAAGACCAGCGTATAGACCCGCAGGATCGAATAAGCACCGACTTTGGTCATGATCGCGAACAGCGCCGCAACGGGCAGCGGCGCATTTGCGTAGCTTGCAGGAAGCCAGAAATGCAGTGGCAACACTGCGGCCTTGATACAGAAAACCAGTAATAGCAAGACTGCTCCAACCCGCAGCAAGGCGGTGTCTTCGGGTGGGATATCGGCCACGCGAACGGCCAGATCAGCCATGTTGAGCGTGCCGGTCACAGCATAAATCGTACCCAATGCAAACAGGAACAAGGTCGAGCCGAGCAGGTTATAGGCGACGTACTGAACCCCGGCCTTCAACCGCACTGCGCCACCTGCATGCGTCATGAGGCCGTAAGAGGCAATCAGCAGGACCTCGAAAAACACAAAGAGGTTGAAGGCGTCGCCGGTGAGAAAAGCACCGCAGACACCCATTAGCTGAAAATGGAGTAGAGCATGGAAGTGTTTGCCTCTCTCATCCCAGCCAGAGCCGATGGCATAAAGGACAACCGGCAGGGCCAGCAGGGCCGTCAACAACACCATCATGGCCGAAAGTTTGTCCAACACCATTACGATGCCGAACGGTGCGGGCCAGTTGCCGAGCTCATAGACCTGAACCTCGCCACCCGATGCCTGGGCGGTAATGGTCAAGGCGATACCCAGCAATCCCACGACGCCGGCGACCGAGAAGATGCGTTGAAGGTCCAAATGATATCGCAACACCATAATGATAAACGGGGCCAGGATCGCGGGCAGGACGATCGGCGCGACGATCCAATGGTTCATGCGTCTTCTCCCGGTGCGTCCACGCTATCGCTTGCGCTCATATCGATATGGTCATCCTTCGAGGACAGATAGGCGGACAGCGAGATCATCACGATCACCGCCGTCATCCCGAATGAGATCACGATGGCCGTCAACACCAGCGCCTGCGGTAGCGGGTCGGTATAGGGGACATCTTCATATTTGTTCAGAACGGCAGGTGCGTTCAGCGCCAGCCGCCCGGTGGCGAATAGAAACACGTTCACCGCATAGGTGATCAGGGACAGGCCCAGAATGACTGGGAATGTACGACGGCGCAGGATCAGAAATATCCCGGCGGCGGTCATCACGCCGACTGCAGAGGCTACGAGCGCTTCCATCAGGCCTGCTCCTTCTCGTTATCTTCATCCTGAGGGCCATCCCGCAGCGGGTTGATATCCATCGGGAATTCTTGTGCCATTCCCGGCTGCCACGCGAAGCGCGACAGGCTGTCGAGCGCCAGCATCACAGCGCCCAGTACCGCAAGGAAGACGCCGGTATCGAACAGAATCGCGGTGGCCCATTCGAATTCTTCCAGCGGGGGCCAGTGGATATAACCGAAATCGCTGGTCAGGAACGGGCGTTCATTGAACCATGCACCCAGACCAGTGGCAGCGGCGATCAGAACGCCCCAACCGATGGTGCCGTGATAGTAGAACCGCTGCCGTTCAATCGCCCAGGTATAGCCGCTGGCCATATATTGCATCAGGAAGGCGATCGCGACGATGAGGCCTGCGATGAAGCCGCCGCCGGGCTGGTTGTGGCCTCGGAAGAAGATATAGGCCCCGACCATTAATGCGATGGGCATCATCACGCGGGTGACGACCACCATCATCAATGGGTGAGAGTCACCCGACTGCGGCCAATGTGGTTTACGGTTCAGCAGGTAACTGCGCACATTGGTGCTCAGCACTGCTTCGGTCAGGGCGTAGATGATCAGGGCTGCGATGCCCAGCACGATGATCTCGCCAAAGGTATCAAAACCCCGGAAGTCTACGAGGATCACGTTCACGACGTTGGTGCCACCGCCACCTTTGTACGAATTGGCCAGATGGAATTCCGAGATCGTTGGGAAAGCAAAATCCCGCATCATCAGCGCATAGATCAAAGCGCCTGAGCCGATCCCGGCAACCACCGAAATTGCCGCATCACGCCAACGCCGTGCCGCGCTGCTGTCCCAGGGTGTATCGGTCGGCAGAAAGTTCAGCGACAACAACAGCAGGATCATCGTCACCACTTCGACCGAAATCTGTGTCAGCGCCAGATCGGGGGCAGATAGGTAGTTGAATGCCATCGAAACGATCAGGCCAACCACCCCGATCAACACCAGCGACAGCAGGCGGTTGCGGTGGAACCACATGATCGCCAGCGTCGCACCCACCAGACAGATCCAGCCGATGATCGGGATGACCTGAGCCTCAAGCGGTACGCGTGTTTCAACGCCAATGGTGCCGGTGGTGTAGGCGTAGTAGCCAAGCCCAACGACAAAAGCCACGAAGATGATCGCATATCGGCTGAGCACACCATTATGCAGCTCGTCCGTAATCCAGCGGCTGAGACGGGTCAGCGCGTCGATGATTGCCTCGAAGATCGCCTTTGCCTCGGGCCGGGGCAGGGCGTTCCATATCTGGTCGCCGCGTTTGTGCAACGACAGCAGGAACAGGCCTCCCAGCGTCGCGACCACCGACATGTAAAGCGCAGGTGTAAAGCCGTGCCACAGTTTCAGCGAGTAATAAGGCAGCTTCTCGCCCCCGATCACGGCGCTGGAGACAACCGCGACAAGCGGGCCAACGATGGCAGCAGAATAGAGGCCGATTAGGACGACCAGCACCACAAGGAACGCCGGCGCCAACCAAAGACCGACAGGCGGGTCATGCGGATGCGCGGGGTAATCGTCCCGCTCGGGCCCAAGGAAGACATGGCTGACAAAGCGAAAGGAGTAGGCCGCTGAAAATAGCGCAGCCAGAAGCGCCAAGCCGGGTACCAAGTAAGGCGAGTTAAGCCAAGTCGTGTGGACTGTCTCTTCCAGCATCATCTCTTTCGAGAGGAAACCATTCAGCGGTGGCAGACCGGCCATCGACAGGGCAGCGATGGTGCCGATAGTAAACGTGATCGGCATCAGATGCCGCAAACCACCCAGCCGTTTGACATCGCGTGTGCCGGTCTCGTGGTCCACGATCCCGGCGGTCATGAACAAGGCCGCCTTGAACGTCGCGTGGTTGATGATGTGGAAGACGGCTGCAACAGCGGCGATCGTCGTGCCAAAGCCCAGTAGCATCGTCACGAGACCCAGATGGGACACCGTCGAAAACGCCAACAGCGCCTTTAGATCATCCTTGAACAGCGCAATCACGGCACCCAGCAGCATGGTGATCAAACCGGTAGTGGCGACGATGTAGAACCACGCATCCGTACCCGCCAGAACCGGCCACATCCGGGCCATCAGGAACAGGCCTGCCTTCACCATTGTGGCCGAGTGCAGATAGGCCGACACTGGCGTCGGAGCCGCCATCGCGTGCGGCAGCCAGAAATGGAACGGGAATTGCGCCGATTTGGTGAAACAGCCAAGCAAGATCAGGATCAGCGCAGGAAGGTAGTACGGCGAGGACTGGATCAGCTCTTTGTTCTGCAGAATGACACTCAGGTCATAAGATCCCACGATATTGCCGAGGATAAGCATCCCTGCGATCATCGCCAGCCCGCCCGAACCGGTCACGGCCAAAGCCATACGCGCGCCTTGACGACCCTCGGGCAGGTGCTTCCAATAACCAATCAGCAAGAATGAACTGAGCGACGTAAGTTCCCAGAATATTAGCAGAAGCAGGATATTGTCAGACAGAACAATTCCCACCATCGCGCCCTGAAACAGCAGCAGGTAGGTATAGAACTGCCCCATCGGATCCTCGCGCGACAAGTAGAATCGTGCGTAGAGGATGATCAGAAGACCGATGCCCAGGATCAGCAGGGCGAACAAAAAACCCAGGCCGTCCAGCATGAAGTTCGCGTTTAGTCCAAGCCCGGGTATCCAGTCGAACCGCGCGGTCACAACATCACCGCGCATGACGCTGGGAATGTGGATCAGCAATCCCATCAACGCGAGGAAGGTAGTCAACCCAGCCGCTGATGCTGCTGCGTTTCGTCCTGCCCGGATCAGGAGGGCCGGAAAGACAGCTCCGAGGAAGGGAAGGGCCGCGATAAGGAATAGGGACAAGTGCGATACTCCGGTCTGTGCGGTCAATATGACTGAATTACTAGGGATAATTTATTGACTGTCCGGAAATTGCAAGGTTCCGAAAGGTCCTAAAGCGCACATATTGGACGTGATCCACCTGTGTAACTATGACGCGAACTTGATCTGAGGGTTGGATTTCCTGAAAGCGTCGCGAATTGCCATATGATAATACCGATCTGACAATGCAGGAGAGTGCCGCATGGCGGAAGGGAAACGCCGAACCCGCAGATGGGTCCTATTGGGCGGAGGGGCCGCCATTGCAGCGGGTTTCGCAATCCGCGAATACCGGCTGATCCCGCAGGCCTATGCTGGTGGTCAGATTGCGGCGGCCACAGCCCATCAACAGGCTCTCGACGGCGCGATCCATCTTATCGATATCCGAACTCCACGCGAATGGCGGGCGACCGGGGTCGCCGAAGCGGCCCACCCGCTCGACATGCGCCGTGAGGATTTCGTGCAGGCCTTGGACCATCTGCTCGGGGGGGACCGATCTGCACCTGTCGCACTGATCTGTGCACGCGGGGTGCGCTCGGCCCGATTAAGCAATCGACTGACCGAGGCTGGATTTACCAATATCATCGACGTGCCCGAGGGCATGCTGGGTTCGGCGGCTGGGCCCGGTTGGGTGCGGGCTGGGTTGCCTGTCAACGCTTATGAAGAGGAAACGGGATGAGTGTCAGACACTGGTTGGCCGCGTGCTTTGTTTTTGCCGGGCAACCCGGCCTTGCGGCTTGTGGCGATACCGAGGGGATGTGCGAAACCGCATCAGGCGGATATCACATCGAACTGCCGAAAGCGGAGAACCCTCCGCTGGTTGTGTTCCTGCACGGCTATGGCGGCAGCGCCACCGGTACGCTCAAGAGCCGATCCATGGTCGAGCCACTGCTGGCGCGCGGCTACGCAGTGATGGCACCGGAAGGGTCCGAGAGAAACGGCCGAAAAAGCTGGAACTTCTTTCCCGGTTGGGAAGGTCGGGATGAACCCGCGTTTCTTCGTGAAGTAGTGCAGGACGCTGCCGACCGGTTTGATATCGACCCGGATCGCGTGGTGCTGGGCGGCTTCTCGGCTGGCGCGTTCATGGTTTATTACCTCGCCTGCGCTGCGCCGGATTCATTTTCTGCTTATGTCCCGGTTTCAGGCGGGTTCTGGCGGCCACATCCCGAAAGCTGTGATGGTCCGGTGCGCATGTTCCACACCCATGGTTGGACGGACAATGTGGTGCCGCTGGAGGGCCGCCTTTTGGGCGGAGGCCGTTTCCACCAGGGCGATATCTTTGCCGGATTGGAAATCTGGCGGGTCGCCAATGAGTGTGCCGATACCAAGCCCAGCGGGTTTTCTACCACGGGCCAGTTTATGCGTCGCAACTGGATGGGATGTGCCGAAGGTAGCGCCTTGGAATTTGCTCTGTTCCCGGGCGGCCATACGGTGCCAAACGGCTGGGCTGATATGATGGTGGACTGGTACGAGGGCTTGCCCGGCGGGTGATCATTCCGCCGGTGTGATCACGCCTTTGCCTTCGATCAATCGCTTCAACTCATCGCGATAGCGCCGGGCCGAGCGTGTAATTGCAGGCTCACTGACATCTTCGCGCATACCAACCATACGGCGCGCGGTGCCTGCCGATACGCCGCTGAGCGCAGACAGTGGGATCGCCAGTGCCAGGCTGATCGCAATCGGGGCCAGCCAGACCGAGACCAGACCGGCGAGGATGCCAACGCTAAGCGCGACGCCGATGATAGTCTCAAGGCTGTGGCACAGGATCAGCGTGCGCAGCCCGTAGCTGCCACCATCGCGCGCTTGCGGGGACCAGCCCTTTTGAATGCCCAACGCGGTGCGGAACACTGCAATCATCTGCTGCACCATAAGTATAGGGGCATAGAGGATCGACAGAATGACTTCGGACAGAAATGAAGTGAAGAATTTTCGCGTTCCGCCGAAATCGGAATAGCGCACACCGCTGAGGGGCAGGGCAGCGACGCCCAAAACCTTGGGCGCCAATAGCATCGCATACATCACCAGAATGATCAGCACATGGCGTGTTTCGGACATTTCTGGCCATTGCGGGAACAGCGGATTGTCCGGGCTGAAGTAATGCAGGACCGAGGCGTCCTTGCCCTGACCGATCAAGGCCCACATCACCAAAAGTGCGAACCATAGCGGCGACATCAGATATCCGACCGCACCGTGGAACATATGGAACCGCGAGACTGCGCGGAAGCCGGTCGAACCCAGCAGTTTCAGGTGCTGCAGGTTGCCCTGACACCAGCGGCGATCGCGCATTGCGTAGTCAATGAGGGTGGGGGGCGTTTCCTCATATGATCCGCGTATGCGCGGCAGAAAGCGCACGGCCCATCCTGCGCGGCGCAGCAATCCGGCCTCGACGAAATCGTGGCTCATGATCAGCTTGTCTTGTCCGTTTAGCGACCGCAACTTGGGTAGACCTGCGCTAGAAGCAAATGCACAGGTGCGAATGATGGCGTTGTGGCCCCAATAATTGCCTTCTTGCCCGCACCAGCGCGCGAGGCCTTCGGCAAAGGCGATACCATAGACGCCGTTGGCAAACTGCTGCATCCGGGCAAAGACCGATTGCGCGCCAATCAGCTGCGGATAGCTTTGGATCAGGCCTGCGCCGGGATCGCGCGCCAGCGCATCTGTCAGGCGCGAGATCGCGCGACCCGTCATCAGGCTGTCGGCATCCAGCACCAACATCGCATCCCAGTCCGCGCCCCAGCGGCTTACCCAATCGGCAATATTACCGACCTTGCGATCCGTATTCTGGGGGCGGCGGCGATAATAGAGTTCAAGCCCCGGTGCCAGCGTGGTCCTTAGCGCCTCGACACTGGCCTGTTCCTGCGCGGCGATCTCGGGGTCGCGCGTGTCGGATAAAATGAACATGGCATAGTGGTGCTGACCACCACGTTTCTGCAGGTCTTCCAGCATCGTGCGGGCGTTGCCGAGCACGTTCCACGGCACCTCGTTATAAACAGGCGTCAAAAGCGCCACGCGCAACGGTTGCGAGCGTCCTTCACGCTTTGGCTGCTCTTGCCGGGACAGTGAGACCATGCCCAGCAGTACGGTGCAGACCGTGAAGGAAATCCAGAAGAAATTGAACGAGATTAGCGTCAGCAGGATACCTTCGACCAGATTAATCCCTTCGGCGCTGAACCAGTCGGACATGACCCAGAGCAGACCCAAAGCCGCCGCCATGGCAGGTGAGAAGACCAGCGCGCGCCAAAACCCGACAGAGGGATTTCGACCCCCGGCAGGTACCTGCGCATCGCGGAATCCCTGCGCAAAGTTCTGCGCTGGCATCGCTAGAGGGGCCTCGGGCGGCATGATATGAAGATCGCGGTTCATATGGTCCAACGGTAAAGCCAGACTTCAGAGGCTGGTTGTTTGTCTTTCAGCAACTGCGCGCGCAGTTCCACGTGGTTGCGTTCGCCTGGTTCGAATGAGAACGCCAGCCGCAACCCGCCCGTGTCTGGGTTACGCTGCAGAACGCCTTCTGAAGTTTCGGCATGGGGCGAGTCGACAAACACCGTGATGGCCTCGGGATCGTCAAGCAGCTCACTGGCTTCGAAATCAATCACAGCCAAACGGCCCTCGCCGAACGTGTTGTCGCCCATCGCGGTGTTGATCACGCGGGCCATAGGGGTGTGCTGAGGTTCCTCGCCCCAGATCAGGCGATAGGACAGATCAATCTGGCTGCCTGCGGCGTAGGGTTCCATCGGGCGCCAATAGGCGACGATGTTGTCATAAATCTCCTGATCCGCCGGGATTTCAACTAGCGTGACGGTGCCTTTACCCCAGTCTTCGCTGGGTTCGACCCACAAGCTTGGGCGTTTGTGATAATTGGCTTCAAGATCCGCATAGTCCGAGAACTTGCGCTTGCGTTGCATCAGACCAAAGCCGCGGGGGTTTGTGTCGACAAAAGACGAGATCTGCAGGCGAGTCGGGTTCGCAAGCGGGCGCCACAGAACCTCTCCTGCGCCGTTGCGGATCATCAACCCGTCACTGTCGTGCACTGCGGGGCGAAAATCATCGAAACGGCTGTGATTGGTCTGATCGAACAGGAACATAGATGTGCCGGGCGCGATGCCGACATGGGGCAGTTCGGTACGTGGGAACAGGGTGGCTTCAATATCCATCACGCAATCTGAACCGGCGGTAACGTGGAAGCGGTAGGCCCCTGTAACGCTGGGGCTGTCCATGAGCGCATGAACGACCATGTTTCGTTGATCCGGTTCTGGACGCTCCAACCAGAAACGAATGAATTCGGGGAATTCCTCGCCATCTGGATCGCCGGTCTTCAAGGCGAGCCCTCTGGCCGAAAGGCCATAGACTTCGTGCAAACCGATGGCGCGGAAATAGCTGGCCCCTTGCCAAACGCAGAACTCGTCTGTCTCGCCAGGGCGGTGCATCTCAGTACGCAGGCGTAGACCTGAAAAGCCCAGCGTGTCGTCAATGGGAAGCTCAGGTACGTCTTCAGACTTATCGAACATGGCCAGATCAAAGGCGACCGGCTTGGTCATACCGTCCTCGACGGTCGATACTTTCACTGTGCGTGGAAAATACAGGCCCGGCGTGAAAAAATCGACGTTGAAGGGCGTCTCGGTCTCGTACCACAGCGCGCGATCCAGCCGGAACCGGATTGAACGGTATTGCTGATACGTCAGGTCCTGCCACTCCTGCGGAACCATCTCACGCTCGGCATAATCACGGCTGGCCAGGTCGCGGGCCATTGCGATGACGTCGTCTCGGCTGAACGGGGTCTCTCCACCTGTGGCATATGCCGCTGGGGCGAAGGCCAGAGCGGTTGATGAGGCGAGAAAAGCGCGACGTGTAAAGTTCATTTCTTTGATTTCCAAGGTTGTGACTTGAACCAGGCGGCCAGATAAGCCACGCCGATGATCATGGCAAAGCCAATCATGTTGGCGATGAACACACTGGCAACATCCCGCCCACTCAGGTCCAGTCCGACGCCGATAAGTCGTGCTGCTGCCATAGAAAATACGAACACCGCGAGCGATTGCTGACCCACTTTGGTGATGATGGTCAGCAGGAACTGCCAGACTTTTGCGGCTGCCCCATGACCGGTCGCTATCAGGCGACGGCCATGCTCACCGGCGATAACCCAACCCAGATAGGCAAGCGACAGAAAATGCAGATATCGGAATAGACCAAAGTCGGTCTTGTCGCGAAATTCTTTGGTCACTGGCCAGACCTTGCGAATCTCATCAGCCAGATCAGGGGCTGCTGCATTGATCCAAGTGAATACCTTCCACGAGCCGAACGGCATCGAGAAGATCAAAAACAATGCTGCCGCCCAGATCAGAGTTTTCGACACCGGCGGCGCTGGAATCCAACCTCGCATGAACGCAAAGCCGGTGAAGAACAGCAATTGCCACCCGAATGGGTTGAAGAACCACTGGCGCTCTGACCAGGGCTCGGCCGGCAGGTCAAGGTAGTCGAATTGTGCAACGAGCCAAATCGTGACCGAGGCCATGGCGACCGCCCAGAATCCGATACGATATAGCCCCATAAACAGGGGCATCATCGCCAGTACCACCAGATACATCGGTAGAATATCGAAGTAGTTCGGCACATAGGTCAGGGTGAACAGTCCGACGATCTGTGACGCCGGATCGTTGAAGAAATGCTGTAGATTGAGAGAGGAGATATAGTTTTTCTCGAACAGCCCACTCTGGTTCAGGGCCGCCATTGTCATCGCGACAAAGAAGAACAGGCAGATATGCGCCCAGTAGACCTGCCAGATGCGAAAGCTCACGCGTGCGGTGCCCATCCACCAGCCTTTGCGCATGAACGCCCCCCCAAAAGCAATTGCCGAAGCCATGCCTGAACAGAATACGAAGATCTCGGTTGCGTCCGAAAAGCCAAAGCGGGCAGGTATCCATTTGGCCCACGGATCGTTCGGAATATGGGCAATCAGGATGATGAACATCGCGATGCCGCGATAGAAATCCAACCGCGGATCGCGCATAGCGGCGGGGGCGGCGACCTGAGAGGCCACCGGAGCAAAATCAGAAGCGGGCGATGCGGTCGCCATACGGTTTCTGTCCTTCTTGGTCTTTTATTGTTGTTATTCGGCGGGGACGCTTTGTGCGTCGCCGCTGTCGCGTGCGGCCTCGATCAATTCTCGGCGGGCGAGGGCGTAATTGTCCTCTCCCCCGGCACGTTTGGCGCGGCGGTCGTCCAAGATGCGCTCGACAGCATCCAAGCGGCCAGCGCGCAGGCCGGAATCAATGGTGATGCGCTCGAATACATCACGTTGGGCGTGGCTACCACCCGCCAGTTGCATCCCACCCCGGGCATTTGAAAGAAAATCAAAGGCTTGGCCGTAAAGGCCTTCTCCAAAGGCCTCAAGCCCCTTGGCGGCGGCAATGCCCGGGTCGGACATGCGGATCGGCGTGTCACCCTGATTGCGCTGGGCGTCATTTTGAATACGCTGCAGCATATTTGCCGTAGCCTCCGAACGATTGTCCCCGGTCAATGCCAGCAAGTAGTGAAGATCGGCGAAGATCAAGCATCCGTCTTCGGTTCGGGCTGCGCTGAGATCGGCCAGTTCTTCCCAGCGGTTGCCAACATCAACGCCCTCAAGCTCTAGCCGGGACAGCAGCGAGGTTGCATTCGAGATATCGCGATAGTCGTCGGTTTTGTCCTGGCGGATGTGATGATCGTAAAGCGCCATCACTTGATCGACTTGCCCCAAATCCAGATGCATCAGCGCCTTGTGCCACCAGACATGATAGCGGAAATTGTTGCAATGCGCCCAAGCGTCCTCACGTCCCGCGAGCCAGTCCAGTCCCAGCTGCGCGTTGCCCGTCATCTCGTGCACGTGCGCTACAGCGTGCAATCCCCAGGCGTCGTCCGAAACCATCCACAAGGCCTGACGACCGGCGATCTCGGCTTTCTCGTAGGCGCCGGTTTCCTCCAGCGCGAACGAGTGGCATCCCAGCAAGTATCCACGTCCGGCATGGTCGGGTTCATACGCTGGCATCACCCGTTCGATCGACCGACGCATCCCCGCCGCATCGCCCAGAACGAAACGCGTCGCATGGCTGAGCTTCATGGCCAGAGTATCAGTTGGGTGCGCTCGCAGAATCTCTTCAAATTTCTGAACGGCCTGTGATGGAAGGTCGGCCATATACAAACCCAGCGCCTCGACATATAGCCTTTCCCGGACTGAAACTGGCTGACGCTCCATCGCTGCATTCGCGGCACTCAGCGCTTCGGCAGCGACCGCGATCATCTCGCGCCGGCCCAGCAGAACCATGAACAGACCCTTGACCGCATGGCCCAGCGCAAAGTCCGGCTCAAGCTCCAGAACCTTGCCCAGATGTTGCGGTGTGACAGCGGCATGCGCCATGAACCCAAGGAGAACACCATCCCATGCCTCGACGCTTACGGGCTGGTTCAGGGTGTTCATCTGTCCAAAGACGTCTTGTTTCATACTCGGGTCCAATCTGATTGCGACGTTCTACACTGTTCGATGTAACAGAGTGTGCAGCCGGGTCGTAACAGTATCGACCCTGCTCTCGAATTGGTGAAATCCCGTGTGTGAGAAACGCGAAAAAAACCGCCGATTCAAGGGCATGTTTCAGCAACTTGCCGCCTAAACGGGCAGAGTGTTTCAATCTTCGAAGGGGTTTTCCGCGTTCAGAACAGCCTGTGTGTCAGCCCCACAGACCGGTGGTGCGCTGCGATATGTTACAGGCGTGCGTGACAGGTTCAGGGGATTCCCGATCAGTTGCACCTCGCCAGGCTCAGCTTGCATCGAGATCTGCATCTGGCGGGCAGCGACCTGATCCGAGGCAAAAACCTGATCGAGCGTCCGCACCGGGCCAACAGGGACTTTCAGGTCTTCAAGCCCCGCGATAACGCTGCCTGTATCCAGCGCCTGAACTGCCGGGCGCAGGATCGCATTCAACGCATCCCTATTTTCAAGACGGGCCGGGTTGGTGGCAAATCGGGGATCGTCGGCTAGCTCTGGCTTTTCGATGAAGCTGCAAAATCTTTTGAACTGACTGTCATTTCCAACGGCCAGAATCACGTGCCCATCCGCCGTCTGATAGACCTCGTAAGGCACAATATTGGGATGCCCGTTGCCGCGCCGCTGAGGCACTTCGCCCGAGGTCAGATAATTCACGCCTTCATTGATCAGCCAAGCGATCTGTGCATCCACCAGTGCCAGATCGATCTGCTGACCCTCGCCGGTCATGTCGCGATGACGCAGCGCAGCCAGAATACCAACGCAGGCATACATACCACACATCACGTCAGCAATTCCGACGCCTACTTTCATCGGCGCGCCGTCGGCGTCTCCGGTCAGAGACATGATCCCGCCATATCCTTGCGCCATTAGATCATATCCGGGCTTCGATGAGTTTGGGCCTGTCTGCCCGTAGCCTGAGATCGAACAGTAGACGAGGTCAGGAAACTCATTGGACAAGGTTGCGTAGTCGAGCCCGTATTTTGCCAGTCCACCGGGCTTGAAATTCTCGATCAGAATATCAGCGTGCGAGGCTAGGCGTCGGACTTCTGCCTGTCCTTCGGGTGTTGCGATATCCAATGCGACCGATTTCTTGTTGCGGTTGGAGGACATGAAATATGCGCTCAGGTCTGAGCGGTTGCCATCCGCATCCTCGGCGTAAGGAGGGCCCCATTGCCG
The DNA here is from genome assembly GCF_056537625.1 of Ruegeria sp. C6. Lineage (NCBI taxonomy): Bacteria > Pseudomonadati > Pseudomonadota > Alphaproteobacteria > Rhodobacterales > Roseobacteraceae > Ruegeria > Ruegeria sp. C6. The sequence continues at coordinate 42,692 of NZ_JBQFRW010000003.1, read as the reverse complement.
CGTATCATCACCACCGGTCGCCGGGTTTTCGATTTTGATGACGGTAGCGCCAAGGTCGCCCAACAACTGCGTACAAGTGGGTCCTGCCAGAATGCGAGACAGGTCCAGTACCTTGACGCCTTTCAGCGGTCCTTCAGATGCGGCCATCATATCCTCCACGGTCAATTTCCGCAGCAATGACAGTGAACTTGTCCGCTTTCAACGCCTGATCCAATGCAGCCCGCAAATCATCGCGGCTACGAACTGTGTGACCATAACCGCCGAATGCGCGGCCTAAAGCGGCAAAGTCATGGCGGTCAAAATCCACTCCGCGATTGCCCATCTGGCGCTGGCGTTGTTTCAGCTCGATCAGCGCAAGGCTGGCATCGACAAAGACCAAAAAGATTGGGTTGCCACCCAATTCGGCGGCAGTCGACAGCTCTCCGGCAACCATCAGAAACCCGGCATCGCCTGAAAAGCTGATCACGGGGCGATCCGACTCGGCCAATTTCAGACCGATCGCCATCGGAACGGCACACCCCATGGTGCAGAGCGCCGAGGACTGGATCAACCCGCGTGCCTCCGAACACTCCCACATCTGACTGAGCAGAATGCGATGCGCGCCGCTGTCGGCCGTGGCGAGGGTCTCGGGTGGCAGAACGGCACGAGTTTCTGCGATGATTGCCGCCGGTCCCCAGTCTTCATCTGACGGAAAAGCATTCGCCAGCGCCGCCTTGACCTGTTCAGGCTCACCATTCGGCCAGGTCTTGCCGGCAGGGTTGCCCTTGGCGATGGCCTCAAGCGTTGCGCCGGTGTCGGCGACCAGATTTAGCCCAGCCTGATGCATGTAATGATCGTTCACCACGGCTGATATGTCGATCACGCGCTTGGTTTCTGGGTCCCAGATCTCGCGCCAGCCGGGGCGCATCTCGATAGGGTCATATCCCAAACACAGTACCAGATCAGCCTGTTCCACCAGCGGGACTAGGTGCTTATCGGCCAGCGGAGACAAACCCGCCCCGCCCAGGCAGAGTGGATGATCCTCGGGCACCACCCCCTTGGCCTTGTAGGTGGTGACAAAGGGAATGTTGAAATGCTCTAAAAATGCTCGCACCACACAGCGCGAGTCGTCGTAAAGAACATCAAGACCGATGATCGCCAAAGGTCGCTCAGCCTCGGCCACCCATCGGCGGGCCTTTTCCAGACATTCCGCGCCAGGCGCGACAGGAGCAACTTTTGCCAGTCGACGACGTTTAACCCCTGATACGCGCGTATCGGCCACCGAGATAGGCACATCGATGTGTACCGGGCCGGGGCGCGCTTGGTTGGCAAGCGATACCGCCTTGTCGGCGATGATATCGGCCCCGTCGGCCGTTAGCATAAAGCTGCCTTTGGTGATCGAGCGATAGACTTGCGCGTGATCCATCACTTGATGGGTGTAGGTCAACGCCTCATCCGCGTCGACGCATCCGGTCAGCACGATCATCGGCACCCGATCCTGCAGGGCGTTGGCGACCACATTGATCCCGTTCATCGCTCCGGGCCCGAGTGTGGCCACGAGGATTGCAGGTGCACCATCGCGATGGTGGACCGCTTCGGCCATGAAACCTGCTGAGTTTTCGTGTTTTGCAAGGTGGAAAGCAATGCCCGCGCTTTCCAGCGCTTCCACCAATGTCAGAACCTCGCCGCCGGGCATTCCGAACGCATGGCGGCATCCGGCCTCGAAAAGGCGTTGTGCCAACAAATCCGCAGCGCGGGGAGACAGGTCCTGCATTAATCAAGCTCCGACAAAGTTATCTGTCAGCAGATTGCGGAGGACGCGTCCGGACGCAAGCAGGTTCACGTCAGTGTGACTATTTGACGGCGTTTTCCGCTACGGCCTGAAACTTTGCGTCCAATTCTATGGCAATCTCGCGCAGAGCGTCTCCGCCCTCGTCTGCGTAAGGGGCAAAGACGAAGCTTGGTGTCTTGTAAGAAAGGGTTGCAGTGCCGTCCTCGTTCTCGGTTACGTAGAAGCGGATGGGCGCTTCGATCATCGCGTTGGTCGAGGTTTCAAGAACACGAACCGCGTAATCGTTGTTGAATGCGCCAATCACCCGGTTGCCCGGAATGGTGATACCGCGCGAGGCCGCCGCTTTGGTCGGCCCGGCCTGTGTCACAACGATCAGGCCGTTTTCCTTTACCGCGGCCTTTGTGTCATCCACGAGGGTCTCATAGCTTTTTCCGCTGGAGTAAACCGCCCATCCAGTAAGAGGTTCGATGCCGTTGGCCCAAGCAGGCATCGCCAGCAGGCAGATCGCAGCCCAAAGCGCCCTCATGTTCTTTCCCTTCCTGTTGACTGGGGAATTGATGACAGAAAAGCGCTGAAACGGGGCTCACAATCCTGTGCGCGCGTCAGGCCGAACGTTTCTTCAGCAGATAGATATCCATGATCCAGCCGTGATCAGAACGGGCCTGCGCGCGGGTATCCAGAATGTCTTGCGCCACATCCGCCAATGGGCCTTTGATCAGAATCTCTTCTTTCATGCCCACATATGCCCCCCACCAGATGTCATAATCGGTCATCTTCAGGCTCTGGAACGAGCATTCGCCATCCAGCATTACGGCCACTTTCGACGCCGTTTCAGGCCACCCATCATCGCGGATGCGACGGCCTGTGGTCACGACATAGGGCGCGCCCAGATCATTGATCGGGATCGCATGGGCTGCAGTCAACGCCTGTAACGCTGTGATTCCCGGCATAACCAGGACTCGCGGTTGCGGGTCCAGCCGCGCTGCAATTCTTAGCGAACTGTCATACAGCGACGGATCACCCCAGATCAGCAACGCCACCTTCTGCGCGTCCGGGTAGGCTGAAATCGCCTCATGCCAGCGCAGGGCAATTGCGTCGTGCCATTCGTCGACGCCTCGGAGATAACCGTCATCTGCCCGGCGTTTGGGAACGTCGAAATAGGCGATCCGTGCAGGTTTGTCGGTGACCTGCGAGATGATGTCTTCTCGCAAACCGGCCAGATCGGCTTTATTCTCTCCTTTTCGCGGAATCAGGATCAGATCCGCTGATCTGATCGCCTTCGCCCCCTGAAAGGTCAGGTGGTCGGGATTACCCGTGCCGATTCCGATCAGAATCAGTTCAAACATCTTCGAACTCTGCCAGCGGGCCATACAGGATCAGGGCCGGGGCGGTTCCAACCTCGGATCGCAGCTTGTCGGACAGGTCTCCGATTGTGGAGCGATGCAAGGATTGCTCGGGAGTTGAAACAGATTCGGCCATCAATGCAGGCGTGTCCAACGGCAAGCCATGCGCGCTCAGGGCTTCGACCAGCAAGGGAAAAGTGCGCTTGCCCATAAATACGACCGTTGTCGCGGTAGCGTCAGCCAGGGCGGGAAGGTTCAGATCGGTCGGCAATTTGCCACTTACGTCATGCCCGGTGACGAATTGAACACGACGTGCAGTCAGGCGTCGGGTCAGAGGAATACCAGCGGCAGCTGCCGCCGCGACGGCAGAGGGGATGCCGGGAATGATCTCATATTTGATGCCGGCTGCCTGCAACGCGACCAGTTCTTCTTCCAGTCGACCGAACAATCCTCCGTCACCGGATTTCAGGCGTACCACCTGCTGACCGGTCTGCGCATACTCCACCAACAATCGGCTGACGTGATCCTGCTTGGGCGAAGGGCGACCGGCGCGTTTGCCAACACCAACCAGATCAGCATCGTCACGCGCATGGGTCAGGATCGGGCCGCTGCTGAGATCATCAAACAGCACCGCATCGGCCTTCTGCATCCGGTCTACGGCCTTGAGCGTTAGTAGCTCCGGATCACCCGGACCGGAGCCAATGAAAGAGACAAAACCGGTCATGCCGAGGCCTCTGCAATAAGATGGAAAAATGTGCCGGTGACATTGCCACGTCGCGATCCTGTCTGAGGGCCTTCGGCCCCCTCGGCATCGAAGACTCGCGCAAGAGGAGCGTCAGGTTGTTCGATGATCGAGGAATAGTGGAACTCATGTCCGCGCAAGGCTGTACCCTTGGCAAAGCCCGGCATCGACGCCAAAAGCTCAGCCCTGCGATAACCAAGGTTGAATTTGCGCTTTTGGTATGAGGTTTGCAGACCCAACAACCCCGCCATCTGATGTGGGGCGCCTTCCTTGTCGACCAGAACTTCCCCCAATGCCATGTACCCCCCGCATTCACCATGCACGGGCCGCGTTTCCGCGTGTTTCCGTAGGCCGGTCAAGAAGATATCTGCCGCGGCTAATGTTCCCGCATGCAGCTCAGGATATCCCCCGGGTAACCAGACCAGATCGGCATCTGCAGCTGGCGCTTCGTTTGCCAGAGGTGAAAAGGGCAGTATCTCTGCACCCGCGCTGCGCCACCCTTCCAGAAGATGCGGATAGGTAAATGAAAACGCTGCATCACGGGCCAGTGCGATCCTCTGCGCCGGGGGTCGCGGCAACGCGGCTGACGATGGTCCAGCAGGGCCTGAGGAGGCCGCCTGTTTGATCGCATCCAAATCGACATGTTCACGCAGGAATGCGGCGTATCCGGCGATTGCCGTTTCCAGATCCGGATGCTCAACCGCCTGGATCAGGCCTAGATGTCTTTCGGGCAGAGTCAGATCACCTCGGCGCGGAAGAACGCCCAGAACCGGCAATCCAGCCCGTTCCATGCCCAGCCGCGTCAGCCGCTCATGTCTTGGGCTGGCACAGCGGTTCAGGATCACCCCGGCAAAAGGTAGATCGGGGTTATACATCCGAAAGCCAAGCGCGGTCGCCGCCGCCGATTGCGCCTGTCCTCCGACATCCAGGACCAGAACGACCGGCCATCCCATGCGCAGCGCCGTTTCAGCGCTCGACCCATGCCCCAGCTCTCCGGGTTTGGCGACGCCATCAAACAAACCCATTGAGCCTTCGGCCACCACAATATCCGCGCCCGTGGCCTGCTTAGAGATCGCGCTTAACAGCGGCTCCCCCATCGCCCAGCTATCCAGATTGAACGAGGCTCGGCCCGCTGCAGCGCGGTGAAACGCCGGATCTATATAGTCCGGCCCGCTTTTGAACGGCTGCACGGTCAAGCCGTCCTCGGCCAAAGCCCGGAGCAATCCCAGCATGACAGTGGTCTTGCCTGTACCCGACGACGGAGCGGAAATCAGTATTCCGGGGGGGTTAGTCATCACCATGGCTCCAGCTCGACCACGGACTGTCGGCGCTTTGAGGGCGATAGCGGCGGTCATATGTCTTGGAATACAGACAGCTTTCGTCAAACCCTTCACCTGCAAGCGCCGGACCAACCATGATCAGTGCGGTGCGCGAGATGCTGTTGTCCAGTGCCTCCTTCAACGTGGCAAGCGTTGCGCGGATGATCTTCTCATCCGGCCAACTAGCGCGGTAGACCACGGCGACCGGGCAGTCTGCCCCATAGGCAGGTGTCAGGTCGGCGATGACGTTATCCAGATTTCCGATCGAAAGGTGGATAGCCAAAGTTGCACCTGTTTTAGCGAAGTTTTTCAGTGTCTCGCCTTCCGGCATCGAAGACGCACGCCCGGGCGTGCGGGTCAAGACCACTGATTGCGCCAGACCGGGCAGTGTCAGCTCGGTCCCGAGCGCTGCAGCCGCAGCCGCAAACGAGGGTACACCGGGCGTGACGCTGACCGGGACACCCATCTCTTTCAGACGTCTGATTTGCTCGCCCATCGCCGACCAGACCGAGAGGTCCCCGGAATGCAGCCGCGCCACGTCCTGTCCAGCTTTATGCGCTGCTTCGATTTCGGCCATGATCTGATCCAGATCCATGGGTGCGGTGTTTACGATCTTCGCGCCTTTGGGGCAGTGGCCCAGAATCTCCTCGGGTACCAATGAACCCGCATAGAGGCACACCGGGCAGGAGGCGATGATATCGCGCCCGCGCAGGGTCAGCAGGTCGGCGGCGCCCGGTCCGGCGCCGATGAAATGAACGGTCATGTCTGTCCTCCGATGGCGACGGCGCAGGTTGCAAGCCGGTCGTGCGAGATTTGTCTGGGTGAAATCAGCCGCGCGCCATGTCCGGCGGCAGCAAGAGCGGATGCTTCGGCCACGCTGCCGGTGCCATATGTGGCGCGACTGCGGGTTGAGCAAGTAAGTGTGCGTTGTTCGGCAAGATCATTTGCCGGAATGAAATGTATCGGCAGCTCAGTTGCTTCTGCAAGCGCGGCAAGTGCGGCGTGTCCGTCCTTGTCCGCAACGGTCGCAAGGGCCTCGACAGTTTTTCCTGTCGAGGCAAGCTCGAAAGCGGCACGAAGACTGGCCAGCGTAGCAGAGGATGAGAAACCTAACCCCGCGACGATCATAACGTGAGGCTCCACTGCACCACTGGGTAGGCAGATTTCCAGCCTCGCCGTGGTCCAAGCGCAGCTGCCTGCGCAAGTTCGATACGCAGCAGGTCTCCGCCCAGCTTGTCGTGCCATTCAGCTAGCAGCGCTTCGCTTTCGAGTGTCACCGCATTGGCGATCAGCCGCGTGCCGGCCTGAAGGTTCGCGTGTAGCCAGTTCAGCAGATCCGCACTCAGCCCGCCACCGATGAACACCACATCGGGCCGGTCCAGATCAGCCAACGACCCTGGCGCCGAGCCATGCACCACGCGTAGCCGATCCTGCCCCAGCGTATCGGCATTGCGGCGAATGCGTTCGGCCCGATCAGCACGCGGCTCGATCGTCGTTGCGGTTAGCGTCGGATCGCACATCAGCCATTCGATGCTGATCGAACCGGTGCCGCCGCCAATATCCCAAAGATGCTCACCCCTTTGCGGTGCAAGGGCCGACAGGGTCAGTGCGCGAATGGGCCGTTTGGTGATCTGGCCGTCGGTTTCAAAGATGTCATCGGGCTTTCCCGAGGCCTTGGGAAAGGCGCGCCCGGCACCCGCGACGTCCAACCCGACACAGACCGGGTGTTCGAATGTCCCCAGCAACGCTTCGGTCAGCGACACGCTGCGCGCCCGTTCACGGGGACCGCCAAGCGCTTCCATGACATGCAGGGTACAATCGGCAAAGCCGGTTTCACCCAGATAAGTTGCAAGCTCAGCCACCGCTTTTCCATCGCGCAGCAAGAGAATGGCACTGAGGCCCGGTGCCAGGTGGGGGCGCAAACGGGTCAGGGGCGCGGCGTGCAGTCCAAAGGTTAACGTGTTTTCAAGCGGCCAACCGAGCCTTGCAGCGGCTAGCGAAAAGGTCGATTGACCGGGTAGGGCGGTCCATTCGCTCGCATCGAAATTTCGCGCGATGACGGAACCGGCCCCGAACCAGAACGGATCACCCGAGGCCAGAACAACAGTTTGCCGACCGCGTAATCCGGTCAGAATTGGCAAGCCATCTGCAAAAGGGACTGGCCATTCAATCCGTTCTGCCGCGCTGTCTGGGATCAACGACAGATGGCGCGGCGGACCCATGACGACGTCGGCGCGATCCAGTACTTGACGGCTTGCGGGGGACAGGCCATCCAGTCCATCTTCGCCCAAACCCAAAACGGTCAGCCATGGAGATTCAGACATGCCCAACCTCCTGATTCTTGGTGGCACGACCGAGGCGAATGCTCTGGCAAAATCGGTTGCCGATCAAGGCATTCCCGCTACATATTCCTACGCTGGACGTGTCGATAACCCGCGCTCGCAACCCGTGCCGATGCGCGTGGGCGGGTTTGGTGGTGCAGCGGGACTGGCGCGGTACATTCACGAGCACGGCGTCAGCCATGTTGTCGATGCGACTCATCCCTTTGCCGCGCAGATGAGCCGGAATGCGGTGGAAGCCTGTGCGGGGGGCGCAACGCCCTTGGCCGCTTTGACGCGACCTGCTTGGGTCGCGCAAGACGGGGACAACTGGCAGCACGTACCGGATATTGAAGGTGCGGTTGAAGCTCTGGCCGGTCCAGCCCGCCGCGTCTTCCTGGCAGTTGGCCGCATGCATCTTCATGACTTCGCAGCCCAACCTCAGCATCACTATCTTTTGCGGCTTGTAGACGATCCGGACGCATTGCCGCTTCCGAAAAGCGATGTGATCGTTTCGCGGGGCCCGTTTTCTGTTGAAGAGGACCGGGCCTTGATGGAACGTCACCATACGCAATTGATTGTATCCAAGAATGCGGGTGGCACCGGCGCGCGGGCCAAACTGGATGCCGCCAGGGCGCTGGGCTTGCCGGTTCTGATGATAGACCGTCCGACCCTGCCGAAGCGGACCGAGTTGGCAAATGTCACGCAGGTCTTGGACTGGCTGGCGCATACTTAATCCTTGGCCAGCGTGAATCTCGGGGTGTAGACGATCGGGGCGCTGTTGCGCTCGACTATGCGGGTCAGGGACGAGCCGACGATGACGACAGTCTGCATGTCCGCCATATCTGCCGTGGCTTCTTCCAGAGTTGAAATCCGCAAAGCCTCATCCTCGCGGGATACAGCGCGTGCGAACAGGATCAGGCGTTCCGGCTCACATTCTTCCCGCAGGATTTCCAGCGTTTTTTCAAACCCTTCCGGTCGAGACTTCGAGCGAGGGTTATAGAACGCCATGGCGAAATCGCCCTGCGCGGCAAGTCGGAGGCGCTTTTCGATCAGTGGCCATGGCTTCAGGTTGTCGCTCAGGTTGATGGCGCAGAAATCATGCCCTAACGGTGCCCCAGCGCGGGCCGAAGCCGCCAGCATCGCAGTGATCCCCGGCAGCACGTCGATCTGTATGTCACGCCAGTCTTTCGGCCCGTTTTCAAGCGCTTCAAACACCGCAGCGGCCATTGCAAACACGCCGGGATCCCCTGACGAGACTACAACGACGCGCTTACCGTCGGCCGCCATTTGCAAAGCGTGCTGAGAGCGGTCGATCTCAACCCGGTTATCGCTGGCGTGCAGGGTCAACCCCTCTCGGTCGGCCACCCGAGCAACATAAGGTATGTAGCCAACCACGTCCGTCGCTTCTGCCAGCGCGGCAGTGACTTCGGGAGTGACCAGTGCTTCGTTTCCAGGCCCAAGGCCAGCGATCTTGACCCAACCGCTCATGGTCGGCGTCCCTGTCCATGAACCAGAATGATTGAGAAATAGGGCGTGATCCCTTCGCAATTGTCAGACAGTTTGCAGACCCGTTGGTTCGGCATCTGAGCGTATTCGACGATCCACGCGCGGTCATACAGCCCGGCTTGTCTCAGCGCGCGCTTTACCTTGTCGAAGTTCCGCCCGATCTTCATGACAACCAGCGCGTCGGTCTGGGTCATGCGTTCAGTCAGAGTATCCTCGGGCAAGGTTCCAACAAGAACCGTGAGGACATCGTCGCCCCAAGTTATCGGGTCACCGGTTGCGGTCCAAGCGCCGGACATGCCGGTTATGGCAGGTACGACTTCGACTTCAGATATGTCTCGTAATCGATTGTAAAGGTGCATAAATGATCCATAGAAGAACGGATCGCCTTCGCACAGGACCACTACATCCTCACCATTTTCGGTAAGCGATTTCAGATGTGCGGCACAGTCTTCGTAAAACACCGAAAGGAGTTCATTATACCTTGGATCCGTCACCGGGATTTCGGTTGTTACCGGGTACTCCATTGGAAACTCGATGGCGTCGCCGGGGATCATTCCATTGACGATCTTGCGGGCCTGACCTGTGCGGCCAGGTTTGCGAAAAAACGCCACATGGCGGGCATTGCGCAGCAGGCGGTCCGCACGGACACTCATCAGGTCCGGATCGCCGGGGCCGAGGCCCACGCCGTATATTTTACCCCCGCTCATTCGGTGCGGCTCGCGATAGCATTGATGGCAGCAACTGTGATCGCACTGCCTCCCAAACGGCCTTTGACGATACAGGATGGTACTGGCTGCGCTTCCCACAAGGCATCCTTGGACTCGACCGCTCCGACGAAGCCCACCGGGCAGCCGATAATGGCAGCGGGGCGTGGGCAGTCGGGATCTTCCAACATGTTCAGAAGGTGGAAAAGCGCGGTAGGGGCGTTACCGATCGCGACCAGTGCTCCTTCCAGATGCGGACGCCACAGCTCTAGCGCGGCGGCAGAGCGCGTGTTGCTCATTTCGGCAGCCAGAGGGCGAACACGCTCGTCATGCAGGGTGCAGATCACTTCGTTATCGGCGGGCAGGCGAAAGCGGGTGACGCCTTCGCTGACCATGCGGGCATCACACAGGATCGGCGCGCCATTTTCCAGCGCGGAACGCGCTGCCGAGACAAAACCGTCCGAGAAATGGACGAACTCTTCCAGTCCGACCATCCCTGCGGCGTGGATCATCCGAACGGCGACCTGTTCTTCATCGGCATCGAACCGGGCCAGATCAGCCTCGGATCGGATGGTGGCAAAGCTCTGCTTGTAGATCGCCGCGCCGTCGGTTTCGTATTCATAGGGCATCAGGTGAAGTCCATGGTCATGAGTGTTTCTTCGGTCAGGCCGCGTTGGCAGGGCTCATCCCCCGCACGGCCTTGTTTGACAAGGTCAAATCGTCCGGAATTACCAACCAAAGTGACATCGGCCGGACCCATTCGGGCGCATCCCTTGGCGCAGCCCGACACATGCAGGCTGCCTGCAACGCGCGCGGCCAGGGCGCACGCCACACCGCGGGTTTCGACCTGCGCCTGCGGGCAGTATGGCGCGCCGGGGCAGGCGTCGGTTGTTCTCAGCGGGTCGGTGCCATCTGTGACAAAGTCAGGGGCGGGTATCGCCGCCCCGCCTTCCAACAGGAACAGCCGCCATGGTGTGACCCGCAGGGCAGTGGCGTTGCTGTTTTCAACCAGCGAATGGAGTTGCCGCGCCGGTAGCTGCCCAAAGGCAGCGCCATAGAGTGTCCCCCGCGCGCAGGCTCCCGGTTGAAGAGGCACGCCAATGGGGCCGGGCGCGCTGCGTTGCCACTCGCTGGGCAAACCATATATGGCAACGGTCCGCGCCATGCGGCGGGTCTCGGTTGTGTGGGTTTGCGCAAACCACTTCGCCAACGCGATCACTTGGTCGATTGCTTGGGCTTCGCTCACCGCTCGCCCGGTTTCGGCCCCGTCCGCGCGCAGGATCAGGCTGCCCGAACCGAGTTCAAGCCGGATATCCGCCGAGTCATCGGCCAATAAACGCTCGGGACCTGTGTCGATGGCAAAGCCGAACTTGGCAGGTAAATCCGGAAGCTCGGCCAGACGCTGGATCAATTCCTGTGTCAGCCGAGCGGTCAGATCACCGGCTTCATAGAGTGGCGAGACCAGAATGTTGCGGCGAATTTCGATTCCGGGCTCGGCGTCCAGCAGCTTCAGCAAGGAAAGCGCGGCCAACAAGGATTGATGGTCGGTTTCCTTTACTCCACGCAGCTGAAGGTTGGCGCGGTTGGTAAGGTCGATCGTGCCATTGCCGAACCGTTCCGCCAATTCGCACAGCCCTATCGCCTGTTGGGCATCCAGGCGCGCCAGCCGAGGGCGCACACGCACGACCAGCCCATCACCGGACATCATCGGGCGATGGGCACCGGGGCACCAGCCTTGCACGATGGGCGCACTCATCCCAACCCCTCCAGGTCGGCGCGGATCGAGTTCCGGCGGGTATGCCATAGCCCTGCCTCCAGCAGTGCACGGAACCGATCCTGCATGGCCTGATGTGCTTGCGGGTTTGCCTGTTGCAGGAAGGCGTCGACCTCTTCATTGCCCAGCGTGGCGTCGTGGTACAGATCGAACAGATGCGGTGCGACTGTGCCGGACAGATGCGCGAAAGATGCCATATGATCCAGCGTCGCCGCGATTTCAGCGGCACCCCGAAACCCGTGCCGCTGCATTCCGGCAATCCAGCCCGGGTTGGCGGCGCGGGCATGAACGACGCGGCTGATTTCCTCGGGCAGGGTGCGGGCGCGCGGGTTGTCCGGGTTGGTATTGTCCAGATGATAAAGCTGTGCAGTACCGCCGGTGATTTTCTTGGCGGCAGCAAATCCGGCCTCGTGCGTGGCATAATCATTGGCCAGCAACAAGTCCGTCTCGGTCAGGTCCTGTAGGTGCACAAAGCTGTCGGCGTTGGCGACGCGTTGCGAGATACCGTCCTTATCCTGCGCGATGTGTTCACCTTCCAAAGCGAAGGAACTGGCATCAAGCCAAGCCTCACCCGCTTGCACGCGTGCCTCATCCGTATAGGTTTCGGACAGATGAGTCATGTTCAGACCATAGCTGCCGGGGGCTGGCCCATAGACCCGCGCCGCAGGCTCCTGACCGGCGTAAGGATTCCAGTCGGGTGCTTCATCTCGTTTGGTCAATGCGCGGACAGCCTGACCGTACAGCGCCGAAAGCGTCGGGAACACGTCCCGGAAAAGACCTGAGACGCGCAGTGTTACGTCCAGACGCGGGCGGCTGAGATCGGTGATCGGCAACACTTCGATGCCCGAGACCCGCTCAGACCCTTTATCCCAAACCGGCTTCACCCCCAGCAGATGCAGCGCCATGGCGAATTCCTCGCCCGCTGTGCGCATAGTGGCCGAACCCCATAGATCGACGATCAAGCCCTTGGGGTAGTCGCCTTCTTCCTGCAGATGCCGCCGAACCAGCTCTTCGGCGAGCTTGACGCCTTGTGTGTAGGCCGCGCGCGTGGGAACCGAGCGTGGGTCGGTCGTATATAGATTCCGCCCGGTCGGCAAAACATCCGTACGCCCGCGATAGGGGGATCCGGACGGCCCGGCCTCGATCCGTTTGCCCGCTAAAGCGTCAATCAGCGCAGAGCGTTCAGCTTGGGCTGAGGGGGCAGTGTCGAAATTGCCCGTCACATCGGGGACGCGCCCAAAGATATGCAGCCCATCACCGAACTGGCTTTCCTTGATGTCACAGACAAATCGGTCAATGCGCGTGATCGCCTCGGCGGTACAGGTGGCCTGATCGAGGCCAAGATCGCTTTCCAGCCCGATCGCCTGCGCCTCGTCCCGGATATCTTCCTGCAGGCGATCGCGGCGTTTGGGGTCTAGCCCGTCCGCGTTCGAGAACTCGTCCAACAGCGATTCCAGCCGCACCATGCGATCTGGTGTGCCGCTTTCCTTCATCGGGGGTGGGATATGGCCCAACGTAACCGCCCCGATCCGACGCTTGGCCTGCGCGGCCTCGCCGGGGTCGTTGACTATGAAGGGGTAGATCACCGGCAGATCGCCGATTAACGCCTCGGGCCAACATTCGTTGCACAAGGCGACTGATTTTCCCGGCAACCATTCCAGCGTGCCATGCGCGCCGATATGGATCAGCGCATCCGCGACCAATCCTTTGCGCAGCCACAAGTAAAAGGCGACGTAGGCGTGGCGCGGTGTGCGCGACAGATCGTGATAGTCGTCATCGCGCAGTTCGGGTGTGCCGCGCTCGGGCTGCAGCGCGATCAGAGCCTTTCCGCGACGCAGCGCAGTGAAGTGGAACGCGCCATTTGTGAAAGCAGGGTCGTCTTCGGGAGTGCCCCAAACCTTATTGAGATCGGCGCGGAGTGTTTCCGGCAGCGCCGCCAGCGCCGCCTGATAATCCTCTAGCGGCCATGAAATCCGGGCATCAAGAAGAGTTTCAGCAATCGGCTCGGCAGGCGCGGTGTCATACCCTTCGCCTTGCAGATCGAGCAACATTGCCTCAGCCGAGGCCAGCGCATCCAGACCCACTGCATGTGCCATCTGCCAGTCTTTGCCGGGATAGGTCGATAGTACCAGCGCCGGAACCTGCTCCGCTTTGGGTTTGTCGTGAAGGTTCAGCCAGCCGGAGATGCGGTTGATGATGGCTTCGATCCGTTCGGGTTCAGCCCGATGAGCGAAGCGAGAATACTCGAGATGCGGGTCGCGTTTGCCCGGCTCTTTGAAGGATACGATGCCCGCGTTGATCCGCCCGTCCACTTCCGGAAGGACCACATGCATGGCAAGATCAGCTGGTGAAAGGCCACGTTCCGCTTCGGCCCACGCTTTGCGGCGTGACGTGGCCAGCGCGACCTGAAAGACCGGCACCTCTGCCACATCGAGAGGTGAGGTGCCTGATGCGCCCTTGCCTGAGAATGAGGTGGCGTTGACGATCGCCGAAGGCTTCAGCGCCACAATAGTCTCGCGCAGCCAATCGGCGGCATTTGGTGCTTTGAGCGACGGGGCAAACAGGCCGACGGCCTCAAAACCTCGCGCGCGCAAGCTGCGGATCAGCGCTGCGATTGGGGCTGTGTCCGCCGAGGTCAGATAAGCACGATAGAAGGTTACGATGATACGTTTCGCATCACCGGGCAGAGCGTTTTCTGCAGGGATCACGCCGCGATCTGGGCACCAGGCACCGCATTCAGGGATGGTCTTCGCGCCCATGACCGGACCTGCATACAACCCCGCAGCCAGTGCCATCTGCGCCAGAGCGGCCTGCGCTGCGACCTCACCGCCGGTGTCGCACAGATGCGCCAGCCGCCGCAGGGTCGAGACAGGCAGGGTAGAGTAATCATCCAGCCGCGTATCCTCGCGACCGTCTGCGGGCAGCACGGCCAGTGCAATCCCTTTGGCCTGCGCCAGCGCCAGAACCTGCTGCAAGCCGTAGGCCCAATAGGGCACTCCACCGATCAGACGGATCAGGATGCCCTTTGCGCCCTCCAGTGTCTGCTCGACATATGTGTCGACTGAGAGGGGATGCTTCAGCGCCGTCAGATTGGCCAGCCGCATCGTTGGCATGCGTCCTTCAGGCCCACTTCCACGATGCCATCCCGCCGCGAAAGCGCCAAGGTCACTGTCGGAAAAGGACAGCACCACAAGGTCCGCCGGGCTCTGACCCAGATCGGTCGGGGTCTCGGTTTCTTCGAGCCCATGGCTTTCGCGGAAGACGACGTGCATAAGTCTTACTCGGCAGCCTCGGTTACACCCACGAGGATATCGCGGATCTCGGCCTCTTTGATATCGTCATGCTCGGCAATGACCACAAGGCGCGAGCGACGGTCTTCGCCGGGCTCCCACGGGCGGTCATATTGGTGACGCACGCGCGCACCGACGGCCTGAACCAGTAGGCGCATGGGCTTGCCCTGAACGGCGGCATAGCCTTTGACGCGCAGGATATTCAACTCGTTGGCCAATCGTTCAATCTTGGCGACCAGATCAATCGGATCGATTTGCTCGGGCAGTTCAACGATGATGCTTTCGAAATCGTCATGCTCGTGATCGTGATGGCCGTCGTGATGGCTGGGACGCGCGTCCATGTCATCCTCGGCCGCGGCTTCTAGACCCAGCACGACGCGGACGTCCACGGCACCCTCGGCCACTTCGACCACGGGCATGGGGCGGGGCGCTTCGGCGGCGATGATCTCTTTCGCTTTCGCAACGCCTTCCGGGCCAGCCAGATCGGGCTTGGTCAGCAGAATGATGTCGGCGCAGGAAATCTGATCCTCGAACACCTCGGACAAGGGAGTTTCATGATCAATCGAGTCATCTGCCATGCGTTGCGCATCCACCGCCTCGACATTCGGAGCGAACCGACCAGCGGCCACGGCCTCGGCATCGGCCAGAGCAATCACGCCATCGACGGTGATTTTCGAGCGGATATCGGGCCAGTCGAACGCCTTCAGCAGCGGTTTTGGCAGGGCAAGACCGGAGGTTTCGATCAGGATGTGATCGGGGCGCGGCTCTAGTGCCATCAGGGCTTCAATGGTCGGGATGAAATCATCGGCCACGGTGCAGCAGATGCAACCATTGGCCAGTTCCATGATGTTTTCCGCCGGGCAATCAGGAATGGCGCAGGACTTCAGGATATCGCCATCGACGCCGACATCGCCGAATTCGTTGACGACCACCGCCAGACGCTTGCCCTGCGGGTTCTGCATCAGATGGCGCACCAGTGTGGTTTTGCCCGAGCCCAAAAAGCCGGTGATCACAGTGACGGGGAGTTTCTCGAGATTGCTCATTTCAGGGCTCCAATCGGGGGAATGCGGGCCGCACAGTTTTTGCGGAAATGTTCGGGACGTTCGCGCCATTTGACCAAACCGTCCTCGGTGGCGAGGTATTTGGCTGCGCCTTCGACGATGGTTTCGACATGGTCGATCTCGTTCAGATGCTCATACACGAAAGTCCAGCGATCCGGTCCTCCGCGTAGCACGATCGAGCAGCCTTCATCGCAATTCGACAGGCATTCCACAGCTTTCAAGGTAATGCCTTCGGGCAGGCCCGCCTGTTCAAGCGCCTTGTGCAGCAACGTGCCGGGGCGCTGGGCGTCATCCTCGACAGGCAGCCCGCGACGGCAGGTAGTGCAAACCAGCAGTTCGACCGGTGCGGTCTCGGTCATGTCTCTCATCCCCCCAAATCCTCTTCGTGGGGGACGGGGTTTCATGCGGGCCGATCACAGCCCCACACCGGAACACCCCGTCCGGTTTCATCTTCGGGCGTTGGCAGGTCTCCCGGCTTGCGGATGTCAGAGGAGGCCTCTGTCGGATGTCCCGCCTTCCCGGCCATACTGCCAGTGGCTTTGGGCACCCTCTCCGGTCACGGTCGCGGGGGCGGCTGCGTTTGACGGCAAAAACCGCTGACGCATTCCCTTTTCATCTGCTCTCGCAGACACCAACGAAAGGGACATGCGGCAGGGCAGGGTTGCTTGTCAAGCGAGTCGCGCCGATCCGTGAAAAAGCGGATAAAAAGCGACCTGTCGGGGTCGCTGGGCGGCATGATACTTCTGCAACGACGTGCTGGCATGGCAGCAAGATGCGAACAGGAGGATACCGCGCATGAAGGTAGGGTTTATCGGGCTGGGGAATGTAGGGGGCAAGCTATCTGGATCGCTGCTACGAAACGGTATCGATCTGACGGTTCATGACCTGAACCCGGATCTGGTGACCGAATTCGTCGCCAAAGGTGCCAAAGCCGCCGAAAGTCCGGCGCAGCTGATGCGTGATTGCGATGCGGTGATAACCTGTTTGCCTTCTCCTGCGGCCTCGGATGCGGTGATGCAGGAAATGTTGCCAGAGGTCGGCCCTGGCAAAATCTGGATGGAAATGTCGACCACCGACGAAGCCGAAGTCAAACGCCTTGGCGCAATGGTCATCGAACGAGGCGGCGCAGCGGTGGATTGCCCGGTTTCGGGCGGATGTCACCGGGCAGCGACGGGTAATATCTCGATCTTCGCAGGCTGTGATCGTGAGACTTTTGAACGTATCCTGCCATTCCTGACCACCATGGGGCGGCGCATTTTGCACACGGGCGATCTGGGCTCGGCCTCTGTTCTGAAGGTGTTGACCAATTATCTGGCTACCGCCAACCTGATCACCTGCGCCGAGGCATTGGTGACAGCCAAGGCCGCCGGCATGGACCTTGGAACCACCTATGAGGCGATCAAGATATCGTCAGGCACATCCTTCGTGCACGAGACCGAAAGTCAGGTCATCCTGAACGGCTCGCGCGATATTTCCTTCACCATGGACCTGGTGAAAAAAGATATCGGTCTGTTTCAGGAGGTCGCCGACCGTGCCGGAGTTCCCCTTGAGATAAACCCATTGATGATCAAGATTTTCGAAGATGGCATCGCGCGATATGGTGAGCGTGAACTGTCCCCGAACATCATCAGGCGGCTAGAGGACGCGACCGGACTGGAGATCCAGGCGCCAGGGTTCCCAACCGAGATGCTGGACGACGAGCCAGAAGAACCGGGTTACGAGGTGATCCCGCAGAATCGGTAGATCAAATAATCGGCAAGCGTTGCGGCTGTCTGGCGACCTGGTTGGACAAAATTCTGGGGCTATTCTAAATAGGTCAACAGTAGTCCAACACCGGCACAGGCAAGAGAACAACTTATGACGAATGAGACCTTTCTCATCGTAACAACGATGAAAAACGAAGGGCCTTTCATGATCGATTGGGTGGCCTACAACCACGCAATCGGTTTTGATGACATTCTGATTTATACCAATGATTGCGCTGATGGTACCGATGCCATGGGTGACCGGTTGCAAGTGCTTGGCTGGGCTCACCACGAACGAAACAGACTGGGTCCGCGCGCCGCGCCGCAGGTTCGTGCATTTTCGCTTGCGCGGAATCACCCAAGCTATCTGTCATCGGATTGGATTCTCAGTTTGGATGTGGACGAGTATATCAATATCCGTTTGCCCAATAGTGATATAAGAAGCCTCGTTGAGGCCAGTGGCGTGGCGGACGCGATCTCGATCTGCTGGCGCATGTTCGGAAACGCGGGTCAGAACGATTTCGTTGATCGACCTGTACCTGAGACTTTCTTTCTGGCCGCCACCGAAGACGGCTATCCGCATCACCGGACCAAAGGGTTCAAAACGCTGTTCCGCAACAACGGAAAATTCAGCCGTTTTCGCGCCCATCGTCCCAGGATCAATCCAGAAGATGCACCGAACCCTGACGCGCCATACGAAGGCGTGTTGTGGCGGGATTCGGGCGGGAACCTGTACCCAGCAGACCAAGTGAAATGGAAAGCATGGCGTGGTTTCAGCCATGAATTCGCGCGCATTCATCATTATGCTGTGCGCAGCACTGATAGCTTTTTGGTCAAGCGCGACCGTGGGCGCACCAATCATGTGGGGCAGGATCAAGGGCTCAAGTACTGGCTCATGATGAACCACAATGATGTTGAGGATCGCTCAATTCTGGAACACATGCCGGCTATGCACGACATCAAATCTGAGATGATGGCAGATCCGCAATTGGCAGACCTCCATCACCAAGCATGTGAGTGGCACAGATCGAAAGCCGAAGAATTGAGAGCCAGACCGGACTGGGTTGATCTGGTTGAAGCGTTGCAAAATTCCTCTACCGGAGAAGACGTCTATGGGTGAAGCTGTATCTGCTGAGGATCGCCGCAAGAAGCAAGCTGAGCAGCGCGAGCGGAAGGATTCCCTGCGGCGCGAAATGCTCAAGACCATGCCGCATGGACGGCTGAGCGTTGAAATTGGCGTTTGGAAGGGCGAGTTTTCGCGGATTCTGCTGGAAGAGCTGCAGCCCTCGAAATTGTGCCTCATCGATCCCTGGCAAGTACAGCAAGACCCGGATGGCGGTGCTTCGCTTGCCGGAGCGCGCACGCAAAAGGATATGGATCGAATTTACGAGGCAGTGACGGGCAAATACAGCACCGAGATTGCCAAGGGGCAAATTTCGATCATTCGCGACTATTCGCGACCAGCGCTGAGTCTGTTTGAAGATCAAAGCATCGGGTTTGCCTATTTGGACGGCGACCATTCCTACGAGGGCGTAAAAACGGATCTGGATGCTTTGCTGCCCAAGA
The DNA here is from genome assembly GCF_056537625.1 of Ruegeria sp. C6. Taxonomy (NCBI): domain Bacteria; kingdom Pseudomonadati; phylum Pseudomonadota; class Alphaproteobacteria; order Rhodobacterales; family Roseobacteraceae; genus Ruegeria; species Ruegeria sp. C6. The sequence continues at coordinate 23,550 of NZ_JBQFRW010000003.1, read as the reverse complement.
TGATCGAAGGCGGCGTAATCATGCTTGACGATTATCACAGGCGAGGGTGGTGGAAAGATGACGTGATGCGTGCGTTCCACGAATTCCTCGGGGCACATTCTGCGGGGCTGCGGCTCAAGGCCATCATGGGGGCGCAGGTGGCCGTCGAGAAACTTTGAGCCGAGATCATTTTTCTGATTATAGATTCGTGCGACGTAATCTGGGCTGGCTGATGTCTTCCAGCGTCAACAGTGTTAAGCAACAAGTTCAGCGATGACGGATAGGGTTGTTGTCTAAGTCCGATCATTTTTGAATAGCGGCACTTTCCCAGGCAGACAGGAACTTTCTGCGCTTCAGCGTATCGAGGAACGTCAACAGCGCAGGGTCCAGCGCAATCGCTGCGCTTTCGGTCGTGGAGTCCTGCGTGTCCAGAAGTGGCAGTGCTGCCATTGATTCCGGATTCAGCGTGGTCAGGTGCCGGACAAAGGTTTCCGCTTCCTCCGGCAAGCGGCTTTTGCCAGTTACCATGGCGGTTCGCATCATCGTCGTCTGAAAATCCGAAGGCAGAATGATCTGAAGGGCATCCTTTCCTTCTGTTCGTACCGCCGCATAACTGCCAAGCACGTTGTAGGCCACCGCGATCGTACCATCCGCCAGGTCGTTAATCATGTCGCCCGAACAACAATACAGCCGCACGTCCAGGCCGCCCAAAACCTCCATCAAGCGCCAATAGGTTTCCGAGGCGCGGGCGTCCTGCGTCGCGAACAAATAGCCCAATCCCGACTGGCGCACGTCATAAGTGCCGACTTTGCCCCGAAAATCATCCGGGCGGGCGCGCAGCGCTTCGATCAGTTCCTGCCGCGTTTGCGGCATTGGTTGTCCTTCGAACGCGGTGCGGTTGACAACGATGGTTGCGGGTTCCGAAGTGAAGGCGAACAGGCTTTGATGCCATTGCGCCCAAGGGGGGTGTGGAAGATCGTTAAGCGCCAGCGCATATCCGTCATTCGCGAGCTTCAGTTGCAGGTCCATCGCGCTGGAAACGACAACGTCGAACGCTTCTGGCGTGGCTCGGACGCGTCGGTCGATATCGGCCGTGCCGGTCACCAGATATTCGACCGATATCGCTGGATTCTGGGCGACGAAATCCTCGATCAGCGGCGCAAACAGGGCGGTATCGGTGCTGGAAATGACCCGCAGTCGGGGGCCGTCGGCACTTTCGTTGAATATTTGTCGGTCTTCCCAATCCTGAGCCCCTGCGCCGCAGGCGAACAGGCATAGGATCAGAGTGACAAGATAACGCATGCGCCGCCCTCCGCTTTGTTTGACAGTACCAGCGTGCCACCATGGGCGACCGCGACGTCCTGGGCAATGGTTAGCCCGAGGCCCGATCCGATGGTTCCCGCCGCGTTCTGACCACGTTCGAAACGTCTTGTGAGCGTTTCGATTTCATCTGGCGGAAAGCCTGGCCCCTGGTCACTGACCGTGATCCGGGCTGTGGGTGACCCTGCGACATCGATGACTACGGTACTGTCCGCTGGCGCATATTTAAGCGCATTGTCTACCATGTTCCGCACCGCATTTTGGATGAGGATGGGGTCGCCCGAATACATGACCTGCGGATCGCCGCTCAAAGCAAGCGAAAGGTCTTTCATTTCAGCGATGGGCGTCAAGCGCTGGACAAGCTCTCGGATCAGAGTCACCAGATCGATATCCTCGCGCTCCAGATGGTCGGCGCGGAATGTGATCATGGCGTGATCCAGTAGTTGCCCCGCAGCCCGAGAGCTTTCGTCGATGGCGCGCATCATTGATCGTAACGCCTCGCGGTTGTCTTCTCTCTCGACCCGTTGCAGCGTCGCCTCGGCATAAGACCTGACCGTTGCCAGCGGGGTGCGGACCCTATGGGCGGCCTCGGCGATAAAGTCCTCGGATTGGCTGAGTGACTGGTCCAGGCGTCCCATCAGCGAATTCAGCGATGACACCAAAGGCGCCATTTCACGCGGTACTGGTTTTTTGAATGGGCTGAGATCTTGCGGTCCCCGACGGGTGACGGATGTCGTTAATCTGTCGAGCTGGCCGATGGTGGCCGAACTCACCCAGAAGGACAATACAGCCGCAAGCACAAAGAACCCCAATCCCAAAAGGCCAGCATTGCGTGAGATTTGATCCAGCGTCTCCGACAGCGCATCTTGGGTCTGTCCCAAGGCCACTTCGATTTCTGTCTGATTTCCCAGCCCAACCAGTGTACGGCTGGCACTGACCTGACGAACGTTTTCACCGCGCACTTCATCGAAGCGAAAGGTCCATTTTCCATCAGCGGGTCCTTGAGTCGGGGCCAGATCTTCGTAGCCGGACAAGAACTCGCCATCCTGAAAGATCGCATAAAACACCCGGTCGTCCGACGGCGTGCTCAGCATGGAAAAGGCAGCATAGGGGATATCGACTTCAAGCTCGCCTCCACGCAGCGCCGCGGCATCGAGGATCGAGGTGACTGAGGCACCCAGAATGTTGTCCTGACCTTGCTGGGCAACCTGAACTGCATAGTCGCGGACAGCAAAGAACAGCACGAGGGCCAGAATCGCGGCACCGCCGATTAGCGTTAGCGCAAGACGGTTTCGCAGTGATCCGGAAACATTTGGATTAATTGCCATGATCCAGCCTGTAGCCCAAACCGCGCAACGTTGTGATCCTGAGGTCCGATTTTTCCAGATGCTTACGCAGTCGTCCAACATACACCTCGATGGCATTGTCCGAAACATTGTCGTCGTAGGAGAACAACCGGTCCGCCAGCTTCTGCTTAGAAAACACCTGACCGGGGGCGTTGATCAGCAGTTCCAACAAGCGCAGTTCGCGGTTGCGAAGCGAGACGATGTCGTCGCCCACCGTCAAATAACCCGCAACCGGATCAAAGACGACGCCGCCAATTTCAATCGTCGTTTTGGTCTTGCCGGATTTGCGTCTCAGCACTGCGCGGCAGCGCGCCTCAAGTTCGGCATGGTCGAAGGGCTTGGTGACATAATCGTCCGCCCCAAGATCGAGTGAGCCGATTCGATCCGACACTTGACTGCGGGCGGTCAGAACGATGACAGGTGTGTCCAGATGGCTGGCGCGATGCCGTTTGAGGAAATCGCGCCCGTCCCCGTCGGGAAGCATGATGTCCAGCAGGATCAGGTCATACTCATCGATTTCAACAAAGGCCACAGCATCTTCTATTTTCTCTGCGTGATCAACCACATGCCCGTCCAGTCGCATGCGCGAACTTATGGCATTGGCGAGGTCCAGATTGTCTTCGACCAAGAGGAATTTCATCGGGATCCAATAGTAATTTCACCCATGACAGGTTGATGTCAGGTTGATGTGTTTAGGTTTCGAATAATCTGAGCCGCACTGCGGCCGGTTGTCAAACGGGAGGAATTCATGACGACAATCAAACTGGGCCGTCGCGCCCTGATCGCGGCTGTGACCGCTATTGGTCTGGCTGGACCGACTTTCGCTGAAGAGGTCGTAGATAGCATCCACTTTCTGATCCCCGGTGGCGCAGGAGGCGGCTGGGACGGCACGGCCCGTGGCACTGGTGAGGCGCTGACGAATGCGGGTCTCGTGGGAACTGCATCCTACGAAAACATGTCGGGCGGCGGCGGTGGTAAAGCCATTGGATATCTGATCGAAAACGCCGACAGCAACCACGGCACGCTTATGGTCAACTCGACCCCGATCGTGATCCGCTCTCTGACCGGAGTGTTCCCGCACAATTTCCGCGACCTGACACTGGTCTCGGGCACGATCGGCGATTACGCCGCGATTGTTGTGGGCAAAGACAGCCCCATCAATTCAATGGCGGACCTGCTAGCCGCGTATGACGCCGATCCAAGTACAACGGCCATCGGCGGCGGTTCTGTGCCGGGTGGGATGGACCATCTGGTCGCGGCGATGGTTATGGAAGCGGCAGGCAAGGACGCTTTGGGCGTGAAGTACATCCCCTATGATGCAGGTGGCAAAGCGATGGCCGCGCTTCTGTCCGGTGAGATTGCCGCGCTGTCGACCGGTTTCTCGGAGGCTGTCGATCTGGCGAATGCGGGTGAGGTGAAGATCATTGGCGTCACCGCAGAAGAGCGCGTGGATGCAGCCCCTGATGCGCAGACCATGAAAGAGCAGGGCATCGACACAACTTTCGTGAACTGGCGTGGGTTCTTTGCTGCTCCTGGTCTGCCCGAGGATAAGCTGGTCGCTTATCAAGAAGCCATCGCCAAGATGTATGACACACCTGAATGGGAAGAGGTCCGCGCCCGTAACGGTTGGGTGAACATCCACAACTCGGGTGCTGATTTCCAATCGTTCCTGGAACAGCAGGAAAAGCAGATCGGCGATCTGATGAAAAAGTTGGGTTTCCTGTAAGGATACCTCGGGCAGAGCGGGCAACCGCTCTGCCTCAACCAACAATAAATCAAAGGAGGGGGAAACATGGCGCTGGATCGCTGGATCGCGCTCGTTTTGCTGGGCATATGCCTGACATATGGCTACACTGCTTGGTTCACGATGGATGGCAGTCTGCCCCCCTTCATGCAGCGCAACCCCATTTGGCCGAGCACCTTTCCCAAGGTGCTGTCGATTTTGGGGATAATTGCCACAACGATTATTCTGTTGGGCTTTGAAAAGGCTGAGCCCAAAGAGGCTGATATCGATTATCGGAGGCTGGGCGAATATCACTTGGGCCAGGCGCTGCTGTTGCTGGCTTTGATGGTTGCCTATGCGCTGTGCCTGCGTCCGGTTGGATTTCTGATCTCGACATCCGGGTTCCTGATCCTCGGTTCTTTCATTCTGGGCGAACGCAAATGGCACGTCATGCTGCCGGTTGCCGTAATCGCTACAGGTTCAGTCTGGTACCTCGTGCAAGAGGTTCTTGGCATCTACATGCGACCCTTGCCGGGCGTTTTCGGAGGCTGACATGCTTGAAGGATTGTTGATCGGCCTACAAACGGCATTCTCCATCCAAAACCTGTTGATGGTCATAGCGGGCTGTCTGATTGGTACATTCATCGGCATGCTGCCCGGTCTTGGGCCGATGTCGATCATCGCCATTATGATTCCGGTCGCCATTTCGATGGGCGATCCGTCCGCCGCATTGATCCTGCTTGCCGGTGTCTATTACGGCGCGATCTTTGGTGGCTCGACATCTTCCATTCTTCTGAACGCGCCGGGGGTCGCGGGAACCGTGGCCTCAAGCTTCGACGGCTATCCGATGGCTCGTCAGGGCAAAGCCGGGAAGGCGCTCACAGTTGCCGCTATCGCCAGTTTCGCCGGGGGTACGATAGGCGCGCTGCTACTGATGGTCTTTGCGCCTGCATTATCCTCGGTCGCACTGCTGTTCCACTCGGCTGAGTACTTTGCCTTGATGGTAGTGGGTCTGTCCGCCATCGCCGCTTTTGCGGGAACCGGACAGGTGGCCAAGGCAATTGTCATGACCATTCTCGGGCTGATCATGGCCACCGTCGGCGAGGGCGCGCTGTTCAACTTGCCGCGTTTCACGATGGGGATCATGGATCTGCAGTCCGGCTTTGGTTTCATCACGCTTGCAATGGCGATGTTTGCCCTGCCCGAAGCGCTGTTTCTGGTTCTCAAACCCAAGGACCTGCAAGGCGACGAAGGCGAAATCAAGGACCTGCGCATCACAGGATCCGAGGCAAAGGCCATCGCTCCGGTGGTTGGTCGCCAATCTGTGCAGGGTTTCTTTATCGGTGTGCTTCCGGGGGCAGGGGCAACGATTGCCAGTTTCCTTGGCTATGCGGTTGAACGCAATATTGCCCCGAAAGAAGAGCAGGAGGAGTTCGGCAAAGGCTCGATCAAAGGTCTGGCAGCACCCGAGACAGCTAACAATGCTGCCTGTACCGGTTCCTTTGTTCCGTTGCTGACGCTCGGCATTCCAGGTTCCGGAACTACGGCCATTTTGTTGGGCGCCCTGATCGCGCTGAATGTGACACCGGGTCCGCGCCTGATGATCGACGAGCCACAGGTATTCTGGGCTGTCATCATGTCGATGTTCATTGGCAATCTGGTGCTGCTGATCCTGAACCTGCCGTTGATCCCCTATATCGCCAAGGTGCTTGCAGTACCGCGCAACTATCTGATCCCGTTCATTTTGTTCTTCACCCTCATGGGGGCCTATATCGGGCAGAACAATGCCACGGAACTGCTGATATTGGTCGGCTTCGGCGTCTGCGCCACAGCACTGAAATTTGCCGATTACCCTCTGGCACCGCTGCTGATCGGTTTCATCCTTGGCGGCATGATGGAGGATAACTTCGCCCGTTCCATGCAGCTGTATGACGGCATCGCCTTTATCTGGGAACGTCCGATGACGCTGGGCCTGTTGGTGATTGCCCTCCTTCTGGTGCTGTTGCCCAGTTACCGCGCACGTCGCGCCAAGGCGCGAGCGGCAGGCGTGGCCGATGGCGACTGAGCCACTTTCAGGCATCCGGGTTCTTGACCTGACTAATGTCCTGGCCGGGCCGTATTGTTGCTACCAACTGGCCCTGATGGGGGCCGAAGTGATCAAGGTCGAACGCCCCGGCAGCGGAGATCTGGCCCGTGTGCTGGGGGCGGATCCTGATCGGAACAAGGCCGGCATGGGCATCAGCTTTCTGGCGCAGAATGCAGACAAGAAATCCGTGACTTTGGATATGAAGGCTGATCGGGGAAAGGCTCTGCTCAAGCGGCTGGTCAAGACTGCCGATGTGCTGGTCGAGAACTTCCGGCCCGGCGTGATGGACCGGCTTGGGCTGGGGTATCAGGTTCTGCGCGCCGAGAACCCCAGACTGATTTATTGTGCCATCAGCGGGTTTGGTCAGGATGGACCACGCCGGGATGACCCGGCCTATGACCAGATCGTGCAGGGGATCAGCGGTGTCATGTCAATCACAGGTGCGTCGGATACCGCGCCTTACCGGGTCGGCTATCCTCTGGCAGATACCGTCGGCGGGATGACGGCGGCCTTTGCCATAAGCGCGGCCTTGAATGCCAACCCGCGCGGGGCATTCCTTGATGTCGCAATGAACGAGGCGGTGGTTTCGACCATGGGGTGGGTGGTGTCCAACTATCTGGTCGGTGGCGTGACTCCTGCGCCGCATGGGAACGAAAACACAACCTCGGCCCCGTCCGGAACTTTTGCCACATCCGACAACCCTATTAATATCGCCGCCAATCGCGACGAACAATGGCATGCGCTCGCCCAACATCTGGGCCGCGCCGACCTTTTGACGCATCCGGACTACCTAACCCGCGAGGATCGCAAGACCAACCGGCATGAATTGCGTCAAGAGCTGGAACGCACGCTTTCTACCCGTCCATCCAGTGATTGGGTCCAAGAGTTGAATGCGTTGGGTGTACCGGCCGGGCCGGTTATGACGGTGCCGCAGGCTTTGTCCGACGATCAACTCTCAGGTCGCGGGCTGATTGGAACTCTGTCGGCGCACGGAGAGAGGTTACGCCTTGCGGGCAGCCCAGTGGTCATTGATGGCGCACGCCGCATGCCACGATCCGCGCCACCGGATCTTGGGGCCGACAACCTCTCGATTTGGGCCGAGCTTGGACTGTCGGACGCAGAGATCGAAACGTTGCGACATGAGAGGGTGATATGAGCGATGTTGCCGATTGGTGGCGCACCGCCATCATCGATATGGAGCCCGGGCGCATTGAACTGCGTGGCCAGCCGATTCAAGACCTGATCGGCAATCTGGGTTTCGCTGAAATGATCTGGTTTATGGTGCGGGGTGACAGACCGACACCTGCGCAGGCTCGATTGTTCGAGGCCGCTTTGGTCGCCGCCGTGGATCACGGCCCGCAAGCCCCCTCGATCGCGGCTGCACGAATGGCGGTGACCTGCGGGCTGTCTCTTAACAACGCGATGGCGAGTGCTGTTAACATGCTGGGTGACATCCATGGTGGTGCCGGCGAGCAGGCGATGGAGCTTTATCACTTTGTAGACGCCCATGCCGAAGGCCCAGAACAGGCATTGGACGACTGGATCGCCGAACGCGGGAAGATACTGCCGGGTTTCGGGCATCGGTTCCATACACCGACGGACCCGCGCGCACCCCGGCTGATGGCCCTGGTTGCTGATGCAGTCGAACAGGACGCCTGCGAAGGTCGGTTCATGAAAGTCGGGCAAGCCGTGGAAACCGACCTGATGCGCCGGAAAGGCAAGCCGGTGCCGATGAATATCGATGGTGTCACGGCAGTGATCTATGCAGAGCTAGGCTTTGCCCCGCCATTGGCACGAGGCTTGTTTTGCCTTTCGCGGTCGGTCGGCATTCTGGCCCATGCCTGGGAGCAGACTCAGCAAGGCGGACGCAACAAAGGCCCTACGCCACCCCACTACCGCTGGACTTATCTAGGCGATTGAAGTTGAGGTATGCCGCCTGTCGTTCCTCATGGCTTCAGGTGCCTTTTATCCAGATTCTGAAACACGGCGACATAGTTTGTCGCCAGCGCCTTCGCTTTGCAGCCAACACCGTCTAGAACTGCGTAGTACAGGAGCCGGAGAATTTTGGTGAAGTGCCGAAACAGCTGGCGCAGGTGGGACTGGCGTAGCGTGTTGTCGTTTTCCAGGAAAATGCGCACAAGGCGGACAACGTAATCGCCCTAAGTCAATGATCTAGAGTGAATTGGAGGCGAGTACCGGAATCGAACCGGTGTACACGGATTTGCAATCCGCTGCGTCACCACTCCGCCAACTCGCCTTTTTAAGCAATATCAATAACTTGCCGTGGTGTGATGGGCGTTCTATCAGCTTTCAGGATGAACGTCCATAGCCTTGAGTGCGATTATTTCTGTCTTGTTTGGAAATTTGACAATACCCCAATGGTACGTTTTTGCCGCGCCCGGAAATGCAATCTGGCCCGTTGCTGCAGGCAGGCGGATGTGGCAAAAGCCAGATAACAGTCTGATAAGGAATGAGCGATCACATGACAGATTTCGCAGCCCGGCGCCTTACGATGGTTGATACTCAGGTCAGGCCCTCGGATGTGACCAAATTCCCTATCATTGATGCGATGCTGAGCGTTGCGCGCGAAAATTTCGTGCCGGATGCGCAACGTGAGGCAGCCTATGTTGGTGATCTGGTCGAGTTGGGTGATGGACGTTGTCTGCTTGAGCCCAGGACGCTGGCTAAGATGTTGGACGCAGTCAACATTTCCAATGATGAAGTGGTGCTGGATATTGCGCCGGGGCTGGGTTACTCAACCGCAATTGCCGCGCGAATGGCAGAGTTGGTTGTGGCAGTCGAGTCCGACCCGGCATTGGCGGCTGAAGCTCAGACGCTTCTGATGGAAGCTGATGTAGACAACGCCATTGTTCATGAAGGACCGCTTGAACAAGGCGCGGTTGAGCATGGACCCTACGATGTGATCATGATTCAGGGTGGGGTCGAGCAGCTTTCAGACACTTTGCTGGATCAACTCAAGGATGGGGGCCGGATCATTTGCCTGTTCATGGAGGGTGATCTTGGCACGGTTCGTATGGGTCTCAAGTCCTCAGGCCGTGTCTCGTGGCGATTTGTATTCAATGCTAGCGCACCGATTTTGCCCGCATTTTGCGCTGAGTGTGCATTTTCGCTATAGTTGGTAATAGAAGTATTTTGATGCCTTGATTACTTGAAAACACCGGCGCAAACTGCGCTGGTGGTTGCGTAATTTCGATTTGAGAGGACTTAGTTATGCGCGGGACGACGACAGGAAAGCTGGTCAAAGGCCTGACCTTGGCTGCTGGTGTTGCATTAAGTGTGATGCCCGGAAGGTCGGTTTGGGCAGATAATCTGACCGATGCATTCATCGGCGCGTATAACACCAGCGGCCTGCTTGAGCAGAACCGTGCCTTGTTACGCGCAGCGGATGAAGATGTCGCCATTGCGCTCTCGGCGCTGCGTCCGATCATCAACTGGACCGTGCGGGTGAGCCGGGATTACACGCGCACCAATACGAGCAGCTTGATCACGACGCGCGAGCCTTCGAGCTTTTTTTCCGGTCTCACGCTGAGCCAGTTGATCTATGACGGTGGCGCTTCCATCCTTGGCAAGCAATCGGCGCAGGAAACTGTGCTATCCACCCGTCAGTCTCTTATTGATATTGAACAACAAATCCTGATCAGAGCCGCGAACGCCTATCTAGGTGTTCTGCTGCAGGAAGAGACGGTTGCGATCCGCCAGAACAACGTGGAAGTGTCGGCGGAAGAACTGCGCGCATCACAGGATCGCTTTGAAGTAGGTGAGGTTACACGTACCGACGTTGCCCTGTCCGAGGCACAATTGGCCAGCTCTCAGGCCGATTTGGCGGTCGCACGTGGTAACCTGAGCATTGCGCAGGCTGAATACGTAAACGCCGTTGGCAAGACACCTGGGCGGACGGCTGGTCAGCCAAGGCTGCCCAACCTGCCGCGTTCAGAGGCGGATGCGGTGAATTTGGCTCAGCGTAACCACCCTGCGATTCTTTCCGCACAGCATCAGGTGCGTGCGCTGGACCTGATCGTGCAGCAGCAGCGTGCAAATCTGGGTCCGAATGTCAGCCTGAATGCGGATGCGGGCATTACCGAGAGCTACGACAATGACGATTACATCAACGATGCGACGATCTCACTGAACTTCAATCAGCCGATCTATTCCGGTGGCGGTCTGGCGGCAGCGGTGCGTCGTGCGATGGCAACTCGTGATGCGTCGCGTGCCAACCTTCTGAACGTTCAGAAAGACATCACACAAGGTGTTGCCGATCGCTATGCTGCGTTTCAGGCGGCAACTGCAAGCCTGCGGGCGTCAACGGAACGGGTTCGTGCTTCGCAGGTGGCGTTTGACGGTATTCGTGAAGAAGCAACGTTGGGTGCACGGACGACCTTGGACGTCCTGAATGCCCAGCAGGATTTGCTGGACGCGCAATTGGCCGAGGTAGCATCCCGAACCGAGCGGTCGCGGGCTGCATATGAACTGCTGCAAGCCCAGGGGCTGTTGACGGCAGAGCGTTTGGGTCTTGCAGTGCAGATCTATGATCCGACCCTGTATTACAACCTTGTGAAAAAGGCGCCGTCGCAGGTCAGTAAGCAAAGCCGCGATCTGGATCGAGTGCTCAAGGCATTGCGCCGCGACTAAAGGGCATCGCTACCTGTTGTGGCGCTGGCTCAGATTGGCTACAATCGGGCCTAGGTTAGAGCGGTAGAAAATAATGTCAGATCGTGTTGTAAGCGCCAATATTCAGGACGTTCTTTCGTCGGTTAAGCGAATGGTCGACGAGGACGCGCATGACGAATCAGAATTCATATTTGTTCCGACGGCCCCGGCTGCCAAGCCGGGCCGGTTGGTTTTAACGGATGCGCTGCGCGTCAGCAATGAACCGCTGATCGCCAAGAAGGCCGCGCCCTTGAAACTGATGCCCCAGCATAGCGCGGGTGACAGTACCGCAAAGCAGGCCGCAAATGCGCCAAGCAACCCTGCCGAACCGATGCGGCTGCAACCCAGCGATATTGTGCGCGCTGGTGATGTCGACGCCAAGGCAGACGCACCAAAGCGCGACCTAGCGGGAAGCCTCAGCGCCAAGATTGAAGCTTTGGAAGCTGCTATCGCGCGCACCGAGGATCAGTGGGAGCCTGATGGCGAGAGCGATGATGACTACTCTGGCACCAAGACGCAGGCTGTTGAATGGCCAGTAGACAGGGCTTTTGCGCAGTCCCAGGCGGCTGAACCAAAATCCGAAGCCACATTTATTCGCGACCCGGAGGTGGTGGAAGATATGGCACAGAAGCCGACCGATGTTACAATCGGAGAAGAGGAATTGCGCGAACTCGTCGCCCAGATCGTCCGGGAAGAGCTGCAGGGCGCGCTGGGCGAACGGATCACGAAAAACCTGCGCAAGATGGTTCGGCGTGAGATCACGCGGGCGATCGCCGCAGCGGATGTTGACTGAGGTCTAACTGGTGCGTGGCGTCTGCGCCATCGCGAGAAGCAGATCCAGATCCATATGCTGTTCCAGATGGTCGGCAAGGTCGTCCAGCACTTGTTCGACGCCGTCTTCGTAAGCTGTTTCCGATGTCACGCCAAGTTCTGCCAGATAGCTGGCGCGAAACGTGTCCGAGGTGAAAATCCCATGCAGATAGCTGCCGCGTATGCGCCCATTGGCGCTGGCGGCACCTTCCGGGCGACCTTCGATCTGCAGCCAGGCCCGAGCGCAATCCGGGCCATCAGTACGGCCCATGTGGATCTCATATCCGCTGACGGGTTCATGACCGGGCAGGGCGGTTGCTGAGCGCAGGATAACCTGCTTTTCTCCGGCCATTGTCGTGCTGACATCCAGCAATCCCAGCCCTTCGACCCGACCGGGGCGTCCATCGACGCCATCGGGGTCCGAGATGGTTTTGCCCAGCATCTGATAACCCCCGCACAGGCCCAGAACATGACCCCCGCGGCGGACATGGGCATAAAGGTCGATATCCCAACCCTGCGCCCGGAAATAGGCCAGATCGCCGATTGTAGACTTACTGCCCGGCAACAGCGCCAGATCGGCATCTCCGGGCAGGGGGCGGCCTGCTGGGATGATCTCGACCGTAACGCCTGGTTCGGCGGAAAGCGGGTCGAGATCGTCGAAATTGGCCATCCGCTCAAGCTGAGGCACAGCGATCTTGCATGCCCCCCCGGTATGAGAGCGGATGTCCATCATGTCTTCTGCCGGCAGCTTCCATGCATCATGGAACCAGGGCACCACGCCCAGGCAGGGCCAGCCGGTCCGGGATGCGATATCGTCGCGCCCTTCATCGAACAGGGAGACATCGCCCTTGAAGCGGTTAATCGCAAAGCCCCGGATCATCGCAAGGTCCCCGGCCTCCAAGACGGCTTGCGTCCCCATGATCTGAGCGATCACGCCACCCCGATGAATGTCGCCCACCAGAACCACCGGAACCTGTGCGGCACAAGCAAATCCCATATTGGCGATGTCACCCTTGCGCAGGTTAGTTTCTGCCGGACTACCCGCGCCTTCGATCAACACCAGATCAGCGTCGCTGCAAAGCCTTTCAAAGCTTTCCAGAGCCGCCCCCAGCAGCTTAGACTTGTCCTTGCGATAATCGCCCGCCTTCATTGTACCTGCGCGCTGGCCCTGAAGAATGATCTGCGCGCCGGTATCAGTTTCGGGTTTGAGCAGGATTGGGTTCATATCCGTATGCGTCGGTCGTTTGGCCGCCCGCGCCTGCAGGGCTTGCGCGCGCCCGATTTCGCCGCCGTTTTCCGTAACAGCGGCATTGTTCGACATGTTCTGCGGCTTGAACGGAGCCACGCGCAACCCGCGTCGCGTATAGGCACGGGCCAACCCGGCCACCAAAACCGATTTGCCGACATTGCTGCCGGTGCCTTGAATCATGATGGACCGCGCCATGGCCTGTCTCCTATGCTCGGGCGCAGATGACCTGATTTAAGGCCAAAGGAAAAGCCCCATATGAATACGCCTGCGCATCTTTTGATCGGTGCTGCTGTTTTTGCCCGCCCGGCCCGGGGCGCGACGCTATGGGCAGCTCTGTTTGGGTCCTTGTTGCCGGATTTGTCGCTATACTTGATGGCCGGCGTTTCGCTGCACATCCTGAACATCCCGGCACAGGTGGTGTTTGATCAGCTTTACTTTTCACCCGCGTGGCAAACCGTATTCGCCATCGATAACTCGTTCATTTTGTGGGGAGTGGCACTTGCACTCGGGCTGTGGCGCGGCTGGCACCTGCTGACCATTGGCGCATCCGCAGGGATACTTCATTTGGTGATGGATTTCCTATTGCACGCAGGCGATGGCCGACCGCAGTTCTGGCCGATCAGTTCATGGGTCTTTCACAGTCCGATCAGCTATTGGGACAGCACACATCATGCAGCTTGGATCGCGCCGATCTCAGTGACGATTTGCATTGCCGCCTATGTGGTGCTTTGGCAGCGCGGCCTGTCGGTTTCGGCAAAACTGTTCTTTGCGCTGTTACTGGCGGCCGAGCTTTGGGTGGCGTGGCAATGGATCATGTATTTTTGATCTGACCAATCAGCCCAAAGAAAAACGCGCCCCGATGTCAGGGCGCGTTTTTTCAATCGGATGCGGGGAACAATCAGGCAGCTTCGGCCTGCTGAGCCGCATTCCGGCGTTCGCTTTCTTCGCGGGACAGGGCGACGGACGTCCGTACGCCGCGACCAACAAATTCCATCAGCCCGCCTACAACCCGCTCATTGGGGTCGATGCCGGCGCACGATAGTACTTCGCGCCCATCGCGCGAACGTGCCCAACGGGCAATTTGTTCCGGTCCGTTGCCATACTTCTTGTCGTCGGCGATGGCATCATCCAGAGCAGCCAGTACAACGGCTGCGAAAAGTTTGCGTGCACGATTGCCTTGTTCGTTGTTAAAGGCAGTGCCGTCAACGAAATCTCTCATCTCGTCTTTCCTGTTTTTCTTGCTCTTGCAATTTTCGGCGTGACGGTCCTTATGACCTATTACATGCGATTCGGATACACCTAAAATGCATAGTTGCGTTGCGTCATTTGCATGGCTCGCTGCAGGTGCAGCACTAGGTTTCGTTGTCTTGTCAGGTGTGGTCACGCCAGATATAGGGACGAGAACTGACGCATCAACCGTTTGTGAAGGATTTAAGTCATGCCCAAGATAAATGGGAACGAAATTCGCCCCGGCAATGTGCTTGAGCATAATGACGGACTGTGGGCGGCGGTCAAAGTGGATCACGTAAAGCCCGGCAAAGGCGGAGCTTTTGCCCAGGTCGAGCTGCGCAACCTGCGCAATGGCTCAAAGCTGAACGAACGCTTCCGTTCGGCCGACAAAGTCGAACGCGTGCGCCTTGAGCAGAAGGATCAGCAGTTCCTGTACGAATCCGATGGCATGCTGGTGTTCATGGATTCCGAGACCTACGAGCAGATCGAACTGCCTTCGGAACTGCTGGGTGAGCGCCGCCCGTTTCTGCAGGACGGCATGACCATCGTAGTGGAGTTTTATGAAAGCGAGGCGCTGAACGCCACGCTGCCCCAAAAAGTGACCTGCAAGATCGTCGAGACCGAGCCGGTTGTGAAGGGTCAGACTGCGGCGAACTCGTTTAAGCCAGCGGTTCTGGACAATGGCGTCAAGGTCATGGTGCCACCTTTTATCGGGCAGGATGAGATGATCGTAGTGAATACCGAGACCATGGAGTATTCCGAACGCGCGTAAGCGGACGATAGTTCGGTGCAAAAGGGTCGCTCTGCGGCCCTTTTTTAGCTCCGAATGCGATAGCGCTCGGGATGATCTCCAAACAGCTCCAGCATCAGTTCGTACTTGATGCGATTGGCGCTGACCTGTCGGTAGAACGCGATCAAGAAAGCGGTCGGGCCTTGAATGCGTCCGAGACCGCTTATCGCGGCCACGACGGTGCCGACATCGGTTTTACCCTGCAACACCAGCCAGCCGCCCAGCATCAGAATCCCAACAGTCCCTGCGCCATTGATGACACTCAGCAGGAACTTGGCCGAGAGTTTCCAGATGAACATCTTGCGGCGGGTCTCGAATATCTCGTCGAACTGTTTCTCAATCGCTCGCGATGTCGCCTCGATATCCTCGTGCGTCAAGCGGTCGGTCGCGCTGCGCAGGATTCGAACACGCTCGGCCACGAAGATGTTCACTTTTCGCTGAGAGGCCAGAACGATAATGATCTGCGGAACGATCATGGAAAGTGCGATCAAGCCCAGCCCCGGTTGGGTGGAAGAGATGTAGCCGATTACGCTGATCAATGTGCCGATTTGCACCACGGGGTCAGAAAATGCACCGCCTGCGAACTTACCCAGCTCTTCCGCCTCAGCGGATACGGCCGTTGTCATCGTGCCCGAACGAAGGTCTTGCCCCTCTTCGCTGAGATCGATTGATCGGGCAAGCAACCGTCCCCGGATCAGTCGGATGATGTCCTCGCCCAGCGTTCCAGAGCGATACCCGAGCACCCATTTCAACGTAAGGCTCAACAGGATGACGCCCATCATCCCAGCGCCCAGCAACAGCAGGCGATCCACTTCGATGCTATCAGATGTCAGGTGATTGACGATGTCGCGCTGGAACTCAAGCGGAGCAGCCGCCAGCGCAGCCACCGCCAATGACAGCAGAATAAGGATGATTTGCCGTCCGGCGCTGACACGCCATATCGCGGTATAGAGGCGAAACATGCACGTATCCCGTTAGGCCAATTGCAGTCAGTGATAGCGCGCGGCCCGGCCGCGTCAAATACGCAAACAGTTTCAAAAGAATGGGCGTGCCGGTTCAGCAACAAAATCAACCTGGCAGTTTTATCGTCGCGCCACCTGCCTGCATCTCGTCCCCCGCGCGATCCAGCCGAAGGTATGCGATCGCCTTTCCGCCAGACTGTGTAAACAACACCCCGGCGGGTTTACCACTGGAGTGAATCTCGGTCCCGACCGGAGCGGTGCCCGCGATCTCGACAACGCGCAGACCTTTGCGCAACTCAGTCTTGTGCTTCATGCGCGCGGTGACCTCTTGTCCGACATAGCAGCCCTTCTTGAAGTCCAAGCCATTCAGCGCCTCGAACCCGGACTCAAGAATATAGCTGTCTGGCGTCAGTTCGATGCTGGTTTCGGGGATACAGTGACGGACGCGGATCGCATCCCAGTCCGTACCGTCATCACTTTCCAGAGCGGTAGAATAAGCGCGCCATCCCAGATCAGGATGCCGCGGGTCGGGTAGGGCGCCCTCGGGCGCGGGGCCGGTGCCGCGTTGTACGTTCAGGTCGGTCTGGTCGATGGTCACATCTGCACGCAGCTTGTACATCGTCAGTCGTTTGGCAAGCCCGTCGGCCAGCACTTCGGCCACATCCAGCAGCACCGACTCACCGTCTCGTTTGAGAAAGAAGTCAGCCAGGTACTTGCCCTGCGGGGTCAGAAGGGCGGCGTAGACCAGCCCGTCGTCCAGCCGCTGCACGTCATTTGTGATCAGCCCCTGCAGAAAGCTATCAGTATCGTTGCCGGTCAGGCGCAGAATGCGGCGATTGGACATGGGTTGATCCTCGTCAATTCGTCTGGCTTCGTGATATAGGAAATCGCGCCGCCATGACCAGAGGGTTTCAGACGTGTCCGCCCCGATCAGCATCGTGATTCCGACCCTGAATTCGGGGCATTCCCTGCCGGGAACGCTGCAGGCTTTGATGGAAGGGCTTCATTCAGGCCTGATCCGAGAGTTAATCGTGACCGATGGCGGCTCAGATGACCCAACACTTGAGATGGCGGATGAAGCCGGAGCCATGATCGTAACAGGTCCGGCGTCAAGGGGAGGGCAGTTGCAAAGGGGGTGTGCCAAAGCATCTGGCGACTGGCTGCTGATCCTGCATGCCGACACCGAGTTGCAGTCAGGCTGGAGCGCCATCGTGGCAGAGCATCTGCGTTCGCACAGGCCAGCAGCCTTCCGATTGCGGTTTCGCGTCAGCGGGATTGGTGCCCGCTGGGTTGCTGGTTGGGCCAACCTGCGTAGCAGAGTGTTTGGTATGCCCTACGGCGATCAGGGGCTGTTGGTACGCCGCAGGGATTATGACTCTGTCGGAGGATTCCCAGATCAGCCACTGATGGAGGATGTCGCCTTGATCCGCGCTTTGCCGCGCCCGGTGCTGTTGAAAGCAGACGCGGTTACGAGTGCGGAACGCTATATCCGTCAGGGTTGGTTTCGGCGGGGCGCGCGGAACCTTTGGACTCTGGCGCGGTACTTTCTGGGGGCTGATCCGCATCTGCTGGCGCAGTCGTATCGGCGTTGAAGGCTGTGCGTAGCTCAACGATGGATTTGCCCAGACGAAACGGTGCAGCAAAACTTACCAGACATAGGGCAATGATCTGTAGTACCAAAATATGCGCATTCGCCTGCAGATATTCCCATTCATCCTTGAGCTTGCCGACCTGTTCGATCAGATCGTCATAGCTTTGGGCCAGGATCAGATAATCACCGGCAATCGCAGGCACCTTGCGCCGCATGTTGTCAATTGCGGTTTGTGTATCATCGTCCAGAGATGTGAAGACGAGAAATTGATCGATGCTGAAGGCATCCGCTTTCGCGGCCATCTCGCGGGCCTCATCCATGTCATCACTCGACGTGCGGCCGAATAGAAAATGCAGGCCTTGAAGCGGGGCTACTTCGTTCGTGACCGCGATGAACAACGGTAAATCGGCATTGCTTGCGGTTGAGGCGGACAGAAACTCTACCTTTTCGCACAAAACAGCTGTATCCGGGTCGTAAGCGGGGTCACAGAACCTCAGCCGAAACCGCGCGGCATCACGGTCGAATGCAAGCGTGGCGGCATAAGCAACGTCGATCTGCCGGTCCAGCCGCGAACTGTCCGAGGTGTAAAGCCCGGCCAACACGGCGACCAGCGCACCGATCCCACCCAATACGACCCAGACCAGATCCGCCAGTTTCCACGCCCGATGCCCTGCAGGTTTGCGGAACAGAAATCCTGTGCCAAACAGGCCGATCATAAAGGCCAGTATCAGCAGAGGTAATTGGTTTTCAGCGATGAATGTCATACGCCGGAGTGTACGGTCTGCGCAGCGTCTGACAACAGGGCTCACGCGCAGTTGTACCTTATGAAACGTCGCTACCTGACGTCAGGACCCCGAGCTTTGGCCGAACTTGCGAAACAGCTTCGTCCGGTCAAAGGCCTGCTCTAACTCGTCCGTGCGCTGCTTGACACTGTCCCAGAGACGTTCCTGCATTTCGGCAATGGCGCATTCCAATAGCACCATTAGCGAAGTCATGGAATCCCATGCCGAAGGCACTGCGATCCTTACCGCAAAGGTGTGTTTCGCCAGCCGGTGGATGGGGGATCGCCATTGATCCGTCAGCAGGACAACCTCGGCCCCGCGTTCATGGCAAAGCTGCCCGATCAACAAAGTAGTGTTCTCATAACGCCGCACATCCAAGGCCACCAGCACGTCGCCTTCGCGCACTTCGAGCAGATCGTGAGTCCACGACGCTGCATCTGACAGCAGCTTCACATCAGGACGGATCATCTGCAGGTGGAGGTAGAGATATTGCGCCAGGGTCCCGGTTATGCGTCCGCCGGTGATGAAAACACGCCGTTTGGGATCGCAAAGCATACGGCAGAAACTGTCAAACTCATCCGGGTCGACCTCATCAATCGAACGCCGCTGGTTCTCAAGCGCTTGGCGGGAGTAGCGGTTGAGAATGTGTTCTTCAGGTAAGTCATTCTGCCAGACATCCCGTTTGGCGACGGGCCCCGAGATCATCTCTTTCACTTCGCTACGTATCGCGGACTGAAACTGCGGATAGCCATCAAAGCCGGTTTTCTGAAGCATCCGCGCAACCGTGGCGGTGGAAACCGAGGCGATACTGGCCAGCTCGGTAATGCTGCCAAGCCCTGCCATGGGGTAATCATCCAGCAGCACGTTGACCAACTGCCGCTCGGTCGGTGTCATCATTTCGCGATGCGCAAGGAGCCTTTCTGTCACTCGCACGGAATACTCCTTTCCCTTTCTACCCATGTTTATGTGGAAAATTTGACAATGCAATCTGACTTGGGGAATTTTATACAGGAAATTTATTGACAGGTTAAGAACCTCTGTGGAATTTTTTCCAAATGGAATCACGTAGCGCCACTCTCACCTCTGCTCAGCCTGATTTCGGTCCCGTCGTTCACATCGACGACGCGCCGGAAGAGCCTTCGGTTGTGGTGGTGTGCGAACACGCCTCGCATCGTATCCCGGACGGACTGGGGGACATGGGGCTAAGTGCCGAGGCACTGCGCAGCCATATCGCGTGGGACCCGGGCGCGCTGCCGGTTGCACAGGCACTGGCCCAGCAGTTGAACGGCGTGCTGGTGCATGGCGGGGTGTCGAGGCTGGTTTATGACTGCAACCGCCCTCCCGAAGCCCCCGATGCTATGCCGGAATGCAGTGAAGACACACCGATCCCGGCGAACCTTGAACTGAGCGCCAATGCGCGTCAGCAGCGGATTGAAGGCGTATACGTGCCGTTTTGCCAAGGGCTAGAGGATGTTCTGATCCGTCATCACCGCACGCTAAAACTCATGGTGACGGTTCATAGTTTCACGCCGATATACCGCGGAACACCGCGCGATGTTGAGCTTGGTTTGCTGCATGGCCAGGACGCCCGCTTTGCCAAGGCGATGTTGGCCAGCGCCGCGCACGAGCTGCCCCTGGTTACTCGATTGAACGAACCCTATTCGGCGGCAGACGGGGTGGCGCACACTTTGGATCTTCACGCAGCGCCCAACGGATTGTTAAACGTCATGATCGAGATCCGGAATGATCTGATTCAGACAGCCGAGCAGCAGCGGGTCATGGCCGATTGTCTGGCCCCGTGGATCAATCGTACCATTGCTCCGTTCTGTAGCGGGGTGGGCGAATGATCAAGGCAATGTCAGCATATGTGCGTGTAGTCGATGCGGTGAACTACCGGATCGGGCGGGTCATGATGTGGGGCCTGTTCGTGATGATGGGCATCCTGCTGTGGTCCTCGATCTCGAAGACCTTCTTTCTGCCTTCGCTCTGGACGCTAGAAATGGCGCAGTTTGCGATGGTGACTTATTACATCATGGGGGGGCCGTATTCGATCCAACTGGGTTCGAACGTGCGAATGGATCTGTTTTACCATAATTGGAGCCATCGCCGGAAAGCCTGGTTCGATGCCTTCACGGTGCTGCTGCTTATCCTTTATCTGGGTGTACTGTTCTACGGTGGGCTTGGATCCACGGCGTACAGCCTGGGCTATTGGGGTGATGAGCCTGTCGCCTATTTCACAGGCCTTCTGACCGGCAGCGAAGAGGTCGGACGGCTTGAACGATCCTCCACCGCGTGGCGGCCATACATCTGGCCGGTCAAGGCGATCATGGTCTTCGGCTTCTTCCTGATGCTGCTGCAGGCGATATCAGAATTTTTCAAAGACATTGCGCGGATCAACGGGCAAGAGATCGGGGCAGCGCGGGCATGAGCCAGGAATTTATCGCAATCTTCATGTTCGCTTCGATGATGCTGATGCTGTTCACCGGGCAGCGCGTCTTTGGTGCCATTGGTGCCGTCGCAGCCATTGCGGCACTGGCGCTCTGGGGGACAGGCGGGCAGGACATTCCGTTTTCGGCGGCGATGAAGCTGATGAAATGGTACCCGCTGCTGACCCTGCCGATGTTCATCTTCATGGGCTATGTCCTGAGCGAAAGTCGTCTGGCCGATGACCTCTATCGCATGTTCCACGTCTGGATGGGGCCGGTGAACGGTGGGCTTGCCATCGGCACCATCGGTCTGATGGTGCTGGTCTCGGCCATGAACGGGCTTAGCGTGGCCGGTATGGCCATCGGGGCGACGATTGCGCTGCCTGAACTGCTGCGGCGCGGATACGACAAGACCATGGTGACGGGGGTCATTCAGGCCGGGTCGAGCTTGGGCATCCTTGTGCCGCCCTCGGTAGTTCTGGTGCTTTATGCCATGATCGCGCGGCAACCCGTCGGTCAACTTTGGCTGGCAGGCATTGTGCCGGGGCTGCTGATGGCGTCTTTGTTCATCCTCTACATCTGGATTCGTTGCCGGCTTCAGCCGCATCTGGGACCAGCGATGGAAGACGCGCACGAGGTCCCAAGGTCCGAGAAACTCCGTCTGCTCTGGGCCGGGGCACTGCCATTGATGATTTTCGCTGCGATGATGCTGCCGTTCGTGAACGGTTGGACCTCATTGGTAGAAAGTTCGGCCATCGGAGCGTTGGCGGCGCTTGTGGCGTCAGTCCTCAAACGTCGGATGACGTGGAAGATTTTCGAGGACTGTACCAAGCAAACCTTGGCCATCTCGTGCATGTTCATGTGGATCATCCTTGCGGCGCTAGGCTTCGGCGCGGTGTTTGACGGGCTGGGCGCGGTCAAGGCCATCGAGAACCTGTTCACCGAGCAGTTGGGGCTGTCACCGTGGCTGATCCTGATCCTGATGCAGCTCAGCTTTATCATCATGGGCACGTTCCTGGACGACACCGCAATGCTCGTCATCGTGGCGCCGCTCTATGTGCCGCTCGTGGGGGCGCTTGGCTTCGATCTGATCTGGTACGGTGTACTTTACACCATCACCACCCAGATCGCGTATATGACGCCGCCATTCGGCTACAACCTGTTCCTGATGCGCGCAATGGCTCCGCCAGAAATCAGCCTGCGGGACATTTACCGCTCAATCGTGCCCTTTGTCGGGGTGATGATCCTGGCGCTCGCAATAATCATGATATTTCCCGAGATCGCCTTGTGGCTGCCCGGGTATGTTTACGGAAATTAACCAGAAGGCCCGACACACGGGCACCCAAACTTAAACGGAGAGGAAATTGACATGACGACAAGACGTAAGTTTCTGAAAACTGCGGGGATAGGGGTTGCGGCGGCACCTTTGGCAACGCCTGCACTGGCGCAAAGCACGATCACATGGCGGATGCAGACATATGCCGGTCCTGCACTGGCCGAGCATGTGATCGACCCGGCTATCAAGATGTTCAACCAGATCGCCGGTGACCGTATGCAGATCGAGCTGTTCTACGCCGATCAACTGGTCCCGACCGGAGAGCTGTTCCGCGCTATGCAGAAGGGAACCATCGACGCGGTTCAATCGGATGATGACTCGATGGCTTCGCCCACCGAAGTCACTGTTTTCGGCGGCTACTTCCCGTTCGCTTCGCGCTATTCGCTGGACGTACCGGTGCTGTTCAACCAGTGGGGCTTGAACGAAATCTGGGACGAAGAGTATTCGAAGGTTGGCGTTAAACACATCAGCGCCGGCGCGTGGGACCCGTGTCACTTTGCGACCAAGGATCCGATCAATTCGCTGGAGGATATGAAGGGCAAACGCATCTTCACCTTCCCGACAGCAGGCCGGTTCCTCAGCCAGTTTGGCGTGGTACCCGTCACACTGCCGTGGGAAGACATCGAAGTTGCAGTTCAAACCGGCGAGTTGGACGGTATTGCCTGGTCGGGCATCACCGAAGACTACACCGTGGGTTGGGCGGATGTGACTAACTACTTCCTAACCAACAACATTTCGGGGGCCTGGGCCGGCCACTTCTTTGCCAATATGGATCGCTGGAACGAGCTGCCGGAAGATCTGCAAACTCTGTTCAAGGTCTGCTGTGACCAGTCGCACTACTACCGCCAGTGGTGGTATTGGGGTGGCGAGGCCAACCTGCGGGTTAACGGCACCAAGATGCAATTGACGACCATCCCGGATGAAGAGTGGGCGACGGTTGAAGAAGCTGCTGTTAAGTTCTGGGACGAAATTGCTGCGGAATCCGAGACCAAGGCAAAGGTCGTGGATATCTTCAAGCGCTACAACGCTGAAATGCTCAAGGCCGGGCGGCCCTATCGTTACGGATAAAATACTTGACCGGCCCGTTCTTTCGCGGGCCGGTCGTTACAGGGACAAAGAATTTTCGTCGAAAATTCTCGCATATCACAGAGGTATTGCATGCTGACATTTGAGCATTTGAAGGCTGAGGTTTCGTCTGGCGAGATTGATACGGTATTGGTTTGTCTGGTTGACATGCAGGGCCGTTTGATGG